>NZ_RFFL01000014.1 GCF_003696285.1 Stutzerimonas nitrititolerans
ACTCAGAGGCTCCGGCGAACATCGTCGAGGCGATCCTGAAACGTTGATCGGGCGAAGCGACTGGCACGCTAGCCCGGCGTCTCCAACGCGACGATCAGCTCGACCTGCAAGCCTTCGCTGCAGGGCTCGAACGCGAGTTCACAGCCGCAGCGCTCCGCGATGGCCTTGACGATGGACAGTCCCAGTCCGCTGCCATCGCCATTGCTGCTTCGCCAGAAGCGTTCGGTGAAACGTTCGACCTGTTCGGGGGCAATACCCGGCCCCTGATCCTGCACGGCGAAACGCACCTTGCCTTCGCCGAGCGGTTCCAGCATGAGGTGAACGACGGTGCCGTCCCGCGTGTGGCGTCGCGCGTTGTCCAGCAGATTGCGCAGCGCGGCGATGGCCAGCGCGGGCGGCATCGCCAGCGGGGCGCGGGGCAGGTTTTCGCTGGCGTGGAGTTCGATGGGTGGTCCGGCCTGCTGGCTGGCGTCGGCAATCGCCTGCTGTGCCACTTCGAGGGCAGTGCAGCGCAGGCCGTCATCGAAGGAAACCTGGCCTTCGACCCGCGCGAGCATGAGCAACTGCTCCAGCGTGCGATGCAGGCGATCGGTCCCGATTTCGGCCTGCGCCAATGCCCGTTTGGCGGTGTCGCCTTCGGTCATGGCGGCGACCTGCAGGTGGGTCTTGATGGCTGTCAGCGGGCTGCGTAGCTCGTGTGCCGCATCGTCGGTCAGCCGCCGTTCGCGCTCGAGGGTTTGCGCGATCCGTGCGAACAGCTGATTCTGCGTTTCCACCAGCGGCACCAGCTCCCGGGGCAAGCGCTCTGTCTGCAGCGGCTCGACCGAGTCGGCCGTGCGTTGCGCCAGCGCGTTGCGGATTCGCCGAAGCGGCGACAGGCCGTTGCCGATACCGATCCAGAGCACCATCAGACTGCCCAGCAGCGCGACGAGCACGGGCAGGGCGGCAGCCAGCATGACCGAGCGTTTCAGGGTGTCGCGTTCATCGAGGCGGTCGGCGGTGGTGACGCGCATTCCATTCTGTATCAGGGTGAAGCTGCGCCAGGCCGTATCGCCGATCAACTGGTCGTGAAAGCCGGTGCGCTGGGCGTCGAGCACGCTATCTGGCGCCGCATGGCTGCGGGCCAGGACCTCGCCGCGCAAGGAGCTGACCTGGCAGGCGAGGCCATTCTCGATGCCGAGCTGTTCCGCGCTCAAACGGGTAACGCCGTCTGCGCCCAGCTGTGGTTGCGGGAGCTGAACCAGCAGGCCGGCGACCATCCGCGCCGATGCGGCAAGGCGCTGGTCGAGCGACAGCATCAGTTGGTTGCGAACATCCATCAGCATCCAGGTGGCCGCCACAGCCCAGAGCAACACGAAGGCCGAGCCGAGCGTGAGGGTCAGGCGCAGACGCAAGCTCACGAGTCGGCTTCCCGGGTTGGGGCAGACCCGTGCCCGGCGGTTCCCAGGCGATAACCCAGCCCCCTTACCGTCTCGACGATGCCGTTGCCGAGCTTTCTGCGCAGGTAATGGATGTGCACGTTCAGCGCGTTGCTCTCGACGTCCTCGCCCAGCCCGTACACCGCATCCTTCAGCTGCTCGGCGGATAGCACGCGGCCTGGATTGTGCAGAAGCGCCTGCAGCAACGCCTGCTCACGGCGGGACAGCTCGACGGGCTGACCCGCGAGGAAGGTCGTGCAGGCGGCCGGGTCGTAGGTGAGCGATCCGTGTTCGACGAGGTGGGTGGTGCGCCCGGCCGCCCGGCGCAGCAGCGCATGCAGGCGGGCGGCGAGTTCTCGCAGATCGAAGGGTTTGACCAGATAGTCGTCGGCGCCCGCCTGCAGGCCCGAGACGCGTTCGGTCACCGCATCGCGGGCGGTCAGAATCAGCACCGGCAGGTCGATCCCGCGCCGGCGCAGGCGCTGGAGAAAATGCAGGCCATCTTCGTCGGGCAGCCCCAGGTCGAGAATCAGCAGATCGAAGCGAGCACTGCGCAGCAGCGCATCGGCCTGTGCCGCCGTGGCGGCATGGGCCACGGCGAATCCCTGGGCCTGGAGCCCGGCGACGATGCCGCTGGCGATGAGCGCGTTGTCTTCTGTCAGCAATACATGCATGGGTTGGAATCGCTCGAACACGACGGCCAAGTGTCGGCCGCCAGGATTAACGGAGCATTATGAGATGGTACGCCGAAGTCCCGATCCGCTGGTCGCAACCGCCTCGTTCCATTCGCGCGGGAGCCTGTAACCCTGGGATTGCCCTCTGTTAATGGGCTCTTAATCCCGGGCCGCCATGCTCGCTCCGTTATTGGTCGAAGGGTGTAGCGCATGCGCAGGATTATCCTCTCTCTGGTCTGTTGTCTCTGGTTCGTCCAGCTGGCAAGTGCTTCGCCGTTCACCTTCGGTCAGCAGCAGGAGAAATTCCTGCCTGTGGAACAGGCATTCAGCCTGCGGATCGAACGACCCGACATCGGCGGCGCCGTGCTGCGCTGGGATATCGCCCCCGGCTATTACCTGTACCAGGCGCAGCTGCGATTCGGCGGGTTGCCGGCCGGTAGCGAGCCGGAACTGCCGCCTGCCCAGCCGTATCACGATGAATACTTTGGTGACTCGCCGATCTATCGCGACAGCCTGGAAGTGGTCATTCCCGCGGTGGATGTCGCAGCCCTGGAGCTAGGCTGGCAGGGCTGCGCCGACGCGGGCCTCTGCTATCCGCCGCAGACGCGCACGGTGGAGCTGGGTGGTGGTGCGGCCCCGTCAGCTCCGGTACAGGCCGATGACCAGGCGTTGGCGAGCGGTCTGCAGCAGCAAACCCTTGGCTGGAGCCTGTTGATCTTCTTCGGGCTTGGCTTGTTGCTCGCCTTTGCGCCGTGCTCGCTGCCCATGTTGCCGATCCTGGCCGGTATCGTGGTGGGCAGCCAGGCCAGCCCTCGTCGCGGTCTGGCGCTCGCCGGCTGCTATGCGGTGAGCATGGCGCTGGTCTATGCGGCGCTCGGCGTCGTGGCCGCGTTGCTCGGGGCGAATCTGCAGGGCTGGCTGATGCAGCCCTGGTTGATCGCCAGCTTCGCCGGCCTGTTCGTCCTGCTCTCCTTGCCGATGTTCGGCTTCTTCGAACTGCAACTGCCGGCGGGCCTGCGTGACCGGCTGGAGCATGCCGGACGCAAGCGCAAGGGCGGCAGCCTGGCAGGGGCCAGCGCACTTGGCGTCCTGTCCGGCTTGCTGGTCGGGCCTTGCATGACCGCGCCGCTGGCTGCCGCGTTGCTGTATATCGCCCAAAGCGGCGATGCGCTGCATGGCGGGCTGGTGCTCTTCACGCTGGGGCTGGGGATAGGCACGCCACTGGTTCTGCTGGTGACCCTGGGCAATCGCTTTCTGCCGAAGCCGGGTGCCTGGATGGATCGCATCAAGATCGCGTTCGGCTTTCTTTTCCTGGTCGCCGCGCTCTACGTGCTGCGCCCGTTGTTGCCGGACGCGGTCTGGGTCGGGCTGTGGGGCGCGCTGCTGGTGGTGGTCGCCAACGGGCTGCTGCAACTGTCGCGTCAACTCGAACGACACCAGGCCCTGGGCAGGTCGGTTGCCGCGTTGTCGGGTGTATGGGGTGTGGCGCTGGTGCTGGGCGCGGCGGGCGGAGCACAGGACCCGACACGGCCGCTCGAGGTATTTACCGGTGGCGTCGCGTCGGCGATCGCGGTCGAAGCCGCGCATGGCTTCGTCGACCTGCGCGAACCGGCTGCCCTGGATCGTGAGCTCGCCGCAGCCAGGGCGGCTGGGCAATGGGTGCTGATCGATTACTACGCTGACTGGTGCGTGTCCTGCAAGGTCATGGAGAAGGAGGTATTCGGTGATGCCAGAGTGCAAGCGGCGCTCGAGGATGTGCGCGTGCTGCGTCCCGACGTGACGAAAACCAACGCAGCCAGCCGAGAATTGCTGAATCGCTACCAGGTCATGGGCCCGCCGACGCTGTTGTTGATCGGGCCCGACGGGGTGGAGCGGCGCTCCCAGCGCATCACCGGTGAGGTCGATGCCGAGCAGTTTCTCAGCCGGTGGAACGAAACCATGGAGCGAGGCTGATGCTGACGATCGATGTGGGGCCTCTGGCATTGGCCGTGCCGCATGTATTGCTGCTGGTGAGCCTGCTGCTGGCCATGCTGACGGGCTGGTGGGTCGGGCGGCGCAGCGAGCGCAATCCCGAGCAGCAACTGTTCAGGCTGCTGCTGGTGGCGTTGCTGGTCGCGCGACTGGCGTTCGTGCTGGCGTACTTCGAGCACTTCCGTGATGAGCCCTGGCGGGTGATCGATATCCGCGACGGCGGCTTCATCGCCTGGCCGGGCGTGCTGGTCGCGATACTGCTCGGCGCGTGGCTGGCCTGGCGCGAGGGCAGCCTACGCAAGCCGCTCGCTTCGGCCATGGTGGTGGGCGTGTTGAGCTGGGGGCTGGGCACCTTTGCCCTCCACGCGTTCGAGCAGGGCACGCGCCTCCCGGAAATGGGGTTGCGGGATCACCAGGGCCAGCCGGTTGCCCTGCAGGATTTTGTCGGCAAGCCCCTGGTCGTCAATCTGTGGGCCACCTGGTGTCCGCCGTGCCGACGGGAAATGCCGGTGCTGGCCGAGGCGCAGCGCGCCGAATCCGACGTGACCTTTCTTTTCGTCAACCAGGGCGAGGGCGAGCGAGTCATTGCCGACTTCCTCGATACCGAAGGACTCGGCCTGGAAAACGTTCTGCTCGACACCGGCGGACGGCTTGGCCAGTACGTCGGCTCCACGGCATTGCCGACCACGCTTTTCTACAACGCCGAGGGACGCCAGGTCGGCAGTCACCTCGGTGAACTGTCTCGCGCCAGCCTGGCGCGTGCTCTCGAACGATTAACAGGTCATTAAAAAACGTAGGCGAGGCAACGTAGGTAGTTTTTTATCAACCTGTGAGAGGTGAATACGCAACCATGAAAGATCTTCGACCACTTTCCCTTTTCTTGTCGGCCATCGCCTTGCTGCTAGCGCCGGTGGCATTGGCCGAAGCCTTGCCGCCGGCGATCCAGGCGGTCGAGTCGCGGGGCGCCGAAGTGGTGGGCAGCTTCGATGCGCCTGGCGGGTTGAAAGGGTATGCCGCGCGTTACAACGGCCAGGGCATTGCGCTGTATCTGACGCCGGACGGTGATCACGTCCTGATCGGCAGCCTGCTCGATGCCAATGGCCAGGACCTGACGCACGCCCCGCTCGAAAAGCTGGTGTACGAACCGCTGGGCAAGGAAATGTGGCAGCGACTCGAAAGCAGTACCTGGATCCAGGACGGCGCAACCGACGCGCCGCGTATCGTCTACGTCTTTTCCGACCCCAACTGCCCGTTCTGCAACATGTTCTGGAAACAGGCACGTCCCTGGGTAGAAGCGGGCGATGTTCAGGTTCGGCATGTCATGGTCGGCATGCTGCGTCCGGACAGTGCCGGCAAGTCCGCGGCCCTGCTGGAGGCGGCGGATCCCGAGGCGGCACTCACCCAGCATGAGGCGGCAGGCAAGGCGAGCAGACTCAAGCCGCTCGCACGCATCTCGGCCAAGGTCGACGAGCAGCTGGAGGCGAACCTGACGTTGATGGGGGAAATGGGTTCCTCGGCGACGCCGGCCATCTACTATCTGGACGCCGAAGGGCGACTGCAGCAACAGCAAGGTGCTCCTCGGCCCGAGTCGCTGAAGGCGATCATGGGGCCCTTGTCCGCCGAGCATTGAGCGCTTCGATAGACTCACTGCCAATGCTTACAACAATAAGATCGGAGGTTACATGAACGTTTCACACTGGCCCTTGGCAGGGCTCCTGGTGGCCATGGCCATGCATGCGCAAGGCGCTGCCACAGCCGCCGTCTATACCCAGGGTGGGGCCAATCCTGCTGCCATGGCATGCGTCACCTGCCATGGCGCCGAAGGGGAAGGTATGGCGGCAGCCGGGTTTCCGCGGCTCGCCGGCCTGTCCGCCGGCTACCTGAAAAAACAGCTGGCCGATTTCGCTTCCGGTGAGCGCGCCAACCCGATCATGCAGCCCATTGCGGCTGCATTGAGTTCCGAGGAAGCGGACGCCGTCACCACGATGCTGGCAGACAAGCCGCAGCCCGAGTTCGAGTCCATCGGTCGCGCGGCTGCAGCCGAAGGCCTCGGCGAAACGCTGGCATTGAGGGGAGCATGGGAGCGCAACGTTCCTGAATGCGTTGCCTGCCACGGCCCCGGCGGCGTGGGTGTCGGCGACTCCTTCCCGCCACTCGTCGGGCAGTCGGCCCAGTACCTGTCTTCACAGCTGGTCGCCTGGCAACAGGGCACGCGCAAGAACGATCCCAACGACCTGATGGGGCACATCGCCCGCAGCCTGACCGAGGAAGAGGTGAAGGCCGTCTCGACGTATTTCGCCAACTTGACCGAGAAGGGGGCAGGACGATGAAAATTCGCGCAAGCATCTTGCTGTTCATTGCCGTTGCCGCTTCGGCACGCGCGGACGATATCGCGATGGAGGATCAGTCGCAGATTCTCGCCAGCGCGGGCAAGCCCGCCGACAGTCAGTATTTCCAACCTCCGGAGGAAAGCGAAATTCCGGATAACGCATTCGGAAAACTCGTTCAGGAAGGGCGCGCCATATTCGTCGATACCAAGAACCGGGCGCCGGAATTCGTCGGTAACGGCTTGGCCTGCGCCAACTGCCACCTCGAGCAGGGGCGTAAAGCCAACTCCGCGCCGTTGTGGGGCGCGTACCCCATGTATCCGGCGTACCGCAAGAAGAACGACAAGGTGAACAGCTACGCCGAGCGGATGCAGGGTTGTTTCCAGTTCAGCATGAACGGCAAGGCACCCGATGCGGATGGCCCGGTGATCGCCGCGCTCACCGCTTATTCCTACTGGCTCTCGACCGGCGCACCCACCGGCCAGGAGCTTCCGGGGCGTGCCTATCCCGAGGTGCCGGAGCCCAAGGGCGGTTATGACTTGGCGAAAGGCGAGCAGGTGTACGCCGCACAGTGCGCGGTGTGCCACGGCGAAGAAGGCCAGGGGCAGAAGTCAGGCGACGATTATGTGTTCCCGCCGCTCTGGGGCGCGGACTCGTTCAACTGGGGGGCGGGCATGCACCGGATCAACACGGCTGCCGCGTTCATCAAGGAAAGCATGCCGCTGGGCAAGGGCGGCAGCCTGTCGGATGAGGACGCCTGGCACGTCGCGGCATTCATGAACAGCCACGAGCGCCCGCAGGATCCGCGCTTGATCGACGGTTCGGTGGAAAAGACCCGTGTCAAATACCACGCCAACGACGGCATCAACCTGTACGGGGTCGAGGTAAACGGCAAGGTGCTGGGCAAGGGCTTGTAAAAAGGCGGCCACAGGAACCACCACCTGGCAATACACCCGGTGATGGTTCGCTCTAAACAGGCCGTTGAAAAAACTACCTACGTTGCCATTGCTGCGTTAAAAACAGGCTCAAGATGCTCATTTAGAATACCTAAACTGCGCTTTTTCGCCTGTTTTTGCCTTGCACTGGCTGCCTCGCCTACATTTTTCAATGGCCTGCTAACCAGCCCGGCGGGTGGCCAGGGCTATTCCGATCGAGGTCGCGCCGAGCAGGGCGACGACCAGCACCATCACCGTCACGAAGGCGCTGTCGAACGCGTTTTGCGCCAGGCTGACAAGCGGGGCCGCGAGGGCATCGGGCAGAGTCTCGGCGGCGATCAGCGCGCCGTCGAGACTGTCCCGGGCCAGCGCCGGCGCTGCCTTTCCCGCCGGTGTGGCGAAGGCGGCGGAATACACCGCGGACATCAAGCTGCCCAGTATGGCGATACCCAGCGCACCGCCCAGCTCGTAGGACACCTCTTCGATCGATGCCGCCATGCCCGCGCGGTCCGGCGGCGCGTGCAGCAGCATGGCGCTGGAAGCGGCCGTCATGGCCGCACCGATGCCGAAGCCGAGCAGGCTGAACGACAGGATCTGCATCCATGGCGCTGCCCCATGGCCCAGCAGGTACAGCAGGGCTCCGGTCGCCGACAGGGCGAGGGATGTGCTCAGGATGCGTTCGGCCCCGTAACGCGGTAGCGCCAGCCCTGCCAGCGGACCTGCGACGAAGGCGCCGAGCGGGATCGGCAGAATGGTCAGGCCAGCCTGCAATGGCGACAGGCCGACGACCAACTGCAGTCGCTGGCTGATCACCAGTTCCATGCCCATCAACGCCGCGGAGGCGATCAAGGCCGTGACCACGCCCGCCGAAAAGCTGCGATCACGAAACAGCGAGAACTCGATCATCGGCACCGATACCCGGCGCTGACGCCGCAGGAAGGCCAGGCCGCACAGCAATGCCGCAAGCGCCGCAAGGCTGGCTTGCAGCACCGACGGATCCGCCTTGCCGGCTTCCTTGATGGCCAGCGTCAACCCGACCAGCGCACCCATGATCCACAGCGAGGCGAGCAGATCGAACGGTCGCTCGGGATTGCCCGGTCTGGATGGCACCCAGACGATGGCCAGGGCCAACGCCAGCACCACGATCGGCACATTGATGATGAACACCGAGCCCCACCAGAAATGCTCCAGCAGCACGCCACCGACGACCGGGCCGAAGGCTGCGCCGCCAGAGGCGATGGCGGCCCAGATGCCGAACGCCAGGGCGCGCTCCCGATCATCCTCGAAAACGTGGCGGATGATGGCCAGCGTCGCCGGCATCATCATCGCGGCGCCGACGGCCAACGCCACCCGGGCGGCAATCAGTGCCTCGGGATTGGGCGAAAAGGCCGCACCCAGGGAAGCCCAGCCAAATACCACCAGGCCGGCGATGAACATCCGCTTGTGACCGAAACGGTCGCCCAGCGCCCCCATCCCGGGCAGCAGGCCGGCGACGGTGAGCGCGTAGGCGTTGACGATCCAGAGCTTCTCGGTGGCCGAGGCACGAAGCTCGTAGGTCAGACTCGGCAGCGCCAGGTAGATTACCGTCATGTCGATGACGATCAGCAGAAGGGCGCTGGACAATATCCCCAGCACCAGCCAACGAAGAGGTGATTTCAACGAGCCGTCCTTCGGTTCCGGTGTTCCAGCCATGTCTGGATGAAGTGGCCCGAGATTATGAGCGATATCGCTGTGATGGTCTGTATGGAGCGCTGACGGGGCAAGCGTGGCATCGTCTTACGGTTCGTACCGGTTTCGAGACGATAGCTCCCCAACCCCGTACAGCAGTGTGCGACAGAAGCTGTACCTGCTTCTCAATTGTGACCTGGCGCTGGGCTTGAGCGGCTATGGACAAATGCGTTTACGTCAGCTGCCAAACCCTTTATCGCCAATTTGAAATCATTGGCAGTAATCGCCTGATGGCTGTCCTTCAGTGTCTCGCCAAGAACCTTTCGGACGACTTTTATCACCGGTTGACCCGTGGTTGCATCGACCACATAGGCCTCGACGTACAGCTCAGTGTTCTGGTCGCGATAACCGGCAGCGCTCGAAACAGCGCCGGCAACGGCCGTTACGGGCAATATCTCGTACCACTGCATGCCCTCGTCGGAGGCGGAGACGCCCGTGATGGCAGCGTTCAATACCAGAGTGCGGGAGTTGGCAGGCGCGGCATCTGCCCTAGGCAACGTTTGATATTTCTGCGCGAGTACGGTCCTTACGCTTGAACTCATTACTGACTGGAGTTCCCGCAAGGTCTGCAGATTGACTCGCTCATTGGGGTGCGGCGCCGGGTACAGCTCGAGTTGCTCAAACGCGACGGTATCGTAGGCGTCTGGGTCGAACCCCTCGGCGACCCAGCGCATCACAGGTTGACCATTTGCAGAAACGGTCTGCTGTAGGCCTTCGTAGCTTGGCAGAAAGCCAGAGTACTGGTCTTCTTTCGTGACTTTTGACGTGCAGCCAAAGAGCAAAATGCCACTTAGCCCGACACCGGTCAGAATTATCCTGAAAATATTCATGGTTTCTCCCTTTCAGTAGGTCCGGTTCAATGAAAACGGATACCTACCAAGCGATTTTATTTCGGGCTTCCGAAAACTCAGTGACCTGCTGAGACAGCGATGTACCACCAACAGAAGAACGCTCACTCGTGGCCCGGCATGTGCTGCTCGACGTTCCCGCGCCTGCATCTGCATACCTGCAACACGGGCCTGAGACACCTGGTGGCCTGTGCCAAGATGGCAGTGTGGTTTCGTTCCATAGGTATAGCTGGTTTGCTTCGCATGCGCAGGCGGCTGTACCGACCGTTACCGTGCGCTCTCTTACCGTGCGTTGGGGCCGCTTCCCTCGGTCATTGGCCAGCCTGTGCCTGGCTGCTTTCCTTGAACTTGCGCCACAGGCCTGTGCGCCGGGCACGCGCTTCGCTTTCCTCGAATTCGTAGGCGTACCGCTCCTCGACTGGCTGCTGACTGGCGTATCGCTGCGCCCATCGGGCCATGCCGGACGCGAGTTGTGCCCTGCCGACATCGAGGGTATGGCCACAGCCTGGGCAGTCGACCGGCTCTACCCATACAGCACCGATGATGCGCCCGTGATGATCGCGGTAGGTCCAATGGACGGTTGCCGACTTGCCGTGGGCCAGATCCGCGAGGTGTTGCCGGGCACGCTCAGCAAACGGCTGCTTGCGTCCAGGTGAATCGATCCCGCGGAGCCGGATCAGCTCTTGCCTGTTATCGACCGTCAGGCAAATGAGCGTGTCGCCGCGCGTCACGCTTGCGACACGGCATTCGAGTTGGGCCGCGAAGGCGGGGGCGTAGAGAAGGAACAGGGCGAGGCCGACGCTGGATGAGGCGACCATGGTCCTGTGTGGCCTTCCAGTGGGACCGAGCCAGTGACGGACCGAAAGGCGATGTCCAATCCCATGCTTTGGATCAGTGGGGTCCAAGGTAAGCACTCGGCGTGTCTCCCAGGATTTCGAACCTTCGACGATACGTCTGACTTTGCGCAGATCGCTGTATATGGCAATCCACAAATCCCACTTCCAGGCCGATGTCACCGGCAAGACTTGAAGCGGGTGGCGATTGTACGCTCATTCAGCCATTGACAAGTGATAGGCAGGATTTATCTAATCAATGCAAATCATTATCAGTTTGATCTGCATTACTTATAAGAAGGTAAATCTCCCATGCGTGTCCTTGTCGCTTCGCACCCTTTTTCGTTGCGTCCGATAGCCCTGGCTATGCCGGTGCTGGTTGCCTGTTTCGCCGTCGAGGCCCAGGAGGCGGTTGAACTCGAAGCGCAGCAGATCACTGCGCCGCGAGAGGTAGAGCGGGGTAATGGGCCGGTAGACGGTTATGTGGCCAGGCGCAGTGTCAGCGCCACCAAGACCGATACGCCACTCATCGAAACGCCGCAATCGATCAGCGTGATCACCCGCGATCGCATTCGCGACCAGGGCTCGCTGACCATTCAGGATGCGCTGCGCTATGTGTCGGGGATGCGCGGCGAGGCCTATGGCTTCGATAGTCGCGGCGATTCCTCGCTGGTGCGCGGCGTCACGCCAACGACCTTTCTCGATGGCCTGCAGCAGAGCGTCGGCTCATACAACAACACGCGCACCGATCCCTTCACTCTCGAACGCATCGAGGTCATCAAGGGCCCGTCCTCGATGCTGTACGGCCAGAGTTCGGTGGGTGGTTTGCTAAATCTGGTCAGCAAGCGCCCGCAGGCCGAGCAGAAGAACGAGCTGCAGTTGCAGTATGGCTCCTTCGACCGCAAGCAGATCGCCTTCGACAGCACCGGGCCGCTCGACGACGATGGCACCTGGCTCTACCGCGTGGTGGCGATCCAGCGCGACAGCCAGACCCAGGTCGACCACACCAAGGACAACCGACTCGTGTTCATGCCCTCGTTGACCTGGCGTCCGAACGAGCAATTCGAATGGACACTGATGGCCAATGTGCAGAAGGACGACGGCGGCACCACCAGCTCCTTCCTCCCGCATCGCGGTACCGTGCTCGGTGCGCCCTATGGCGAGATCGGCAGCGAGCGCTTCGTCAGCGAGCCGGGTTTCGACGAATACGATACCGAGCAGAAGGCGCTGACCTCGCAGATGAGCTGGCGACTGGATGATACCTGGACGTTGCGACAGAACCTGCGCTGGCAGAAGAGCAAGGTCAGCTACCAGACGATGTATGGCTGGCCGCCAGTGCTCGGGGCTGACGACCGCACGGTCAACCGCATCTGGTCCGTCTCCAAACCGGAAGTGACGATCTGGACCGCCGACCACCAGGCAGAGTCCCGCTTCGACACCGGCGCGCTGCAGCACACGCTGCTGGTCGGCCTCGACTATCGGCATTCGGTCACGGATAGCAAGAGGGCCAGCGGGGTGGCCACGCCGCTCGACCTTTACGATCCGGTGTACGGCACCTTTTATCCGGATATTGCGCTTGTCGACGAGCCGCAGCAGCGCGTGGCGCAAAAGGGGCTGTATGCGCAGGACCAGATCCGCTACCAGAACTGGCTGTTGACGCTCGGTTTGCGCAAGGACTGGGCCGATACCCGGGTCGAGGGTGGGGCAAGGCAGGAAGACGATGCCGTGACCGGACGGGTGGGGCTGACCTATCTGTTCGATAACGGCATTGCGCCCTACATCAGTTACAGCGAGTCCTTCACACCGATCATCGGCCTGAACAGGGTTACCCAGCAGTCCTACGATCCGCTCGAGGGCGAGCAGTGGGAATTGGGTGTCAAGTATCAGCCGCCCGGCAGCAATACGCTGCTGACCGCCGCGGTGTTCGATCTGCGCGAGCAGAACCGGCAGATGCCCGATCCGGCGAATCCGCTCAACACCATTCAGGCCGGCGAGGCGAGGGTCAAGGGGCTGGAGCTCGAGGGGCTGGTGGAAGTGACATCCGGCTGGGACCTGATCGGCAACTACACCTATCTGGACAGCGAGGTGGAAACGGGCCCGGCAGCGCAGCAGGGCAAGCGCATTGCCAGCGTACCTGAGCACATGGCTTCGCTGTGGACGCAGCACCGCTTCAGCATCGCCGGTATTCCGGGCTTCAGCGCCGGTGCCGGGGTGCGTTACGTCGGTGCCAGCTGGGATGGTACCGACAGCCTGAAAACGCCCTCGACCACGCTGTTCGACGCCATGCTCGGCTACGCCTATCAGGACTGGGCGTTCACCCTCAACGCGACCAACCTCGAGGACGAAACCTACTACACCACCTGTCTGTCACGTGGCGACTGCTTCACCGGCAATCGCCGCACGGTGGTGGCCACCGCGAGCTACAGTTTCTGATCGCCGAGTGCGGCCCGCAACCGAGGACAAGACGTGATTCGCAATGCCTCTATCAAACGCTGGAACATCGCCTCGCGTGTACTCGCTGCGCTGGTTGGCGGTTACGCGGTGGCTTACGGCGTGACCGCCTTTCTGGCGGTCTACCTGCCGCTGGCGCGGCCTGACCGCGTGGTGTTTTCCAGCCTGGCCAGCTTCGCCGTCTGGACCGCGGTGGTCATCTATGTGTTCGCTGCGCGCAGCGCCACGCGCGTGTGGCTGTTGCTCGTCGGCCTCACCGTTGTGCTGTGCCTGGCTGCATTCCTTCCCGCAGACTGGAGAATCCGCCCATGAATCTGCGCCAAAGCATGGCCGGGCTGCACACCTGGGGCGGGTTGCTGCCGAGCTGGCTGCTCTACGTGATCATCTTCGCCGGCACCGTGGCCTGCTTCGACAAGGAGCTCAACCGCTGGATGCGCCCGGCGCTGCACGAAGGCGTGGTCTCGACCCAGGGCGCCGATGATGTACGCGACTGGTTGCAACGCAACGTCAGCGAGGAGCTGCATGCGTTCTGGATGCACGGCCCCACCGCGAGGGAACCCTACTGGCGGCTCGGCTGGGAGGTGGACAGCACCGAAACCTTCCATAACGTGGCCTTCGATCCACGGGGCGCACGGCCCGAGCCCATGCCGGAGACGCTCGGCGGAGATTTCTTCTTCAAGCTGCACTACAACTTGCACGCGGGCGACGTCGGCATGTACATCGTCGGTCTGGCGGGCATGTTCATGCTCGTCGCGCTGGTATCGGGGCTGATCATCCACCGGCGGATCTTCAAGGATTTCTTCACCCTGCGACCCAAGGCCAACGGCCAGCGCGCCTGGCTCGATGCCCACAACCTGTTCGGCGTGGTGGGCTTCCCGTTCCATCTGATTCTCGCCTATACCGGCGTGGCCATCTTCGTCGCGTCCTACATGCCGGCCGCCGCGCAGGTGAGCTATTCGGGCAACGTCATGCAGTACTTCGGCGAGGTGATGGGCAGCTACCATCGTGAAGAGCTGCACCAGCCGGCTGCCGCGCCCAGGTCGCTCGATGCGTTGATAGCGGAATCGCGCCGTCTATGGGACGGTGCCGAGGTGGGCTGGGTCAGCGTGCATCACCCGGATGACGCCTCGGCCGTGGTCGACGTGCGCCGGCGGGACGGCTCGCGTATCGGTACGCCTCAGGACACCCTCACCTACGACGCCACCACCGGCGAACTGCTCAATCGTCAGGACGCCTCCACCGGCTATCGCGCCTACCTCTGGCTGGCCGGCCTGCACATGGCGCAGTTCGGCGGCAGCCTGGTGCGCCTGCTCTATCTGCTGATGGGCCTGTGCGGTTGCGCCATGCTCGTCGGTGGCCTGCAGGTCTGGCTGGCCAAGCGCGAGGGCAGGGGTGACAGGAGTCTGGTATGGGTACGGGCGCTGAACGCCTCGGTATTCGCCGGCCTTCCGCTCGCCAGCCTGGCGTTGCTCTGGGGCAACCGCCTGATACCGGCGACCTTCAGCGAGCGCGCCATTGCCGAAGGCTGGGTGTTCGTCGGCGCCTGGCTGCTGATGACCCTCTGGGCCGTGTTGGAGCGCAGGAACGCTCGCCGACTGCTACGCCACCAACTATTGCTTGGCGCTGTGCTTGCACTTGGACTGCCGCTTCTCAACGGGCTGACTGCCGACGGGCATCTGCTCGCGAGCCTGGCGCGTGGCGACTGGGCGCTGGCATCGGTGGACCTGTTCCTGATCGCCGCGGGCCTGATCTGCCTCGCGTGCGCTCGGCGCTTCAGTGCAGCGCCGGCCCGCGCGGTGGTGCCTGGCCGAGCCAATCGGGTACGGGAGGCATGAGCGTGCTGCTACTGGCTTTTGCCCTGAACTACCTGGCGATGCTGCTGCAATGCCTGACCATGAGTCGCCATCGTGGGGCGCTGTTGCGTGACGGAGCTCTTCTGCCGGGCAAGCCGGTCATGCGCGCGCTGGCTGTCGTCTGCTTCGGCTTGGCCCTGTGGCTTTGCGTCGATAGCCAGGGCGGGGAGATCGGCTCGGTCGTCTGGCTTTGCCTGCTGATGCTGTCCGGCGTGTTGCTGGTGCTGTTGCTGGCCTGGCGCGCGCGCTGGGTATTGCCCTTGGCACCGCTGCTGATGGTTGGCGGAGCTTTGCAGGGCATGCTCTAAAACTGTCACGAAGGCCCGCCGTGTTCAGGGCGAAGGATGGCCAGCAGTGCGGTCTCGCCCTGGCCACTGAACAGGATGGCGCGCGAACCGCTCACTCGTTTCGCCCAGCCGAGTTCGAGCGTACGTTGCATGAGTGCGGCCCCGAGTGCGCCTGCCAGGTGATGCCTGCGCTCGCTCCAGTCCAGACATGACCTGCAGAGTGAACGCCTCGAGCGAGCCGCTTCATCCGGATCGATCCCCAGTCGCCTGAACCACGCCCGCCCATGCTCCGTGAGCCATAGCCCTTCCTGGTGCTTCTCGAATATGCCTTGTTGGAGCATCTGATCGTATGCCAGCACGCCCAGCTCCCCGGCGAGGTGGTCGTAACAGATACGCGCCTTGCGCAGCGCCGGGTCGCACGGGCCTATGCGCGGGCGGGTTTCATCGGCTCTTGGCGCCATGCCCATCAACGACTCGAGAATCTGCGCCACATCGGGGCCGTCGAGCCGATAGTAGCGGTGCCGCCCCTGGCGCTCGACCTCGAGCAGCCCGGCGTCATGCAGCTTCGCGAGGTGAAAGCTGATGGTCTGCCTGGTTACACCGGCGATGTCGGCCAGTTCGGTCGCTGTCAGTGCGCCGCCGGACATCAGCGCGGACAGGACTGCCGCTCGGGCGTTGTCTCCGATGAGTACTGCGACGCGTGCAATATTGGGGCCTTCGGTCATGATTCGATCCTAGTCGAACCACCGGAATCGACAAGACGCTACCTTGTGAATTGCTTGTTCGAAGGAGGGCAGCACATGAGCATCACCTGCGTCATCCGCTACGAGATCGATCCCTTTCAGCGCGAGGCCTTCAGGGAGTACGCCGCCAACTGGGGACGCATCATTCCGAGGTGCGGCGGCCACCTGCTGGGGTATTTCCTGCCACACGAGGGAACGAACGACGTCGCCTGGGGGCTGATCGCGTTCGAGAGCCTGGCCGCTTACGAGTCGTACCGTGCCCGTCTGAAGGCCGACGAAGAGGGGGGCAGGAACTTCGCCATGGCTCATCAGCGTCGGCTGATCCTCAAGGAGGAACGAACCTTCGTCGAGGTGGTGGCGGGAACGCTTGGCTTAGCGCCATGGCCCGGGGAGGATGCGGCATGATCGCGGTTATTTTCGAGGTCCTGCCCCACGCGGACCGGAAGCGGGACTACCTCGACGCCGCGAGCGCGCTGCGTCCGCACCTGGACGGCATCGACGGCTTTCTCTCCATCGAGCGGTTCGAAAGCCTGAGCCAGCCCGGAAAGATTCTTTCGCTCTCGTTCTGGCGGGACGAGGAAGCCGTACGGCAATGGCGCAACTTCGAACTGCACCGGTCCACGCAGAAGGCCGGACGGCAGGTCATCTTCGCCGACTACCGGCTCCGTGTCGCCTCGGTCATCCGGGACTACGGCCTGAACGACCGGGACGAAGTGCCCGAGGATTCGCGTGAGGTGCATCCGTCATAGTCCGGCAGGCCGCGACTCTGGAAAGCTGGCCTTTCATTGGGCAGACGGCTGTCATGTCTCGTCTGCCTCTCGAACGGGCGCGACCTCCGGCACGTAGATCATCCGCCCGTCGTTCAGGCGGTAGGTGACGCCGGCCTTGGCGCCCTGGCCTTCGCCGATCTCGCCGCTGGACTCGTACTGCTTCAGCTCCTGGCCGTCCTTGATCAGCATGCGCATGTTGGCTTCGCCGGGGTTCTGCACGACCACGACCTTGTCCTGGCTGAACGGATTGAGCGGGTTCTGCACGATGACGATGAGCAGAATGCCGATCACCACCAGCAACAGATCGATCAGGTTGACCACCGAGAGCAGCGGATCGTCGTCATCGTCATGATCAAGAAAACGCATCAGCGCATCTCTCCGGCGCGTTCGATGGCGCGCAGCTCCTGCAGCAGCCAGCGGCGGCGCACGGTGAGGACGAAGAAGCTGATGCTGGACGCCACCAGCGCCAGGATCACCGCCGAGAACGCGACGACCAGGTTGTTGCCGATGCCCTGGGCATCGCTTTCGGTCAGCGCGAGCAGGGCCGGACCCATGGGAATCATGGTGGCGACCAGGCCCAGCATCGGCGCGCTGCGCGAGGTCACGCGCAGCCATTCCAGGCGCTGCATGATCCACAGTTCGAGATCGTCGCTGGTGCCGCCATGGGCGGCCTGGCGGGCGGCGAGGGCGGACTGGTAGCGACCCCGGCGCCGCTGCCAGCCCTCCATCACGAAGCTGCCCAAGGCGAAAAAGGCATACACCAGCGCAGCCAGGATCAGCAGCAAGACGGGTACGAGGAAAATGCGGGTGAGTTCGTAGAGACTGGTTTCGAGTGCGTTCATTGGGTTCGGTTCGTTCGGTTCAGGAAAGGAGGGCGACACGGCGGTTGTTAGGGTCTGTTGCAAGGCGCACCCCGCGCTGAAACGTCAACAGACCCTACCGCCTGTCGCAAGGCGCCGAGCAGCAGGCAGACGAGCAGGACGGTGATGCCGAGCAGGAGCCGCAGCCGGCTCGGCGTTTCGGTCGGTTGCTCGACAACCTCCTGCATCACCTGGCCGCGCACCGCTTCGCCAGCGGCCGCATTCGAAAAAGCCGGCTCGGCAGCGCCAGGTGCCGTGCTGTGTGCGAGGCCGAAACCGCCGGCCATCTGCTCGATGAATTCGCGGGTGAGCGCCTCACCCTTGTCGGCGCCATGCTCGCTCGTCAGTGCTTGCCAGCGTTCGGCCAGTTCGCGGCGGGTTTCGTCGGAGGCATCCCAGTAGCCCTTGCGGATCGCCTCGGCCATGCGCTCGATCAGCTGCGCCTGGGCGGTGGGGTTGTGCGCTTCGAACCAGCGGTCGAGGCCGAGTTCGCGCTGGTCGTTGACGAAGGTGTCATGCAGCGCCTGCCACTGGTCGGCGCGTACCATGCTGCGATCGGCCGCCTGCCAGCCCCAGAGGTTGTTGGCCACGTTCAGTATTTCCAGGGTGCCGGCGTAGCCTTCCTGCTGCATGGCGCCGATCCATTGCGGGTTCAGGTAGCGGCTGCGCAGCTCGCTGGCCAGGTAGCTTGCCGCGCCGGTGGTGCGCGGCTCGGTCTTGCGCAGGTCGGAGATATAGAGCGACGGACTGGCGCCGTCGAGATGGCGAATGGCGAGCGAAAGGCCACCGAGGAACTCGAAGGGATGGTCGGTCGACAAGACGCCGTTGAGTTCGCTGGAGCGGGCCATGACCGCCGCTTGCACGCCCCTGAGCTGTTCGGCGAACAGATTCTGGCCTTCGATCCTTTCGCCCCAGCTGGCACTGCCGTAGCCATATTGCAGCCGCGAGAGAAACTGCTCGGCCAGTTCGGCGTCGTTGTCCCAACGTGTCGAGTCGAGGGTGAGCTGCGAGACACCAGTGCCGTAGTCACCCGGTTCGTTGCCGAACAGCCGCAGCTGCGACAGGCGCCTGGCGCGTTCGGCATCGAAGCCCTGTTCCTGCAATCGCCGGGCGAGGGCGTGGCTGTTAGCGGCGATCAGGTTGCCGGGCTCATCCAGTGCCGCGAGGCGTTCCACCACGTCGGCCAGCTGGCGCATGAAGCTGTCGAACTGGTCGCGGTAAACGCTGGTGACCTGGACCACGACGTCGATACGCGGCCGACCGAGTTCAGCTGCCGGAATGATCTCCAGCAAACGCACCCGTCCGCCTGCATCCCACACCGGGCGCACGCCAAGCGCATGCAGGACCTGGCTTTCGAGAATGCCGAGATGGCGCATGGCTTCGGACGACCAGAGGCTGAAGGCGAGCTTTTCCGGCGGTTCGCCGTCATGCTCGTCCCGATAGCGGGCGACCAGCTGCTCCAGCGCCTTGCCACCCGCGTCGTAGGCTGCGCGGGTCGGCAGTTTGTCCGCCTCGAAGGCGTACAGGTTGCGACCGCTGGGCACTTCCGGGTTGCGCACCGGGTCACCGCCGGGGCCGGGCGTGACGAAACCACCGGCAAGACCGGCCAACAGCGCCTCGATCTCGCCGGTTTGGCTCAGATGGGCGTCCAGCAGCCGGGCGCGTTCGAGCTGTTCGCGCAGGCCGGCATCAGCGATCGAGTCGAGGCTTTCGCCGTCGCGCAGATAGCGTTGCAGGATGCGATAGGGAAGGCTCGCCTGCAGCCCGGCGAAGTCCTCGGCCAAGGGTTCGTCCCCGGTCAGGTCCAGCGCTTGCAGATAGGGCTCGCCCAGCTGTTGCAACACCGTGGCCAGGCGATGTTCGGGTGAGGCCGGTTCGCCGAAGGTGTGCAGGCCCAGCGGCATGTTCGCCTCGGCCAGTTCGTGCAGGTGGTCGTGCAGGGCCTGCAGGAAGCCCTTCGGCTCGGCGCGCATGCGGGCTTCGTCCCAGCCGAGGTCCGCCATCATTGAATTCTGCAGCGCCGCCTGGCGGATGCGTTCGGCGGTGGTTTCGCGCACCGCGCCTTCATCGAGCTGCTGGTATTCGTGGATGAGCGCATGCAGATCGCGCAACTCGGCGTAGAGGCCGGCAGGCGCAAAGGGCGGCGTCTGGTGGCTGACGATCACGGCGCGGCCACGGCGGCGCGCCTGGATGGCCTCGCCGATGTTGTCCTGGATATAGGGGTAGAGCACCGGTAGATCATCCAGAGCGAGGAAGGGGTAATCGCCCGTGGCCAGACCCCGATCCTTGCCGGGCAGCCATTCCTGGGTGCCGTGGGTGCCGAAGTGGATCAGGGCATCGGCCTCGAACTCCTCGTGAAGTGTCTGGTAGGCCGCCAGATAAAGATGATCGGGCGGGACCTTGCTATCGTGATAGGCCTCGCCCGGGCGACCTGCACGGGGTGGTTGTGGCATCAGCAGCAGCTTGCCGAGGCGTGCGGCGGGAATGACGAACTGCGGCTGTCCGTCGATCTCGCGCAAGGCCCAGTGCTCGGCGGGCTCGCCCCAACGGTCGAGCAACGCCTGTCGGCTTGGCCGGGGCAGGGTCGCCAGCCAGCGCTGGTAGGCCGACAGCGGTAGGGTTTCGGCCAGGTCGTCGGCCAGCAATTGGTCGAGCGTGTCCGGTCGGTAGTAGCCGCCGAGTAGGCGCTGGGCCGTTTCGATCAATTGGCTCTCGTCGGTTGCGGGCACCTGGTAACCGGCCTGCTGCAACGCGGCGGTCAGATGCGCCAGGCTGCGTGGCACGTTGAGATTGGAGGCGGCGACATTCCTTTCGCCATCGGGATGGTTCCAGAACATCACGGCCAGGCGCTTTTCGGCTGGGGCCAGCCGACGCAGCCGCGTCAGGCGGTCGACCTTGGCCAGCAGCGCGTCGATCTGCTGCGGAATCGAAACCGGTTCGCCATTCTCGATGGCGGCGATCACCAGCGGATCGGTCATGCCCCAGCTTTCCGGCACCGTCAGCAGGGTGGCGGCGGTGCGCGGCGAGACGCCGCTGCTGGAGGCTTGCCAGTGTTCTCGGTCACCGTCGCGCCAGGTGAGGGTCGACAGCACGGGGATGCCCAGTGCGAGAAATTCAGCCTGCCGCGCCGGACCGTTCTGCATGTGCTGCAGGTTGACCAGCACATCGGTGTGGGCGGGGCCGAGCAGTTTGCCCAGCGCTTGCGGGTCCCGGTCGTCCATCCAGAACGCCATCGGCGCCTGGCCGCGTGCCTCACTGCGGTCGATCAACTCATCGATCAGTTGCAGCTGACCGTCCACCAGTGCGCCGCGGTGAATGGCGAAGGCCACGCGCGGTGCGTCTGCGGCCCAGCGATCGGCAGCCCAGGCGAGGTAATCCGCGAGGTGCTCGAAGGGTTCTGGCGCAGCAGGGTGGTAGATGCCGGCATGGGCGAGTTCCGCCGGGGCGGGAATCGCATCGGTGGCATCGCCGTCATGCCAGGCACGCAGGTAGGCGAACAGGTGACGCTGGTTGCGCTCGCCGCCGTTGCCGTAGTAGCCGATCAGGCGCTTGGCGACCGTTGTCGGCAGGTTGCCGAAGGCTGGGGGGCCGCCGCCGACGCGTATCCAGGGCGTGTCGCCAGCACTGAGCCGATCGCCGAGATACTGCTGCACCCGCGTGAGGTCGGCGGGGCGCGGCGTATCCAGGATCAGGAGGTCCGGATCGCTGGGCTCGGCCCGGTCGGCGGACGATGCGATGCGCACGCCGTTCAGCGTGACGTTCGACTCGGCTGCCCATGCCGCAAGCCGGTCGAGCTTGCCCTGCAGCACGAATTCGGTCGTCAGCACCCGTACCTGGACGGCGTCTTGTCGTGCGGGATCGGCCGCCGCCGCGTCGTACCCGAACAGCGCCAGCAGCATCAAGAGGCTCAGCTTGCGCATCTCAGAACCTCAGGCTCACGCCGATGTGGTAGGTGCGACCTGGCTCGGCGAAGGTGAAGTTGTCGGAGGCGTCGCTGAAGTCCTCGTCGGTGAGGTTTTCGATGCCGCCGCGAAGGCTGATGTCGTCGGTGATGCGCTGGGTCAGCTCCAGGTGCCAGAGGCTGTAGGCAGGTACTCCATAGGCCGTGTTGCTGGAATAAGTCAGCTGGCTGCCGACGTACTCGCCACGCAGCTGGGCGCTGAAGGCTGCGCTTGGCGACCATTGCAGCCGGGTGTTGGCCAGGTGGCGGGCGCGGTCGCCCAGACGCCGGTCGGCGCTGCGGTCGATGGCGTCGAGATAGGTGTAGTTCAGGTCCCAGCGCAGGTTGGCTGGCAGGTCCAGGCCGCCGCCCAGTTCGAGGCCGCGAATGCGTGCCTTGTCGACATTGTCGTAGTTGCGCACCTCGCGGCCGCGCTGGCCGCAGTCGGAAACGCATACGGTCTGGATCAGGCCGCGCACGTTGTTCTGGAATATCCCGGCGTTCAGCGACCAGCCGTCTGCCTGATAGTCCGCGCTGATCTCGTAAGTGGTGTTGGTTTCGGGCTCGAGGTCGGGGTTGCCGTAGATGGTGAACATGCCGCCGCCACCGATGGCCGAGTAGCCCGGTGAAAGCTGTTTGAGCGACGGCGCCTTGAAGCCTCGACCGCCACCGCCCTTGATGGTCAGCGCATCGTTGACATGATGGATGAGGTAGGCGCGAGGGCTGTTGTGCCAACCGTATTGCTCATGCTGATCGAAGCGATTGCCCAGCACCAGCGACCAGGACGGATCGAACTGGATTTCATCCTGCAGGAACAGGGCGCGGTGAATGTTCTGGGCATCACCGGTGACGAAACCGCCATCCTCCAGCTGCTCCTTGCGCCATTCGCCGCCGAAAGTGACGAGGTGGATGTCTGCCAGCGGCAGGCTCAGGCTGCCATCGATGATGTCGTCGGTGAGCTCCTGACGTGGGGACGTCGGAACGACACCGTTGGTGTAGCGCTGGTTGCGCTCCAGCGTGTTGCGGTAGGCGCGCAAGGTGCTGCTGCCCCAGGCCCAGTCGCCGCTGTGGGCGATGGAGAAACGCTCGCGCTCGATGCGATCGCTGGATTCATATTCCACCGGTGCGCGGCCAGCGCTACGGGTGTTGCGCCAGCGATCCTCCAGGCCGTTGGCGTAGCTGAAGTCGATGCGCTGCGCCGTGTCCGGGGTCCAGCTCAGAGTGGCGCTGGCGCTTTGCGCGTCCCGACCTTCGATTTCCGATTGGGAAGCGTCGTTGTGCAGGGGCGTGTCCTGGCGCCGTCGTGTCTCGCCGCTCAGTGACAGCCCGAGCACGCCCGGCACCAGCGGGCCGCCGGCATAGACACCCAGGTGATGTGTCTGACCGCCCCGGCCATCCTCGCGGACGCCACCGTTGAACTGAGCCGCACCGTGCCACGCGTCGGTACCGCGCCGCGTAATGACGTTGACCACACCGCCCAGCGCCTCGGAGCCGTATAGCGACGACATGGGCCCGCGTATGACCTCGATTCGCTCGATAGCCTCCACCGGCACCCAGCCCAGATCGAAATCGGCATGCGCCACGGCGCCGGCCGCGCTGTTGATGCGTTGTCCGTTCACCAGAATCAACGTGTGCTCGCTGCCCATCCCCCGGATGCTCACCCCACGGCGCGCCATGCCGATGCCGGTGAATTGCAGACCCGGCGTGCCACGCAGGGCGTCTTCCAGATCCTGCACGGGTCGCAGGGCCAGTTCCTCACGGCTGATGACCGTAACGCTCGCGGGTGCGTCGTTCAGCTGACGTTCGGTGGAGGTGGCCGTAACGACTGTGGGTTCGAGATTTATCCGTTCTGCAGCACCGAGTGCCGACAGCGGCAGCAAGGCGAGGGCGGTGATCATTCGTGCGGGCTTGGGCAGGACGTGAAGGCGGGTGCAGCGGGACATCGCATCTTCCTTGGCTGAAGGGCACCTCTAAAAACTACCTGCGTTGCCATCGCTGCGTTGAAAACAGGCTCAAAATGCTCATTTACAACTCGTAAACTGCGCTTTTTCGCCTGTTTTCGCCTTGCGCTGGCTGCCTCGCCTACGTTTTTAGAAGCACCCTGAAAGGGCTGGCCACAAGCGAGCCGCCCGGGCTTCGGGCCGACTCGCTTCTGGCGGTGAGAGAGATCACTTCTTCGCGGTAAACCCGGCGAAGCGTTTGTTGAAACCGGCGATGCGCCCTTCGGCAGTGGTCTTGCGTTGCTTGCCGGTGTAGATCGGATGCGATGCGCTGGACACATCGAGTGCGATGTACGGGTAGGTGTTGCCATCGCTGTGCTGATGCGTACGGGTGGTTTCGGCTGTCGAGCCGATCAGGAAATACACATCCGCCGCCGTGTCGTGGAAGAGCACGGGGCGGTAGTGGGGATGAATGCCTGGCTTCATGGGGGCCTCGCAATTGGTGTGATCGAAGATGTTATATCATAACAATTCAGTTGAGCGAGACGAATATTCGCTGGTGGCAGGGAGGAGCTTTACTCCGGCGGTTCCAATCTGGTCCATGTCGGCAGCCGGCGTGTGGCTGTCCGGCGCTGTTGGCTCGGACGGGACGGCGCGCACATGCAGCCGCTGTTCGTTGCGATCCGACGCCGTAACTCGCGGTTGCGCGGCGCCCGGCCTTGGACTAACCTCCGCGTCGCCTCAGGTGCCCTTGGCAAAAAGCCACATGGGTGAAACAGGGAAGCCGGTCCATTCTCACGAAGATTCCGGCGCTGCCCCCGCAACGGTAGGCGAGTCGAGAAACCGCAACGGCCACTGTGCTCCACGCACAGGAAGGCGCGGTTTCGGGATGCCATGACGCATCCGCTCGCAAGCCCGGAGACCGGCCTGTCGCATTTCACTGACAGTGCGGCGGGCGCTGAGCGGGTGCGTACCTTTGCGGTACTCCCTTCTTTCAAGTTCTTCCGTCTGTCTCCACCGACATTTTGGTCGTGCGGGTGGGCACGACGGAGAACCTCGATCCAATGCGCAATTCCCTTCCCCTGGCCGCGGTGCTGCTGGGCCTTCCTTCCTGTGTCCTGGCCGATCATGGCGATGCCTTGCTGCTGGGCCAGCAGGTGATCACCGCCAGCCGGACCGGCCATTCGCCGGTGTCCATCGCTTCCAGCAGCCTCATCACCCGTGACGAGATCGAACGCCAGCAGGCCGGCAGCGTGCCGGAGCTGCTGCAGCGCCTGGCCGGAGTCAGCGTCACCAGCAACGGCGGGCGCGGCAAGAGCACCTCGGTGTCCATTCGCGGCACCAGCGACAAGCACGTGCTGGTGCTGATCGACGGCGTCCGGGTCGGCTCGGCCACCTCCGGCAGCGCCGCGTTGCAGAGCATCCCGGTGGAGCAGATCGAGCGTATCGAGATTGTCCGTGGACCGCGCTCCAGCCTGTACGGCTCGGAAGCCATGGGCGGGGTGATCCAGATATTCACCCGTCGCGGTGGCGCCAAGGGCTTCAAGCCTTACTTCTCGGTGGGTGCCGGTTCGCGTTCGAGCTACAGTGGGTCGGCCGGTGTGGCCGGCAGTCACGGCAACGGCTGGTTCAACCTCGGCGTGGCCAGCGAGTCCACCGACGGTATCAATGCTCGCGCCTATCGCAGCAACGAACCCAAGGCCTTCGAGCCGGATGCCGACGGCTACCGCGAACTCTCTGCACAATTGCGCGCCGGCTATCGCTTCGACAACGGCCTGGAGCTCGACGGCAGCTGGTTGCAGAGCGAAAACCACAGCGACTTTGATGCCCGTAGCTATAGCGCCAAAAACGGACTCAGTGGAACCAATGCATACAGCGACGGCTCCCTGCAGGCGCTCAGCGGTCGCGCGCGCTTCTCGCCGCTGGCCTTCTGGGACGTCACCTTGCAGGCCGGGCATAGCGAGGACCTGGATGACAGATTTCAGGACGGCGACTTCAATTCGCGCTTCGATACCCGCCGCGACAGCCTGAGCTGGCAGAACGACTTCAATTTCGGCGAGGCGCAGGTGCTGAGCCTCGGCATGGATTACAAAAAGGATCGTGTCGACAGCAGCGACGACTATGCCGAGGACAACCGCTACAACAAGGGCTACTTCGTCCAGTACCAGGCCGCTTTCGGCCGCCACGGCGTGCAGGCCGGCCTGCGTCGCGACAAGGATGAGTTCTTCGGTGCGCACGACACCGGAAGCCTGGGTTACAGCTTCGACCTGAGCGACGCGCTGACGCTGACCGCCGCCTATGGCACCGCCTACCGCGCGCCGACCTTCAACGATCTGTATTACCCGCTTACAAGGGGCATGGAAGGTAACCCGGACCTCCAGCCGGAGGAATCGGAAAGCTACGAGATCGGCATCCGCGGCAGTCATGGCTGGGGTGAGTGGAACATCAATGCCTATGAAAACCAGATCGAAGATCTGATCGTCTGGGCGGGCAGCAGCCCCATGCGTCCGGAAAACGTCGACGTGGCGCGCATCCGCGGCATCGAGACCAGCGTCGCCACCGTGCTGGCCGGCTGGAACGTGGCTGCCAACATGACCTTCATGGACCCGCAGGACCGCAGCAAGGCCAACCACGGCCATCTGCTGCAGCGCCGCGCCAAGCGCCAGTTCAACCTGGACCTTGATCGCCAGTTCGGCGCCGTCGGCCTGGGCGCGTCGCTGTACGCGGCCAGCGAGCGCTTCGACAAGGCGAGCAACGCCGAGGATTCGCGCATGCCGGGCTACGCCCTGGTGGACCTGCGCAGCGAGTACCGTTTCGACGAGGCTTGGCGCTTGCAGGTCAAGCTGGCGAACCTGTTCGACCGTGACTACGAAACCGCACAGACCTACGAGCAGCCCGGTCGCGCGGTGTATTTCACCGTGCGCTATCAGGCCCTGTAAACCGGCAATCCGGAGGATAACAGCATGCACGTCCTGTCCATGCGCGCCCAACTGGCAATAGGCGCCGCGATGATCCTGCTGATGGCCATGACCCGTGGCCAACACTTCGCTAGCGTCCAGAATCTGCCCAGCGCCAGCTGGTCGATCTTCTTCCTGGCCGGCTTCTACCTGCGTCCGCGCTGGATGTTCGTGCTGCTGTTCGCCGTGGCATCGGTGCTGGACTTCGGCTCCCTGGCCAGCGGCACCATCAGCGAATGGTGCCTGTCGCCGGCCTACTGGGCGCTGGTGCCGGCCTACGGCAGCCTGTGGCTGGCCGGGCGGCTGTTCGCCGGCTGGCAGCGCGACAACCTGCGCAGCCTGGCCGTGCTGGCGTTGACTTTGGTGGGTGCGGCTTTCGTCGCCTATCTGTTCTCCGGCGGTGGTTTCTACTTCTTCTCCGGTCGCTACCCCGAACCGACTCTGACCGGCTTCCTGGCGCGCATCGCCCAGTACGTGCCGCGTCATCTGGGTAACCTGGCGTTCTACGTCGGTACGGCGCTGGTGCTGCATGCCGGTATTTTCTCGGCGCTGCGCCTACGCGCACGGGAGGTGCACTGATGGACGGGCGCGACGAGCGGCACAAGGCGCGCATGCAGCGCAAGAAGGCGGTGGTCGACGCGAAGATCGCCGAGGCCCAGGACGAGTACGGCCTGCTGCTGGTGCACAGCGGCAACGGCAAGGGCAAGAGCAGCTCGGCTTTCGGCATGGTTGCCCGCGCGCTGGGCCACGGCATCAAGGTCGGCGTGGTGCAGTTCATCAAGGGCGCGGCCAGCACCGGCGAGGAAAACTTCTTCCGACGCTTCCCCGAGGAGGTGCGTTATCACGTGATGGGCGAAGGCTTCACCTGGGAAACCCAGGGACCGCCAGCGCGACATCGCCAAGGCGCAGGAGGCCTGGGCAGTGGCGCGTGAGCTGCTGGCCGATGAAAGCATCGGTCTGGTGGTGCTTGACGAGCTGAACATCGCGCTGAAATACGGCTATCTGGAGCTGGAGCCGGTATTGGCCGATATCGAGTCGCGGCCAATGCTGCAGCACGTCGTGGTCACCGGTCGCGGGGCACCGCCCGGGCTGATCGAGGCGGCGGATACCGTCACCGAAATGAACCTGGTCAAGCATGCGTTCAAGGCGGGCGTGAAGGCGCAGAAGGGCGTGGAGTTCTGATGCCGATGCTTACAGGTCAGTTAGGGTGGATGGCGCCTTTTTCATCCACCGCCCGCGTTGTCGGTGGATGGGTGAAGCGTCATCCACCCTACGCCAGACCTCGGAAACGTAGGGTGGATGTCGCTCTTTACATCCACCATGACTCGACTCGCCCTGCGAGGCTGCGATGAATAGCCGAAGCTGCCCGGCATTGCTGATCGCCGCGCCCGCGTCCGGGCAGGGCAAGACCACCGTCACCGCCGCCCTGGCTCGGCTGCATGCGCGCCAGGGCAAGCGCGTGCGGGTATTCAAGTGCGGGCCGGACTTTCTCGATCCGATGATTCTCGCTCGCGCCAGCGGCCAGCCTGTCTATCAGCTCGACCTGTGGATGGTCGGCGAGGAGGAATCGCGCCGACTGCTGTGGCAAGCCGCCGGCGAAGCCGATCTGATCCTCATCGAAGGCGTGATGGGGCTCTTCGATGGCAACCCCAGCGCCGCCGACCTGGCGCGGCGTTTCGGCGTGCCGGTGCTGGCGGTGATCGATGGTGCGGCCATGGCGCAGACCTTCGGCGCCCTGGCCCATGGGCTGGCGAGCTTCCAGCCGGACCTGCCGTTTTCCGGGGTGCTGGCCAACCGCGTCGGCAGCACGCGGCACGGCGAGATCCTGCGCGACAGCCTGCCGGAGGCGATTCGCTGGTACGGCGCGTTGCCGCGCAGCACGGATGTCGAACTGCCGAGCCGCCATCTGGGGCTGGTGCAGGCCGACGAACTGGCCGACCTGGACGCACGCCTGGATGCCGCCGCCGATGCCCTGGAGGCCAGCGCCGATGTGGCGCTGCCGCCGGCGGTGAGCTTTGCCGCGCCGCTTTCGCGCACGGTGGAACCGCTGCTGCAGGGCGTGCGCATCGGCGTGGCACGCGATGCGGCCTTCGCCTTTCTCTACCAGGCCAACCTCCACCTGTTGCGCCAGCTGGGCGCCGAGCTGGTGTTCTTCTCGCCGCTCGCCGATACAGCGCTACCGCTGGTGGACAGCCTCTACCTGCCCGGCGGCTATCCCGAATTGTATTTGTGCGCGCTGGCCGACAACCAGGGGATGGCCGAAGCGATCCGTGCCCATCATGCCGCCGGCAAGCCCATCCTCGCCGAATGTGGCGGCATGCTCTATCTGCTCGACGGCCTCACCGACAAGGCCGGCACACACGGCGCCATGCTTGGTTTACTGCCCGGCGAGGCGCGGCTGCAGCCGCGGCTGACGGCGCTGGCGCTGCAGACGGTCGAGCTGCCGGAAGGGCGCTTGCGCGGGCACACCTTCCACCATTCGGCGCTGGAAACATCGCTGCAACCGCTTGCGCTTGGCGAATGCCCGAACTATAAGCGCACCGCCGAGGCGGTCTACCGCCAGGGGCGCCTGACGGCGTCCTACATCCATTTCTACCTGCCGTCCGATCCGACCGCAGCCGCGGAGTTGTTGCGTCCATGAGCGAACATGCCTTCAGTCCCGAGGAGCGCGCGGCGGTCTACCGCGCCATTGCCGAACGCCGCGACATGCGTCACTTCGCAGGTGGCGAGGTGGCACCGGAGCTGCTGGCGAGGTTGCTGGAGGCTGCACACCAGGCGCCCAGCGTCGGCCTGATGCAGCCCTGGCGCTTCATTCGCATCACCACAAGGGATCTGCGCGAGCGTATCGGAACGCTGGTCGAGGAGGAGCGCCAGCGTACTGCCGAGGCGCTCGGCGAGCGGTCCAGCGAGTTCATGCGGCTGAAGGTCGAGGGCATCCACGAGTGCGCCGAGTTGCTGGTCGCCGCGCTGATGGATGGCCGCGACGCCCATGTGTTCGGCCGCCGCACCCTGCCGGAAATGGACCTGGCGTCGCTGGCCTGCGCCATCCAGAACCTCTGGCTTGCCGCTCGCGCCGAGGGGCTGGGCATGGGCTGGGTGTCGCTGTTCGAGCCGCAGGCGCTGGCCGAGCTGCTGGGCATGCCGGCCGGCGCCAGGCCGGCGGCGATTCTATGCCTCGGGCCGGTGCATGATTTCTATCCAGCACCGATGCTCGAGCTGGAAGGCTGGACCCAGGGGCGACCACTGGCGGAGCTGCTGTACGAGGACCAATGGGGGCGACGCCCTTGAGCCTTGCGTTGAGCTGTTTGGCGGGCGTTGCCCTGGATGCGTTGCTCGGCGAGCCGAAGCGCGCGCATCCGCTGGTGGCCTTCGGGCGGCTGGCCGATCGCCTGGAACGGCATTTCAACGGGCCCGAAGCGCGCGGCTGGCGCAGCCACGGCGTGACGGCCTGGTGCCTGGCGGTACTGCCACTGACGGGGCTGGCCTGGTTGCTCAGCCTGTTGCCGGGTATCGGCTGGCTGGTGGAAATCGTGCTCTTGTACCTGGCCCTGGGCCTGCGCAGCCTGGGCGAGCACCTGTTGCCGGTAGCGCGGGCGCTGCGCCTGGGTGATCTGCCGGAGGCGCGCCGGCGGGTCGGTTATATCGTCAGCCGCGATACCTCGACGCTGGACGAAGCGGGCGTGGCCCGCGCCACCACCGAGTCGGCGCTAGAGAACGGCAGTGATGCGGTATTCGCTACGCTGTTCTGGTTTGTGATTGCCGGTGCGCCGGGTGTCGTGCTCTACCGCCTGAGCAACACCCTGGATGCCATGTGGGGGTATCGCAACGAACGTTTCGAGCGCTTCGGCTGGGCCGCGGCGCGGATCGACGATGCACTCAATTATCTACCGGCGCGGCTGGTGGCGCTGACCTATGCGCTGCTCGGCCGGACCCGCCAGGCGCTGCGTTGCTGGCGCGCACAGGCGCCCTCATGGGACAGCCCCAACGCCGGACCGGTGATGGCCGCCGGCGCCGGCGCGCTGGGCGTCGTCCTGGGCGGGCCGGCGATCTATCACGGCGAACTGCACACGCGACCGCCGCTGGGCGAGGGCGAGCCGCCACGGGCGGGGGATATCGAGCGCGCGCTGGATCTGGTCTGGTCTGGCGTCGGCGTCTGGCTAGTGGTGCTGCTGATCGGAGGCTGGCTGCATGCTTGAGCACGGTGGGCGCCTGCGGGCGGCGGCGCAGCGCCATGGAGTCGCGCTGACGGACTGGCTCGACCTGTCCACCGGCATCGCCCCCTATGGCTGGGCGATACCGGAAATTCCCGCGAATGCCTGGAGCCGTCTGCCGGAAGCCGACGACGGGCTGGAAGCCGCAGCGCAGCACTATTACGGCGCCCGTTCGCTGCTGCCGCTGGCCGGATCGCAGGCGGCCATCCAGGCGCTGCCTCGCTTGCGCGGGCCGGCGCGGGTCGGGGTGGTATCACCCTGTTACGCCGAACACGCCGAGGCCTGGCGGCGCGAAGGGCATCAACTGGTCGAACTCTGCGAAGCCAGCGTGCCGAAGACGCTCGATCGGCTTGACGTGCTGGTGGTGGTCAACCCCAACAATCCCAGCGGCCGGCTGATAGGCACCGAGCAACTGCTGCACTGGCATGCCCGGCTGGCTGACCACGGCGGCTGGCTGGTGGTCGACGAGGCCTTCATGGACTGCATGCCGCAGCACAGCCTGGCTGCCCACAGCCATCTGCCGGGGCTGGTGGTGTTGCGTTCGTTCGGCAAATTCTTCGGCCTGGCCGGTGCGCGCCTGGGCTTCGCGTTGGCCCATGGCGGGTTGCTACGCGTGCTCGAGGAGCAGCTCGGGCCCTGGCCGGTCGGTGGTCCGACGCGGTGGCTGGGCAGTGTCCTGCTGGCCGATGCCGAGGGCCAGCGCAGACAGCGCCAGCGGTTGAGCGAGGATGGCGCGCGGCTCGCGGCCCTGCTGACCGAACAGGAACTGCCGCCGACCGGTGGCTGCGCGCTGTTCCAGACGGTGTGCGATGCGAAGGCCGCACAGTTGCACGATCACCTAGCGCGTGCCGGTATCCTCACACGGCTGTTCATGCCGCTCGGCCTGCGCTTCGGCCTGCCCGGTGAGGAGTCGGGCTGGGCGAGGCTGGAGCAGGCCCTTCGGCATTACCGGGAGCAGAACGCATGACCACGCTGATGGTGCAGGGCACCACCTCCGACGCCGGCAAGAGCACCCTGGTGACCGCGTTATGCCGCTGGCTGGCGCGCCAGGGCGTGGCGGTGGCGCCGTTCAAGCCGCAGAACATGGCGCTCAACAGCGCGGTGACCGCCGACGGCGGCGAGATCGGCCGCGCCCAGGCGGTGCAGGCCCAGGCCGCCGGGCTGGCGCCGCACACCGACATGAACCCGGTGCTGCTCAAGCCCAACAGCGATACCGGCGCCCAGGTGATCATTCATGGGCGGGCCGTCACTCAGATGGATGCCGCCGTCTATCACGATTACAAGCGCGTGGCCATGCAGGCGGTACTGGAATCCCATCGGCGCTTGAGTACGACGTATTCCGTGGTGATGGTCGAGGGTGCAGGCTCGCCTGCCGAGATCAACCTGCGCGCCAATGACATCGCCAACATGGGCTTCGCCGAGGCGGTGGACTGCCCGGTGATCCTCATTGCCGATATCGACAAGGGCGGTGTCTTCGCTCATCTGGTCGGCACGCTGGAGCTGCTCAGCGCTTCGGAGCAGGCGCGTGTGCGGGGCTTCGTCATCAACCGCTTTCGCGGCGATATCGCACTGTTGCAACCTGGGCTGGACTGGCTTGAGCGACGTACCGGCAAGCCGGTGCTGGGCGTGCTGCCGTATCTGATGGATTTCCACCTGGAAGCCGAGGATGCCATCGATGTGCGCCAGTCGGCCAAGGCCGCCGAAGTGTTGAAAGTGGTGGTGCCGGTGCTGCCGCGCATCAGCAACCACACCGACTTCGATCCGCTGCGTCTGCACCCGCAGGTCGATCTTCGTTTCGTCGGTCCCGGACAACCCGTTCCTGCCGCCGACCTGATCGTCCTGCCCGGCTCCAAGAGTGTGCGTGCCGATCTCGCCTGGCTGCGTGCCAACGGCTGGGAGGCAGCGATCCAGCGTCATCTGCGCTATGGCGGCAAGCTGCTGGGCATCTGCGGCGGGCTGCAGATGCTCGGCCAGCGCATCGCCGATCCGCTCGGGCTGGAAGGGGCGGCCGGCGAGAGCGAGGGGCTTGGCCTGCTGGCATTCGACACCGTGCTCGAAGCCGACAAGCAGCTGCGCAATGTGCGTGGGCGGCTGTGCCTGGAGGGTGCCAAAGTCAGCGGCTACGAGATCCATGCGGGGGTGAGCGACGGACCGGCGCTGCGCCAGGCCGCGGTCGAACTGGACGATGGTCGCCGCGATGGCGCCGTCAGCGCCGACGGCCAGGTGCTCGGCACCTACCTGCACGGCCTGTTCGAAAGTCCGGCGGCCTGCACCGTGCTGTTGCGTTGGGCCGGGCTCGGTGAGGTCGAGACGGTGGACTACCACGCGCTGCGCGAGCGCGATATCGAGCGCCTGGCCGATCTGGTCGAGGCGCACCTGGATGTCACGCGCCTGCGCGCGCTGTGCGGCATCTGACATGACCTTCAGGAGAGTCCGGCCATGATCGAACTGATCCTCGGTGGCGCACGTTCCGGCAAGAGCCGCCTGGCCGAGCGCCTGGCTGCCGAAAGCGATCTGGCCGTCACTTATATCGCCACCAGCCAGTCGCTGGATGGCGAGATGGCCGAGCGCATCGCCCTGCATCGCCAGCGCCGCCCCGCGCACTGGTCGCTGGTGGAGGAGCCGTTGCAACTGGCGCGGGTGCTAAGCGAACAGGCCGACGCCCGGCGCTGCCTGCTGGTCGACTGCCTGACCCTGTGGCTGACCAACCTGCTGATGCTGGACGACCCGGCGCGACTGGTCGCCGAGCGTGACGCCCTGCTGGAAAGCCTCGGCAAGCTGCCGGGGCGGATCATTCTGGTCAGCAACGAAACCGGTCTCGGCGTGGTGCCGCTGGGCGAGCTGACCCGGCGCTATGTGGATGAAGCCGGCTGGCTGCACCAGGCGGTGGCCGCGCGCGCGCATCGGGTGACCTTCATGGTCGCGGGGTTGCCCATGGTGCTCAAGGACGGGCGGTGACCCGCGCGCGGTCACGGTCTTATCCGCTCCATGGAGTGGAGACTGTGGAATATCGCCGGCACGGACGCCAAGCAATACGTGCGCCTGGAGGCACCTCCGGCGTATTCGCCAGGCTTGCAATCCAGCGGCAAGAGCGCGCAGCATTGGCTCCTCTTTCAGATACGCCTCATCACTCGAGGCGTAGCCTTCCGTGGTCGCTGGAAGCGACCGACTCTATTTTTACCCACCATCGAACCCGCGGCTATGGAGCGACTCTTAGCCCAGGTAATCGTTACGCTCAGCTGAGGACCAGCGCCAATGACATCTCTGCACCAACGCACTCTAAACGCGATCCGCAACAACGAGGAAAAACTGCTCGATGCCTGGACCTCAGGGTTGGATGCCAGCGGCCTGTACCGCAACGTCAAGGCTGGTGATTTCCGCGAGCAGACCGCGGGTTTCATTCGCCTGCTGATCGCCGAGGCGGGCAAGGGCGCATCCGAAGACCTGCAGAGCATCAAGTGGGACGAGATGCGTCTGTTCCTCGAACAACTCTCCCACAGCCGGGTGTTGCTGGGCTTCGATTCGCAGCAGACGGCGGGTTTCATCTTCTCGCTCAAACGCCCGATGATGCCGCTGCTGCAGGCCGAATATGCCGACGAACCCGCCATGCTGGCAGACCAGCTGTGGGCACTGTCGGAGCTCATCGATGAGCTGGGGTTGCACACCGTACGCACTTTCCAGAAGTCGCGCGAAGCCGTCATCAAGCGCCAGCAAGAAGAACTGCTCGAGCTTTCGACGCCGGTCGTAAAACTCTGGGACGGCGTCCTGGCGCTACCGATGATCGGTACGCTCGACTCGCAGCGCACCCAGGTGGTGATGGAGTCGTTGCTGCAGCGCATCGTCGATACCGGCTCGGAGATCGCCATCATCGACATCACGGGTGTGCCCACCGTCGATACGCTCGTGGCGCAGCATCTGCTCAAGACAGTCACCGCGATCCGCCTGATGGGTGCCGACTGCATCATCAGCGGCGTGCGTCCGCAGATCGCGCAAACCATCGTCCACCTCGGGCTCGACCTCCAGGGGATCGTCACCAAGGCGTCCCTCGCCGACGCGCTTGCGCTTGCGCTGCGCCGTTCCGGGCTGACCGTAAGCAAGGCGGTTTAATGGAGCGCATACCAATCTTGCGGATGGGTGACTTCCTGCTGGTTACCATCCAGGTCGACATGCACGACCAGCTTGCCCTTACGTTGCAGGACGATCTTGCCGAGCGGATCAGTCAGACTTCGGCCCGTGCCGTGCTCATCGATATCTCGGCACTGGATATGGTCGATTCGTTCATCGGGCGGATGATCAGTTCGATTTCCGGCCTTTCGAGCATCATGGATGCCGAGACCGTCGTCGTCGGCATGCAGCCGGCCGTCGCCATCACGCTGGTCGAGCTGGGACTGACGCTGCAGGGCGTCAGCACTGCGCTCAACGTCGAGAAGGGCATGCAGCTGTTGCATCAGCGGATGACCGACAAATGATCGAACGTGCAAGCGGCAGTGTGCCGGTGCGCATCGAGCAGGACGTGGTGATCGCCCGCCAGATCGTGCGAAAGCTGGCTCAGGATTGCGGCATGCGCCTGGTCGACCAGACCAAGCTGGTCACCGCCGTGAGCGAACTGGCGCGTAACACCGTCGTCTACGGCGGCGGAGGCGATATGGACTGGGCGCTGTTCGCCGAAGGGCCCCGGTCAGGCATTCGGTTGACGTTTCGCGACGAGGGGCCGGGTATTGCAGATATCAAGCTGGCGATGACCGACGGCTGGACCTCGGGTGGCGGCCTCGGGCTTGGGCTTACGGGCGCCAAGCGGCTGGTGGACGAATTCGATCTGGACAGTTCGCCGGGCGCCGGTACTCGCATAAGCATCGCCAAATGGTCCTGAATGTTCGCGGCAGCCCGACGCTGGTACTGCCGGTCGAGGAGGAGAGCCAGGTTGGCCACGCCCGGCGCGTTGCGCACGGCATGGCCAGCAAGCTGGGTTTCGATGAGGCCGATGCCGGCCGCGTGGCGCTCGTGGCGACGGAGCTGGCGACGAATCTGCTCAAGCATGCCGGGCATGGCGCGTTGCATCTGCGTGCCATTCCGGCAAGCACCGGCTTCGCCATGGAAGTGATCAGCGTCGATCGGGGCCCAGGCTTCAATCCCAACGAGTGCCTGGCGGATGGATTTTCCACGGGCGGCACCCAGGGCACCGGGCTCGGTGCCCTGGTGCGACAGGCGCAGCTGTTCGACGTCTTCTCCGATGCCCGGGGCTCGGTCGTGCTCGTGCAGCTGTATCCCCGCCACTCCTCGGCGCTAGCCTTGCGTTTCGGTGTCAGCCAGCATGCGCTCAACGGCGATCCGGCCTGCGGCGATGTCTGGCAGGTGGCTGCCGATGGGCAGCGCCTCAGTGCGCTGGTTATCGACGGGATCGGCCATGGCGAGGATGCCGAACGGGCGAGTCGTGCGGGTGCAGTGGCGTTCGCGGCCGATCCATTTGCCGATCCGGCTGTCCAGATGCAACAGATGCATCAGGCGATGAGCGGAACGCGTGGCGGTGCGGCCGCGGTTGCGCTGGGCGACATGGGCTCCGGCGTCTTGCGTTTCGCCGGGGTAGGCAACATCGGTGCGCGTCTGTTGACTCGAGGGGCGAGCCGTGGCTTGGCCTCGCACCCCGGCATCGTCGGTTCGAGGTTTCGCAAGGCGCAGGTCTTCGATTATCCGATCGAGGAAAACCAGTTGCTGATTCTCTACAGCGATGGCCTTCAGTCACGCTGGGATCTGGGCGATTACCCCGGTCTGGCGCACCGCCATCCCGCACTCATCGCCACTGTGTTGCATCGTGACTTCTGCCGGGGCCGCGATGATGTGACCGTTCTGGTAATTGCTTTGGAGGCTACCGGTGATTGATGCGATGGCGCCGGAGGGCACGGAGCCCGAGGCTGTTGAAGAACTGCGCCGCGAGAACGAATTGCTGCGCGCCGAACTCGAGGAAACCAACCAGGGCGTTCTTGCCCTGTATGCCGAACTCGACACCCAGGCCGAACAGCTGAGGCAGGCCTCCGATCTGAAAAGCCGGTTCCTGTCCTACATGAGCCACGAATTCAGGACGCCATTGGGCTCGATCCGCAGCATCACGCGGCTGCTCAGCGACGAGCTGGATGGACCGCTGAGCCCCGAGCAGCACAAGCAGATCATGTTCATCAGCGGCGCGGCCATGGAGCTCAGCGAGATGGTCGACGATCTGCTCGACCTGGCGAAAATCGAAGCGGGACGAATCACCATCTCGCCCGCCTGGTTCGACATGTTCGATCTGTTCTCGGCGCTGCGGGGGATGTTCCGGCCAATTCTGGATGGCGACTCGGTCGACCTGATTTTCGAAGAGCCCAGGAACATCCCGCGCTTGTACACCGATGACAAGAAGCTGGCGCAGATCCTGCGTAACTTCATCTCGAACGCGCTGAAGTTCACCCAGCAGGGCGAAGTGAGGGTTTCCGCGCGAACCGAAGGTGACGGCAATATCCGCTTCGCTGTTTCCGACACGGGGATCGGTATTCCGGAAAATCTGCATCGAAACCTGTTCGAGGACTTCGTTCAGATCGATTCGCCGTTGCAGAAGCGTCTGCGCGGCACGGGCCTGGGACTGTCGTTGTGCAAGCGCTTCGCCGAGTTGCTGGGTGGCAGCGTCGGGCTGGAGAGCACGCCCGGGGTGGGCTCGACCTTCTTCGTCATCATTCCTTTAGCCGTTACAGCGGAGCCGCTCGATGGTGAGTAAAAGCACGGTCCTGGTGGTCGACGATAACGCCGCGACGCGCTACGCGATTCGTCGGGTTCTGGAGCGTCATGGCTATGCCGTGCTGGAGGCCGGAACGGGCACCGAGGGCCTTGCGACCATCATGGCGGAGGCCATCGATGCCCTGATACTGGACGTGAACCTGCCCGACATGAGCGGGTTCGACATCGTTCGCCAGCTCCGCGCCGACGACCGGACGCGACTGCTGCCCGTCATCCATGTTTCCGCCGCGTCGATCCTGACCGGCGACATCATCACCGGCCTGGATGCCGGTGCGGATGCCTATCTGATACACCCCGTGGACCCCGACGTCCTGCTCGCCACGCTGCGCACCTTGCTTCGTGTGCGCGACACGGAGCAGGCGCTGCGCGAGAGTGAAGCGCGTTTCCGGGAGATCTTCACCTACGTGCCGGCGCCGATCGTCTTGATCGATGCGCAACTGAACGTTCACGAGTGCAATCAGGCGTTCAAGCTGCTGCTGGGTAAGCTACAGGCGCCGTCGGCCTTGTCGGCTTATCTGGCCGATGGGCAGGAGGCCAAACTCCAGGCCCTGCGCGAGAGCCTTTGCAGCGGTAAGCGGTGGCACGAAACGCTGACCATGCGTGTGGACGGCGAGCTGCGTGAAACCACATGGCAGATGTCGCCATACCACGCGTTCGAGATCGGCCTGGTGTTCGTCGAGGACGTGACCGAGCAGCGCCAGCGCGAGCGGTCGCAGCTGCAACAGCTCGACGATGCGAACAACGAGCTGGCACGCGAGGTTGCCGAGCGGGTACGCACCGAAGCGCAGTTGATGCAGGCGCAGAAGATGGATTCGCTGGGCAAGCTGACGGGTGGGATCGCGCATGATTTCAACAACCTGCTCACCGGCATCATCACCGGCATCGAGCTGTTGAAGAAGCGGGTGGGCGAGGGGCGGAACGAGGCCGCATTGCGCTTTGCGGATACCGCGCTGAATTCCGCGCGCAGTGCCGCCTCGATGACCAATCGCCTGCTGGCGTTCGCTCGCCAGCAACCCCTGGATGCGCGCCCGGCCGATCTGAACGCAAAGATCCAGTCGCTCGAAGAGCTGTTGCGGCGCACCATCGGCGAGCACATTTCGCTGACCCTGGAACTGTGCGAAGAAGGCGCCATCGCCCAGGTGGACGCCAGCCAGCTGGAAAGCGCGGTGCTCAATTTGGTCATCAACGCCCGCGATGCCTTGCCGCGCGGTGGCAACATCACGATCAGCACTGCCGTTCTGCACTCGACCGGCGGTTCGGGGCTGGCTGAAGGCAGCTACGTCGCGCTCAGCGTCAGGGACGACGGCATAGGCATCGATGCCGAAATCATCAGCAAGGTCTTCGATCCGTTCTTCACGACCAAGCCGCTCGGCCATGGCACCGGTCTCGGTTTGTCGTCCATCTACGGTTTCGCCAGGCAATCCGGCGGTGAGGCGCGTATAAGCAGCCGCGTGGGCCAGGGCACCGAGGTGACGCTGGTCTTGCCGGCCACCGTCGCAGCGCGTCAGCCAGTGCGCGCCGTCGATGACACGCCCATGGGCAATGGCGAGCACGTACTGATCGTCGAAGACATGCCAGCGGTGCGTATGGTGGTCGCCGAACTGCTCGGTGAGGCGGGGTATCGTTGCAGCGAAGCGGGGGATGCCGCTACAGCGCTCTCGGTGCTGCAGGATGACTTCTCGATCGATCTTCTGCTGACGGATGTCGGTCTGCCCCGGCTTTCCGGGCGGGAACTGGCAGATGCCGCTCTCGCTCACCGCCCGGACCTGCCCGTGCTGTTCATGACGGGCTACACGGAGAATGCGGTGCGTCGAGATCGCTTCCTGCGTGAGGGGATGGATATGGTGACCAAGCCCATCCAGGTTGAAGAGCTGCTGCGCAAGGTGCGGCAGATGGTGCGGAAGAAGGCCTGCGTATGATGGGGCTCGGTACGCCAGCGCAGGCCTGAAGCGCCACTCGATGAGAGTGGCGCTCTGCCGTTCAGAGCCAGCCTTTTTCCTTGTAGAACCGCTCGGCCCCTTCGTGCAGCGGCGCGGTGAGGCCGACGCGGATCATGTCCTTGGCTTCGAGGTCGGCGAAGGCGGGATGCAGGCGCTTGAAGCGTTCGAGGTTGTCGAATACGGCCTTGACCAGTTGGTAGACGATTTCGGGATCGGTCTTGGTGGTGGCGGCCAGCACCGCTTTACCGCCGATCGAAGGCACCGCTGAATCCACACCCGGATAGAGCCCGGCTGGAATCTCGGCGGCGGTGTAGTAGCTGGCGCTCTGCAGAAGCTTCTCGATTTCCGCGCCACTGACCGGAATCAACCTGGCCTCGACGTTGGTCAGCGCTTCCTGGATGGCGCCGCTGGGATGGCCGACCACGTAGGTGATGGCGTCGAGGTTGTTGTCGCCCAGCGCCGAAGCCATTTCCGCCGGCTTGAGCTCGCCGGCCAGGGCGAAGTCGGCGTTGCTCCAGCCCTTGGCCTTCATCACCTCGTCGAAGGTGTCGCGGCTACCGGAGCCTGGTACGCCGATGTTCACCCGCTTGCCCTTGAGGTCATCGACCGTCTCGATGCTGCTGTCGGCGCGGGCGACCACGGTGAGAATCTCGGTCTGCAGGGAAAACACCGCCCGAAGCTCATCGATAGGGCCGTCCTTGTCGAACGGCGCGAGCCCCTGCAGCGCCTTGTGCTGGTGGTCGGACTGGATGAAACCAAGCTCGTACTCGCCGTTGTGCAGCGAGACGATGTTGGTCACGCTGCCGGCGGTGGAAGGCGCGTTGCACTTGATCGCCGGTTGCACTTCGGCGCGGTTGAGCAGGCGGCACACCGACTGGCCGGCGGTGTAGTAGACGCCGGTCTGTCCGCCGGTACCGATGGTGACGAAACGTTCCTGGGCCACGGCCGTGGTCGCAGCCAGCGAGCCCGCCAGGGCACAACCCAGCAGGCCGATACGGATACTCTGGTTCATCGTCGAATCCCTCTCATGTTGTTGTTATTGGTGAAACAGGGGTGCATTCATGTCCTGCGGCGCGACGGCGAGGCTCATGCGGCTTCGCTGTCGGCGCCATTGCCAACGCTCGTTCAGGCGCTGGCGGCGATCACCATGATCTCCACCAGCACGTCCGCCGAGGCCAGGCGCGCCTCGACGGTCGCCCGCGCCGGTGCGCAACCGGTCGGCAACCATTCGCTCCAGACCGTATTCATTGCCGCAAAGTCGGCTTCGATGTCCTTCAGCCAGATCTGTGCGCTGAGCAGCTTCGAACGGTCGGACCCGGCCGCGGCCAGCAGGTTGTCTATCTTCGCCAGCACCTGCCGGGTCTGCCCGGCGACATCTTCGCTGCGGTCATCCGGCACCTGCCCGGCCAGAAACACCAGGTTGGCGAAGGTGACGGCGGCGGACATGCGATCGTTGGTATTGATGCGTTGCAGGGTCATTCCAGATCCTCTCGTGTTGTAGTCAGGAAGCGAGGGACAGCCCGTCCAGCGCAATGACGGAGCGCTGCTGGCCGATCAGCCCGCAGAGCACGTCGGCGCTGCCGCAGGCCAGGGTGAAGCCGAGGCTGCCGTGGCCGACATTGAGCCACAAATTGTCGATACCGGCAGCGCCCAGCAGCGGCGTGCCTTCCGGCGTTGCGGGACGCAGACCGGCCCATTGGACGGCACCGCGGTAGTCGCCCGCGGCGGGGAAGGTCTTGCTGGCCAGGTCCTGCAGCATGCCGATCCGTCCCTGGTCGAGGCTGGCGTCCCAGCCGCCTATATCGACCATGGCGGCAACCCTCAACTTGTCGCCGAGGCGCGCGTAAACGACCTTGTTATCGTAGTCGGTGACGTTGGTGTCAGGGATTCCCGCCTGGTCGCCCAGCGGCATGGTCAGGCTGTAACCCTTGAGCGGATAGATCGGCAACTCGATGCCGAGCGGCTGCAACAAGGCCACGCTGGCGGCGCCGGCGGCGATCACCAGGTGATCCACGTCCAGTTCGTCATGGCCGAGCCGCACCGCGCGTACCCGCCCATGCTCTCGACGCAATGCGTCGACCGTCTGGCCGATGTGCAGGCGGAAGTTCGGCGACTGGCCAAGCCGCTCCAGCAGCCGACGGCAGAACAGATGGCAATCGGCGACCTCGTCGCCGGGCGAATAGATGCCACCTTGCAGCGCGTCGGCCAGTGGCTGCAAGGCGGGCTCGGTAGCCACACATTGGTCGGCATCGAGCAGCTGCTGGCTGCCATCGTCACTCAGCCCCAATGCTGCCTTGTCCAGGCTGGCACGGCTGCGATAGATCACCAGCTTGCCGTTGGCGCGCCAGGCGAAGCCGTCCAGCCCGTCCTGTTCGCGCCAGTCGCGCAATACCTGCTGGCTGTGCAGCGCGAGGCGCAACAGATGCGCGCCGTTGCGCTTGTTGGTCGAGCGGCGGCAGGCGAGCAGAAAACGCACGCACCAGCGCCATTGCTGCATGCTCATGCGTGGGCGAAAGCGCAGGGGCGCCTGGTCGCCCTTGAGCATCCAGCCAAGCGCCTGCAACGGCACACCCGCATCGGCCAGCGGCGAAACGTAGCGGTAACTGAGCTGGCCGCCGTTGGCGAAGCTGGTCTCCATCGCCACCTGGTCGCGTTTTTCGATCAGCTCGACCTGATGCCCCTGGCGCACCAGCGCATAGGCCGTGGTCAGGCCGATGACGCCACCGCCGATTACCGCAATTCGCATCATGCCGCTCCGTGAAAGTGATGATGGGAGACTAGGGGTGCGCCAGCGAAGCGGCCAATGAAAGGTTGAGGGCAACCCATAACCTGGGGTTATGCTTCAGCCGACCTGATTCAGGGAAACTGCCCATGCGCCTTCGTCATATCGAACTCTTCCAGGCCATCCTGCAGACCGGCAGCCTGACCGCGGCGGCCCAACTGCTGCATATCTCGCAACCGGCGGCGAGCAAGATTCTCAAGCATGCCGAACAGCAGCTGGGTTTCGCGCTGTTCAGTCGCGTGCGCGGCAAGCTTCAGCCCACCGCCGAAGCGCGAATCCTGCAGCAGGAAAGCGAGCGCCTGGCGGCCGATCTGCAACGACTCAGACGCCTCGCCGGCAACCTTGGCCGGGGCGAAGAGCGGGCGTTGCGGTTGATCTGCACGCCGGCGCTGGCCCAGGCGCTGATCCCCCAGGCACTGCAGCGCTGGCGGCAGCACTTCACCAATACGCCGTGCCAGCTCGCCACCCAGCACACCGCGGAAATCGTCCAGGCGCTGCTGATGCGCGAAGCCGATCTGGGGCTGACGCTGCAGGCGGTGGAGCATCCGGGGCTGAGCCGTCAGGTGCTCGCGCAGGGGCAGATGATGGTGATCGCCCCGGCCAACTGGTGGGGCGCAACGGAACTGACGCAACCCTTGCGGTTGCAGGAACTGGCCGGCGCGCCTTTGATCGGCCTGGATACCCGCGACGCTCTTGGCGGCTTGTTGCGCGGGCATCTGGAAGAGCTCGATCCGCCGCCGCGTATCGATACCTGGGTGCAGACCTATCAGCTCGCGCGATCACTGGTGGCAGCGGGGCAGGGGCTGGCACTGGTCGACCCGCTGACGGCGCTGGCCGGCGATGGCCAGAAGGTCCAGGCGCGCCTGCTGGAGCCCACGATCCAGGTGCCGCTGTACGCCCTGGAACGGATACAGGAATCGACAGCACCGGCTCAGGTGGCATTGCTCGAACAGCTCCGCCAGCAGGCCGGCATGCTGATGAAAGCCGTGGTCTCCTAGCCAAGTGACGCCAGCCCTGGAGCGCTGCGCTACCATCGCTCCTTTTCCTGCTTCGGTCGGCCCGCATGAAACCAGCGTCCCCACTTGCCCTGTATCGACAGGCTATCGCCGACAAGGGCTTCGTCAGCGATGCGGCTCAATCGGTCGCCGTCGAACGGTTGCAGTACTGTCATGAAGCGCTGCATGACGAACGTTCGGAAATGTCTCCGCGTGGCGTCTATCTGTGGGGCCCGGTGGGGCGCGGCAAGACCTGGCTGATGGATGTGTTTCACGGCAGCTTGCGGGTCCCGTCGCGTCGTCTGCACTTCCATCACTTCATGCGTTGGGTGCACAAGCGGCTGTTCCAGCTCAACGGGACCGCCGATCCGCTGCAGGCGCTCGCCAGGGAACTGAGCGAAGACATCCGCGTGCTCTGCTTCGACGAGCTGTTCGTCGGCGACATCGGCGACGCGATCATCCTGGGGCGGCTGTTCCAGGTGATGTTCGAGCATGGCGTGGTTATCGTCGCGACCTCCAACCAGCCGCCGAGCCAGCTGTACGCCGATGGCTTCAATCGCGAACGTTTCCTGCCGGCGATCGAAGCCATCGAGCGCCATATGGACGTGGTCGATGTGGACGGCGGCGCCGATCACCGTCTGCGTCCCGGTGCGCAGCGGCAGCGCTACTGGGTACGAGAACCGGGTGTGGCCAGCGCCCTGGCGGAAGTATTCGAAAGCTTGGCCGAGGGCGCCATCAGCCAGGAGCCCCTGACGCTCGGCCGGCGTCCGCTACCGGTGGTACGGCGTTGCGATTCGGTGATCTGGTGCCGCTTCGCCGATCTGTGCGAGCAACCTTTCGCGGCGCTGGACTTCATCGAGCTGTGCGACCGCTTCCCGCTGATTCTTCTCGGCGAAGTGCCGGCGCTGGGCGGCGAGCAAAGGGAAGGGCGCATTGCCCGCGGAACCGAAGATGCGGCGCAGCAGGTGAAGGCCGGCGACCGCCAGTTGCCGCAGCTCGCGCGGCGCGACGATGCCGTCCGCCGTTTCATCGCTCTGGTGGACGAGTGCTACGACCGGCGGGTGCCGTTGTACGTCGAGGCCGAGGTGGCCATGGAAGAGCTCTATACGGACGGCTACCTGGCCTTTCCGTTTCGCCGCACCCTGAGTCGCCTGCGGGAAATGCAGCTGGAGCGTTATCAGTCGCGGTAGAAGACCTGCACCAGGTGATAGCCGAACTGGCTCTTCACCGGGCCATGCACCTCGCGCAGCGGCTTCTTGAAAATGACCTGGTCGATGCTGCGCACCATCTGGCCGGGGCGAACCTCGCCCAGGTCGCCGCCTTTCTTGCCCGAAGGGCAGGTCGAATATTTCTTCGCCAGCACGTCGAAGGCTTCGCCATTGGCGATGCGCTTCTTCAGCTGTGCGGCCTCGGCTTCGGTCTTCACCAGAATGTGTCGTGCCATGGCTTTGGGCATTGCGGCTCTCCTCGGATACGGCGGCGATTGTAGTCAGGACATCGGAATAACCGAAGCGAGGATATGCATCTTGTCCGTACCCGAACCTGACGAGCGGTAGTTATGAACTATGGATGGTAGCGCTACCATCTGGCGCAACAATCATAAACGCAGCACCTCGATGCTGCTGGAGAGCGACCAGTGGATTCCCGCCTCAACAGTGCTTTCCCCGGTACCGGCCGTGCGTTGGTGGTCATGGGTGTCAGTGGTGCCGGCAAGACCTACACCAGCCACGCGCTTGCCGATGCGCTTGGCTATCGTCATATCGAAGCCGATCATTTCCATTCCGAAGAAAATGTTGCCCGCATGCGTGCCGGCACGCCGCTGTCCGATGCCGACCGTGTCGAGTGGTTGCGCAAGCTCATCGCCGAGATGCAACGAGCCATCGAAGACGGCGTCGGTTTCGTGCTCGCCTGTTCCGCGCTCAAATGCCGCTATCGCAATTTGCTGCGCGATGCGGTTCCTGGTTTGCACTTCATCCATCTGTCGATCGATTACGACACTGCCGTGCAGCGCGTCGGCGGCCGTGCCGGGCATTTCATGCCGATTTCCCTGGTGGACAGCCAGTTCGCCACGCTGGAATCCCCCGAGGGCGAACCCGGCGTGCTGGTGGTCGATGCCGCTCAGCCGCGGGAGACGGTTCTCGAAGAAATCCTCGAGTGGATCAGGCAGGACTTCGGTCTGGCCATATCCGCGCGTGAGAATCTTTCCGCGCAGCCGGTTGATAGCGCTAACAAGGCGCTGATAGGTGCCACACTGACCACCGCACCCATTTATAGCGGTCGGGTCGCCCAGGGCTTCGATCGGATCACCGATTGGCTGATGGCAGCCTTGCTGGCCTTCATGGTGGTCGTGGTGTTCAGCAGCGTGGTGCTGCGCTACCTGTTCGGGACTGGCTGGACAGGCGCCGAAGAGCTTTCGCGGTTGGCCTTCGTCTGGCTGGTCTTCGTCGGCGTCGCGTCCAGCATGCGCCGGGGAGAGCTGATGGCCTTCAGCATCATCCGTGACCGCTTTCCGCATCTGCTGCGACGCATCGTCGACTCGATCAGCTGGTTGATGGTCGCCGGCGCCAGTTGCCTCGCCGCCATGGGCGGTTGGAACCAGATGCAGTTCGGCTGGACCATCAACAGTCCCGTGGTGGGCTATCCATTGGCGATGGCGATGCTGCCGGTCATGGCGAGCATGGTGGCGCTGGCGGTTCTGGCGCTGATCCAGTTGGTCAACGTCTGGCGTGGACAACCCCAGCCGCCAACGGCCATTGCCAACGTAACGGCCGACTGAACCATCCCGATAACAACAGGGCAATGCCCACCCGAGGACCGTACATGACCGTCGTCGTCTTCCTGTCTTCTCTGTTTGGCTTCATGGCGTTCGGCATGCCGATCGCCTTTGCGCTGATCCTCACCGGCGCGGTGCTGATGTGGTATCTGGATTTCTGGGATGTGCAGTTGCTGGCGCAGAACCTCCAGGCCGGCGCCGACAGCTTCCCGCTGCTGGCCGTGCCGTTCTTCATTCTTGCCGGTGAACTGATGAACGCAGGTGGCATTTCCCGGCGCATCATCAACATGGCGCAGGCCTATTTCGGCCACAAGCGCGGCGGGCTCGGGTATGTCGCGATCGCCGCCTCGGTGTTGCTGGCGAGCATGTCCGGTTCGGCGCTGGCGGACACTGCCGCGCTGGCCACGCTGTTGCTGCCGATGATGCGCGAGCGCGGCTATCCGCTGAGCTCGTCGTCCGGCCTGGTGGCGGCAGGCGGCATCATCGCGCCGATCATTCCGCCCTCGATGCCCTTCGTCATCTATGGCGTGGTGACCAATACATCGATCAGCCAGCTGTTCCTGGCGGGAATGGTGCCCGGGCTGATCATGGGCGTCGGGCTGGTGATCGCCTGGACGATGATCGCGCGAAACATCGACGAGCCTCGGCAGGAAAAGGCCACCGGTGCCGAGCGGCGCAAGGCCCTGGTGGATGGCGCGGCGGCGCTGATGCTGCCGGTGATCATCGTCGGCGGGCTGCGCGGCGGGCTGTTCACCCCGACCGAGGCGGCCGTGGTGGCGGCGGTCTATGCGCTGGCCGTCTCGACGCTGCTCTATCGCGAGCTCAACTGGCGTGGCCTGGTCGAAGTCCTCACCCAAGCCAGCCGCACCACCGCATCGGTGATGTTCCTCTGTGCCGCCGCCATCGTGTCGGCCTACATGATCACCCTGGCGCAACTGCCGGGCGAAATCGCTGCGATGCTCGGGCCACTGGCGGAAAATCCCCGGCTGTTGATGGTTGCGATCATGCTGCTGATGATCGCGGTCGGCATGGTGCTCGACCTCACGCCGACCATCCTTATTCTGGGCCCGGTACTGGCGCCGATCGCCATCAAGGCGGGCATCGATCCGGTGTGCTTCGGTGTGATGTTCGTGCTGATCGGCTCGGTCGGGTTGATTACTCCTCCGGTCGGCACGGTGCTCAACGTCGTGGGCGGGATAGGCAGGTTGCGCATGGAAGTTCTGGTGCGCGGCGTGATGCCGTTCCTGCTGATCTATCTGGTCATCGTCGCGTTGCTGATCGCGTTCCCCTCGATCGTCACCGTGCCGTTGGCATGGCTGCGCTGATAGCCCATTACCGGTCCGGTCGAGCAAGCCGGGCCACGGTTCTTGCCCAGTTACATCCACAACAACAAAACAACGAAGGTACGACAGCATGAAACGACTTCTCATAGCGGCCCTGGCGGCCACCACCCTCGGTAGCGCCATTGCAACTGCTTCTGCGCAGGCTGCCGACGATATCCGTCCACGCATGATCCGCTTCGGCTACGGCCTGAACGAAGACAGCAACCAGGGCAGGGCGGCGAAGCTGTTTGCCGAAGAGATCGTCAAGGCCTCCGACGGCAAGCTCAAGGTGCGCACCTTCGCTTCTGCCAGCCTGGGTTCGGACGATCAGATGCAGAACGCACTGATGGGCGGTGCGCAGGAAATGATGGTCGGCTCGACCGCGACCCTGGTCGGCATCGCCGAGGAGATGGCGGTCTGGGATACGCCGTTCCTGTTCGAAAGCGAAAAGCAGGCCGATCACGTCCTCGATGGTCCGATTGGCCAGAAGGTGATGGACGCACTGCAGGAAAAGGGACTGGTCGGCCTGGTCTACTGGGAGAACGGCTTCCGCAACCTGACCAACAACGTGCGTCCGGTCGAGAAGATGGAAGACTTCAACGGCATCAAATTGCGCGTGATGCCCAATCCGGTGTTCATCGATACCTTCAAGCAGATGGGCGCCAATGCGGTCCCGCTGCCATTCTCCGAGCTGTTCACCGCGCTGGAAACCAAGGCGGTCGACGGCCAGGAAAACCCCTACAACACCATCCTTTCTTCGAAATTCTATGAGGTGCAGAAGTACCTCAGCGTAACCAATCACGTCTACAGCCCGTGGATCGTCACGGCCTCCAAACGCTGGTGGGACGGGCTCTCGGCGACCGAGCAGGGCATCATCATGGACGCGGCGAAGAAGTCTCGCGACTCGGAACGCGAGGACACGCGCGCCGAAGCGCGCGAAGCCCTGGCGCAGATCGAGAAGCAAGGCATGGCGATCAACAAGGTCACTCCAGAGGAGATCCAGCGCATGCGCGAGCAGGCCAAGCCGGCGATTCAGACCGTGATCGATACCGTCGGCGAACCGCTGTTCAATGAAGTCCAGGCGGAAATCGCGAAGGCACCGAAGTGAACCTGCGCGTCCCTTCGGGGGCGTCGTGCCGAGGTAGAATTCACGCCTTTCGTCGCTGGGTCCCGCTATGAGTTCTCGTCGCCGTCGCTCGCTGGAACGGGTCACATTGTCCGATGTGGCTCGCAGTGCCGGTTGTTCATTGATGTCCGCTTCGCGTGCGCTGTCGCAACCGGAGCGGGTGTCCGATGCGCTGCGCGAGCGCGTCATGGCTGCGGTCAAGGCGCTGGGTTACGTGCCGCATACCGCCGCGCGAAGTCTCGCCAGTGCGCGCTCGAATCTGGTGGCGGTAATCATCCCGTCACTGTCGAACGCCGTGTTCGTCGATACCGTCGAGGCGATTCAGCGAGTCCTGATGCCGGCCGGGTACGAGTTGATGATCGGCGTCAGCCACTACCGTCCGGAAGAAGACGAGCGCCTGTTGCGCGCCTATCTGGCCCATCAGCCGGCCGGGCTGCTGGTCACCGGTTTCCAGCGCAGCGATGCGGCGCGCGAAGTGCTGGGCAGCTACACCAGCCCCATCGTTACCTTGATGGAACTGAGTGATGCGCCAGAGGATTACTGCGTCGGTTTTTCGCAGTTTGAGGCCGGCGCCGCCATGACACGCAAGCTGCTTGAGCGTGGCTACCGCACGATCGCCTTCGCCGCTGCGCAACTCGACCCGCGTACGCTGCAGCGCGCCGAAGGTTATCGGCAGGCGATGCGCGAGGCGTCCCGCTATGACTCCGCGCTGGAACTGCTGACGCCGGAGGTGTCCTCCATCGGCCTCGGCGCCGAACTGCTGGACCGGCTACTGGCCCAGCAGCCAGGCATCGACGCGATCTTCTTCAATAACGACGATCTGGCGCTGGGGGCGCTGTTCCGTGCCCGCCAGTTGCAGCTGGCCGTTCCCGGGCGCCTGGCCATTGCCGGTTTCAATGACCTGCCTGCCGCCGCCTGGATGCACCCGGCGCTGACGACCGTACGCACCATCCGTGGCGAGATCGGCACGCTGGCCGGGCAGATGCTGCTCAGCCTGATGCGCGGCGAAACACCAGCGCAACGGCGGATCGATGTGGGGTTCGAAGTGATGATGCGCGAAAGCGCCTGAAGCACCTTCGAAGCACGACCGGCAGGTATTGGTTCTGCCGGCTTCGTCAGCGGCTCAGTCGGCCTGCTGCGCCGTGACCTGCTGCGCGATCTCGATCATCTGCTCGCGCATCCAGCGGTTGGCCGGGTCCTGATCGGTGCTTTCGTGCCAGTAGATGTGCGTCTCCAGCGGCGGAATATCCACCGGCAGGGCGGCCTGATGCAGGTCGTGACGGCGCGCGAAGCGCTCGGGCACGGTCACCGCCATGTCGGTGTGCTGGATCACCTGGGTGGCCATCATGTAGTGCTGCGAGCGCAGGGCGATCTTGCGTTGCAGGCCCATCTTTCCCAGCGCCAGATCGACCATGCCCAGGCCGCTGCGGCGGCTGGAAATGTGCACGTGGGACAACGACAGGTATTCCTCGACGCTCAGTTTGTCCTTGGCCAGCGGATGCCCACGACGCATGGCGCAGACGTAGTTGTCCTCCAGCAGCTTGACGTGACGCACCTGCGGATCGGTGTTGAGCGGCGCGTCCATGGCGAAATCCAGTCGCCCTGCGGCCAGTTCCTTGGTGGTCTCGCGGCGCTTGGCCAGCATGCTCTCGATCTTCACGTTCGGCGCCAGGCGGCGCAGGCGCTGGAACAGGGGAGGGAAGACCACCGCCTCGGTGAGGTCGGTCATGCTGATGCGGAAGGTCTTGTTCGCCTGCAGCGGGTTGAAGGTGCGGCTTTCCTGTACCGACACGCGCAGCAGCTGCAATGCGTTGCGCACCGGGCCGATGATGTTCTGCGCCATCGGCGTCGGCACCATGCCCTGTGCGGTGCGCACGAACAGCGGGTCGTTGAAGGTCTCGCGCAGGCGCGCCAGGGCATTGGAAACGGCGGGTTGGGTGATGCCGACAATCTGCCCGGCGCGGGTCAGGTTGGCTTCGGTGTAGATGGCATCGAAGACGATAAACAGATTGAGATCGACCTTGTTCAGGTTCATGTCCGCACGCTCTCCGGCTGGGTCCTTTCGTGCTGATCATATATCGGTGATGAATGTTTATACACGAGGAAAATAGCGTAGGTAAATCATCATCCCTGCATTAGCATTTCGTTACATCGTCCAATGTAGAGAAGGTTGCCCCATGGATTTCGCCTATTCCCCCAAGGTTCAAGAGCTGCGCGAGCGCGTTCAGGCGTTCATGGACGCGCATGTCTACCCCGCCGAGAAGGTCTTCCATCAGCAGGTGAGCGAGGGCGATCGCTGGCAGCCCACCGCCATCGTCGAGGAGTTGAAGGCCAAGGCCAGGGCCGAAGGGCTGTGGAACCTGTTCCTGCCGGAATCCGAGCTGGGTGCCGGCCTGACCAACACCGAATACGCGCCGCTGGCGGAAATCATGGGCAGCTCGGGGCTCGGCCCGGAGGCCTTCAACTGCTCAGCGCCCGATACCGGCAACATGGAAGTGCTGGTGCGCTATGGCAGCGAGGCGCAGAAGCAGCAATGGCTCGAGCCCTTGCTGCGCGGCGAAATCCGCTCGGCCTTCGGCATGACCGAGCCGGGCGTAGCCTCTTCGGACGCCACCAATATGCAAGCCCGCGCCGTGCGCGAGGGTGATGAGTGGGTGATCAACGGCCGCAAGTGGTGGACTTCGGGCGCCTGCGACCCGCGCTGCAAGGTGATGATCTTCATGGGCCTGACCAACCCGGATTCGCCACGTCACCAGCAGCACTCGATGATTCTGGTGCCCATGGATGCGCCCGGTCTCAAGGTGCTGCGCCCGCTGCCGGTGTTCGGCTACGACGACGCGCCCCATGGCCATGCCGAAGTGCTGCTGGAAAACGTCCGCGTGCCCTACGAGAACGTCATCCTTGGCGAAGGGCGTGGTTTCGAGATCGCCCAGGGCCGCCTCGGCCCAGGTCGCATTCACCACTGCATGCGTTCGATCGGTGTCGCCGAGCGGGCACTGAAGCTGATGTGCGAGCGTTCGGTCAGCCGCACGGCGTTCGGCAAGCCGCTGGCGCGCCTGGGCGCCAACTTCGATCACATCGCCGAATGCCGGATCGAGATCAACATGGCGCGCCTGCTGACGCTCAACGCGGCCTACATGATGGACACGGTAGGCAACAAGATCGCCGCCAGCGAGATCGCCCAGATCAAGGTGGTCGCGCCCAACGTGGCGCTGAAGGTCATCGATCGCGCGATCCAGATCCACGGCGGTGCCGGCGTTTCCGAGGATTTCCCGCTGGCGCACTGGTACGCCATGCAGCGCACCCTGCGTCTGGCCGACGGCCCGGACGAAGTGCACCGTGTGGCGATCGCCAGGCACGAGCTGGGCAAGTACGTGCCGCGCGAGGCGCTGCGTAGCCGCTGAGTAAGGTATAGAGCGCTGGCCTTGAAGCGTTCGCGAGCAAGCTCGCTCCTACGAGATCATGCCGCCCCTGGCTTTTGTAGGAGCGGGCTTGCTCGCGAATGAATCCGCATTTACCTCTGGCCATAAAGGCTGTTCACCAGCTCGCGATAGCGTCGGTAGACCTGCTCGTAAGCAGCGACGGCGCGGGTGTCAGGCCTGACGGCAGTTTCCTCGTCCAGGCTCACACAGCGCTCGCAAATCTCTTCGAGACTGGCCTGCGGATCGTCTTGCCGCGCGTGGCACCAGGCCGCCTGGATGGCCGCGCCCAGTGCCGCCGCCTCGCCGTGCGTGGTACAGATGACCGGTGCACCCATGACGTCGGCGATGATCTGCCGCCACAACGGGTTCTTCGCGCCGCCGCCGATCAGCCGGATCCGTTCGCTGTGAATACCGCAGTCGCGCAGCAGGTCCAGGCCGTAACGCAGGCCGAAGGTCACGCCTTCGAGCACGGCGCGACAGAGGTTGGCACGGGTGAGGTTTTCGCTGGTCAGCCCATGCAGGCTGGCACTGGCCTGGGGCAGGGCGGGCACGCGTTCGCCATTGAGGAAGGGCAGCATGGTCACGCCTTCGGCGCCGATGGGTGCTTGCGCCACCAGGGCGTTGAACCGGTCGAGATCCAGTTGCAGCAACTCGCGAATGGCGCCGTTGGCGTTGGTCAGGTTCATGGTGCAGATCAGCGGCAGCCAGCCGCCGCTGGAGGAGCAGAAGGTCGCGACCGATGGCTGCGAGTTGATGCGGGGCTCCGCGCAATATCCGTAAAGCGTGCCGGAGGTGCCCAGGCTCATGGTGATCGCGCCTGGCGCGATATTGCCGGTACCGATGGCACCCATCATGTTGTCACCGCCGCCACTGGCCACCAATGCCTGGGAATTCAGCCCCAGTCGCCGGGCCAGCTCGGGGCGCAAATACCCGACAGGCTGGTGGGCTTCGATCAGCTCGGGCAGTGCCGCTGTCAAGTGGCCGCTCGGATCGATATGACGCAACAGTTCGACGTCCCAGTGCCGACTGCGCACATCGAAATAGCCCGTGCCCGAAGCGTCGCCATACTCGCTGCAGCAACGTCCGGTCAGCCAGTAATTGAGGTAGTCGTGGGGCAGCAGGACATGCGCGATGCGCTCGAACAGCGCGGGATGCTGCTCCTTCATCCAGAGCAGCTTGGACACCGTGTAACCCGGCGCGACGGCGACGCCAAGGCGCCGCAGGGAGCCGGCCTCGCCGCCCAGCCAGTCCAGCAGCCGCTGGTTCTCGGCAGTCGATTCGGTGTCGCACCAGAGTTTCGCCGGGCGCAGCACCCGGCCCTCGGCATCCAGCGTGACCAACCCATGCTGCTGGCCGGAAACGCCGATGCCGAGCACGGCCGCACCTTTCACTCCGGCCTGTGCCAACGCCGTCGCCGTAGCCTTTTCGAACGCCTCGATCCATTGCTCGGTCGCCTGTTCCCGGCGGCCGTTGGGGCCTCTGATCAGCTCATGGCTGGCCGAGCCTTCGCCCAGCACGGTGCCAGTCGCGGCGTCGAGCAACAGCGCCTTGGTGCCTTGGGTGCCACAGTCGATGCCCAGGAACATGGGGCCTCCTCGTGCTCGTTTCGTGGTTTCGATAGCCGGAGCAGTTGCGCTGGCCGCTGCACAATGGTTGGGACATGAATTCCCTCTCCCCTCGCGGGAGAGGGCAGGGAGAGGGGGCGAGCATTTTCACCCTCTCCCCCGGCCCCTCTCCCATCAAGGGAGAGGGGAGTGCACGAGTGAACACAACTGCATCGGGGTTGAGACCTCAATAATTGCTAACCCACCAACAACTCGAGCGTGCCCTTCACCCCCAGCGACCGCAGCCGCAGCAGGTTGCGCTCGAAGGCGTCCCGGAAGGCCAGCGAACGTGCAATCTGCGGACCGAAGATGTCCTCGCGGCCGAGCAGGCGCTCGGCCAGCCCCTCGTCCTCGGCGACCAGGTCCTGACAGAACTCCAGACGCGGATCGAGAATCCGGTAGCGCTCGCCGTTCTCGTCGACGCCCCGCAGATACAGCGCCCAGGCGGCGATCACCAGTGCGGCGCGGTCCAGTTCGGCGTTGTCGGCGATCAGCCGGTTGATGGTCGGTACGCTGAACTTGGAGAACTTCGACGAGCCGTCCGAACAGACCCGCTCCAGCTGGTCGGCGATGGCGCGATTGGAGAAGCGCTCGATCAGTGTGCGCTTGTAGCGTTCGAGGTCGATGCCCGGTACCGGCGCCAGTTGTGGCGTCACGTCCTCGTCCATGTAGCGCTGCACGTAGCGCCTGAGCAACGGGTCCTCCATGGTTTCGTGGACGTAGCGATAGCCGCGCAGGAAGCCTAGGTAGGTCAGTGCCAGGTGGCTGCCGTTGAGCAGCTTGATCTTCATCTCCTCATAGGGCGTGACGTCGTCGGTGAACTGCACGCCGACCTTTTCCCAGGCGGGGCGACCGTTGACGAAGCTGTCCTCCAGCACCCATTGCACGAAGGGTTCGCACACCACCGGCCAGGCGTCGTCGATGCCGTGCCGGTCCTGCAGCGCCTGGCGATGTGCGGGGCTGGTCATCGGCGTGATGCGATCGACCATGGCATTGGGAAAGCTGACGTGGCGCTCGATCCAGCGGGCCAGTTCGGCGTCCACCAGCGTCGCGAAGGCCAGCGTGGCCTTGCGGGTGACATCGCCATTGTGGGGAAGGTTGTCGCAGGACATCACCGTGAACGGCGCGATGCCGGCGCCACGGCGTCGGGCGAGCGCCGCGCAGAGCAGGCCGAACACGCTGATCGGGCTGCGCGGGGTGGCCAGGTCATGCTGGATCTGCGGCAGCGAGGCGTCGAACTGGCCGCTGCTTTCGTCCATGCAGTAGCCGCCTTCGGTGATGGTCAGCGAGACGATGCGGATCGCCGGGTCGGCGAGCCGGGCCACCACCGCTTCCGAGCCGTCCTCGACCAGCAGCATGTCGCGAATGCTGCCGATCACCCGCACCTCGGTATCCGGTCGGTCATCCAGCTCCACCAGGGTGAACAGGTGATCCTGCGCGGCCAAGGCGTCGCGCATGGCCTTTTCCTCGAGGCGGGTGCCGATGCCGCAGATGCCCCAGTCCAGTCCTTCGCCGGTATTCATCAGGGCGTCGGTGTAGGCCGCCTGGTGGGCCCGGTGAAAGCCGCCGACGCCGATGTGGGCGATGCCGGTGCCGATCCGTTCCAGGGCATAGCCGGGACGTTCGATGCCGGCCGGCAGTCGTTGCAGATTCTGTTCGTTCAACTTCATTGGATGTCTCGCGGATAGGCGTGTGCGTCCCCGCCACGGGATCTGCCGTAGCGGCTGGCGACACGGAAACGGATGACGACAGCCGTTTGGGCGATCGGCCAAGCTGATTCAGGCCACCTGGCGCAGGGGCTGGCCGACCGCCAGGCCTTCGCGGTCGAACAGGTGGCAGTGAGCGGCATCGAGGGTCAGTTTCAGCGACTCGCCATAGCGCGGCGTGAAATCACCGCGGATGCGCATGGTCAGCGGCTCGCCCGCCTGGGTGATGACGTGGCAGTAGGTGTCGCTGCCCAGGCGTTCGCTGACGTCGGCCTTGACCTCCAGTTGGCAGCTGCCGTCGGTGCTGCGGTTGAGGTGCTCGGGACGGATACCGAGTGTCACCGGATCGCCGAGGGACAAGGCCGTGCCGCCCAGCGGCAATTGCAGGCGGCACCGGGCGTCCAGCTCCACCTCGCAGCCCTCGGCATGTACGCCGACGACCGTACCCTGGAGGAAGCCCATCTTCGGCGTGCCGAGAAAACCGGCGACGAAGAGATTGGCCGGGTTGTGATAGAGCTCCATCGGCGAGCCGACCTGCTCGATGCGCCCCCCGTTGAGCACCACCACCTTGTCGGCCAGGGTCATGGCTTCCACCTGGTCGTGGGTCACGTAGATCACGGTGCCGCGCAGTTCCTGATGCAGGCGCGACAGCTCCAGGCGCATCTGCACGCGCAGGGCGGCGTCGAGGTTGGACAGCGGTTCGTCGAACAGGAAGACCTTCGGGTTGCGCACGATGGCGCGGCCGATCGCTACCCGCTGACGTTGACCGCCGGACAGCTGTTTCGGTTTGCGCTCCAGCAACGGCTCCAGGCCGAGAATGCGCGCGGCATTGGTGATCTTGCGTTCGACTTCCTGCTTGTCGACACCGGCCAGGTCCAGGGCGAAGGACATGTTCTTGCGCACCGTCATGTGCGGGTACAGCGCGTAGGTCTGGAACACCATGGCCAGGTCGCGCTTGGCCGGGCTGACCTGGGTGATGTCGCGGCCGTCCAGTTCGATCTGGCCACTGCTGACTTCTTCGAGCCCTGCGATCAGCCGCAGCAGGGTGGACTTGCCGCAACCGGACGGGCCGACGAACACCACGAATTCGCCATCGCGGATTTCCAGGTCGACGCCCTTGATGATCTCGCTGCCGTCGAAGCCTTTCTTCAGGTTGTGAATCTTCAGGTCTGCCATGTTCGAATCCTCTGTTGTTCTTCTCGGTTCGGTGCTATTTCACGGCGCCGAACGACAGGCCGCGGACCAGCTGTTTCTGGCTGATCCAGCCGAAAACCAGGATGGGGGCGCAGGCGAGGGTGGAGACGGCCGAGAGCTTGGCCCAGAACAGCCCCTCGGGACTGGAGTAGGAGGCGATCAGCGCCGTCAGCGGCGCGGCATTGGAGGAGGTGAGGTTGAGCGACCAGAAGGCCTCGTTCCAGCACAGGATCAGCGACAGCAGCATGGTGGACGCCAGGCCGCCCTTGCTGATGGGCAGCAGCACGCGAAGCATCTCCTGCGACAGGGTGGCGCCATCCATGCGCGCCGCTTCGAGGATGTCGCGCGGAATGTCCTTGAAGTAGGTGTAGGTCATCCAGACCAGGATCGGCAGGTTGATCAGCGTGTAGATGACGATCAGCACCGTGCGGCTGTCGAGCAGGCCGAACTGCTTGGCCAGCAGGTAGATCGGCACCAGCACGCCGACCGCCGGCAGCATCTTGGTGGAGAGCATCCACAGCAGCGTGCCCTTGGTCCGCCTGGTCTCGAAGAAGGCCATGGAGTAGGCGGCGGGAATGGCGATCAGCATGCCGAGGAGGGTGGCGCCGAAAGAGATGGTCACCGAATTCCAGGCGTACTTGAAATAACCGCTGCGCTCCTGGATGTGCAGGTAGTTGTCCAGCGTCGGGGTGAAGATGAACTGGGGCGGCGTGGCGAAGGCGTCGATCTCGGTCTTGAAGCTCGTCATGAGCATCCAGAGGATCGGGAAGAACAGCAGCAGCGCCACGCCCCAGGCGAGCACGCCGACCAGCAGGGTGTTGAGGCGGCGACTTTGTTTCAGCGTCAGCATCGGTCTGTCCTCAGTATTTCTCGGTGAGATTCTTGCCGAGCATCCGCACCAGGATGATCGCCGCGATATTGGCGATGACCACCGCGATCAGGCCGCCGGCCGAAGCCATGCCGACGTCGAATTGCAGCAGCGCCTGGGTGTAGATCAGGTAGGCGAGGTTGGTGGAGGCGTAGCCGGGGCCGCCGCTGGTGGTGGTGAAGATTTCGGCGAAGACCGAGAGCAGGAAGATGGTCTCGATCATCACCACCACGGCGATCGGCCGGGCCAGGTGCGGCAGCGTCAGGTGCCAGAAGATGGCGATGGGGCCGGCGCCGTCGAGGCGGGCCGCTTCCTTCTGCTCCTGGTCCAGCGACTGCATGGCGGTCATCAGGATCAGGATGGCGAAGGGCAGCCATTGCCAGGACACGATGATCACGATGGAAGCCAGCGGGTGCTGCGCCAGCCAGTCCACGGGCTGTGCGCCGAAGAACTTCCAGACGGCGGCGAGAATGCCCGAGACCGGATGGTAGATCAGGTTCTTCCAGACCAGCGCGCTGACGGTCGGCATGATGAAGAACGGCGAGATCAACAAGACCCGGACGATGCCGCGCCCGGCGAAGTCCGCCGCTTCCAGCAGGGCCGAGATCAACACGCCGAGCACCACGCTGATCAGCAGCACGCTGCCGACCAGGATCAGGGTGTTGGTCATGCCGGGCATGAAGCCGGCATCGGTCAGGAAGTAATGGAAGTTCTCCAGCCCGACGAAATCGTTCTCGCCCGGATAGAGCAGGTTGTAGCGGATGACCGAGAAGTAGAGGGTCATCGACAGCGGCACCAGCATCCACAGCAGCAATAGCGCAACGGAGGGGCTGACGAGGAACCAGCCGGGGCCGAGCCGCCGGCGATGGCGCTGGTCCGCTTCGCTGCTCGTGCGAGTGTCGGGGGCCTTGGGCAAGGCGGTGCTCGTGGTGCTCATGGGCTCACTCCTGACAGGGCTCTGGCGAACCCTGTCTGGTTGGACGGCTGCGTCGGGGAGGCTGCTGGCCTACTTGGGATAGCCGGCGCGCTTCATCTCGCGCGTGGTCGACTGCTGCACGGCGGTGAGCATCTGCTCCACTGGCATCTGCCCGGTGAGGGCCGCGGCAAACATCTTGCCGACCTGGGTGCCGATGGCCTGGAACTCGGGAATGGTCACTAGCTGGATGCCGACATAAGGCACCGGCTTGGCCGAGGGCGAGGCAGGATCGGCCTGTTTTAGCGATTCCAGGGTGACTTTGGCGAACGGCGCGGCTGCCATGTATTCGGCGCTGTAGGTCGATTCGCGGGTGCCCGGCGGCACGTTGGCCACGCCATCGGTTTCGGCGACCAGCTTGGCGTAGTCTTTGGATGTCGCCCAGGTGGTAAAGGCCTTGGCCGCTTCCTGCTTCTTCGATGTGCTGGGAATGGCCAGCGCCCAGGAGTACAGCCAGGCCGAGCCCTTGTCGGTGTCCTGCTGCGGCGCGAAGGTGAAGCCGACCTTGTCGGCGACCTTGCTCTGCGAGGCGTCGGTGACGAAGGAGCCGGCCACCGTGGCGTCGACCCACATGGCGCACTTGCCGGTGTTGAACAGCGCCAGGTTCTCGTTGAAGCCGTTGCTGGAGGCGCCCGGCGGACCGTATTTGCTCAGCAGGTCGACATAGAAGGTGGCGGCACGGGTCCATTCGGGGCCGTTGAATTCAGGTTGCCATTGCTCGTCGAACCAGCGCGCACCGAAGGCATTGGCGACGGTGGTGACCAGCGCCATGTTCTCGCCCCAGCCGGCCTTGCCGCGCAGGCACATGCCGTATTGGTCCTGATCCGGCTTGTGCAGCTTCTCGGCGAATTCGGCCATCTGGGTCCAGGTCGGGCGCTCCGGCATCTGCAGGCCGGCCTGCTCGAACAGGTCGGTGCGGTAGTAGGTCATCGAGCTTTCGGCGTAGAACGGCAGCGCATAGAGCGTGCCGTCGACCGACAGGCCTTCGCGCACCGAGGGGAACACGTCGTCGAGATCGTAATCGGCGGGCAGGTCGGACATCGGTGCCAGCCAGCCCTTGTCGCCCCACAGCGAGGCTTCGTACATGCCGATGGTCAGCACGTCGAACTGGCCGCCCTGGGTGGCGATGTCGGTGGTCAGGCGCTGGCGCAGGACGTTTTCCTCGAGCACGACCCAGTTGAGATCGATCTCGGGATTCTGTTTTTCGAAAGTCTGGGAGAGGCGCTGCATGCGGATCATGTCCGCGTTGTTGACCGTGGCGATGGTCAAAGTCTGCGCGGCGCTCGCGGCGCCGGCCAAGGCAATACAGGTAGAGCCGAGCAATAATCTGCTGAGGTTCATTTCGGTCTCCTCTTCCAACCCCTGGGGATGTGGAAGCGCTTATTGTTTTTGTTGTTGCTCGCGTACTGCGGTACGAGCGTCTCGGGGTCATTACAGCGCTGCGGCGGCGCCTGTACAAAGCCCTTGCTGCACATCGATCGATACTTTCTTGCACTCCTTCACAGGTGCCGACAGTACCCGTGCTGCCTGTCGCGAATGCGCCAGCGTGCCCGCCGCGACGGCGATGACGAGGAGGACGACGAGGGCTGCGCCAGGGCGAGACCCGGCGCTTTGGCGAGGGTGCTGCGTATCAGCCGGCAAGATTCTGTTCGGTCAGGCGTTGCTCGACCAGGTGACGGTAACGCGAAGGGGTCATCCCCTTGATTTGCTGGAAGCGCCGGTTGAAGTTGGACAGATTGTTGAAGCCCGATTCGAAGCAGATGTCGGTCACCGGCTTTTCGTTGTCCAGCAGCAGTTCGCAGGATTTGCTGATACGCAGACTGTTGACGAATTCCACGTAGCAACGCCCGGTGGCGCGCTTGAAGAAGCGCGAGAAATAGGTGGGTTTCATGCTCAGATGCGAGGCCACTTCCTCCAGCGGCAGCTCGCGCATGTAGTTCTCGAAGATGTAGTTGACGGCCATGTTGGTGCGGTCGCTGTGGTTGTCGTCGCCCAGCTGCGAGGAGGTCGCGCCGGATAGCAGCTGGTAGTCGTCACACTCGGCGAGCAGCTCCAGCATGATGAAGAAATAGCCCAGTCGGGTGGCGCCACGGCTGTCGGCGAGTTTCTGCATCAAGCGACTGGCCTCGGCCAGGGTGTTGGGGCAGCGGAATTCGATGCCGTACTGCGAGCGTTCCAGCATCGGGGTCAGGCGGCGCAGTTCGGAAAATACGCTATTGCCGGCTTCGAACAGCTCGTCGGTGAAATTCACCAGCATGTCCCGCTTGGCGACCACTTCGCCATCCGCGACCTGGCTGATCCAGTTGTGCGGCAGGTGCGGGCCGGTGAGGAACAGGCTGCCGGGGCCGAAGTTGCCGACATAGTCGCCGATGAACACCTTGCCGGCGCTGGCGATGATCAGGTGCAGCTCGTATTCCTTGTGGTTGTGCCAACGCACCAGCGGGCAGGGAAAGCCGTGCTGCCGATAGATGAGCGAATTGCCGTGGTGATCGTCCATCAACTCGTAGGAGGGGTCGGTAGTCTTCAATCCTTTCATTGCGGGTTGCACCGTACTCTTATTGTTCTGGTCTGTTGCTGATAGGGGGCTCTGATGCGTCAGGCGGCAGGCGACCCCTTGTTCTTATAGACACTGTTGCGACGCTGGCCAGTCAATTTCGTATCGGCAGGGCAGGTCGGGGCCGGTGCGTGAGCAAGTGACGGCCGCTGCCTGCACCGCAAAACCAAGCATGCTCTCGAGCTGGTCGCGACCCAGCTCGGCCAGCGCCGCTGCGGTCCGTACACCTTGTTCGTGCAGGTAAGCCAATAGCGCTGCCTGGAAGGTATCGCCGGCGCCGACCGTGTCGCGGACGACCGTAGGCCTTGCCGCTGCGTGGAATTGACCATGGCGACGGCTGAACAGTTGCGCACCTTTGCTGCCGCGAGTCAGCACCACCAGCTCACAGCGATCCTTGAGCCAGCCCTGGGCGATGCGCTCGGGTGCCTCGCCGGGGTAGAGCAACGCGAGATCCTCGTCGCTGGCCTTGATCAGGTGCGCATGCCTGGCGAATGCCTCGACGCGTTCGCGCCAGCGCGGCAGCTTGGGCTCGACAGTGGGACGTACGTTAGGGTCCATCGAGATCAGGCGCCGGTGGCTTTCGCGGGACACCAGCGCGTGAAGCGTGTCGGCGATCGGCGGCACGACCATGCTGTAGGAACCGACGTGGATGGCGCCGATATCGTCGGCGAGTGGCCTGAGGTGCGTTTCCCGGAGCAGGCGGTCGGCGCAGCCCTCGCCGCGAAAGCTGTAGCGTGGCGAGCCGTCTGCGCCAAGCGCGACCATCGCCAGGGTGGTAGGCGCTTCAAAGGGCACCAGGTAATCGTCGATCACACCTTCGTCGCTCAGGATCTGGCGCAGGCGCTCGCCGAAGCTGTCGTTCGAGATTCCGCCGAGCAAGGCTGCCGGCACGCCCAGCCGTGAAAGGCCGACGGCGACGTTGAAGGGTGAGCCGCCGGCAACCGCTTCCAGTGTCAGGCGGTTGCCCGGACCGTCTCCACTTGCAGTGAATACATCGAACAAGGCTTCGCCGCAGATCAGGTACATGAGCAGTCGCTACTGTTGTTGTTTGCGCCGAGCTTAGTACCCACTCGGCTCTTCGGACAGTACGAAGCGTTCGTCTGACTGATACGTTTTTGTCTTGAGCCCGATTCGCTAGTGAACCCAGACTTCCACGCGCTGGTTCTTCAAGCGCCCGGCACCCTGGTTGGAAGCCACTGGAAGTTCATCGCCCAACCCATTGATTTCTTTCACAAGAATGCCGCCGCGCGCCAGCTCGCTGCGCACGGCCATGGCGCGCAGCTTGGACAGCAGCGCGGTGCGCGCCGGGTCGCTTCTGGGGTCGCCGAAACCTACCAGCGTCGCAGCGCTCATGCGCTTGCCGTTGGCGTTGAGGTAGGCGACGAGCCGGTCGATATCGCGCCGGGCCTTGTTGTCGAGGCGTGCGCTGCCCTGGTCGAAGCGGAAGTTCACCGTGAGCCGCTGGGCTTCCCTGGCCAGTTGCTGATAGGTCGGCGGCATGTCGGCCTGGGCCGTCAGCTTTATCGCCCTGATGGACTGCGCCACATAGCCGGATCGCTCGACGATGGCCTGGCCGGCTGCGCCATGCACATAGGTGATGAACGCCTGCAACTGGGCGGACTGCTCGTCGGGACGGGCATAGAGAAATAGCCGGCGCGACAGCGGATAGTCCTCGGTGGCGATCGATGCGCTGGTGGGCGCCATGGGTTGCGAGTCGCCGTCGGCAATGGCCAGTGGCTTGGCCGAACCCACCGAGGCGAGGCCGACGAAGCCGATGGCGCCGGGCACCTTGCTGACGTCCTGCGAGAGCTGGTCGTTGGATTCGTAGCGTCGTGCACGCAAGGCGAGTGTCTTGTCCTGATTGCCGAGCACCAGTTCCTTGAAGGTGTCGTAGGTGCCCGAGCGATCATCGCGGGCAAACAGCTTGACGGCGATGTCGGCACCGCCCAGTTCACGCCAGTTGCTCACCTCGCCAGCGAACAGCTGTGCCACTTGGGCAACGGTCAGGGTGCTCAGCGGGTTGTCCGGATGGACGATGATCGCCAGACCATCGATGGCGATGACTTGCTCCGCCTCGGCACTGCGCAGGTCACCCAGCTCGGCCAGGGCATCCAGTTCACTCTGTTTGATGGGCCGCGAGGCGGCTGCCAGGTCGGCGCTGGCATCTTTCAGACCGGCGAAGCCGGTGCCGGTACCATGCGCGGCCACCTCCGCGAATACCATCCGGCCATCGGCGGCGGTGGCGCTGATGCGCTGTTCGTTCTCCCGCCCAGCGGGGGCGATGCGGACGTCCCGCAGGCCCTGACTTTCGAAGAAACCGGCGATCAGCATGGGCGCAAGCTTGGCGCCGACCGTGTTCGAACCCTGGATGCTCAGCACGGGACGATCGGCGGCTGGGGCGGCGCCGATGGCCAGGCCGGGGAAGCTGTAGCACACGAAACCCAGCAACAGCAGGGAAAACGCTCGACTCCAGACGTCGCGCTCTGAAACGGAAACTGCCAATGCCTGACCCTCTCGACCGATGGAAGTCGCGAGACTAAGTCAGTTGCATGACCATCATGTGACAGGCGCTGCGTCCGTCTGGCCTGCGGGTTTCAGCACAGTGCCAGCCAGACCGGGCAGTGGTCGGATGGTTTTTCCATGCCGCGAATTTCGTAGTCCACGCCGCAATCGATGACGCGGTCATGCAAGGCCTGGGTGGTCAGGATCAGGTCGATGCGCAGCCCACGACGTGGTTCGTCCTCGAAGCCACGGCTGCGGTAGTCGAACCAGCTGAAACGGTCGGCGACTTCCGGGTTGAGCGTGCGGAAGCTGTCCTGCAAACCCCAGTTCTTGAGGCGGGCCAGCCATTCGCGCTCCTCGGGCAGGAAACTGCATTTGCCGGTGCGCAACCAGCGCTTGGCGTTCACCTCGCCGATGCCGATGTCGCAGTCCTCCGGGGAAATGTTGAAGTCGCCCATGACTGCCACTGCGTGGTCGGGGCTGAAGCGCTCTTCTAGCAGTGCCTGCAGGTCGGCATAGAACCTGGTCTTGGCCGGGAACTTGGTGGGATGCACACGGCTTTCCCCCTGGGGGAAATAGCCATTCATGACGGTCACCGGCTGGCCGTTGGCATCGGCGAAACGACCCCAGATGAAACGCTTCTGCGATTCCTCGCCGTCGCCCGGAAAGCCCTTGTGAATCTCCAGCGGTGCCTGGCGCGACAGCAGCGCGACACCGTAATGGCCCTTCTGGCCGTGGTAATGCACGTGGTAACCGAGCGCCTCGATTTGCGCCTGGGGGAACTGCTCGTCGGCCACCTTGGTTTCCTGCAGGCCGATGACGTCGGGCCGATGCTTGTCGATGATCGCAGCCAGTTGATGAGGTCTGGCACGCAACCCATTGATATTGAAAGAAACGAGTTTCATGGGCGATCTCCGGAAGAAGGGCGATTCTAAGGGCTGTAGTCCGGGAAGTGAAAGGCAGAAGCCGTGGGGCATGTGCTACGCAACGGCATATTGCCGATCTGGTGCTAAGGTCCAGATAGATCGAAAAACAACAATAAGAGAGCCTGCGATGCCGATGCCCACCGAAATACGGATGCTGGACAGTGGCTACAACCGGGAAACCCGCTCCCTGCTGTACAACGCCTACCGACACGAGCCGACCTTCGCCTATCTGTTCGAGGCCGACCGCCCCGGCTACGACCAGCGGGTGCGCGCGACGGTGCGGGAGCTGGTCAACCAGCATTTTCTTCAGGACCAGCCCGCACTGGGGCTGATGCAGGGCGACCGGCTGATCGGTGCCGCCCTGATCGCGCCACCGCAACGACGGCTGGATATCACCGAAAGCTGGGCCTGGCGGATGCGCATGCTGCTGACGGCGGGCTTTCGTTGCACCCGCCGTTATCTCGACTACCACCAGGCCATCCTCGGCTGTCTGCCGCCCGGGGCTTTCCACGTGCTGCCACTGATGGCCGTACATCCCCAGTTCCAGGGCCAGCAGTATGGCGAGCGGCTGCTCCAGGCGCTGCATGACTGGTGCGCCGAAGACCCGACCTCTGAAGGCTTGGTCATCGACACCGGCAATGCGCGCTATCGCAACTTCTACCAACGCCAGGGATACGAAGAGATCGGCCAGGTGGCCATCGGGCCGGTGGTCGAATATGTGTTCTTCCATCCGACGCCAAGGGCCGAACGGGCCGAGGGCTGACGGCGAATTACCCCGGGTCGCGGCGGTCACAGGGGCTATGGATGGTGCATTCACGTGCGCTGAAACATCCATCGCCCCAGTTACCGGACGGCCGCCGAAGTTATCCATGCCCCTGCTGAAACGACCGAGACAAAGGCTTTGCAGTGCCAGGTTCGCGCCATGCTAGCATTCGCCGCCATGTGCATATCCAACCGTCGCGGCGTCGCTCTGGCCGGCCTTCTTCTCGTTTCTGCAACCGAACTGGCGGCGGCCGAGCTGGACGTTCGGATCGAGCCCGGCAACCGGACACTGCGCGAGAACATCGAGAACCATATCGGCGACCTCGGTGATCGTGACGAGCGTGAGTTGCTGCGCTACAGCCGCATCGCACGGGAGCAGGCACAGAAGGCGTTGCAGGCGCTGGGGTATTACAACGCGGCGATCGACAGCGAGGTGATCGCCGGCGAGCCGCCCCGGCTGAGTCTGCGCGTCAAGCCGGGGCCACCGGTGCGCTTGCGCACCGTCCGGGTGCGGGTGGAAGGACCGGCGGCTGAACTGAAGAGCTTCCAGAATCCGCAGGGGGCGCTGGAGCCGGGTACCACGCTCAATCATGGTCGTTACGAAGAGGTCAAGCAGCGTATCGCCAATCAGGCTTCGCGCTTCGGTTTCTTCGAAGGCCGTTTCACTCGCCAGCGTCTGGCGGTCGATCCCCGGGAAAATTTCGCAGACATCGAACTGGTGTTCGAGAGCGGGCCGCGTTACCACCTCGGCGAGGTCAGCTTCGAGGGCGACGCGCCTTTCGATGCCGACCTGCTCGAACGCATGGTGCCCTTCGAACCGGGTACGCCTTATGACTCCGAATGGGTGGCCGAGCTGAGCCAGGCCTTGCAGTCGAGCGGTTATTTCGAGGGCGTACGGGTCGATGCCAACCCCGCCAACGCCAGCGAACAGCGCATCCCGGTCAGCGTCCTGCTCACCACGCGCGAGCCCCGCACCCTGGGCCTGGGGCTGGGCTTCTCCACCGACGTGGGGCCGCGCATACGGCTGGACTGGACCCGCCACTGGGTCAACCCGCAGGGGCACAGTTACGGTGCCGAGGCCGAGCTGTCCGCACCGCGGCAGAACGTCGGCCTCTGGTACGACGTGCCGCTCGATCCGCCGCTGACCGACAAGCTGCGCTATGCGGGCGGTTACCAGTACGAGGAGCTGGGCGACAACGACAGCCTGAGCCGGTTGCTGACGGTCGGGCCCGAGTGGCATCGCCGGCTGGGCAACGGCTGGAAACGGGTGTGGTCGTTGAAATGGCAGCACGAGGAATACCGCCTCGGCGATGATTCGGGCGTCAGCACGCTGTTGATGCCGGGCATCGCCTACAGCCTGCTGCGCAGCGACAACCGCATCGACCCCAACCGTGGCTATCGGCTGGAATTCGAGCTGGCGGGCGCAAAACAGGGCCTGATGTCCGATGCCGATCTGATCCACGCCAACGCGATGCTCAAGGGCCTAGGCACGCTTTTCGAACGCCACCGTTTTCTCGGCAGCGTGCAGCTGGGTGCCAACATCACCGACGAATACACCCAAGTGCCGCCGTCGCTGCGCTATTTCGCCGGCGGCGACCAGAGCGTGCGCGGCTACGACTATCAGAGCCTGTCACCGACCAACTCCGACGGTGACCGTATCGGTGGGCGCTACCAGTTCGCCGTATCCGCCGAATACCAGTACTCGCTCACCGAGAAGTGGCGCGTGGCGACCTTCATGGATCAGGGTAACGCCTTCAATTCGGCGGACTTTCCCAGCCTCAAGAGCAGTGTGGGCGTGGGCGTGCGCTGGGTGTCGCCGGTGGGGCCGATCCGGCTCGACCTTGCTCACCCGCTGGATGGTGACGGTGGCGTGCGTCTGCATTTCTCCATGGGGCCCGAGCTTTGAGACGGCCAGTGAAGATACTGGGCTGGAGCCTGTCTGCGCTGTTGGCATTGCTGCTCCTGATAGGCGGGGTTGTTGGCACATTGCTGGGTACGACCGGTGGCAGCCGCTGGTTGCTGGCACAAGCGCCCGGAGTGCAGGTCGATGGCTTCCAGGGGCGTCTCGGCGGCCGCTGGCAGGCCGAGCAGCTGCGCTGGAGCCAGGCGGACAACAGCGTGGTGGTGAAGCAGCCACGCTTGGACTGGTCGGCCGCGTGCCTGTTGCGGATGACCTTGTGCATCGACGAGCTCGCCGCCGAAAGCATCGAACTGGTCTTCCCGCCGGGGACGGAAGAGGCGCCCAGCGAACCTTTCAGCCTGCCGGACCTCCAGCTTCCACTCGAGCTGCAGGTGCTACAGGTCGATCTCGGCCCGCTGCGCCTGAATGGCGAGGAGCTCCTGCAATCACTGCAACTGCGGGCCGATTGGCGCCGTGCCGGGCTGGACATCCGCGAGCTGCGTGCCAGCCGTGCCGACATGAAACTGTCGCTGGCCGGTCGGCTGCAGCCCAGCGGCGCCTGGCCCCTGAGCCTGCAAGGCGATGCCGCGCTGCAGATCGTCGACGAGCAGCCCTGGACGCTGCAATTCGACGTGCAGGGCGATGTGCGCGAGCGCCTTGGGCTGAACGTCGATAGCGCCGGCTACCTGGACGGCAACCTGAGCGGCCAGTTGCAGCCCCTGGCCACCGGGTTGCCCGCGACGCTGAAACTGACCCTGGACGGCTTCAAGGCCAGCCCCGATCTGCCGGACAGTTTGCGTCTGGACGGCTTCGTGCTGACCGCCGAGGGCGAGCTCGACGAGGGTTATCGGCTGCTCGCCAGTGGCCGCCTGGCGGGCGAGGGCGGGGCGGTGGCCTTGCAGCTGGACGGGCTGGTCAACCAGGCGGGCGCGCGCGTGGACAGGGCCGAGCTGGTGGCCAACGAACGGCAGCGGGTCGGCCTCGCAGGGCATCTGGACTGGCGCGAGGCCCTGCAAGGCGAGGCGTCGCTGCAGTGGCAGGATTTTCCCTGGTGGCGCCTGTATCCACAGCCGGAACCGCTGCCGGTGACATTGCGTACCCTGACGGCACAGCTGCAATACGATGCGGGCAACTACCTGGGCCATTTCGATGCCGCCATGAGCGGGCCGGCGGGCGATTTCACGCTGAAAAGCCCGCTCAGTGGGGATCTGCAACGCGTGCACCTGCCACAGCTGGAATTACAGGCGGGACAAGGCGGGGCGGCGGGCAACCTGAGCGTCGGCTTCGCCGATGGCATCGACTGGCGCACCGCGCTGGCGTTGCGCGATGTCGATCCTTCCTACTGGCTGGCGGAGCTGCCAGGCAAGTTGGGCGGGACGCTGGAGAGCCAGGGCGCTCTGCGCGGCGAGCAGCTCGAAGCCCATGTGGCACTGGCCATGGACGGGCGCCTGCGCGGGCAACCGGCTCGCCTGCAACTCCAGGCCAGCGGGCGCGAGGCGCGCTGGGAATTGCCCACGCTGGACCTGCAGCTGGGCGACAACCGCATCCAGGGCAGCGGCCAATGGACCGAAACGCTGCAGGGGCAATTGCGCCTCGAGCTGCCTCGGCTGGCGCAGCTGTGGCCTGAACTCGGTGGCCGCCTGAGCGGCGACCTGAGCATCGCCGGTACGCCGGCAGCGCCCCAGGGCCGGCTTGAGCTAGAGGGCCAGACGATCCGCTATCAGGACAATCACCTGCAGCGTCTGCAACTCGCCGCCAACCTTGCCGATGGCGAACGTGCACGCCTGCGCATGACTGTCGACGGCATTACATCGGGCGATACCGAACTGGGCCAGCTGCAGCTGAACGCCGACGGCACGCTCGATGCGCACCAGGCGGCGCTGCAGCTGCAAGGCGGGCCGCTCGATCTTTCCCTCGCGGCGGAAGGCGGCATGCGGGGCGGCGACTGGCGTGGCCGCCTGTTGCGCGCGGCGGTCGATGCCTACCAGCAGCAATGGGCGCTGCAGCAGCCGGTGGCGATCGAACGCCTGGCAAACGGACGGCTCGACCTGGCCGCGCACTGTTTCGCGTCCGGCCCGGCAACGCTGTGCGCACCGGCCCAGCGCCTGATGCCCGATACGCAGTTGCGCTATCGGTTGCGTGATTTTCCGCTCGAATCGCTGGCGGCCAACCTGCCCGATACCCTGGCCTGGCAGGGTGAGCTCAACGCCGACCTGCAACTGGAGCTCCCGCAGGCGGGGCCGAATGGCGAGATTTCCGTGAACGCAGGCCCCGGAGTGCTGCGTTTTCGCGAAGAGGACATCTGGCACGACTTTCCCTACCAGACTCTGGCTCTGAACAGTCGTCTAAGGCCCGAGCGGATCGACAGCCGGGTGCATTTCGTTGGCGGTGACCTGGGCGAGCTGGACGTGCAGCTGCGCATCGACCCGCAGGGCGAGATCAAGCCCATCGATGGCGAGTTCAGCCTGCGTGACCTGGATATTTCCGTCGCCCGGCCCTTCGTGCCGCAGGTGGACCGGCTGCAAGGTCAGCTCAACGGTGCCGGGCGACTGTCGGGAACGCTGCAAAGCCCGCAGTTGAACGGCGATCTGCGTTTGAGCGAGGCGGAGATTTCCGGCAGTGAGCTGCCCGTCAGCTTCGAAGGGTTGCAGGTCGACATCGGTATCGAAGGGCAGCAACTGCGCGTCGACGGTAACTGGCGCAGCGGCGAACAGGGCCAGGGTCGCCTGAACGGCACTCTGGACTGGCAGCAGGCGCTCGACCTGGATCTGCACCTCGCTGGCACGCGGCTGCCGGTAGTGGTCGAGCCTTACGCCGAGCTGGAAGTCGAACCGGACCTGCATCTGGTGCTGGCCGATGAGCGGCTGGCGGTGAGCGGGCGAATCAAAGTCCCGCGCGGGGACATCACCGTCCGCGAGCTGCCGCCGTCCACGGTGAAGGTGTCCGAGGACACCGTCATCGTCGGCGAAGAGGCGGAGCAAGCGGATACGGCCCTGGCGATCGGCATGGATATCGACGTCGAAGTCGGCGAGGATCGCCTGCGTTTTTCCGGCTTCGGTCTGACCGCCGACCTGGCCGGCTACCTGCACATCGGCGACAACCTCGATGCCCGCGGCGAACTCAAGCTGAACAACGGCCGCTATCGTGCCTACGGTCAGCGACTGACCATCCGCCGCGCGCAGCTGCTGTTCACCGGCGTGCTGACACAGCCGTTCCTGGATATCGAAGCCATTCGGCGGATTCCCGAGGATGACGTGGTCGCCGGCCTGCGCATCACCGGCAGCGCCGAACAACCGCGTATCCAGGTGTTCGCCGAGCCGGCGATGAGCCAGGAACAGGCGCTTTCCTATCTGGTGCTGGGGCGGGCGCTGGGGGCGGACAGCGGCGACAGCAACCTGCTGGCCAATGCCGCGCTCAGCCTCGGCCTGGCCGGCAGCGCCTCCTTCACCGGCGATCTGGCGAACCGGCTGGGCATCGACGACTTCCAGCTGGACACCGAAGGCAGCGGGGCCAATACCAGCGTCGTCGCCAGCGGGCGCCTGACCGAGCGGCTGACGCTTCGCTACGGCGTGGGCGTGTTCGAGCCTGCCAATACCGTCGCGTTGCGCTATCGACTGACCCGGCGAATCTTCCTCGAGGCTGCCAGCGGCCTGGCCAGTTCGCTGGATCTGTTCTACCGACGCAACTTCTGAGGAGGTGGTTGGCTGGGCCCTGGTCCTGTCTAGCGCGGGAGTTGTGGCAGGAATTTTCGTTCCCTCGACCTTCAGCTTTGCCGGCCCTCGCCGATAAGAGTTGACCAGTTGGTCACGGTTCGGTCTGGAGTAGCGAATGAAGAATCTCAAGGTTGCCCTGAAGCTGGGTTCAGGTTTTGGCGCAGTCGGTGTGTTGGCGATCATCGTGGCGATCATCGGGGTTCGCAGCCTCGATAATCTGGTGTCACGCAGCGATAAAGCCCTTGCATCCTACGGGCTGCTCAATGAAGCGAATTACGTCCGGCATCTGCAATCGGTCTTCGACGCTACCGGTGACAGAGCGCATATCAACGAGCTGAACCGGTCGATCGACAAGATCCTCCAAGTTGCGAAATCCACCAGGCAAAACTTCACCTCGGCGGACGATATCGAGAATATCGATGCCGTCACCTCGGCAATGTTGGCTTATCAGGCCAGTTTTCATCGTCTGGCCAGCGCGGCCGAGCAGAAAATCAAGACGCGTAGCGGCTGGTTACAAGCCGGCAACGAGGCGGATCGGCTGGCGGTGGAGCTCGAAAGCGATCTCGCCGGAACGCCCGACGCGCCAGTGATGCATTTCGATGCGCATCAGGCAGGGTTGGCGCTTTTCGCTGTCGAGCTGGCGAAACAGAATCGCCAGTTGCGCTTTGCTGTCAGCCGCTACCTTACGGATGAGGCGGATGAGACCCTTAAGGCGCTGATACAGCAGTTCGACCTGGCTCGGGCAGCTTCCAAGCCGCTCGAGGGCGAACTTCGGGAAGACCAGGCTGAAATGCTCCAGCAATTCCAGACGCGGGTGAACGAGTACATCGGGCACGTAGAGCAACTGCCCCCGCTCGTGGAGCAGGAGCGGCAGGCACGCCGGGACATGGCCGAGCATTTCCAGACGGCCTATGCCAGTGTCGAGAAAATTGTCGAAGGGCAGATCGCGAAGAGTGAATCGGACGCCGCCGCCGCCGAAATATTGATGCTCCTGGTTACCGCTCTGGCGCTGGTGCTTGCCGGCTTGATCAGTTGGCTGATCGTCCGCCAGGTCACGCGGCCGTTGAACAATGCCCTGAAAATCGCCGAGGCCATCGGTGCCGGTGACATGACGGAAGTTGCGATCGAGCGCCGTGGCGACGAGTTCGGCGCGTTGCTCGGTTCGCTGGACAGGACACGACAGAACCTGCGTGGGCTGCTTGCCCATGTGACCGATAGCACCATCCAGCTGGCCTCGGCGGCCGAGCAGCTGTCGGCCGTGACCGAGCAGACCAGCGCCGGCGTCAGCAGCCAGCGCCAGGAGACCGACCAGGTCGCGACCGCGATGAACGAGATGGCCGCGACGGTCCACGAGGTCGCACAGAATGCACAGGAGGCCTCCAGCGCCGCCCAGCGTGCCGATAACCAGGCTGCCCATGGTTCCGTGGTGCTCCAGCGGGCGCTGACCCAGATCGGCAAGCTGACCGATGAGGTGTCGCTTTCCACCGACGCCGTCAACCGACTGAACGAGGAAAGCGTAAGCATCAGCACGGTACTGACCGTCATCAACGGCATCGCCGAGCAGACCAATCTCCTGGCCTTGAACGCTGCGATCGAGGCGGCGCGGGCCGGTGAGGCCGGGCGCGGCTTCGCGGTGGTCGCCGACGAGGTCCGGGGCCTAGCCCAGCGAACCCAGGAGTCGACCGCCCAGATCGAGCAGCTCATCGCCGGATTGCAGAGCCGCGCCCGAGGCGCATCGGACATGATGAATGCGAGCAACACGCTGGCTCAGGACACGGTGGTGCTCGCCAGGGAAGTCGAAACAGGTCTGAACGACGTGGTGCAGACCATCTCGCTGATCCAGGCGATGAACATGCAGATCGCCACCGCGGCCGAAGAGCAGAGTTCGGTGGCCGAGGAGATCAATCGCTCGGTGCTGAACGTACGGGATGTGGCCGAACAGTCGGCGGCGGCGGTGGAGGAGACGGCCGCCTCGACCGCCGAGCTGGCCCGTCTGGGCAACGAATTGCAGTCGAGGGTCAGCTTCTTCAAGGTCTGAGCCCGCTCCGCACGGTGCCGATCAAGGTTCATTGATCGGCGCCGCTTGGCCGGTTGGCCGGACTCAGTCTCGCCGCCACCGACCGGTCAGGCGCCGCCAGCGCGAGGGCGGCAGCTCCGGCGGCTCGGGCCAGTGGGCCTTCTTGCTTTCGCATTGCACGATGCCATTGACCCCGAGCCGCAGGCGCCAGCGCTGGGCCGAGGGGAAATGCTGGCCAGGAACGCGGTGTACCAGCAGCAGGTTGTAGTCGTGCTGTTTCTCGATGGGGTGGGCCTGGATGGCGAACGGGTCCTCGTCGTCGGTACGGACGAACAGCTTGTTGTGGCTGGCCTGGATCATCGCGCAGAGCTGTTCGCAGTCGAGCGTCAGGCGCTCGCGGATTTCGTCATGCTCCAGCGCGGCCTTGTCCAGGTTGAGCAGCGAGCGGTAGCAGATGATCTGCCGTTCCTCGTTGGTGGCCCATTTGCCGGAGTGCTCGCGGATCAGCGGCGGCAGGTCGGGCAGCTTGCGGTAGTCGAGCCAGACCCATTGCTGGGCCAGTAGCTTGCGGGTGTAGGGCATGAGCAGGCGAATCTTCCAGCGCGGCTTGCCCTTGCGCAGCTTGCGGGTGATGGCGGTGATCATGTCGTCGCGCAGCAGGTCGCGAATGGCGTAGACCAGCGCAATGCCCAGCAGCAGGGTGAGCGACAGCTTCTGGCTGGCGTCGCGCGCGTTGAACAGGAAATAGGTGAACAGCGACATGATCAGCATGGTGGAAGCCGCCTTCACCAGCTTGTGGGTGCCGGCGCCCAGTTCGGTGACCTTGGCACGCAGCAGCACGGGATATTCCAGCAACCGGTGATACAGCCCCATGCGGTTCCAGACACGGGTAGGGGTGCCATGGAAGTCGCTCAGGTATTCGCGTTCCTTGCGGTACTTGAGCTCCTGGCGCAGAAACTCGGTCACGGCCTGCTTGAGCTCGTCGTCGAGTTCGGCGAACCCTTCGAGGGTCATGCACTCCAGCAGGAACTGTTCGGCATGCCACGAAAAGTAGATGTCCATCTGCCGGAAATAGCGCAGCTGGTTGCTCTGCTGGGGCACGGACTTGCGCAGGCGCTGGGCGAAGTTCTGGCTCAGGCGCAGGGCACGGGCAATCGGCTCCGCTGCCGCACCGGAAGCCAACAACTGCTGGCGTAACCGTTCCATCGAGGCCTGGTACCGGAAGAACCAGGAGCCGTACATGATTTCGTAGTGGGGGGACAGCAGCACGAAGGAGCCGTCCGCCTTGCTGACGCGGTCTTTCGATGGCATGCCCAGCAAGCCGAAGCTGTGGGTGAGGGCGCTGAAGAAAAACTGCTCCTCGGCCAGGGTCCAGGCGGAGAGGTTGCTCTCGTGCGGGGTGAACAGATACAGCTCGATCCGGTGCCGTCCAGGCTCCTTGAGCGTACGGGTCAGCTGCAGACGGTAATCGCCCTTGCGCTTCAGTGAAAACACGGAACCCCCGATGACAGTTGACCGCGCTCAGGATACCAAGCTTGCCGATGAAAGAGCGCGAGGCCGCTGAAGCCATGGAGCGGCCTGTTGGCCACAAGCGCTACGGCGTAATACCAAAGCGCCAGTGCCCCCGGTCAGCGCCGCTCGTGCGCGGGAGGCAGTACGGATGACAGGGCCAAAGCACTAGCCATTCGCCGCCATCGCAGCGTATGTGTGCCCAGGTGGCCTTTCGATAATCGCTCCCGTCACGACTGCCTGTCGTCAAATACAGCGGAGAGCGCCATGCACAACAACAAGAAAGCCGTTTCAACCCTGCTGCCTGTGGCCCTGGCCGGTGCCGTCGCCCTGTCGGCGAGCCAGTCGGCATTGGCTGAAATCGTGCTTTACGACCAGGATGACACTCGCTTTTCCACCGATGGTTACTTCAACACCTTCTATGTGCACAGCGATGTCGATCGTGCCGGCGAGCAGTTCGACCGCAAGCAATCGCGGGTCAAGATGGGCTTCCTGCCCAACTACATTGGCTTCAACTTCAGCAAGCAGGTCGAGGACCTCAAGCTGGGCGGCCGTTCCTCGTTCTGGGTAACCATCAACGACAGCGACACCAATGGCACCGAGACCGGCATCGACGTCCGCCAGTTCTACGCCACGGTGTCCAACGATGCCTGGGGCGAGGTGCTGTTCGGCAAGGATTTCGGTCTGTTCGCCCGTTCCAACATCCTGCTCGATGAAATGCTCACCGGCTATGGCCAGGTCAGCGACACCCTGGGCCTGGTGGACGGCGGCGGCGTCTCCTTTGGCAACATCGGCACCGGCTACCCCTATCCGTTCCCGACATCCCAGGTCACCTATCGCTCCCCGGTGATGAGCGGGTTGCGCATTGCGGTCGGCATCATGGACCCGGTGGACACCACCGAGGACAGCAGCTCCACCCTGGACAAGGCCTACCAGGAAGAGCCGCGCCTGGAAGCCGAGGTGACCTACCAGTTCGAGCTGGGCGGCACCCAGTTCTATACCTGGATCAACGCCATGCAGCAGAACTCGGACAACACCGACAGCAGCATCGAGGATGTCACATCCAAGGGCCTCGGCTACGGCGTGCAGGCGAAGATGGGCAGCTTCTCGCTGACCGCCTCGGGCTTCCAGGCCGAGGGCATCAACCCATTCTTCACCAACAACGCCGGCGAAGCCTTGCTGCGCGAGGTGGACAGTGATGGCTACCTGCTGCAGGGCTCGTACCGCTTCGGCAAGAACCGCATCGCGCTGTCCTACGGCAAGACCAAGGACGACGGCAACGGCCTGGGCACCGCCGCCGACTACGAGACCCGCGGCATCGCGCTGTTCCACGACATCAACGACAACCTCAAGCTGGTCGCCGAACTCAACGAGTTCGAGATCGCGGGGCGGAGCACCAATGCCGTCGACGAGGAAACCCGGACCTTCGCCGTGGGCGCTGCGCTGAGCTTCTGAGCCCGGCAGGCAGCACAGAGGCTGGTCCCCGCGAGGGGGCCGGCCTTTTCCGTATTCCTCCATCCTCTTCGCGTGACGATCCGGCCAGGCATCGCTACCTAGGCAGGTCCGTTCCGGTACTCAAGTAGCATTTTCGTACCGCAAGCCCTGACCAAGAATGGGGTCAATCCGATACGGGTGAGACGGGAGGACGGTGCGTGAGTGAACAGCAGGCGCAGATGATACGCACGGCAATGTCCGAAGCGCGGCTGGCCGAGACGGTGGCCCAGGACCTGGCGCGCCAGCTGATCCATCCGCACCTCGGTTTCGTGCTGTTCTTCTGCTCGGCCGAATACGATCTGCCGGCCCTGGGCGATGCGTTGCAGCAGTACTTCGGCGGCGTGCGTCTGGTGGGCTGCACCTCGGCGGGGGAGATCACCGCCCAGGGCTACAGTCGCAGTTGCGTCAGCGCCATCGGCTTCGACCACCGCAGTTTTTCGATCGCCTGCGAGCTGATCGACGAAATGGAGCGTTTCAGCCTGATCGATGCCCAGCAACTGGTGGAGCGGCTGGGCAGCGCCTGTCGCAGCAATTCCCTGGCGCCGATCAAGGACCACAGCTTCGCCCTGACCCTGCTCGACGGCCTGTCCAGCCGCGAGGAACAGGTGCTCGCCGCGCTCAGTGCGGCTTTCGGCAGCATCCCCCATTTCGGCGGCTCGGCGGGCGACGACAATCACCTGAGCGATACTCACGTCTACTACGACGGCCGTTTCCACAGTGGTGCGGCCATCGTGGTGTTGGTCAACACCTGGCTGGATTTCGAGGTGTTCACCACCCACCACATCCTGCCCAATGGCGAGAAGCTGGTGGTCACTCGCGCCGACAGCAACGGTCGGCGCGTCTTCGAGCTGAATGCCGAGCCCGCCGCCGAGGAATACGCGCGGCTGATCGGCGTGCCGGTCGCCGAACTCGACCACCGGCTGTTCGCCGCGCATCCCTTGGCGGTGCGCATCAACGAGCAGTACTACGTGCGCTCGATCCAGAAGGTCAACGACGACCTGAGCCTGACCTTCTACTGCGCGGTGGAGAACGGCATCGTGCTGACGGCCATGCAGCCCGGCCCGTTGATGCCCAATCTCGAAGCGCTGTTCCGGCGGCTCGAACAGCGTCTCGGGCCGCCGCTCCTCACCATTGGCTGCGATTGCTTCCTGCGCCGCCTGGAAATCGAGGCCAACGGCGCCAGCGAGCAGGTTTCGGCTTTTCTCAGGCGCCAGCAGGTGATCGGCTTCAACACCTACGGAGAGCAGTTCAATGGCATGCACATCAACCAGACCTTCACCGGTGTCGCCATTGGTCGGCCTGGAGGGCGGGGCGGTCGTTGACCTGCTGGCGCGCCAGGCCGAGCTGGAGCGCGAGAACCACAAGCTGGCGCGCATCAACGCCGCCCTGATCGAACGGGTCGAGTCCAGCGGCGCCGGGCGTGATGCGCCCTATGCAGCCTTCCAGCATTCGGTGGAACTGGCCGAGCAGGTACGCGAGCGTACCGATGCGCTGAACCAGGCGATGGCCGAACTCAAGGGCAGCAACCAGCTGCTCAGCGACGCGCGCCTGCGGGCAGAAACTGCCCACCAGCACCTGGTCGATGCCATCGAGAGCATTTCCGATGCCTTCGTGCTGTTCGACCGCGAGCAGCGCATCGTGCTGTTCAATCGTCGTTTCAAGTCGCTGTGGAGCCGCACCCGCGCGCGTATCAATGCCGGCACGCGGCTGATCGACGTGCGCCAGCTGGCCGAGAGCACCGGATTGATCGTCGAGGAGCACCGCGGCAAGGGCGACGAGCCGACCGTCTACCGGCTGAACAACGGGCGCTGGGTGCAGGTCAGCGAGCGGCCGACGCGCGAGGGTGGGCTGGTCATCCTCTACACCGACATCACCGAGGTGAAAGTCAGCGAAACCATGCGCCGCGAGCAGGCACTGGCACAGAAGTCGCGCCTGCTGCAGCGCGCGGTCGACAACCTGTCCCAGGGGGTGGCCATGGTCGGTGCCGAGGGCGCGCTGGAACTGTGGAACCGACGCTTCCTCGAACTCTGCGGGCTGGCGCCGATCGAGGCGCACCGGCCGTTCGAGGAAGTGATGGCCGAGAGCGAGCTGAAGCTCCTGACGCCGAATACCCGGGATGGGCAGGATCGGCCGGTACGTGAACTGGAACAACGCCTGTTCGACGGCCGCATGCTGGAAATCCGCACCCATGCGCTGCCCACCGGCGGTTTCGTCAACACCTTCACCGACATTACCGAACGCTACCGCCATGCCGAAGCGCTGCGCGAGAGCGAGCGCTGGATCCGCCTGATCACCGATCATGTGCCGGCGCTGATCGCCTACGTGTCGTCCGACCTGACTTACGAATTCACCAACAAGGTCTACGAGGAATGGTACCGCTGGCCCAGCGACGGCATGCTCGGGCAGAGCCTGCCCGAAGTGCACAGCGGCGAGCACTGGCGGCAGCTGGCGCCTTACATCGATCGCGCCTTGTCCGGCGAGAACGTCAGCTTCGAGATATCCGAGCGCAACCATGCCGGTCAGCAGCGCTACATGCTGCGTTCCTACGTACCGAACCGGCTTTCCAGCGGCGAGGTCGCCGGCATCTTCGTGCTGATCCAGGACATTACCGACCGTCGGCGCACCGCCGAGGCGCTGCACCAGGCCTACCAGAACCTGGAACAGCGGGTGCGCGAGCGCACCGCCGAGCTGACCAGCCTCAACGACCAGCTGTTGCGCGAGATCGACGAGCGCAGCCTGGTGGAGGCGCGATTGCGCGAGGCCAAGCGCGAGGCGGAGCTGGCCAACCTGTCCAAGACCAAATTCCTCGCCGCCGTCAGCCATGACCTGCTGCAACCGCTGAACGCCGCTCGGCTGTTCACCAGCGCGTTGCTGGAACAGCCGGCAGAGCCCAGCGGCGGGCTGGTGCGCAACATCAGCAATTCGCTGGAGGACGTGGAGAACCTGCTCGGCACCCTGGTGGATATTTCCAAGCTCGACGCCGGTGTGATCAAGCCGGATATTGCCCCGTTCGCCGTCAGCGAGCTGCTGGAGAACCTCGCCATGGAGTTCCGCCAGATTGCCGGGGCCGAGCGCCTGCAACTGGACTTCATCCCCAGCTCGGCACTGGTGCGCAGCGATATCCAGCTGCTGGCGCGCATCCTGCGCAACCTGCTGACCAATGCCATCCGCTATACGCCGCAGGGGCGCGTGCTGCTGGGCTGCCGGCGGCGTCGGCAGCGGCTGTCGATCGAGGTGTGGGACACCGGCGTCGGCATCGCCGACGACAAACTCGAGGAAATCTTCCAGGAGTTCAAGCGCGGGGAGGGCGTGCGGCCGAACCAGGACCGTGGCCTGGGCCTCGGCCTGGCCATCGTCGAGAAGATCGCGCGCATGCTCGGTCATCGCATTCAGGTCAGCTCGCAGCCGGGGCGTGGGTCCCGGTTCGCCATCGAGGTGCCACTGGCCAGGCGCGCGCCCCTGCTGCGTGCCGAGCCGACCACCACCGAACTGGTACTCCAGCGCCTGCAAGGCGCGCGCGTCTGGGTGCTGGATAACGATACGGCGATCTGCGCCGGCATGCGCACCCTGCTCGAAGGCTGGGGCTGCGCGGTGACCACGGCGCTCTCGGAAGAAGATCTGGCGCGCCAGGTGGACGACTTCCATGCCGAGGCCGACCTGCTGATCGCCGATTACCACCTGGACAACGGCCACACCGGCATCGACGTGGTCGCCAAGGTCAACGCCCGTCGCGCCAACCCGCTGCCGGCGCTGATGATCACGGCCAACTACAGCAACGAACTCAAGCAACAGGTACGCGAGCTGGGGCACATGCTGATGCACAAGCCGGTACGGCCGATGAAGCTGAAGACCGCCATGTGCCATATGCTGGAACACGGGCAGGCGGGCTGAATGGGCAGGCTGCGTTGATGCGTGGGACGTGCCTGTGAACGCACCGCGCCGAGTGCGCCACCGCCGAACCCGGTACTCGCCTTAGCGCCGCAGGTAGGCGGTGAAGTCGATATCGCCGGCCGAGAGGATCGCCTGCACGCGGTTGTGCACGTTGAGCTTGCGCAGGATCGCCGAGACGTGTGCCTTGACCGTGGTTTCGGCGATGTCGAGGTTGTAGGCGATCTGCTTGTTGGATTCGCCCTTGGTCATGCGCTCCAGTACCAGCAGTTGCTTGCGGGTCAGCGCCTGCAGCAGCTCGGGCGGGATCGAGGGTTCGTTGTAGCTGGTCTGGCGCCGGCCGCTTTTCTGGCTGCGGATGATGTCCGAAGGCAGGTAGACGTTGCCGTTGAGAATCTGCTCGATGGCCTCGGTCATCTGGGCCCGCGGCGACGATTTGGTGATGAAGCCGACCGCGCCGTAGGTGATCGCCTGCAGCACGATCTGCTTGTCCTGCTCGGCGGAAACGATCACCACCGGAATGGTCGGAGCCTCGTTGCGCAGGTTGATCAGTCCGTTCAGGCCGTGCATGCCGGGCATGTTGAGGTCGAGCAGGACCAGGTCGAGGTCGTCGTGTTCGAGGGTCAGGGCCAGCGCGCTGTCGAGGTCGGCGGTTTCCAGGATCTCGCTGTCGGGAAAGCCGTCGCGAATGACATTGTGGATGGCTTCGCGAAACAGCGGATGGTCATCGGCAATCAGAATCTTGTACAAGGCCGTTCACCTCTTTGTTGTGGTTATGGTCGGCACGTTCAGCGGTTCACTAGCAGGCCGCTGAAAAAACTATCTGCGTTGGCAATACTGCGTTAAAAACGGCCTCAAAATGCTCATTTAGAACACCTAAACTGCGCTTTTGACTCACTGCGTTCGCCCTGCGGGCCAGCCTACGGCTGTTACTTCGCTGCGCTACGTTTCGGCCGTTTTTGCCTTGTCTTGCCTGCCTCGCCTACGTTTTTCAACGGCCTGCTAGGGGCTGTTCAGCGGCTCCGGTGTTGCTGGATTCAGGGGCAGGCCGGCCTGTTCCCAGCCATCCACGCCATCGCGATACCAGTAGAGCCTCGTATAGCCCAGGGCGTGCGCCCGCCGGGTGGCGTTCCAGCCGAGCCAGCAATCGGAGCGGCAGTAGAATACCAGCGGGCGATCGCTCTGCCCCTGGCTGATGCGAGCCAGGTTCTCGGCGAAGTAATCGGCCCATTGCGGCTGCAGCGTTCCATCACCGGTATTGGCCAGCCAGATGCTGCCGGGCAGGTTGGCGTGCGCCTCGGTTTCGATGAAGCGGCCTGCCAGCCACTGGCGACGATAGACATCCACCAGCACCAGCTGCGGCTCGTTATCCAGCAATGCGCGTAGCGACGCGGTGTCCAGCGTCTGCGCACCCTCGGCGGTGGCTGGCGTCGGGCTGCGGTAGTGCGCCTGGCGGTAACCTTCGGCTGAGAACAGCTCGCCGTCCGTTTGCGCAGGTGCTGCCTGGCTGAGCCCAAGGCAAACCGTCGTGATGAGCAGTAATGGGGGGAACCGCGACATCGTCTTGCTTCCTGAGTGTTCCGGTGACTCGATTACAGAACAATGGTGCTGGCTTTGAAATCCTACGATGGAGGCGAAAACTGGTACCAAAGTAGTAGGGGCTGTTCGTTCATCGTGCTTTCCTTGGGGGAGCACGGGTTGGCACCGGACTGGCAAGTTTGTGTGTTGAATGAAAGTTTCGCTTTCGTGATCGTTTATCGATTTGCTCGATGGCGTGGGTTTCGCCCTGCTGGGCGACTCACTTTTTTCAGTCGCGAAAAAAGTAAGCAAAAACGCTTGCCCCTACATACGGCCCTGCGCTGCGCGCAGGGTTCGTTCGCTCCATCGCCGCTCCGAAGGCCGTCGTACAAGGGCCATCCTTGGCCCTTTACGACTCTCGCCGCATCCCTGCGGCTCGCCCTCTACGCAACGATTCCGCTCACCCTTCTGAAAGGGGCGGTTGGTGTCGCCTGTTGGTTCGTGCAAAAAGAAGCAAAGCCCAAGCAACACCAACAATCTTTCAAGCGACTCGGACCCCATCCCCCGTCAGGAGGCCGAGTGGAGGTGTTGCGCAGGGGGACGCGAGGCATGGACGCCGAGCGAGGAGCGAAGGGGCAGGGACGCCCCTTCGTGACGGCCCCCGGAGCGGCACCGGAGCGAGGGGAGTCTGGCCACAGGCCAGACCCGGATGTCGGGCGCGCTTTCTCTTTGGTTACTTTCTCTTTCGCGCGAGCAAAGAGAAAGTGACTCGGCCGGGGGGCCGAAACCAGAAGTGTCAGCACACTCGGTAATCGCCCTGATCTGCAAGCTACAAGCCTAAGCCAGCTGGCAGCACCACCCAAACTTGCCAGTCCGATATCAACCCTCATGTCGCACCGCGCACCAGACACCAGCGGAAGCCATGAAAATGCACGGAAAGTAGCGCTCCGGCAGTACCAAGGTAGTAGGGGGGCGAGCGTTTCCAGGTTCTAGCATGGGGTTGTCCGAAAACAGAACCGGGGCATACAACGACCACCCCGTGGCATCGGAGGTAGCCTGTGAAGATTCTTCTGGTGGACGACCACGCCATGGTGCGTCAGGGCTGCGCCGCGCTGCTGCGTGCGGTACTGCCCGAAGTGCAACTGAGCGAGGCCTGCGATGGCGAACAGGCGCTGGACGAGTGCCAGCGGGACATTCCCAGCCTGGTGATCATGGACATCGGCCTGCCGGGCATCAGCGGCCTGGAAACCACGCGGCGCTTGCGTCAGCGCTTGCCGCAGTTGCGGGTACTGTTCTTCAGCATGCACGACGAGCTGACCCTGGTTCGCCAGGCGCTGGATGCCGGTGCGGCGGGCTACATCACCAAGGGCGCCTCGCCGCAGGTGCTGATCGACGCGGTGCGGCGCGTCCTCTCCGGCCATGCCTATATCGAGCAACCGCTGGCGACCGAACTGGCGCGCAATCCGGTTCATGGCGGCTCGCCGGACCCGCGCCTGCAGGGCATGACCCAGCGCGAATTCGAAATCTTCGTGATGCTCGCCAGGGGCACGCCTGCCCGGCAGATCGCCGAGCAGCTGTGCATCAGCGGCAAGACCGTCTCCAACTACCTGACCCTGCTCAAGAGCAAGCTTCAGGTCGGCTCGCACGCCGAGCTGGTACACCTGGCCATCGATACCGGCGTGCTGCGCGTTGGCGAGCGAAGGATGGTCCAGGCGTAGTTCCCGCTCGGCAACGCGGCGCTTCGCCAAGGCTACTTTTCCCAATCCATCGGGCAATCCGTGCAGCCTTCCATGTTGGTGCCCTGGAAGGACGCGTAATGCCGCCGCGCACCTGTGAGAATGGCATTCTCGAGGTTGGCGTCATTGAGCTTGGCTTCCTGCAGGTTGGCGTCGATCAGGCTGGCGCCCTTGAGATCGGCCTTGCTCAGCCAGGTCATTTCCAGGTCGGCGGCGCGCAAATCACTGCCGTGCATCTTGGCGCCGCTCATGCGGGCGAACTCGAGGTAGGCGGCGGTGAGATTGGCGCCCTTGAATTGCGCCGCCTGGGCGAACAATCCCCAGCCCTGGATGGCTACCAACTGGGCGTCGGTGAAGTTGGCCAGGCGCAGATTGGCCTGTTGCAGGCTGGCGCGATTGAGGGTGGCGCCGGTGAGGTTGGCCTTTTCCAGGTTGGCGAGATCAAGGATGGCATGGCGCAGGTTGGCTCCGGAAAGGTCGGCGCCGGCCAGGTTGATCTTGCGCAGGTCCTGGTTGCTGAGGTCGGCACCGCGTAGGTCGGCGTTGGCGCATTGGCTTTCCGGCTGCAGGGTGCAACCGTTGACGGTCAGGGGCTGATCGTCCGCGGCGAAGGCCGAGGCGGTAGCGAGCAGCAAGGGGAGTAGCAGGCTGGACGTTTTCATGTTGGGACCCATGCATTGGTCGGGCGCCGGGGCGCCCGTTCCGAGTGAATAGGCCGTGCCCGCGACAGCGCAGGCACGGCCGGGACATCAACGCTTGGCGGTCTTGTTTTCCCATGCGGGCAACTTGAACACCCAGAACGAGCCGCCCTGTGCGACCGGCTTGGTCAGCTCGGCCATGTCGCCGCCCCACAGCGGCACGGCGCCGCCGTAGCCGACGGTCACGCCGATGTACTGCTCGCCGTCCTGCTCCCAGGTCACGGGCGGGGAGATGATTCCGCTGCCGGTCTGGAATTTCCACAGCTCGTCGCCGGTCTTGGCGTCGAAGGCCTTGAAGTAGCCGTCGCTGGTACCGGTGAACACCAGGTTGCCCTTGGTGGCCAGTACGCCGGCCCACAGCGGCAACTTCTCCTTGTGTTCCCACTCCACCTTGCCGGTGGTGGGGTTCATGGCGCGCAGGACGCCGACGTGGTCGTCATACATGCGCTTGATGCGGAAGCCCTGGCCGAGGTAGGCCGAACCCTTCTTGTAGCTGACTTCCTCGGTCCAGTAGTCCTCCTTCCAGTGGTTGGCGGGCACATAGAACAGGCCGGTGTCCTGGCTGTAGGCCATGGGGTTCCAGTTCTTGCCGCCGAGGAAGGGCGGCGAGACCTCGACCGACTTGCCGTGCTTCTCGCCTGGCTCGGGCTTGGGTGGGCGCTGGCCTTCGTTCTCGATCGGGCGTCCGGTCTTGAGGTCGATGCCCTTGGCCCAGGTGATGTTATCGACGAAGGGGAAGGCGTTCTGCAACTTGCCATCCTTGCGGTCGACCACGTAGAAGAAGCCGTTGCGGTCGGCGTGGGCGGTGGCTTTCACCGTCTTGCCGTTCTTGTCCTTGTAGTCGAACAGCACCAGTTCGTTGTTGCCGGAGAAGTCCCAGGCATCGTTCGGCGTGTGCTGGTAGAACCACTTCACTTCGCCGGTGCTCGGGTCGACGCCGACCTGGCCGGAGGTATAGAGGCTGTCGTAGTCCTGCGGCTTGCCATCCTTGGAAGTGCGTGCCCAGCCGTTCCACGGCGCGGGGTTGCCGGCGCCGACGATGATGGTATTGGTCTCGGCATCGAAGCTCGCGCTCTGCCACGGTGCGCCGCCGCCCTGGCTCCAGGCTTCGACCTTGCCGGTGGGGGAGTTGGGGTCGTCCGGCCAGGACGGTGCCTTGATGTCGCCGGTGGGGGTACTGTCCTTGCCGTTCAGGCGGCCCACGTGGCCTTCGACGAAGGGCCGCATCCAGATTTCCTCGCCGGTGTCCGGGTCGCGAGCGAAGAGCTTGCCGACCACGCCGAATTCGTCACCGGAGCTGCCGTGGATCAGCAGCACCTTGCCGGTCTTGCCGTCCTTCACGAGGGTCGGCGCGCCGGTCATGGTGTAGCCGGCGCCGTGATCGCCGAACTTCTTGTTCCAGACGACCTTGCCGGTGTCCTTGTTCAGCGCCACGACGCGGGCGTCGAGGGTGCCGAAGTAGATCTTGTCGCCATAGATGGCGGCGCCACGGTTGACCACGTCGCAGCAGGGGCGAATGTCGTCGGGCAGGCGGTGGGCGTAGCTCCACAGGCGCTTGCCGGTCTTGGCATCCAGGGCGAAGACGCGCGAATAGGAGCCGGTCACGTAGATCACGCCATCGTGGATAAGGGCCTGGGATTCCTGGCCGCGCTGTTTCTCGTCGCCGAAGGAGAACGACCAGGCCGGCGTCAGCTTGAAGACGTTCTTGTCGTTGACCAGAGCCAGCGGGCTGAAGCGTTGGGCGTGGGTGCCCAGGCCATATTGCAGGACGTTATGGGTGGAGAGATGGTCGTTGGCAATGTCTTCCCAGCTGACCGGCTTGGCCTGGGCGGTGCCGATCAGTGCAAGGCTGCCCGCCAGCGCCAGGCATTGCACGGCGAGGGCGAGGGGACGTTTGCTGCCGGGGTGCGATCTTGTTGTCATGGTTGCGATTCCCTTGGTCGGTTCGGACTAGGCCATCGGCGCAATGCGCAGACGTGGTGTCTGGCATGAGCGACGACCTGGCGAATCGATTATTGGAAGCGCGGCGCCGGGGCCGATACGGAAAAACTCCCGCGAACGCCGGGAAAACTTCCCAAACGCCTGGTGATTTGGCCTTGCTCCCCAAGTGCCGTTCGACCTGCTGCCAAAGGCGGTGGCGAAACCCGCTACCAAGGGAGGAGGCGCCGGCATCCAAAGCAGGATTCTGTCGACCCGACAGCATCGCCAACATGACCGCCATGCGCTCCCGACGGGGGCTGCCTTGCACGGTTTCACGAAACGAGGTGGTAGTCATGAACAACAAGAATCCAATGCGCGTACTCCTGGCCGCAGGCCTGCTCGCGATGTCCGGCCTGGCGCTGGCACACGGTGATGTCGTACCCCATGCGGTCGAGACCAAGGGCCTGCCCGAGCTCGGTGAAGAATGGGTGGACGAGAACCCCTATCGTGAACCGGGCGAGCATCACGACCTGGCCGTGGAGATCGGCTCTTCGGCCTACAACCAGAACTGCGCCCGTTGCCACGGGCTGGAAGCCATCTCTGGCGGCATCGCCCCGGACCTGCGTGAACTGGAGGCCGATATAAGCGGTGACGAATGGTTCAAGGAGCGCGTGATCAACGGCGCGGTGCGCGACGGTGCGGTGTACATGCCACGCATGGCCGACACCCTCAGCCAGGAAGCGTTGTGGGCGATCCGCACCTATATAGAAAACGAGGCGGCCAAGCAGTAAAAGACAGCGCTCTGCGCGGGAGAGTCGATATGCGCGTTCGTGAACTGCTGCTGGTCTTCACCCTGTTGCCGCTGGACGGGGTGTTGGCCGCTCAGCCCGACCCGCTGCAATCGGTCATGTGGCAGCACCACCACGAGCGCGTGCTGAACGGCGAGCCCTATGTGTTCGACGATCGCGTCAAGGTACTGGTACCGCCCTTCGCCGAAGACGCTCGCCAGGTACCGATGCATGTCGATGCGCGCGCGCTGGGCGATGAGGTGGTGCGCATCGAAGCCTGGGCCGAGCTCAATCCCATCCCGCGCGTGTTCAGCTTCGTTCCGGGCGAGCAGGTCGTGCCGCTGGTGGCCATTCGCTTTCGCGTGGAGCAGGCCACGCCGATCCGCGCGGCGGTACTCACGCGAGATGGTGTCTGGCACGTGGGCTCGGCCCGGGTGGATGCCGCCGGCGGCGGCTGTTCGGCGCCGAGTGTGGTGCGCACCCAGCCCGGCTGGGAACAGCGGCTGGGAAGGGTAGTGGGCGGTCGTTTCGAGCGCGCTGCCGGCAGCCGTCTGCGCTTGCAGGTCTCGCACCCGATGGACAACGGCCTGGTCGGCGGCATTCCCGAGTTCTTCCTCAACCAGGCCGAACTGCGCGACACGGAAGGCAACACCCTGGCGACGCTGGAACTATACCCCGCCGTCAGCGAGAACCCGACGCTGAGTCTGGAAGTGAAGGGCCAGCAAAGCAGCCGCCTGTGGCTGCGCGACAACAACGGCAACGAGTTCGAAGCGGCGTTGTAGCGTGCCGCAGTTCACTCAAGCCAAGGAGGCCACATGCGCCTGTTCATCCTGACCCTCGCGCTCTGCCTGGCCCTGCCTGCACAGGCCGAGCTGCAATACCGGCTGCAGCCACGCCAGATCGCCGAAGATGTCTGGCTGCTGGAAGGCTCGACGGACAACTTCGACCCGCGCAACGGCGGCAACATCGTCAATACCGGCTTCATCGTGACCTCGAACGGTGTCGTGGTGATCGACAGCGGTCCCTCCAGACGCTACGGCGAGGCCATGCGTGCCGCCATCGCCGAAGTGACCGATAGCCCCGTCATCAAGGTGCTGCTCACCCATCATCATCCCGACCATGTGCTGGGCAACCAGGCCTTCGCCGGCGTGCCCATCGCCGCGCTCGCCGGCACCACCGAACTGCTGCGCGAGCAGGGCGATGCCATGGCCGAGAACATGTACCGGATGGTCGGCGACTGGATGCGCGGCACCGAGGTGGTGCTGCCGAACGAAACGCTGGAGCCCGGCCTGCTGGAAATCGGTGATCGCAGGCTGCACCTGCTGCAATTGCGTGGACACACCGGGGCCGACCTGGCGGTGCTCGATGAAAGCAGTGGCGTGCTGTTCGCCGGCGACATCCTCTTTCATCAGCGCGCCCTGACCACGCCCAACAGTCCCGGGCTGGATGTGTGGCTGGCGGATCTCGATCGTCTCGAAGCCACGCCCTGGAAATTGCTGGTGCCCGGCCACGGACCGCTGAGCCGCGACAGCGCTCCGTTCGAACAGATGCGCGACTATCTGGGTTGGCTCGACGGTCTGCTACGCGACGCGGTGGCCAGCGGCGCCGACATGAACGAGGTCATCCAGAGCCCGATCCCCGAACGTTTCTCCGGCATCAGCCTGACGCGCTACGAGCTGATCCGCGGCGTCAGCCACCTGTATCCGAAGTACGAAGCAGGGCAATTGCAGCGGGTGGACGAGTAACCGATCGGTATATCGCGCAGTGGTTTCCTGCACGCTCAGAGACTGTCCGGGTCGCCCACGAACATCTGGATGCGCGAGCGCAACCAGCGCTCGGCGGGGTCGTTGTCCTGGGCGCCGCGCCAGGCCATGGACAGCTCGAAATCCTGGCTGGTCTCGAACGGCAGTGGTTCGGCGCGTACGCCACCGCTGGCTGCCAGAGCCGCCGCGGCGTAGTCCGGTACCGTGGCCACCAGGTCTGTGCCTGCCAGCAGGCTCGCCAGGCCGTTGAACTGCGGCACGGCGAGCACCACCTGGCGCTTGCAGCCATGCAGGGCCAGCTCCTCGTCGATGTAGCCGTTCAGATCGCCAGCGAAGGACACCATCGCATGCGGGCGGGAGCAGTAGTCGTCCATGCTCATGCGCCCCGGGATGGCATCGGCGCGCAGCAGCATCGGCTTCGGACGGCGTAATACCTTGCGCTTGGCATTGGCTGGCAGTTCCTCGGTGTAGCAGACACCAACGGAGATTTCGCCCGATGCCAGCAGCCCCGGCATCAGCAGGTAGTTGGCACGGCGCACCACCAGCACCACTCCCGGCGCTTCGGCCCGAATGCGGCGCAGCAGGGGCGGCAGCAGGGCGAACTCGACTTCGTCGGTCAGGCCGATGCGGAACACCTGGGTGCTGGTGGCGGGGTCGAAGCTGGACGCGCGACTGACGGCGGTGGAGATCGAATCCAGCGCCGGTGACAGCAGCCGGGCGATTTCCTGGGCGCGGGCGGTGGGCTCCATGCTGCGACCGGTGCGTACGAACAGCGGATCGTCGAACAGCGCGCGCAAGCGGGCCAGCGCGGCGCTGATCGCCGGCTGTCCGAGAAACAGCTTCTCGGCGGCACGGGTCACGCTGCGCTCGTGCATCAGGGTCTCGAAGACGATCAGCAGGTTCAGATCCACACGGCGAAGGTCGTTGCGATTCATGCCATTCACTTCATGTTGCGGTCGGACGACAGGCCCTTCCTCGAAGGTTGCGACTGCATTCTAGACAGATCGAAGCGCGCCACGCATGCCCATTTCCGCTCGCAAATTGCACGAAGCTGTCATGGATGCGTTCATACATACGGAGCTGCATGCAAACCATCATCATCGCTGGGCATGGCGACTATCGACCGGAATGCCGCACGGGCGGCTGGAGTTGTGCCCGCGGGACGGATAGAGTCACCAATACAGTAGTAACCGAGGGGTCTTTCCATGTCCCGCATCATCCGCTTCCATCAGTTCGGTCCCGCCGAGGTGCTGCGCTACGAGCAGCAGGAAACATCCAGGCCCGGCCCCGGCGAGGTGCTGGTGAAGGTCGCTGCGATCGGCGTGAGCTGGAACGACGTGCTCTGGCGACAGGATCTGGCGCCACGCCACGCAAGGCTGCCGGCGGGCCTGGGAAGCGAAGTGGCCGGGTTGGTAATGGCCGTGGGCGAAGGCGTCGAGGGCTTCGCCATTGGCGACCGGGTAGCCAGCTTTCCGGCTCACGACATCAACGACTATCCGCTGTATGGCGAACAGGTGCGCGTTCCGCAGACTTCGCTGGTGCACTATCCGGCGATGCTCAGCCCCGTCGAGGCTAGCGTGCACTACACGCCGTTGCTGATTTCCTACTTCGCGCTGGTGGAGCTCGCGCAACTCGAGCCCGGCCAGCACGTGCTGGTCACTCAGGCCCGGCACTGCACGGGGCCGGCCGTGGTGCAGCTGGCCAAGGCGCTCGGCGCGCGGGTCATCGCGACCTGCGAGCACAGCGAAGACCGGGAATTCCTGCTGGGCCTGGGGGCCGAGACGGTCATCGCCACCGAGGAGGAGGACCTCGTCGGTCGCCTCGACAGGATCACCGGCGGCAAAGGCGTGGAAGTCGTGCTCGACGCCTGCGGTGGTTCGCAGATGAAACTGCTCGGCGATGTGATCGCGCCGCGCGGCAAGCTGATTCTCTACGGCATCATCGGCGGCAACGAGGCGGCTTTTCCCGCATGCGCGGCGTTCAAGAAGAACGTCAAGTTCTTCCTGCATTGTCTCGGCAACTTCACCGGCCAGCCGGAACTGGGCATCGAGCAGAACCGTGAGGCGGTGGAGCGTGCGCTGTTGCACCTCAATCAGCTGACTGCCGATCGGCTGGTCAGTCCCCAGATCGACAAGGTGTTTCCCTTCGAAGAGGCGGTCGCCGCGCACCAGTACATGGAAAGCGGCGAGGCCCGAGGGCGCGTCGTCCTGCAGGTCGAATGAGGCTCCGTAGGCTGCCTCTCATCACCCGCTAGAAACTTTTCGGCTGGCCATCCAGTCCTCCGCAGACAGGTTATTCACTTGACGGAGGACTCGGCATGGCCGACCAGAAGCAGACTATGCCCCCGCAACAGCAACCGGAGCCGGGCAAGGAAGACGAAATGACACCTCGCCCGGAATTCCGTGGCGAGGATTACAAGGCCGCCGGCAAGCTGCAGGACAAGGTGGCGATCATCACGGGCGGCGACAGCGGCATCGGCCGCTCGGTGGCGGTGCTGTTCGCACGCGAGGGCGCCGATGTGGTGATCCTCTATCTGGATCAGTATCAGGATGCCGACGAAACACGCCGCGTGGTGGAGCAGCAGGGGCGCCGCTGCCTGACCTTCGCCGGCGACGTGGCCGACCAGGATGTCTGCCGCAAGGTGGTCGACGAGACGGTAGCCACGTTCGGCAAGCTCGACATCCTGGTCAACAACGCCGCCGAGCAACACCCGCAGAAGCGCTTCGAGGACGTCACCCAGCAGCAGTGGGAAAAGACCTTCCGCACCAACGTCTTCGGCATGTTCCAGATGACCCAGGCGGCGCTGCCGCACCTCGGCAAAGGCGCTTCGATCATCAACACCACCTCGGTCACCGCCTATAAGGGCAACCCGATGCTGATCGACTACTCCTCGACCAAGGGCGCGATCGTCGGCTTCACCCGTGCGCTGTCGATGAGCCTGGTCGAGCGCGGCATCCGCGTGAACGGCGTGGCGCCGGGGCCGATCTGGACGCCGCTGATCCCATCCACCTTCGATGCCGACAAGGTGGCCGAATTCGGCGCCAACGTGCCGCTCAAGCGCCCCGGCCAGCCGGAGGAAGTCGCCCCGGCCTACGTCTACCTGGCCAGCAGCGATTCGTCATACGTCACCGGTCAGGTGATCCACGTCAACGGTGGCACGGTGGTCAACGGCTGACCGTCCGCCGACAGGAGTAAGAGCCATGCCGCGCACGATCTGGAAGGGCGCTGTCAGTTTCGGGCTGGTGCATATCCCGGTGGCCTTGGTCCCTGCCACCAGCCGCAGCGGAATCGATTTCGACTGGCTGGACAAGCGCAGCATGGACCGCGTGGGCTACAAGCGCATCAACAAGACCACCGGCGAAGAGATCGACAGCGAGAACATCGTCAAGGGCGTCGAATACGAGAAGGGCCATTACGTCGTGCTCAGCGACGAGGAAATCAAGGCCGCCCATCCCAAGGCGACCCAGACGGTGGATATCGTTTCTTTCGTCGATGCCAAGGACATCTCCTTCCTCTACATCGACACGCCGTACTACCTCACCCCCGACCGTCGCGGCGAGAAGGTCTACGCGCTGCTGCGCGAAACACTCATCGAGACCGGCAAGGTCGGCATCGCCAACGTGGTGCTGCGCAACAAGCAGCACCTGGCGGTGGTGATGCCGCTGGGCAAGGCACTGGTGATGAATACCTTGCGCTGGGCCGACGAGGTGCGCGGTGTCGAGTACCTGGAAATGAAGGACGAGGCGCTCAATGCCGATCTGAACAAGCGCGAGCTGGACATGGCCAAGCGGCTGGTGGAGGACATGACCGAAGACTGGGACCCGACCCAGTTCAAGGACACCTTCCAGGACCAGATCATGGAACTGGTGGAGACCAAGGCGCGCGAAGGCCGGTTGGAGGCCGTGGGTGGACCGGAAGAGGCGGTGGACCGGCGCAGCGCCGATGTCATCGACCTGACCGAGCTGCTCAAGCGCAGCCTGGCGGCCAAGCCGAAGAGCAAGGCCGGGGCCAGCGAGGAGGTCACCGATCCCGACGAGGACGGGGACGACGGCGAGGAAAACGGCAAGGCCAGCGCCTCCAAGGGCAAGCCCAGGACGCGCAAGACCACCGGCAAGACCGGCACCTCCGCACCCCGCAAACCGGCCGGCAAGAGCCGAAAAACCGGCTGATCGGCTCGGGAGGAACCCATGTCCGAAGGACGCAGCAAGCGGCCGCTGGTGGGTGGGATCGGAATCAGCAGTCCGCAGCGGGTGATCGATGCACGAACGGGCGCCACCAAGCTGCAGCTCGCCGAATACTACCTGTCGCTCCAGGATCGGCTGGTGCCGCACCTGCGTGGCAGGCCGCTGTCGATCGTGCGGGCGCCGGATGGCGTGGATGCGGACAGCTTCTTCCAGCGCCATTGCGGCCGGTTGAAGATGCCGCACATGCGTGTGCTGGATCGCTCGCTGGACCCCGAGCATGCACGCCTGATCCAGGCCGATGACATCTGCGCGGTGATCGAGGCGGTGCAGATGGGCACCGTCGAATTCCATACCTGGAACGCGCGCAGCGACCGGATCGAACGGCCGGACCGGGTGATCTTCGATCTCGATCCCGACACGCAGCTGGGCTGGTCGCGGATGGCCGAGGCGACCTGTCTGACGCTGGACCTGCTCGAGGAGCTCGGCCTGCAGGCCTTTCTCAAGACCAGCGGGGGGCGCGGCATGCATGTGGTGGTGCCGATCGACCGTCGCCACAGCTGGGATACCGTGCGCGCCTTCGCCCAGGGCGTCAGCCTGCGCCTGGCGGAACAGGCGCCCGACCGGCTGGTGGCCAGGATGGGGGCGAAGAACCGGGTCGGCAAGGTGTTCGTCGATTACCTGCGCAACCAGCGCGGTGCCAGCACGGTGGCCGCCTATTCGGTGCGAGCGCGACCGGGGCTGGCGGTTTCGGTGCCTGTCGAGCGTGACGAGTTGCACGAACTCGACGGCGCGGGGCAGTGGTCTATCCTCAATATCAAGCAGCGCCTGGACCAGCAGCGCAGCGACCCCTGGGCGGCCTACGACTCGACCCGTCAGGGGCTCACGAAGGCCATGTTGCGCCACCTCGGTGTTCGCGACCAAGACTGACAAACCTGTTGCCTGGAGCTTTCCCAACGAAGCGGAACCATACAAAAACGAGGCAGTCGACAACATCAGTTGGCTCGCCAACATAATTACAAGGAGATACCCATGACCGTGAGAGTATCCCGTCGCCAGTTCCTCAAGTTCGGTGCCGCCGGTGTTGGCGCATCGAGCATGGCCATGATGGGTTTTGCCCCGGATGAGGCTGTCGCTTCCGTCCGAAATTTCAAACTCAGCGCCTCCCGCATGACGCGCAACATCTGCACCTACTGCTCGGTGGGTTGCGGCATGTTGCTCTATTCGCGTGGCGATCAGTCGATCAACGTCGTCGGCGAAATCTTCCACGTCGAAGGCGACCCGGATCATCCGGTCAGCCGCGGCTCGCTATGCCCCCGCGGAGCCGGCGTGCTGGATTTCATCAAGAGCGAATCGCGGGTCAAGTATCCCGAGGTCCGCGAGCCGCACAGCAACGAATGGAAGCGAATCAGCTGGGACGAGGCGCTCACGCGCATCGCACGGCACATGAAGGATGACCGCGACAAGAACTTCGAGACCCATGACGAGCAGGGCAGGCTGGTCAACCGCTGGCTGACCACTTCGATGGTCGCCGCTTCGGCCTGTACCAACGAGACGGCTTACCTGACGCAGAAGATCACCCGGGCGCTGGGCATCCTTCAGCTGGACAACCAGGCGCGCGTCTGACACGGACCAACGGTGGCAGGTCTTGCCCCAACATTTGGTCGCGGTGCCATGACGAACCACTGGGCGGACATCGCCAATGCTGATGTCATCCTGTCCATGGGCGGCAATTCGGCCGAGGCGCATCCGGTGGGCTTCCGCTGGGTCATGCGGGCCAAGGAGCGCAGCAATGCGATCCTGATTTCCATCGACCCGCGTTTCAACCGCACCACGGCAGTGGCGGATCATCACGCCTGGCTGCGCACCGGCACGGACATCGTCTTCCTCGGCGGGCTGATCAACTACCTGATCGAGAACGACCGCTACGCACACGACTACGTGCGTGAGTACACCGACGCGCGGCTGATTGTGGCCGAAGGTTTCGGCTTCGAGGAAGGCCTGTTCACCGGCTACGACCCGGCCAGCAAGACCTACGACCGGCAAACCTGGAACTTCGAACTCGACGAGAACGGTTTCGCGCGCAGCGACCCGAGCCTGCAGCACCCGCGTTGCGTGTTCCAACTGATGCGCCAGCATTACAGCCGCTACACGCTGGAGCAGGTCGAGAACATCTGCGGCATGCCGCGAGAAAAGGCCGTCGAGCTCTGGGAGCTGATCGCGCAGACCGCGGCGCCCGACAAGACCATGACCATCCTCTATGCCCTGGGCTGGACCCAGCACTCCATCGGCTCGCAGATCATTCGCTGCGGTGCCATGGTGCAACTGCTGCTGGGCAACATGGGCATGCCGGGCGGTGGCGTGAATGCGTTGCGCGGCCACTCGAATATCCAGGGGCTCACCGACATCGGGCTGCTGTCGAACCTGTTGCCGGGTTACCTGAACCTGCCATCGGCCAACCTGCAGACCTACGCCGACTACATGCGCACCCGCATCAAGCAACCGCTGGTCGAGGGTGAGGTCTCGTACTGGAAGTTCTACGAGCGTTTCTTCGTCAGCCTGATGAAGGACTGGTACGGCGATGTCGCCACGGCGGAGAACGACTGGTGCTACGACTGGCTGCCGAAACTTTCGGTGCCGATCTACGACATCCTCTACGCCATCAACGACATGACCCTCGGCAAGATGACCGGTGCGTTCTGCCAGGGCTTCAACATCCTCGCGGCGTTCCCGAACAAGGCGAAGGTGTTCGATGGTCTGTCGAAGCTGAAGTACTTCGTGATCATGGACCCGCTCAAGGTGGAAACCGGCGAGTTCTGGCGCAATTTCGGCGAATACCACGACGTGGACCCTTCGCAGATCGGTACCGAGGTGTTCCGCCTGCCGACCACCTGCTTCGCCGAGGACGATGGCTCCATCACCAACAGCTCGCGCTGGCTGCAATGGCATGACAAGTCCGCGCCGGGGCCCGGCGAGTCGATGACCGATACGGAAATCCTCGGCGAGGTGATGCTGCGGCTCAAGCGGATGTACCAGGAAGAGGGCGGCGCATTCCCCGATCCGATCCTCAACCTGACTTGGAACTACAAGGTGCCCAACTATCCCACGGCCGAGGAGCTGGCCAAGGAATACAACGGCAGGGCACTGACGGACCTGACCGACGACACCGGGCAGGTCGTTCGTCGCAAGGGCGAGCTGTTGAAGGATTTCAGCGAACTGCGTGCCGACGGCAGCACGGCCTGCGGCTGCTGGATCTACTCGGGCGCCTGGACCGAGCAAGGCAACATGATGGCCCGGCGCGACAACTCGGACCCTTACGACACCGGCAACACCATCGGTTGGGCCTGGGCCTGGCCAATGAACCGTCGCGTGCTCTACAACCGCGCTTCGGCGCGGCCCGACGGTACGCCCTGGGCACCGAACAAGGCCTTCATCTGGTGGGATGGCGAGCGCTGGACCGGCGCGGACGTGCCGGACTTCCCGCTGACGTCACCGCCGTCCGAGGGCGTGCGGCCGTTCATCATCACCCAGAGTGGCGGCGGGCACTTCTTCGCGGCCGAATGGCTGAACGAAGGGCCCTTTCCCGAGCACTACGAGCCCATGGAGTCGCCGATCGACCGCAACCCCATGAGCCCGAACAACCCGCAGGCATTCAACAACCCCATCGTCCGGGTCTTCGAGCAGGATCGCGACTCGTTCGGTTCCAACAAGGACTTCCCTTACGCGGCGACGACCTACCGTTTGACCGAGCACTTCCACTACTGGACGACCCATGCGCGGCTCAACTCGATCGCGCAGCCGGAGAAGTTCATCGAGATCGGCGAACTCCTAGCCAACGAACTGGGCATCAGCGCCGGCGACCGGGTCAAGGTGACGTCCAAGCGTGGCTACATCACTGCCGTGGCGGTGGTGACCAAGCGCCTGATTCCGCTGGAAATCGATGGCCGCACCGTCCACCAGATCGGCATTCCGATCCACTGGGGCTTCAAGGGCGTTGCCCGCAAGGCGCATCTCACCAACACCCTGACGCCCTTCGTGGGTGACGGGAACACGCAGACACCGGAATTCAAGTCGTTTCTGGTGAACGTGGAGAAATTCGGGGGGACCGTCTGATGCGTGGCGACCAGATCAATCTGCAGAACATCATCGCCCGCTCCGCGAGCACCGTGCCGTCACCGCAGGTGCGGCACGGCGGCGTGGACAAGGTGACCAAGCTCATCGACGTGTCGGTCTGCATCGGCTGCAAGGCCTGCCAGGTGGCATGTTCGGAGTGGAACGACCTGCGTGACGATGTGGGCACCTGCGACGGTACCTACAACAACCCGCAGGACCTGACGGCCGAATCCTTCGAAGTCATGCGCTTCTCCGAATACGAGGACGAGCAGGGCAACCTCGAATGGCTGATCCGCAAGGACAACTGCATGCACTGCGCCGAGCCGGGCTGCCTCAAGGCCTGCCCGTCGCCCGGCGCCATCGTGCAGTACGCCAACGGCATCGTCGATTTCAACTCCGAGCACTGCATCGGCTGCGGCTACTGCGTGGCGGGCTGTCCCTTCGATATCCCGCGGATCTCGAAGAAGGACAACAAGGCCTACAAGTGCACGCTGTGCTCCGACCGGGTGTTCAACGGGCTGGAACCCGCCTGCGTGAAGAGCTGCCCGACTTCGGCGATCATGTTCGGCACCAAGGAAGACATGCTCGACTACGGCGCCAAGCGGGTCGCGCACCTCAACGATCGTGGCTACGAGAATGCCGGCATCTACGACCCCGCGGGAGTGGGCGGCACCCATGTGGTTTATGTGCTGCAGCACGCGGACAAGCCGGAGATCTACAGCGGCTTGCCACGCGACCCGCATATCGCGCCGACCGTCGAACTGTGGAAGGGCATCACCAAACCGATCATGTCCGTGGCGCTGGGCGTCTCGGTACTGGCAGGCTTCTTCCACTACGTGATGCAGGGTCCGAAAGAAGAACCGGAGGACGACCCCGATCCCGATAGGGCGGCAGCCGAACTTGAACTCGATCGTCGTGGGGAGGACAGGCCATGAGCCATTCCAACACCAGGTACGGCATCCTGCGTTACAGCAAGTGGACCCGGGTCAATCACTGGATAGTGGCGATCAGTTTCGTTCTGCTCACGCTGAGCGGGTTGGCGCTTTTCTATCCGGCGTTTTTCGGGCTGACCGCGCTGTTCGGCGGGCCGGAGCCGACACGCATCGTGCACCCCTATATCGGCGTGTTCATGTCGCTGCTGTTCATTATCCAGGCGGTGCGCTTTTTCGGCGACAACCTGTTCCGTCGTCACGACGTGCAGTGGATGAGGCAGATCCGCGATCTGCTCGGCAACCGTGACGAGCGTCTGCCTCCTGTGGGCAAGAACAACGCCGGACAGAAACTGGTGTACTGGATCTTCCTGGCGACGGTACCAGTGCTGCTGGTCACCGGCATCGTGCTCTGGCGTCCGTGGATCGCCGATGGCATGCCGGTATGGGCGTTGCGCTGGGCCGTTACCATTCATGCCTACGCGGCGTTCATCGCGATCATCACGCTGGTGATCCACATCTACTCGGCCATCTGGGTCAAGGGTTCGATACGGGCCATGACTCAGGGGCGTGTCAGCCACGCCTGGGCGAGGCATCATCACGGGCTCTGGTACGAGGACATCATGCGTAACAGGAAGTCGGATGCGCAGAGCGCTGCGTCGAACAGCGAAGTCCAGCAGGAGCGTCGATGAAAGGATCCGCAGTGAACCACACCTATGGAAGTGCGCCTTCGGGAATCATGGAGGCGCCCGAGGTCGTCCTGGCCGATGCCACGCTGTTCAGTAAACGTGCCTTGCGGCTGCGCGAGCTGGTCCAGCAGGTGCCGGCGCTGGACGAGTTCCTGGAGTTCATGGCGCGGCTGTCGCAGGCGCAGCATCAGGTTCTGAGCGAACGCGAACCGGCCTGGCGCCCTGCGCCCGATGCATTCGACGCCGCATTGCTGCACGGCATGCCGCCGCTCGGGCACCGTGCGCTGCGGCGTGACATGGACTGGCAGGCCGATCTGCTGGCGATTCTCGATGCGCTGGAGTTGCATGTGGGCGAGCGTCAGCGCCCATTGCTGAAGGCCTTGCGCGAGATGCCGGCCGACGAACGCAATGCCCTGGCCGAAGACGTGCTGGAAGCACGCCCTGGCAGCGAGACAACGCGCGGGTTGATGCCATTGGCCGCTGCGGCGCTGCAGGTCAGCTGGTTGCGTCTGGTCCTGGCATTGCCCAAGCCGCCGGCCAAGCCGGGCGAGGAAGCACGCGCGCTGTGTCCCTGTTGCGGCTCCCTGCCGGTGGCCAGCGTGATCCACAACGATCGGCAACGTAGCGGTGTGCGCTATCTGCATTGCAGCCTGTGCGCGACCGAGTGGCATCTGGAACGGGTCAAGTGCAGTGGATGCAACAGCGGCAAGCTGGCGTACCTCACGCTCGATGACGAGAAAGGCAAACCATTCCTGCCGGTGCAGGCCGAAGCCTGTAGCGATTGCCACAGCTATCTGAAACTGGCGCAGCGCGAACTGCACGGTCGCGCCGACCCGGTCGCCGATGACCTGGCGAGCCTGGCCCTCGACCTGTTGCTGGCGGAGCAGGGCGAATACGAACGAAACGGCTACAACCCCTTGCTAATCTTCGGCGATTGATCCGGCAGGGCGGCTCGGCAGATCCTGTCGAGCCGCCTACCGTGTCGCAGCCTTCCTCGAACTCCCTTCAGTTCCCTCCTGAGTGCTCTGCACCCCGGCATCTGTGCGCCTTTCGGCCACAAGCCGATCACCGGCCAGAGCCATCGCTGAACTTTTACGACGACTCCTCGCTCGGAAGTACAGAGCCCGAGAAAGCCCGAGGAACGGGCTTTCAAGGCGATCTACCCAGCCCTCAAGATCAATCTGGATACGGATGGGTATCGCCGTTCTGTCATGCCTCGTGCCTCAGGAGCCCCTCGATGTCCGATACCCAACCCCACGCCACGACTCACCCCGAACTTGAACAGGCGCTGCGAATGTCGCGTATCGCCATCGAGGCGACGCAGCCCGTGCTGGAGGAGGGGCGCTTCGCGGCCAAGGCGGTCATCGGGCAGCCGGTCGTCGTCAGCAGCCGGGTATTCGCCGATGGTCACGATCAGCTCGCCGCGGCCGTGTGCTGGCGGCAGAAGGGTGACGAAGGCTGGCGGCGCGCACCGCTGAAGCGGGTGGATCATGGACGGGACATCTGGCAGGGCCAGTTCACCGCCACTCAGGTCGCCACACACGAATTCCGTATCGAGGCCTGGTGGGACGTCTACGAAAGCTACCGATACGAGCTTTCCAAGAAGCACGCCGCCGGCGTTCCAGTGGGGCTGGAGCTGACGGAGGGCCGCCTGCTGGTCGAACGCGCCGTGCAACGCGCGCAGGGTGAAACCCGGGCGGTGCTGGATGACCTGCTGCATCGGCTCGACAGCGCCCACCTGGACGACGAGCGGGTCTCGGTACTGCTGGCCCATGAAACCGCGGCAGCGATGGCCGCCGCCGACCCACGTGAGCATTGCAGTGCGAGCCCCATCTACCCGCTGGAGGTCGAGCGGCCGCTGGCGCAGTTCGCCAGTTGGTACGAACTGTTTCCCCGCTCCGAGACGGACGACCCGAACCGCCATGGCACCTTGCGCGACGTGCACAAGCGCCTGCCGGCGATTCGTGACATGGGCTTCGACGTGCTCTATTTCCCGCCGATCCACCCCATCGGCCGCGCCCATCGCAAGGGGCCGAACAACAGCCTGCAGGCCGGGCCGAACGACCCCGGCAGTCCTTATGCCATCGGCAGCGAAGACGGCGGCCACGACGCCATTCACCCGCAGTTGGGGACGCTCGAAGACTTCCGTGAGCTGGTCGCAGCCGCCGCCGAGCACGGCCTGGAGATCGCCCTCGATTTCGCCATCCAGTGTTCCCAGGATCATCCCTGGCTGAAGGAGCATCCGGGCTGGTTCTCCTGGCGGCCGGACGGGACCATCCGCTATGCGGAAAATCCGCCAAAGAAGTATCAGGACATCGTCAACGTCGACTTCTATGCCGAAGACGCCATGCCCGACCTCTGGCTGGCATTGCGCGACGTGGTCTGGCACTGGGTGGAGCAGGGCGTGAAGATCTTTCGCGTCGATAACCCGCACACCAAGCCGCTGCCGTTCTGGGAATGGCTGATCGCCGATATCCGCGCACGCGATCCCGACGTGATGTTCCTCTCCGAAGCCTTCACCCGGCCGGCGATGATGGCGCGTCTGGGCAAGGTCGGCTTCAACCAGAGCTACACCTATTTCACCTGGCGCAACGCCAAGGCCGAGCTCAGCGAATACCTGACCGAACTGAACGAGCATCCGCTGCGCGATTGCTACCGGCCCAACTTCTTCGTCAACACGCCGGACATCAACCCTTTCTTCCTGCAGGAGTCCGGCCGTGCCGGTTTTCTCATTCGTGCGGCCTTGGCGACCATGGGGTCGGGGCTGTGGGGGATGTACTCGGGCTTCGAACTGTGCGAATCCGCCGCCATCGCGGGCAAGGAGGAGTATCTGGATTCGGAGAAGTACCAGATCCGGGTACGCGACTATCACGCCCCCGGCAACATCATCGCGGAGATCGCCCAGCTCAATCGTATCCGCCGACAGAACCCGGCGCTGCAGACCCACCTCGGCTTCAAGCCGTACCTGGCCTGGAACGACAACATTCTTTACTTCGGCAAGCGCACGGCGGACCTGTCGAACTTCGTTCTGGTGGCCGTGAGTCTCGACCCGCACAACGCCCAGGAAGCGCATTTCGAGCTGCCGCTGTGGGAGCTGGGCCTGCCCGACGATGCCCACACCCAAGGCGAAGACTTGATGAATGGCCATCGCTGGACCTGGTACGGGAAGACGCAGTGGATGCGGATCGAACCCTGGCATCTGCCATTCGGGATCTGGCGATTCAGTGCAGGCGTCTCGGATCCAGACTTGAAGTGATTTCTAGAATACATATAAAAAACATATGTAATTCATATGCTTATAAATAAATATTAATCCTTCTTGTGAGAGTGCTTCTGTGCTGTCGGACCTAGCTGCTACCGGAGCCTCGAAAGGAACGAAGAACATGGCCAAAGCGCGTAAACCCGCCGCCTTCATCAAAGACCCGCTCTGGTACAAGGATGCGGTGATCTATCAGGTCCACCTGAAGTCCTTCTTCGATTCCAACAACGACGGCGTCGGTGATTTCGCCGGCCTGATCGAAAAGCTCGACTACATTGCCGATCTGGGCGTCAACACGGTCTGGCTGTTGCCGTTCTACCCCTCGCCGCGGCGCGACGACGGCTACGACATCGCCGAATACCGCGGCGTGCACCCGGACTACGGCAACATGGCCGACGCCAAGCGCTTCATTGCCGAAGCCCACAAGCGTGGTTTGCGGGTCATCACCGAGCTGGTCATCAACCACACATCCGATCAGCATCCCTGGTTCCAGCGCGCGCGCAAGGCGAAGAAGGGCTCGGCGGCACGCAACTTCTACGTCTGGTCGGATACCGACGACAAGTACCAGGGCACGCGGATCATCTTCCTCGACACGGAAAAGTCCAACTGGACCTGGGACCCGGTGGCCGAACAGTTCTTCTGGCATCGCTTCTATTCACACCAGCCGGATCTCAACTTCGACAATCCGCAGGTGATGAAGGCGGTGCTCAGCGTCATGCGCTACTGGCTGGACCTGGGAATAGACGGCCTGCGCCTGGATGCCATTCCCTATCTCGTCGAGCGTGACGGCACCAATAACGAGAACCTGCCCGAGACCCATGTGGTGCTCAAGCAGATTCGCGCCGAGATCGACGCCAACTACCCCGATCGCATGTTGCTGGCCGAAGCCAACCAATGGCCGGAAGACACCCAGCTGTATTTCGGTGGCGAGGATGGTGGCCCCGGCGACGAATGCCACATGGCCTTCCACTTTCCGCTGATGCCACGCATGTACATGGCGCTGGCCCAGGAAGACCGCTTCCCGATCACCGACATCCTGCGCCAGACGCCGGATATCCCGGCCAACTGCCAATGGGCGATCTTCCTGCGCAATCACGACGAACTGACGCTGGAGATGGTGACCGACAAGGAGCGCGACTACCTCTGGAACTACTACGCCTCGGACAAGCGTGCGCGCATCAACCTGGGTATCCGTCGCCGCCTGGCGCCGTTGCTGGAACGTGATCGCCGGCGCATCGAGCTGCTCAACAGCCTGCTGCTATCCATGCCCGGCACGCCGGTGATCTACTACGGCGACGAGATCGGCATGGGCGACAACATCTTCCTCGGCGACCGCGATGGCGTTCGCACGCCGATGCAGTGGTCGCCGGATCGCAACGGCGGTTTTTCCCGGGCCGACCCACCCAGCCTGGTGCTGCCGCCGATCATGGACCCGCTGTACGGCTACCAGGCGGTCAACGTCGAGGCGCAGCAGCGCGACCCGCATTCGTTGCTCAACTGGACCCGACGTCTGCTGGCTATTCGCAAGCAGTTCAAGGCCTTCGGTCGCGGCGCGCTGAAGATGCTGGCGCCGAGCAACCGGCGAATCCTGGCCTACCTGCGCGAGTTCACCGGCATCAACGGCGAAACCGAAGTCATCTTCTGCGTGGCCAACGTCTCCCGTTCGGCCCAGGCGGCCGAGCTGGAGCTTTCCCATTACGCCGGCATGGTGCCGGTGGAGATGGTCGGGGGCAGTGCGTTCCCGCCTATCGGCCAATTGCCGTATCTGCTGACGTTGCCGCCCTACGGCTTCTACTGGTTCCAGCTGGCGCCCACGCACCAGATGCCGAGCTGGCACCAGGCACCGGTGGATGTCATGCCGGACTTCCAGACCCTGGTGTTCAAGCGCCTGGATACGCTGGACAGCGGTTGCAAGCGCATCCTGGAGAACGATTCGCTTCCGGCCTACCTGCCGAAACGACGCTGGTTCGCCAACAAGGATGCCTCGATCGACTCGATCAAAATCTGCTACAGCGTGCCGTTCGGCGATCCGCAGCGCCCGGTGCTGTTCAGCGAGATCGCCGTCGAGTCCGCCGGCCATACCGATCTCTACCAGCTGCCGCTGGGGTTCCTCGCCGAGGCCGACTTCGGTACGGCGCTGCCGCAGCAGCTGGCCATCGCGCGTGTTCGCCGTGGCCCGCAGGTGGGATTGTTGACCGACGCTTTCACCCTCGAGCAGTTCGTGCTGGGCGTCATCCAGGGCCTGCGCGACGAGCAGGTGCTGAGCTGCGGTGAAGGTGAAATCCGTTTCCAGCCGTTGCCACAGCTGGCGGACATCGAGCTGCCGGAAGGGGTCGAGGTGCGTTACTCCTCGGCGGAGCAGTCCAACAGCTCGGCGATCATCGGCAACGAGATGATGATCAAGATGCTGCGGCGTGTTTCCCCCGGCGTGCATCCGGAGCTGGAGATGGGGCGTTTCCTGACCGAGCAGGGCTTCACCCACATTTCGGCGATGCTCGGCCAGGTCAGTCGCTTCGACAGGAAAGGCGAGCAGCACGCCCTGATGGTGGTACAGCGCTTCCTGGATAACCAGGGCGATGCCTGGGAGTGGACGCTGAACACCCTCGATCGTGCCGTGCGCGACGAGCTGGCCGGTGGCGTGTCGCTGGTGGAAAACCAGTACAGCGCCCTGGACGAGCTGGAGAATTTCAACCACCTGTTGGGTCAGCGCCTTGGCGAACTGCACATGACCCTGGCCTCGGACACCGACAACCCGGACTTCGCCCGCGAGACCACCACGGCGGCCGACAGCAAGAAATGGGCGGCCAGCATTCGCGAGCAAGTCGGTCGCGCGCTGGATGTGCTCGCTACGCACCGCAGCAGCCTGGGCAAGAAGACGATCGCGGAAGTGGACCGGCTGCTGGGACTGCGCGAAGCCCTGCTGAGCGAGGTGGACAGGCTCGCGCGCGATGCCATCGGCGGCCTGCGCACCCGCGTACATGGTGATCTGCATCTGGGGCAGGTGCTGGTGGCGCAGGGCGATGCCTATTTCATCGACTTCGAAGGTGAGCCGGCACGGTCATTGGAGGAGCGCCGCGCCAAGCTTTCACCATTCAAGGACGTGGCTGGCGTGTTGCGTTCCTTCGAATACGCGGCCTCCATGATCCTGCGCAACGCCCAGGGCAGCGACAGTTCGCCCGAGGCCGACGATGCTCGTCGTCGCATCGCCGAGAACTATCGGCAAAGCGCGCGTTCGACGTTCATGGACGCTTATCGAGAGGCCGCGGCCGGATTGCCCCATGCCTGGCGTGAGGCCAACGGCGCCGAGGCGGCGCTGACACTGTTCAGCTTCGAGAAGACTTCGTACGAGATTGTCTACGAAGCCGAAAACCGGCCGGCCTGGCTCCCGGTTCCCTTGCAAGGTCTTGTCGATATGGCGCAACAGCTTTCCCACGGAGGTTTCAATGAATGATCGGCCGGTGGTGACCCTGCCCGGTGAACAACTTTTGCCCAGCGACGGCGATGTCGATGCGCTGGTTCGCGCCGAGCATGGTGATCCGTTTTCGATTCTCGGCCCCCATCCGGATGGCGACGGCCTGGTGGTGCGTGCCTACCTGCCCAACGCGCTGGGCGTCGAGGTACTGGAGCGTGCCAGTGGCCGTACGCTGGGAACCATGGAGCAGGGCCAGGTCCCGGGGCTGTTCTTCACGCGCCTGACCCACCCACAGCCCTATCTGCTGAAGGTCCGCTGGGCCGGTGGCGAACACGTCACCGAGGACCCCTACAGCTTCGGTCCGCAGCTGGGGGAGATGGACCTGTACCTGTTCGCCGAAGGCAACCATCGCGAACTGGCCCGTGTGTTCGGCGCGCAACCGATGGAGATCGATGGGGTGCCGGGCGTGCGCTTCGCGGTCTGGGCGCCTAACGCGCGGCGTGTGTCCGTGGTGGGCAGCTTCAACGACTGGGACGGGCGGCGGCACCCGATGCGCCTGCGTTTTCCCGCGGGCGTGTGGGAAATCTTCATCCCGCGCCTGCAACCGGGGGATACCTACAAATACGAGATTCTCGGTCCCGACGGTGTCCTGCCACTGAAGGCCGACCCCATGGCGCTGGCGACCGAACATCCGCCGGGCACCGCCTCGGTGATCGCGCGACCGCTCGATTACGAATGGAAGGACGAATACTGGCTGCAGGAGCGGGCGGCACGCCAGTCGCTCGAGGCGCCGATGTCCATCTACGAGCTGCATGCCGGTTCCTGGCAGCGCGAGGGCGGCGAGGGCGGGCGTTCGTACAACTGGCACGAGCTGGCCGAACGCCTGATTCCCTACATCGGCGAAATGGGTTTCACCCATATCGAGCTGATGCCGATCATGGAGCATCCCTTCGGCGGTTCCTGGGGCTACCAGCTGCTTTCGCAGTTCGCCCCCAGCGCGCGTTACGGCTCGGCCCATGACTTCGCCGCCTTCGTCGATGCCTGCCACGCGGCGGGTATCGGGGTGATCCTCGACTGGGTGCCGGCGCATTTTCCCACCGACGCCCATGGCCTCGGCATGTTCGATGGCACGGCGCTGTACGAGTACGCCCATCCTTTCGAGGGCTTCCACCAGGACTGGGACACCTACATCTACAACCTTGGTCGCACCGAGGTGCACGGCTTCATGCTGGCCTCGGCGCTGCACTGGTTGCGTGAGTTCCATGTCGACGGCCTGCGCGTGGATGCCGTGGCTTCAATGCTCTACCGCGACTACTCGCGCAACGAAGGCGAGTGGATTCCCAACCGCCACGGCGGGCGCGAGAACCTCGAAGCCATCGAATTCCTTCGCCACCTGAACGACGTGGTCGCGCTGGAGGCGCCGGGTGCGCTGGTCATCGCCGAGGAATCCACGGCCTTTCCCGGCGTGAGCAAGCCTGTCGCCGACGGCGGCCTGGGTTTCTCCTACAAGTGGAACATGGGCTGGATGCACGACAGCCTCATGTACATCCAGGAAGACCCGATCCACCGTAGCTATCACCACGACAAGATGACCTTCAGCATCGTCTACGCCTATTCGGAGCACTTCGTGCTGCCGATCTCCCACGACGAGGTGGTGCACGGCAAAGGCTCGCTGATCGGCAAGATGCCCGGCGATCGCTGGCAGAAGTTCGCCAACCTGCGGGCCTATCTGTCGTTCATGTGGACCCATCCCGGCAAGAAGCTGCTGTTCATGGGCTCCGAGTTCGGCCAATGGCGCGAATGGCACCATGACCGCGAACTGGACTGGCACCTGCTCGGCGAGCCCGATCACAAGGGCGCCCAGGACCTGGTGCGCGATCTCAACCGCCTGTACCGCGAGGAACCGGCGCTGCACGAACTGGACAGCGTCCCCGCCGGCTTCCAGTGGCTGATCGGCGATGACCGCAGCAACAGCACCTTCGCCTGGTTGCGCAGAAGCTCCAGCGGCCATCCCTTGCTGGTGGTGGCCAACTTCACGCCCGTGGTACGCGAGAACTATCGCGTCGGCGTGCCGGCAGGAGGGCACTGGCTGGAAATCTTCAACAGCGACGCGGCTCGTTATGGCGGCTCCAACACCGGCAACGGCGCAGGAGTTCTGACGGAGGAGGTCGAACGCCACGGGCAGTCGGTTTCTTTGTCATTGATCTTGCCGCCCCTGGGCGTGGTGATTCTTCGACCGCAGGCGTGAGCAGAAAGGTAAAACGGGGCCGCGCGAGTGGTCCCCTGGCACCGATTTTCCGCTGTTGATCGAGGCGGTCTGGAGGCCGACGAAAATAACGTGAATAAAGTCGAAAAAATGTCGTTTTTTCGCTGCCGAGAATGTGACTCCGAAAGCTTTGCGAAGTCTCACCTCACATGCTGAGCAAGCGGAACCGGCAACGCCTCGTTGCCCGGGCCGTTCAGACAGCAAACCCATGTAAACGCCGAGCCTCGTACAAAGGAAGCCTTGGATTGATTTCCTCAATTCACCCTATGACTTTTGTACGTTTCCCCTGGGAATGCAGGCGAGGCAAACTTCCAACCCATTCCCCGATCACTCGGGACAACCCATACCCATGCCACTGGAGGCAATCGTGAATTTCCCGCATCAGGTCTACCTCGCCGAGTTTGCTGTGCAGCACGCGCGTCGCGGAGTCGTTACCTACTACATGGCCAGCGCTGTAAAGCGTTGCCCACCCGCGAAAGGTACCGACGCCTGAATTCGAACTTCAGTTCGGCTGCTCCCCTGAACGGGTGAACAGCCAGGCGGCTTTCTCTTCGAGCCGCCATTCGAAACCCATGATCCGAGGCCACGTCAGGCTTCGGGTCATGCGGGCATCAGAAGAGCCTCTCCATTCGGGCGCCAGGTCCGAACCAGCCCAGCCGCTGAAAACTCCTCGATCCATTCATCTGCCCGAAATTGAACCGCCACCATTGGGCGTCTCGCGAATCAGCTATGTTGTGATTGCCTCGACGAAGTCAGACGTGATGCTTGTTTCGCGTTACGGAGAATGACGCTTCTGTGCCCTGAACACCTTCGCCCCGGGTGAGCTGCTGAAGAATCTTGCAAGCGGCGGCTTCGCGACCCTCGGAACAGGTGCGCCGCAGCTCGATGAGTTGCGCTTCCAGCGTCTGCAGGCTGGCGATACGGGACCTGACGTGCTCGATATGTTCGTCGACCAATTCATTGACCCCGGCGCAATTGCGGGTCGGGTCGTCGCGATAGCGCAGCAGCTGGCGAATTTCCTCGTGGGTCATGTCGAGCATCCTGCAGGTGCGGATGAACCTCAGCCTTTCGAAGTGCAGCTGCGTATAGAAGCGGTAATTTGCCTCGGTACGACCAGGTGCAGGCAACAGGCCCTCGCGCTCGTAATAGCGAATCGTCTCGACCTGGCAGTTGGTCATTTTCGCCAGTTCTCCAATTTTCATCGTCGCAGTCTCGTTCGTGGCTTGACCCTATAGTGGCTACAGGGTGTTCACTCGGCAACAGCAGAGGAGAACCACGATGGCTGACTGTTGCAACCAGACTTCCAAGGCGAGTGCCTGCAATGGCGCTTCGAAACCCGTTCGTTTTCATGCCGCGCCCGCGAACGACCGCAGCCAGGGGATAACCGAAACACGGGTGGTCATCGCTCAGATGGACTGTCCCACGGAGGAACGATTGATCACCGACAAGCTGTCGGGCATGCCGGGGATCACGGCCCTGCAGTTCAACCTGCTGCAACGCACCCTGACGATCAGCCATGAGCCGCAAGCGCTTGCGCCGGCTCTGGCTGCGATACGAGCGCTGGGCTTCACCCCCCAACTGGTCACCGATGCGATGCCCTCGACTGAAACCCAGCCGTCATCGAAAGGGCAGTGGTGGCGGCTTGGATTTTCCGGCCTGGCTGCGGTCACCGCCGAGACTCTGCATTTCGGGGAGTGGGCGCCGGAGTGGTCCATCGCGGCCATTTCCATCGTCGCCGTGCTGCTATGCGGGTTGACCGTCTACAGGAAAGGCTGGATCGCGCTGACGAACCGTAATCTCAATATCAATGCCCTGATGAGCATCGCCGTCACGGGGGCGATCCTGATCGGGGAATGGCCCGAAGCGGCCATGGTGATGTTCCTCTTCGCAGTTGCGGAGTTGATCGAGGCAAGGTCGCTGGACCGGGCTCGCAACGCAATTCGTGGCTTGATGGATCTCGCGCCGGAAAGGGTGACTGTCCAGCAGGACGATGGCCGTTGGCTGGAAGTAGCGGTGGCGCACGTCGCCATCGGCAGCCTGGTCCGAGTGCGCCCGGGCGAGCGTATCGGCCTGGATGGCGAGGTGGTGAGAGGCCATTCGACGATCGACCAGGCCCCCATTACCGGCGAAAGCCTGCCCGTCGAGAAAGCCACCGGCGATCCGGTTTTCGCCGGCACCATCAACCAGCACGGGGAACTGGATTACCGCGTCACCGCACAAGCCAGCCAGAGCACCCTGGCTCGAATCATTCATGCGGTGGAGGAGGCCCAGGGCAGTCGGGCGCCGACGCAGCGCTTCATCGATCGGTTCTCCCGCATATACACCCCGGCGGTGGTCCTGTTCTCGGTGGCCGTGGCGATCGTGCCGCCGCTGCTGGCTGACGGGCAGTGGTTCGACTGGCTCTATCGGGCCCTGGTGTTGTTGGTAGTCGCCTGTCCCTGCGCCCTGGTCATTTCCACGCCGGTAACCATCGTCAGCGGTCTCGCGGTGGCTGCTCGCAGGGGCATCCTGATCAAAGGTGGGGTTTACCTGGAAAACGGGCGGAAGATCACCCATCTGGCCCTGGACAAGACCGGCACCATTACCTGCGGTAAACCGGTGCAGACGGACTTCCTGGCACTCGCCGATGGATCGTACGAGACCAGCCGTTCAGCCGCCGCCAGCCTTGCCCATCGCTCGGACCATCCCGTCTCGCAGGCCATCGCCCGGACGGCTGCCGAGCAATCGGTCGCTCTGTACGAAGTGGAGAATTTCGAAGCGTTACCGGGCCGCGGCGTTCGTGGCAGCATCGATGGGCGTCGCTATCAGTTGGGTAACCAGCGCCTGCTGGCAGAACTGGGTTTCGGCTCGCCGGCACTCGAAGGCGCGCTGGATCAACTGGAGCGGCAGGGTAAGACGGCAGTAATCCTGTCCGACGAACATCGGGTGCTGGCCTTGTTCGGGGTGGCCGATACGCTCAGAGAAACCAGCAAGACCGCCATCGACGAGCTCCACGCGCTGGGCGTGAAAACCCTGATGCTGACCGGCGACAACCCCCATACCGCCCAGGCCATCGCACGTCAGGTCGGCATCGACAAGGCCAGGGGCAGCCTCCTGCCGACTGACAAGCTCGACGCCATCGAAGCCCTGATGGGCGGCCAACACACCATCGGGATGGTGGGCGACGGCATCAACGATGCACCGGCACTCGCGCGAGCCGACATAGGTTTCGCCATGGCCGCCGCCGGCACCGACACCGCAATCGAGACCGCCGACGTCGCCATCATGGACGATGATCTGCGCAAGATCCCGGCATTCATAAGGCTCTCCCGCCAGACAGTCGCCGTGCTCGCGCAGAACATCACGCTCGCGCTGGGCATCAAGGCCGTCTTCCTGGTCGTCACGCTGATGGGGCACGCCACCATGTGGATGGCGGTATTCGCCGACATGGGCGTGAGTTTGCTGGTCGTCCTGAACGGACTACGGCTGCTGCGAAGATGAGAAGGCGAGGCTTGGTTCGGTGCGGAGCGGTCGTCGGCTGGATCGAACCTCGATGATCCAGGTCAGATGCATTCGCGAGGCGCAATAGGCTAACGTCTCGCCGCAGTGCGCTGGCACTTCCTATTTGCACGACGAGGAGACCGATCATGTCGCAGAGCTCGCAGCAGAATCGCCAGATTCATCTGGCTTCCCGGCCGCACGGTGCACCGACGCTGGATAACTTCCGCCTGGAGAGCGTGCCGGTGTCCAGGCCTGAAGAGGGGCAATTGCTGCTGCGCACTGTATATCTGTCGCTGGATCCCTATATGCGTGGCCGCATGAGCGAAGGGCCATCGTACGCGCCACCGATGGCGATCGGTGATGTGATGATCGGCGGCACCGTATGCCGGGTCGCCGAATCCCGTCATCCGGATTACCAGCCAGGCGACTGGGTGCTCAGCGGCAATGGCTGGCAGGACTATGCGGTGTCCAATGGCGATGGTCTGCTCAAGCTCGCCAGCGACATGAAACATCCGTCCCATGCGCTGGGCGTGCTCGGGATGCCGGGCTTCACTGCCTACATGGGACTGCTGGACATCGGTCAGCCGAAGGCCGGCGAAACCCTGGTAGTGGCCGCCGCCACCGGGCCGGTTGGCGCAACCGTGGGCCAGATCGGCAAGCTCAAGGGCTGCCATGTGATAGGTATCGCCGGTGGTGAGGAAAAATGCCGCCATGCCGTCGAGACCCTGGGTTTCGATGCCTGCATCGACCATCGCCAGCCGGGCTTCCCTGAGGAACTGGCACGCCAGTGTGGCGAGGGCATCGACATCTATTACGAGAACGTCGGCGGCAAGGTCTTCGATGCGGTGCTGCCACTGCTCAATACCAATGCGCGCATACCCGTGTGCGGTGTGGTCGCGCAGTACAACAGTACCGGCCTGCCGGACGGGCCGGATCGCCTGCCGCTGCTGCTCGAGACCATCTTGAAAAAGCGCATGCGCATGCAGGGCTTCATCATCTTCGATGATTACGGGCATCGTTACGGCGAGTTCCACGAGGCGATGAGCGCTTGGTACGCCGACGGCAAGATCCAGTATCGCGAGCAGGTAGTGCAAGGGCTGGAGAATGCGCCTGAAGCCTTCATCGGTCTGCTGGAGGGGAAGAACTTCGGCAAGCTGGTGGTGCAGGTCGGCAAGGTCGATTGACCCGGGTCGGGTGAAGGCCGCTGCCGTTCGATTTCCCGGCCCTGAAAACGAACGCCCCGAAGCCGTTGGCTCGGGGCGTTCTTCCATGCTGACCGTGTCGCTGGGTGGCCGCTGTCGTGACCGGCGTTGCTCAGCGCCTGCAAGTGACTCTCTGCAAGCCGATCTCGTCCGTTAACAGGCTCGCAGCTGATGCCATCGAGCGCTCTGGTGACCATTTGACGCAGCTCGGGTGCCGCTTTCAGCGCTATCGCTTGTGACTTGCAGGCCGCATCTATTTACTCTTGCTCGGCTTCCTGATTAGGGTGTGATGGCGTTTCATACCGAGTCGCGCCGGAGCACACGACCGCGCCGGCGAGAGCAGAACCCAACTCAAGAATTACAGGCGTTCAAGCATGAGAGTGAAGTGGTCAGCGTTTCCCTGGGTGTGCTTCGCCATGTGCGTAGGGGTGATGGGAACGGCGCTCATTTCGCCGCTGTACCCGCTGTACCAGGAGGCATGGCAGCTACGTACCAGTGACATTTCGCTGATCTACGTGGTGTACATGCTGGGTGCCCTGTCCGGGCTGCTGTTCATGGGGCGGCTGTCCGATACCCTGGGTTTTCGCAACGTGATGCTGGTGGGGCTGCTGCTGGGCTGGGGCGGTACGCTGCTGACGATGATCGCCTGGGATGTCTCCAGCCTGAATGTCGGTCGCTTCGCCGTCGGCCTGTCTTCCAGTCTGATCGTCACCAGCGCCTCGGTAGGCCTGGTGCATATCTCCAGCGAGAGTGCCTCGCAGCGGGTATCGATGATCACCAGCTTCCTGCTGGCCTTCGGCTTCGGGTTGGGGCCGATAACCGGCGGGCTCATCGGCCAGTGGTTGCCGTATCCGCTGACGGTCACCTATATCCCGACGCTGATTCTGGGCGTTTTGGCGATCTATGCCTTGATGCGTCTCGACCTGGAAGCTCACACGGCTACGGAGTCGCTGGGCTGGCGGACCTTCATGCCGCGCCTGGCCTGGACCGCAGCCAGCGATTCACAAGCATTCATCCTGACCTGCGCTTGTCCGTTCTTCGCCTTCGGCGTGTTCGGGCTCTACGCCTCCATGTCCCCGTTGTTCCTGGAAAAGATGCTGCCTTGGCACGGACCGGTGGTGAGCGGTTCCTCCATCGGCGTCATCCTGCTGGCTTCGGCGGCAACGCAGCTGCTCTGTGCCAGGCTGCACGTGCGCTGGTGCGGCTTCATCGGGCTGATGGCGATCGTCGTGAGCAACGCCTTGCTGGTGGCCAACTTCAGGGTCAATTCGAGCCTGGTGTTCATGATCGGCGTCGGCGCCACGGCGATCGGGCACGGGACCTGTCTGCTCGCGGGGCTCAGCATGGTCAACCGCATCGCCAGTCCGGCCGAGCGCTCAGGGCTGATCTCGACCTACCTGGTATGCGGCTACGTCGGCAGCATCGCGCCGCTGATCGGCGTGGGCTGGGTCGCCGACCACTATGGCTTGCCCACCGCGATCACGCTGTTTGGCGGCGCGGTCGTCCTCGTGGCGACGCCGCTGGCGGTGTGCTTCTACCGGCATCCCAGGATGCGCACGGTCTGACGATCATCGGGCTGCGGGCTGGGGCGGCTCGCTGTCATCGCGCTGCTTGCGCAATTTCTTCGCCCGCGCTTCGAGCAGGATGTAGACCAGGGTGGCGAAGAGCAGGGGAATGAGGAAGTAGATCACGCGGTAGCCGATCAGTCCGGCAACGATGCTGCCCTTGCTCATCTCGCCGGAGAGCAGGGCAACGAAAACGGCCTCGATGACGCCCAGACCCGCCGGGATGTGAGTGATCACCCCGGCGATGCTGCTGATCAGCAGGATCCCGAGCACCAGCGGGTACTCCGCCTTCTGCGACAGCATGAAATACACCACCAGCGCCATGAGCGACCAGTTCGCCGCGCCCAGCAGCATCTGGATCACGGCCAGGCGCCAGGAGGGCAGCTGGATCTCGTGCCCGCGAATCGTCCATTCGCGACGCGTGGAAAAGCGGCACAAGCCCAGATAGAACAGGCTGATCGCGATCAGCCCCACCCCCAGAAAGCGCAATGCGGTCGCCCCGATCTTCCAGCTCTCGGGCGGCGTGATCCAGCCCATGGCGAATATCGCCCCGGCCAGCCAGAGGTAGCCTATCCAGTTGGTCAGCACGCTCATGGTGAAGATGCGGGTGATCTGCGAGGCGCGCAACCCCAGGCGCGAGTACAGCCGGTAGCGCAGGGCGATCCCGCCGACCCAGGCACTCAGGTTGAGGTTGAAGGCATAGCAGACGAAGGTGATGGGTACGACCTGCCTGATCGGCAGGTTGTGGCCCACATACGCCTTGCCGAGCACGTCGTAGCAGCAGTACACGGCGTAGCTGGCTAGCGCCGCGCCGCCTGCCATGAACAGGGTTTCGGCGCTGTAGCTGCGCAGGGTCCGGCTGACCTCGGCCCAGTCCAGATTGCGCGCCAGGCTGATCAGCAGACCGGCGACCAGGAGGAAGAAGACGTAGGTGAGAATCTTCTTGATCATCGGCCATCGGCGACGCCAAGGGCCCGGTGCGTCCGTTGCTGTGGAGGTTTCGCTCATTGCTGTTCTCGCTGTAGGGGTGCGTCGCTGACCTGATGCGATTGCGATTGCGCAGGGCGATTGTTCGGATCGAGCAGCTCCAGCTTGGGCTTGTGCGCGGGAAACATGCCCACCAGCGCCGGAAAGTGGCGCAGGAAGTGGAAAATCAGAAAGGCCAGCGGTGCGCGCCACCAGTAACCCCGCATGATCCGCTCCAGCGGAATCCGCCGGCAGTCGTTCTGCAGCAGATGATCGAGGCGTTCGTGCAGCAGACGGTTGAACATGTGGTCGCGAATGATCAGGTTGGCTTCCAGGTTCAGCGACAGGCTCAGCGGATCGAGGTTGCTCGAGCCCACGGTCGACCACTCGTAGTCGGCCAGCGCGACCTTGCCGTGCAGTGGTCGCCGGCAGTATTCGTGAATCTCCACGCCGTCGTTCATCAGGTAGTTGTAGAGCATCCGCGCGCCGAACTTGGCGATCGGCATGTCCGGTTGCCCCTGCAGGATCAGGCGTACCCGCACGCCGCGGCGCGCCGCGTTGCGGATTTCCCTGAGCACGCGGTAGCCGGGGAAGAAATAGGCGTTGGCGATCACCAGCCGTGAGCGGGCATCGCGAATCGCCTGCAAATAGTGCTGCTCGATGTCCGTGTTGTGTTCGTCGTTGTCGCGCGTGACCAGCAGCGCCCGCGCCTCGCCGCGATTGCTGCCGACGTAGGTATCGGCAAGCGGCCGGATGCGGCGCTGCCACCAGCGCCGGGAAGGGTTCGGCGGCGCGACGGTGGTCAGCGCGAAGCGGTGAATGTCATGCACCACCGGACCTTCGACCTGCAACGCGTAGTCCTGCTTGGCGCCGGGGCCGAAGTCACCCAGGTGATCGGCGGAGAAGTTGATACCGCCAATGAAGGCGACTTCCCCGTCGACCACCACGATCTTGCGATGCAGGCGGCGGAACAGGTTGACCCGCTTGCCCAGCAGCCGCTTGCGTGGATCGAACATCTGGATGCGGATGCCGACATCGGTCATCGCCGCCACGAACTCGGCAGAGAGGTCGGCCGAGCCATACCCATCCACGGTGATATCCACGGACGCACCGCGCTGCGCCGCCGCGATCAGCGCCTTCTGCAGTTCGATGCCGACCTTGTCTTCGAAGAAGATGAAGGTCTCGAGCAGGACTTCGTTCTTGGCCTCTCGAATGGCCTCGAACACACGCGGAAAGAATTCCTCGCCGTTTTCCAGCAACTGAAGACGATTTCCGTCTCTCCAGTGAAACTTCATAGATGCAACTCCACCGCCAGTGGCAGATGATCGGACAGGTGCGTCCAGGGTTTGTTACCGAGAATCTGTGGGCGGTGGCTGGTGGCGTTACGGACGTAGATGCGGTCGAGCCGCAGCAGCGGCCAGCGTGCGGGGAAACTCTTGGCCACCTTGCCTTGGGTGACGGCGAACACTTCATGCAGGCCGGCGCAGCGGTTCAGCGTGGCGGTCGCCTTCAGGCGCCAGTCGTTGAAGTCCCCGGCGACCACCACCGGTGCGTCCTCGGGCAGCGAGTCCAGCAACTGGCAGAGCAGCTCCAGCTGTTGCTGTCGGTGGGTTTCGCGCAGGCCCAGATGCACGCAGATCGCATGGAATTCTTCGTGCCCCGGCACTTGCAGCACGCTGTGCAGCAGCCCGCGCCGTTCGGGCCCGGTGATCGACACGTCCAGGTTCTCGTAGCGCAGGATGGGAAACTTGGAGAGCAGCGCATTGCCGTGATCGCCGTCGGGGTAGACGGCGTTGCGACCGTAGGCGAAGTCGGTCCAGATGCTGTCGGCGAGGAACTCGTACTGACTCATCTGTGGCCAGTTGTGAAAGCGCAGGGCATGTTTTTCGTGCGTCCCGAGCACTTCCTGCAGGAACACGATATCGGCGCCCACCGACCGAACCGCCTCGCGCAACTCGGGCAGGATGAACCTGCGATTGAGCGCAGTGAAACCCTTGTGGGTATTGACCGTGAGAACGCGAAGCGAATTGACCGCCGTGGCCAGATGAGAGTCCAGATCCGTGCTGTCGAGGGGGTGGTTCTTATCTAGGGTCACACCATGGCTCCTTCAAGCTGGCCCGGGCTGGTTTCCAGGTCTTTGTCCAGTCCGAGCCGGCGCAGTAGTTGCCGCGCATCGTAGGGCGCCCGGACCTTCACATCGTTGTCGAAATAGCAGTACACCGCGCGCGGACGCTTGTCGGGCTCATGCTCCGGGTCGATCAGTTGCGCATCGTCCGGCTGGCGGCCCTCGCTCCAGCAGCGAATCCGCTCGCACCAGCGCTCCAGCGCCGCGTCGGTATAGCCGCTGGTGTAGAGCTGTTCGGCACCGTGCAGGCGCAGGTAGACGAAGTCGCTGGTCAGGTCTTCGCGATAGGGCCACTTGCCGGCGGTGTCCGCGATTACCAGCGCCACGCGGTAACGGCGCAACAGCTCGACGAATTCGGGTGTGACGAAACTGTCGTGACGAATTTCCACGGCATGTCGCAGCGGCCGTGAACGGTCGATCGCCAGATAGTCGCGGCCCGCCATGCGTTCGTCGCAGCCCTTGGCGATGCGCAAGGCATCCTGGGTGTTATGCGGTAGAAGTTTCAGAAAGGATTCAAAGAGTTGCGGGTCGAACTTGAAGCTGGGTGGAAACTGCCAGAGCAGCGGGCCCAGCTTCTCCTTGAGCTGAAAGAGTCCCGAGGCAAGGAAATTCGCCAAGGGCGTCTCGACGTCCCGCAAGCGACGTACATGGGTCATGAAGCGCGGCCCCTTCACGCTGAAGACGAAGCCTTCGGGCGTGTCGGCATACCAGTTCGCATAGCGTTCCGGCGTCTGCAGCGCATAGAACGACCCATTGATCTCGATGCTGCTCACTGCGCGGGAAGCGAACCGCAGTTCGTGCTTCTGTACCAGGCCCTTGGGGTAGAAGTCACCTCGCCACGGGGCGTAGCGCCAGCCTGAAATGCCGATATGGATGGCTGCCATCAGGTTGCTCCTCGAACCAGGGTCACTGCGGAGAGATGAATCGGTGCTGCACTGCTACTTCCGGTGCTCGCTACGGGGCTCATCGAGCGCTCCTGGCTGCGCCACGGAAACGCTCGGTGCACAGTTCTTCCGACTGAGCCTGGCTTTGGCGGTTCCTCTTTTCGGGATGAAAGGCGAAGCGGGAGGGTGCAGCAGAGGGCCGGGATCGGTTGCCGAGCGGATCGTTGCAGGCGCCATAGGCCTGGCGCAGTTACTGGATCGTCGGGCTTTCGGCCGTGTTTCAGCGCTGCGGGGGCGCTGCAGAACGCATCGGGACCAATCGATGCGGTGCCCACTCCAAGCGCGGGATGCGCATTATTTTTATTTACCTAATAATCAGTTAGTTATGGAGTTATATGAATGTAGATTAGAGATTTCAGGCGAGCGCCCATGGCACCTCGTCCTTGAAGGATTCGACTAGGTAGTCGGCCATCACCCGGACCTTCGCGGGCGGGCGGCGATCCGGCGGGTAAAGGAGGTGGATGCCACCCACGTCCATCGCGGGCTTGTCGAGTTCCAGCACCACCAGTTCGCCTCTTCGCAAAGCGCCCGCGACGATGAACTGCGGTTGATAGATGATGCCCTGGCCACCGACCGCTGCAGCGACCAGAGCCGAGCCGTTATTGGCGAGCAGATCGCCACTGACCGTCACCCGCGCGTTCCCGTCGCGCCCGAACGCCCAGTCCTTGCTCTGCGATAGCGTGTAGCTCAGGCAGTTATGCTGCGCCAGGTCGGCCACCTTGCGCGGGACGCCTCGCTCATCCAGATAGGCGGGAGCGGCGCAGACCACCAACGGGCAATCGGCCAGCCTGCGCGCCTGCAGCGTACTGTCGGCGAGCCGACCGATTCGTACCGCCATATCCCAGCCGCCGTCGATCAGATCCACCTGACTGTCATTGAGACCCAGTTCCACCCGGACCGCCGGATGACGCTGGCTGAACGCCGGCACCAACGGCGCGATGTAGCGGCTGCCGAAGGTCAGCGGCACGTTCATCCGTAGCAGTCCGCGCGCTTCGACCCTTTGCGAGGCGGCGCTGGCTTCGGCTTCCTCTATTTCCGGCAGGATGCGCAGACAGGCTTCCAGATAATCACTGCCGGCCTCGGTCAGGCTCAGGCGGCGCGTGGTCCGGTGCAACAGCTTCACACCCAGATGCGACTCCAGCGCATCCACATGCTTGGTGGCCATCGCCGGCGATATGCCCAGGTGGCGGCCTGCAGCGGACAGGCTACCGGCGCTGACCGCACGTACGAAGATACGCATGCCAGTGATGCGATCGAGCACTTATTTAATCCTCCTGGTAGGAAGTGAAAGCATTATTCTGCGGATTATCAATGTAAAGGATTCAAGTGATACTGGCCTCCGTGAACTAACGGTACGGAGAGTGCCATGACCATCGTCAACGATAGCCGTATGCCTGCCTTGTTCGTGCCCCACGGTGCCGGCCCCTGTTTCTTCATGGACTGGAATCCGCCCACCGCCTGGAACCGGATGGCGGACTTCCTCAAGCACGTGGCTTCTACCTTGCCTGCGCGCCCCAAAGCCATAGTGCTGGTCTCGGGCCACTGGCTGGAAGCGGCCTTCAGCGTGACCAGCGGTCCGCAACCGAAGCTGATCTATGACTACCACGGTTTTCCGGCCCACACGTACGAGTTGCGTTATCCGGCGCCCGGTGAACCGCAACTGGCGGCGCGCATCGCTGGCCTGCTCGGAAAGGCGCGGTTGCCGGCACGGCAGAATCCCACTCGTGGGTTCGACCACGGCATGTTCATCCCGCTGAAACTGATGTTCCCCGATGCGGACATCCCGGTGGTGCAATTGTCGCTGCATCATGACCTGGACCCACAGGTGCATCTGGAGGCCGGTCGGGCACTGGCGCCGTTGCGCGATGAAGGCGTGCTGATCGTCGGCAGCGGCATGAGCTTCCACAACATGCGTGGCTATGGCGATCCGCGGTTCGGTCCGATTTCCGCCGAGTTCGATCATTGGCTGGTGCAGGCGGTCGAATCCGCGGCGCAACAGCGCGAACAGGCGCTGGCCAACTGGACCCAGGCGCCTTCGGCACGGCTGTGTCATCCACCACGTGCCGAGGAGCATCTGCTGCCGCTGATGCTGGTCGCCGGGGCGGCGGGCGAGGACGCCGGCCAACGCATATTCACCGATCGCGTGATGGAAACCACGCTGTCGGCTTTCCGTTTCGGTTAGCTCATGACCATCAACCGGCCCGCGGTACAGCCGCCGGGCTGATTCACAGGAGTTTCAACATGCTGGTTTCAACTGCTCGGATCACCACGGAAAATCCGCAACGACTGATCACACGCCTGTGCAAACACTGGGGCCACAAGTTTCCGGTGAGCTACGACGAACACCAGGGCGAGATCGAGCTCACCCTGGGGCATTGTCTGCTCGAGGTGCACGAGAATGGGCTGCAGGTCCGCCTGCAAGCCGCCGACGAAGAGCAGATCCAGCGGCTGCAGCAGGTGGTCGCCGAGCATCTGGAGCGTATGGCGGCGGGCGAAACCCTCGTCTTCAACTGGCAACCATGATTTTTCAGAACGAACAGCGAAGGAGCAGTGACAAATGATCCCGGATTCGAAAGAGCGCTACGGCACGGTCAGCAAATGGTTTCATTGGCTCATGGGTGGGCTGATCATCTGGCAATTCCTCAAGCTGGGCGACCGCATCAGCGAGGGTGAGCACTGGATCGGCCAGACGTTGGTGCCCTGGCACGTTTCGATCGGCGCGTTGCTGATGGTGCTGATCGTGTTGCGAATCTTCTGGGCGTCGGGCCAGCTCAAGCAGCGCCCGCTGCATGACCCGGCTACCGCATTCGTGGTCAAGGCCGGCCACCTTGCGCTCTATGTCGGCATGCTGTTATTGCCGATCACAGGACTGCTGACCATGATCGGCAATGGCTACGGCCTGAAGGTGTTCGGCGTCCAGCTCGTGGCCAAGGGGCCGGAGATCGACTGGGTTGCGACCTTGGGTAGCGCGCATTCGCCATTGGCCTGGATCATGGTGTTCCTGGTGATCGGTCATATCGGCATGGCGCTGCTGCATCACTTCGTCAAGCGCGACGATGTACTGCGGCGCATGCTGTGATCCCATGGTTCGCGGCTGGCGAAGTTGGGTAACGACTCGACCGGCTGGGCAAACCGAAAGGGGACGGACACCATGCCGTCCCCTGTTTTTTTCTGCACCACGAAATGCAGGTGCGGGCCGGTACTGCGGCCGGTATTGCCTGATTCACCCAACGGGGTACCGACCTTCACCCGCTGCCCCGTGCCGACTCGTACGGATCCCCGCGACAGATGCAGGTAGGCACTCTCGCTGCCGTCGGCATGGCGAATCCGAACGTAGTTGCCGGCGGGATCGGGATGCCGGCCGGCCTGGCCATTGTGCACCGCTACCACCGTACCGGCGCGCGCCGCGAGTATCGGCGTGCCAATCGGCATGGCGATATCCACCGCATGGCGACCGCGTGGTGTGTTGTGGCTGTAGTCGCCTCCCGCCCCCTGGGAGATGCGAAACGGCCCGCCTTGCCAGGGCAGGGCATAGGCCGGCCCCGCAACGGAGCCGGGCTGCCTCGGCTCCGGCGTGAAGAGCGGCACGTAGCTGAACGAATGCTTGAACATGATCGGCCCGCCTGGCTGACGCTTGCTCAACGTCGCCACCCGCACACGGCTGTTGGCAGGCACTCTGGTGCGGATCAACCCGTTGCCGACACCGGCGACGTTCACCCTGCGTGAGATCCGCAGCGTCACGTCCACCGGCACATCCAGTGTATTGCTGACGTCCATCGCCTTGCCGCCACCGGCACGGTTGATGAACAGGCGCACCGTCCCCGGCTTGGTGGCGCCGGATTGATTGTTGGCGGCCAGCGCAGCCGACCAGGGCGCGAGACCGAGAAGAAACAACAGCGGATAAGCGAAGGGTCGCAGGAAGGGCATGTCGTGTGATCCATCACGGAAGGGACAGCTGCCCGCGGCGGGCGTAACGAATCCGTCGGTTGGTGGAAAAAACCGCGCTCGCCTTGGGACTGGATACGAACGTCCGGGTTCATGTCCGTGCGTCGGGTTTGTGGGATCGCGGCGAGAAAGAGCGACAACTTGCTGCGCACCCTACGCGGAGCATCGGCATGCTCCGTAGGGTGCGCCAAGCCGCTACTCTTCTTCCTTGATCAACTCCAGCAACAGCAGCGAGCGGCCGGTGGTGGCATATTCGTCGCCGAAGTCGAAGCGTTCTGGCCGTGCCGTGGGGTTGTTGGTGTCCACCAGGCGATTCCAGAAGATGCCCTGGGGCACTTCCGGCAGCGTGAAGTTGACCAGGTCGTGGTGGGCGTTGATGACGATCAGCAAGGTGGCGTCGGAGCCTGCCCGGCGTATGCCGGTTGCCTGGGCGCGACCGTCGAGCAGCATGCCCATGCAGCGGTTGTTGGCGTCCTCCCATTGCTCGACGCTCATTTCTTCGGCGTTGGGTGCCAGCCAGGTGACGTCCTTGACGCCCAGTTCCTCGTTGTAGGCGCCGACCAGGAAGCGTCCGCGGCGCAGCATCGGGAAGCGTTGGCGCAGGCGGATCAGCTTGCGCACGAAGGCCAGCAACCCCTGGCTGTTCTGGCAGATGTCCCAGTTGACCCAGCCGATCTCGCTGTCCTGGCAGTAGGCGTTGTTGTTGCCATGCTGGGTGCGACCGAACTCGTCGCCGGCGACGATCATCGGCGTGCCTTGGGCGAACAGCAGGGTGGCGAAGAAGTTGCGCATCTGCCGATAGCGCAGCCCGACGATTTCCGGATCGTCGCTCGGGCCCTCCACACCGTGGTTCCAGGACAGGTTGTTGTCGCTGCCGTCGCGGTTGTCCTCGTCGTTGTCCTCGTTGTGCTTGTGGTTGTAGGACACCAGATCCTTGAGTGTGAAACCGTCGTGGGCGGTGACGAAGTTGACCGAGCTGAACGGCCTTCGGCCACGCTGGTTGAACAGGTCGCCCGAGCCCGTGAGACGGCTGGCGAAGTCGGCGAGCTGGCCGTCATCGCCTTTCCAGAAGGCGCGTACCGTGTCGCGGAACTGGTCGTTCCACTCCGCCCAGCCCGGCGGGAAGCCCCCGACCTGATAGCCACCGGGGCCGCAGTCCCAGGGCTCGGCGATCAGCTTGGTCTTGGCCAGCACCGGGTCCTGGCGGCAGGCGACGAGAAATCCGTGGCGTTCGTCGAAGCCTTCGTGCTCGCGACCGAGGATGGTCGCCAGATCGAAGCGGAAGCCGTCCACGTGCATCTCGGTGGCCCAGTAGCGCAGCGAATCGGTGACCATCTGCAGCACGCAGGGGTGGCTCATGTCCAGGGTGTTGCCGGTGCCTGAATCGTTGATGTAGTAGCGCTTGTCGTCGGGCATCAGGCGGTAGTAGGAAGCGTTGTCGATGCCGCGCATTGACAGCGTCGGGCCCAGCTCGTTGCCCTCTGCGGTGTGGTTGTAGACCACGTCGAGGATGACTTCGAGATCGGCATTGTGCAGGTGCGCGACCATCTCCTTGAATTCGCTGATCTTGCCGCTGGCCAGGTATTTCGGGTGCGGCGCGAAGAAGGCAATGCTGTTGTAGCCCCAGTAGTTGTTCATGCCTTTTTCCAGCAGGTGCTGATCCTGGACGAAGGCGTGTATCGGCAGGAACTCGATGCTGGAAACGCCCAGCTTGCGGATGTACTCGATGATTTCCGGGGTCTTGAGACCGGCGAAGGTGCCGCGCAATTCGTCCGCCACCGCCGGATGGCGCATGGTGTAGCCGCGCACGTGGGTCTCGTAGATGACGGTGCGGTCCCAGGGCACCTGCACCGGATGATCGCGCCCCCAGGTGAACGCCGGGTCGATGATCTTGCACTTGGGCACGAAGGGCGCGCTGTCACGCTCATCGAAACTCAGGTCGCCATCGGGGTGGCCGATGGTGTAGCCGAACAGCGCTTCGGACCAGCGCAGTTCGCCGACCAGCTGCTTGGCGTAGGGGTCGATCAGCAGCTTGTTGGGGTTGAAGCGATGGCCGGCTTCCGGCTCGTAGGGGCCATGTACCCGGTAGCCGTAGATCTGGCCGGGATGGGCGTCGGGCAGGTAGCCGTGCCAGATCTCGTCGGTGTATTCCGGCAGCTCGATTCGCTCCAGCTCGGTTTCGCCACTGGCATCGAACAGGCACAGCTCCACCTTGGTCGCGTGCGCCGAGAAGATGGCGAAGTTGACACCCAGGCCGTCCCAGGTCGCACCTAACGGGAAAGGAAGCCCTTCGCGAATGCGTGAAACTTGCTGGAACTGAGGGGCTGAAGACTTGCGTTTGCTCATGAGTGCTCCGGGGACCGAGTCCAGACAATATGGTGCGAGACCTTCGAGACCTTCTTCCCGTAGGTCAGCCTGTTGTTGATCCTTGCCGCTGAAGTGACGCCGACAACAGACTCTAGCGCTCGGTCGTTTTGGCCGATCGTGGCGTCCGGGTCTTCTTGATAGCGTCCGGGGTTCCCGCCTGAGCATCGGTGGCCGCTTTGGAGGTGGCCTTGGCGCTGCCTTTGGCGGCGGCTGCGGCTTTCGCAGGTTTCACGCCCTGTGCGCTGCCCGCCGCTTTCGCAGGAGTCGCATCGGTCGGCTTCGTGGCGGTCTTGCGGGTCCGGCCTGCGGGTTTGGCGGGGGCCGTGCCGCTCTGTGCCTCGGCCAGTTTGCAGGCCATTTCCCAGTGCCGCGCGTCCTGTCCCTCGGGGCGGCCTTCGGATAGCCAGATCTCGTACGCAAGCTCGCGGATGCGTTGCTCTTGTTGGTTCATCGTTGCTGATCTCCTGACGAGTTGATTGTTATTTGAAAAAGCGCCACCGGCAGCGCGCCCAGAGCTTGCCGGGCGTGCAAAGCCGCTTGTTTGGGTGTGACTGTATTTCCGTCGAAAAGTCGCGTGAGCGGTACGCCGTTCAGCGCATCGGGCAACTGGATTCGGGTATCGCCCCAGCGCTCGGCGGCTATCTGCGGTGTCGGGCTGTCGCCCAGCAGCGCTGCTGCCAGGCGAGCCGCCACCACGATCAGCCAGCTGCCCTCGAACTCACGGGCGAAGGCGACCAGGCACTGGGCATGCTCGCCGGCGACCTTCAAGGGAAGGTAGCGGCCTTCGGTGAACAGCCGGGGTTGCGCCAGGCGCAGCTTCAGCGTCCGCGCGATCAGCCATTGCTTGATGCGCCCGTCCTGCCACCGGCTAAGCAGGTGTTCCGGTCGTGCGTCCAGGTCGAGTGCGCTGCGGCGGGCGGCGAAATCGACGGGGCGGCGGTTGTCCGGATCGACCAAGCTGAAGTCCCAGAAATCCGCACCCTGGTACAGGTCCGGAACGCCCGGCGTGGTCATGCGCAGCAGCGTCTGGGTCAGGCTGTTCAAGACGCCGGCCGGGGCCAGCTCGGCGGCGGCAGCGGCTATCTCGCCGCGCAGGGCCTGGCAATGCTCGCCGAGCAGCAGGCCTTCGGTGTATTCATGGCAGGCGCGCTCGTAATCGCTGTTGGGATCGCTCCAGGTGCTGCGCAGCTTGGCTTCGCGAATGGCCTTTTCCTGCCACCGGATGATTCGTTGGCAGAAGTCACCCATCGCTTCGCGATCATCGGCAGCCAGTTCCGGTGGCCAACTGGCGAGGAGCACCTGGAACAGCATCATTTCGTCGCCTGCCGAGGGCGCGCTGCCATCGGCCAGCTCCTGGCGCAGGGCGTCGGCCGACTGCCGCCAGTGGCGAACCTTGCCGGCGAACCATTCGGCACGCTCGCTGAGTACCGCCAGGCGCGCGCGGGTATCCTCGCCGCGCTTGTGGTCGTGGGTGGCGGTGGTCAGCAGATTGCGCGGGAAATGTTCGGCACGGGCCAGACATTCGTCGTGGAAGGACTCCACCGGCGCGCTGAATTGCTGCGGATCGAAGCCCACGTCGTTGCGCGAGAGCAGGGCGCCAGAGCGATAGCAGGCGGTATCCTCGACGGCCTTAGCGGCGGCGGGCGAGGTCAGCTGCTGAAAGCGCACGCAGGCGTAGCGGCGAATCCGCCGGGCCGGCCCTGGCGGTAGCGAGCGCAACGGCTCGCCACCCAGCCAGCGGTCCAGGTGATCGAGCAGTGGCCAGTCCGCCTCGCCGAGTGTCGTGCGTGCGCCGGCCAGGGCTTGCTGGAAGAACGGCTCATCGGCGCTGCGCCGCCCCTGGGCCGCGATATAGGTGCGATACACCGGGAAATGCACGATCAGCTCCAGCAGCGCGCGGCGTATCGCGCCGAGGGTGATGTCGCGGGTCATCAGGTCATGCCGGGCGACCTGCAAGAGCGCCTGCGCAACGGTCTCGAAATCGCCGGCCAGGGGCCCGGTGAGCACCAGCTGGCGAGCCTGTCGCACCTCGTCCATGAAGTCCTCGGGCCGCTCGGCCGTTTCGCTCCACAAACCGCAGAGCACGGCTTTGCCGGCCGGGTCGTGCTGCAGCAGCGACACCTGGTTCATGAATTCGTAGCCGGTGGTGCCGTCCACGCCCCAGTCGTCGTGCAGCCGCTCGCCGGCGGCGAGAATCTTCTCGACGTAGATCGGCACGTGATCCTGCGCCGCTTCGGCGGGCCGCCCGGCGTTCAGCCGATCGACGCGACGGCGCAGGCGTCGACAGTAGCCACGCGGGTTGGCCAGGCCGTCGATGTGGTCGATGCGCAACCCGTCGACCAGGCCTTCGCCGATCAGCTCGAATATCTTCGCGTGGGTTTCTTCGAACACCACCGGGCGCTCGACGCGCAAGCCGCCCAGTTCGTTGATGTCGAAGAAGCGTCGCCAGTTGATGTCGTCGCCGGCGGTACGCCAGCTGGCGAGGCGGTAGTGCTGGCGTTCGAGCAGGCCGTGCAGGCGCCTGAAGCCTTCCTCGGTGGTGGAGTCGTAATGCCCGAGCGCGGCTTCGAGGCGTTGCCGGGTAGCACCGTCTTGCAGTCGCTTCGCCAGCTCGGCACGTAATTGAAGAGCAGTCTGGTAGGGCGCCGGCTCGGTCTTCAGCGCGTCGAAATGCTGGGCCAGCGAGCGCAGCTCGGCATCGTCGCTCAGGCGCAGCACTTCGCCGTAGCTGGGTGGCGTGATGGGGAAGCGGTGCTCGTAGTGTTCGGCATAGAGGGCGCCGTGCTCGGCATCCAGGCGCAGCGGGATACTGCCTTGCTGCAGCGCCTCGCCGTAGTCGCTGCCGAGGAAGGGCACCAGCAATTGGCCTTCGAGCAGGGGGTCGGGCGAATTCCATTCGATGTCGAAGAACTGCGCATAGGGGCTGCGCCGTCCCCACTCCAGCACGTCCAGCCACCAGGTATTGCCGCGGCCGCCGACGGCCATGTGGTTGGAGACTATGTCCAGGATCAGCCCCATGCCTTCCCGGCGCAGCGCCTCGACCAGGCGGCGCAGGGCCGGTTCGCCGCCCAGTTCGGGATTGATACGCGTGGGGTCGATGACGTCGTAGCCATGCATCGAGCCGGGACGCGCCGTGAGCAGGGGAGAGGCATAGAGGTGGCTGATGCCGAGACTGGCGAAGTAGCCGACCAGCTCGGTGGCGTGATCGAGAGTGAAGTCGCGGTGGAACTGCAACCGCAAGGTCGCGCTGAGAGGTTTCATCGCGGTTCTTCTCCTTGTGTCCGGCGGCGTCGTGCTTCAGCCAGGCAGCGCAGGCGCCGAGTGCTGTCCGGTTGATCGAGCAGCGTGGCGCTATCGCCGGGGTAGCGCCGCCGCCAGTTGGGGTGAGCGTCGACGATGCCGGGCATGTTCGGCTGCTCCTCCAGCGCCAGTACGTCTTCCATCGGCAACAGCGCCAGCGGCGCTGGGGTTTGGCCGATGAAGCAGGCGCTGGCTTGCACCGCACTCATGGGATCGAGCAGCTCTTCCGGGGACTCGGTCGCATATGGACGCAGCACGGCATTCAACCCCCGGCGTTCCCGGTCGCGCTCCTCGGTCTGCTGCTGACGATCTTCCTCGCGGTTCTGCCCGACGCGGATGCGCCAGTCGATGTCATGTCCGCCCCACCAGCCCCGGATTGTCGGCAGATCGTGGGTGGTGGTGGTCGCCAGCGCATCCGCCGACCATTCGCTGGCCGGTCTGAAGCACGCCTTGCCGTCATGTTCGAACAGCAGTACGCGCATGCCGAGGATCCGCCGCGATATGAGTTTTTCGCGCAATCCCTCGGGGACCGTGCCCAGGTCTTCGCCGAGGATCACCGCATTGTGGCGCCAGGCCTCGAGCGTGAGCAGGCGCAGCAAGTCGTCGAAGGGGTAGTTGAGGTAGGCGCCATGCTCGGGGCCGGCGCCGACCGGCGTCACCCACAGCCGCATCAGCCCCATCACGTGGTCGATGCGCATGCCGCCAGCGTGGGCGAGGTTGGCGCGAAGCATCTCTATGAAGGCACGGTAGCCATGGGCCTTGAGTCCCCAGGGGGAGAAGGCGGCAATGCCCCAGCTTTGCCCGTTGCGATTGAGGATGTCCGGTGGCGCGCCCACGCTCAGGGCGGCCAGCACTTCGTCCTGCCGGCTCCAGGCCTGGCTGCCGCCGCCGTCGGCGCCCACGGCCAGATCGCTGATCAGCCCGATGGCCATGCCCGCGCCGCGCGCCGCCGCTTGTGCACGTTCCAGGCCGCGGGCGATGAGCCATTGGCAGAATGCGTAGAAGCTCACTTCGTCGGCGTTTTCCTCGGCGAAGCGCTGCACGGCCGGGTTTTCCGGCGTGCGGTACCGCTCGGGCCATTGCCGCCAATGCTGCGAGTAACCGTTCTCGTCGAGCAGGGTGGCGTGCAGGGCTTCGAACCGGCAATGGTTCTCCAGCGCCTCGCCACCGGCTTCGCGGAAGCTGGCGAAGTCCTGCTGCAGGGCATTGCCGCCGGTCATGAAGTGCTCATAGAGCGTGCGCAGCAGGCACTGACGCGTCTCGGTCACGGCCGCCCAATCGATCAGATCGAGTGCTTCGAGCTGCCGCAGCGGCCCCTCGAGCCCGCAGGCTTCGATGGCCAGGCGCAACGGTTCTTCGCCGAGGATGGCACCCGGCGCGGCGTGCAGCACGTTGTAGAAGAGCCGACTGGAGGGCGAATAGGGGCTGTACTGATCGCCGCGCCCGACGAACATGGCGTGCAGCGGGCTGATGCCCAGTGCGGCCGCGCCCTGTGCCGCGGCACTGCGTGTCAGGGCTTCCAGCGCCAGGGTATCGCCCAGGCCGCCATCGCCGGGGCGCCGCAGGCTATAGAGCTGGACGGTGATCCCCCAAGCCGATTGGCCGGCGATGTCCTCCACGCTGGGGCAGACCGGTGGCGCGACGGCGAGGGTCAGCTGCTGCCCGGCGATCTGCAACTGGTGGTAGCCGGGCACGTCGATGGCGGCCAGGCGAGCATGGGCATCCAGCTCGCCCGTCTGCCGGGAACCCTCTTCGAGCTGCAGCTGGTAAGGCGTGTGGGCGTCGAAGAAGTCCTCCAGGCTCAGCGGAACTCCCTGGTCCGCCGTGATCAGCGGCGGCAGGTCAGCAGCTTGGTGGCCAAGGTGAAGTTTCTCCAGGCTTTGCTCGATGTCCTCTTCCGTTTCGGCGCTCAGGCCGAGGCCGGCGAGTACGGCGCGTAGCACTTGCGGCTGTACGCGCTGGTCGCGACCGTCGGCGTCGATCCAGTCGATGGACAGCCCAGCCGCCTTTGCCAGGTGTTCGAGGCGCTCATCGCTCATTGGACTCATCCAGATAGATTGCGGCGGTGCCCGCGGGCAGCTGATCGGCAAAGCGTCCGTCGCTCAGGTCACGGTTGGAGAACAGTAACCGCGCGGCGCCGCGCGGGGCGGTGAGCGGCACCGAAGCCGGGCCCAGGTTCAGTTCCAGCCGCAGGGTGCTGCCGTAGGCCATCTTCCAGCGCGCAAGGACCGCGGCCTTGCCGAGCGCCGCCGAACCGAAGAAACGGGCACCAGGCAGCCGCGGGACGATCTCGGCATGGCGGATCTGCAGCAGGGTCCTATAGAGGGCCAGCCATTCGGCATGGCCCGGTTCGCTGGCGCTGGTGAAGTCCGGCCGGGATGCCTCGAAGGTTTCCACCGCGTTGGGGTCGGGAATGCGTGCGCGGGTTTCGGCATCGGCGAAGTCGTCGAATTCGGCGAACTCGCCCCGTCGGCCCTCGCGTACCGCATCGGCCAGCTCGCCGTGGTGGCTGGTGAAGAACAGAAACGGCTGACGCGCACCCCATTCCTCGCCCATGAACAGCAAGGGGATCATCGGCGAAAGCAGCAGCACCACGGTCGCCGCCCTCAAGGCATCGGGATCGCTCAGGCTGACCAGACGCTCGCCGAAGGCGCGGTTGCCGATCTGGTCATGGTTCTGCAGGAACAGTACGAAGGCGCTCGGCGAAAGGTGCGCGCTGGGTTCGCCACGCGGTTCGCCGCGGCGATTCTTCTGGCCCTGGTAGATGAAACCTTCGCCGAGGAAACGTGCCAGCTTGTCGGTGGCGTCCTGGTAGTAGTCGGCGTAATAGCCCTGGTTTTCACCGGTGAGCAGGGTGTGCAGCACGTTGTGGCCATCGTCGTTCCACTGCGCGGTGAAGCCCTGTTCGAGCAGGCTGGCTCGGTTGTCTTCGTTCTCCAGGACGAGATGCACGTAACGGTCTGGTCCGGTTTCGGCGCGCACGCGATCGGCCAGTTCGAGCAGAAAGTCGCGGTCGGGAATGGCATGCACCGCATCCAGGCGCAGGCCGTCGAAGCGGTATTCGTTCAGCCACATCAGCGCGCTATCGATGAAGAAATCCCGCACCTCGCGCCGGCGAAAGTCGATGGCATCGCCCCAGGGCGTGTGTTGGTCGTGGCGGAAGAAGGCGCTGGCATAGCGCCCCAGGTAGTTGCCGTCGGGCCCGAAGTGGTTATAGACAACGTCGAGAAACACCATCAGCCCGTGGCCATGGGCGGCGTCGATCAACTGCTTGAGCTGTTCCGGCGTGCCGTAGGAGGCTTCGGGCGCGTAAGGCAGAACCCCGTCGTAGCCCCAATTGCGATCGCCGGGAAATTCCGCCAGCGGCATCAGCTCGATGGCGGTCACGCCCAGTTCGGCCAGAGCGGCAAGCCGTTGCTCGATCTGCGCATAGCCACCATAGGCGCCCACATGCAGTTCGTAGAGCACCGTTTCGTGCCAGGGGCGGCCTCGCCAGTCCGGGTTGCGCCAGCGATAACCGTCCGGGTCGACCACCACGCTCGGTTGCTGTACGTCACCGGCCTGGGCGCGTGAGGCCGGGTCCGGTACTTCCAGCTCACCATCGATCAGGTAGCGATACTGCGTGCCCGCGCCAACGGGCGCTTCGATGCTGTACCAGCCATCGTCCCGCGCCTGCATCGGCAAGGGCTTGTCAGCCACGAGCAGGGCGACGCTCTTCGCATCGGGTGCCCACAGATTGAATCTTGTGGTGGATGGGTCGAGCAGGTGCGCGCCGTGTCGGTGAGTCATCGGGTGATCCTGTTCAAGCAGTGGCATGGGCGACTTCTCGCACCTCCAGCAGTTGCCGGTACAGGTGGTCGTAGGGCTCGATCGCATGGCGCCAGAAGAACCCCGTGCCCATGGCCCGGCAGCGCATGGCGTCGAGCAGCTGTGGTTGGCGGAAAACGGACAGGGCGCGGTCCACGGCCTGGCGATAGCTCGCCACCGTCGGCTCATCGAAGAGGAAGCCGGTCACGCCATCGTCGATGCTGTCGGCCAGGCCGCCGGTGCGCCTGGCCACAGGCAGCGAGGCGTAGCGCTGGGCGTACATCTGGCTCAGGCCGCATGGCTCGTAGCGCGAGGGCATGAGCAGGAAGTCGCTGCCGGCGAACAGGCGGCGCGCTTCGGTTTCGTCGAAACCGATACGCGCGGCGATCTGCCCGGGATTGCGTCGGGAAAGCTCGCGCAGCTCTTCTTCGATGGAGGCTTCGCCGCAGCCGAGGATCGCCAGCTGGCCACCGGCCTCGACGATGTTCCGGGCGACGCCGATGGTCAGGTCCAGGCCTTTCTGGCGGACCAGTCGCGACACCACGGCAAACAGCGGTCCGTTGCTCGGCGCCAAGCCAAAATGCTCGCGTACATGGGCGGCGTTGGCTGCCTTGCCCGCCCAGTCATGAACGCCGAAGCCCTGGATCAGGTGCGCATCGTCTTCCGGCTCCCAGCTCTCGTCGATGCCATTGATCAGGCCGCTGAGCAGACCCTGGCGGGCCTTCATGCTCAGGAAGCCTTCCATGCCGCAGCCGAACTCGGACGTGGTGATCTCCCGGGCATAGGTGGCACTGACGGTGGTGACCCGCCTGGCGTAGGCGATACCGGCCTTGAGTAGCGAAAGCTTGCCGTAGAACTCCATGCGTTCGGGGCTGCAGGCTTCACCGGGAATCCCCAGCGAGCGCCGCAAACTCATGTCGATATTGCCCTGATAGGCCAGGTTGTGAATGGTGAAGACGCTTGGTGTGCGCAGGCCGCGCCAGTGCATGTAGGCCGGCGCCAGACCTGCGGGCCAGTCGTGGGCATGCACCAGCTCCGGCGCCCAGCGGATGCAGGCGGTGCCGGCAGCGATGTCCGCTGCGGCGAGCCCCAGGCGGGCAAAGCGCAAGGGGTTGTCCGGCCAGTCCTGACCGTTGGCGTTGGTGTAGGGCAGGCCTTCGCGCTCGTAGAGCTCGGGGCAGATCAGAATGTAGATGATCAGGCCGTCCGGCATGTCCAGTCGGCCGATTCGGGCAGCCGGCAGGTCCGCGTGGCCACTGACGCTGCCGACGATACGGATCGGCAGGCCGCACCGCATGACCTGCGCGTATCCGGGTATCAGCACGCGCACGTCGTGCAAGGCCGCAAGCGCGCGGGGCAGGGCGGCCGAGACATCGGCCAGGCCACCGGTCTTGATCAGGTCGGTCAGTTCGGATGTAACGAAGAGGATCTTTTTCTTGCCCTCCTGCATGCTGCGCAACTGCAGCAGAGGGCGCTCCGCCGGCGGTTGCGCCGGACGCAGGTGATTCAAGCGAAAAGGCCGTGCATCTACAGCAGCAACACTCATAACACCCACTCCCCAGCTCGGCACGGCCGAGCAGCTACGAGCACGTTTCTCCCATGCGAAGGCCGGAAGCCGTCGCCACCTAACGCAAGACTTTTGTTTTGTTGTTCTTCGAGGTTGTCGCGGTTGTTGCAAGATGCGCGCGGTAGAGCGTGCGCCTATCTCAAAACAAGACCTGTCGGTTCCGGATAAAGTTCGGCCCCTTTGGGCGGAAACCGGAAGCCGGGAACTTGCGCCTGACGGCCGGTTCGGAAACTCAACGAATCCAGTGGAGTTCCGGACATGCAAGACCTCGCCGAACTGGTCGATTTCCTCGCCGACAAAGAACTCAGGCTGACGACTGCGGAGTCCTGTACCTGTGGCCTGATGGCCTCGCTGCTGGGGGATGTGCCGGGCTGCGGCCAGGTGCTGGACAGCGGCTTCGTGGTCTATTCGCCGGAGGCGAAGCAGGGGCTGCTGCAGGTCAGTCCCGAGACCATCGAGACGTACGGCCTGACCAGCGAAGAAGTCGCGAGCGAAATGGCCCTCGGTGCGCTGCAGGCGAGTGTCGCCGACATTGCCGTCGCCAATACCGGCGTCGCCGATGACAGCGAGGAAGATGCCGGCGGTACGCAGTGCTATGCCTATGCCCTGAAGGATGGCGAGCAACGGGTATGCATCAGCGAGACCGTCAAATTCGAGGGCAGCCGGGTGGAGATTCGCAAACAGGCTGCGCGCCATGGGCTGGATCAGCTGCCCGGCAAATACCGGCAACTGATCCAGAGGCTGGAGAAAGTGAAAGGTAGTGACCTGTCCTGATCAGTTTTTCGGCCAGTCTATCTTCGGCGTTCAACCGGCCGTTTCGCCATGGGCGAATCCTTTTCGAAAGCCGCCGCATGACCAGCGCAGCGCAATCCTTACCTTCAGTCGAACGCGCGGAACTCATGAGTTGGGTGCTCCTCACACTTGATAAGTGGCGCGTCGCAGCGCCTTGGTTTCAAACCATGGGAGACAACTCATGCAAAGCGCACAGACTGGCAATGACATCCGTGTCGAACGTTTGATCGAATGGCTGCGTGACGCGCACGCGATGGAGGCTCAGGCCGAAACCATGCTGAACAAGCAGGCCAGCCGCATCGAGAACTATCCCGCCCTGAAAGCGCGTATCGAACAGCACATCACCGAAACGCAGAACCAGGCCAAGCTGGTGGAGAGCTGTCTGCAGCGTTATGACAAATCCTATTCGGGCATCAAGGATCTGGGCGGCAAGATGATGGCGATGGGGCAGGCGCTCGGTGGAATGGCCGTCAATGACGAGATCGTCAAAGGGGCGCAGGCAGGTTATGTCTTCGAGAACCTGGAGATTGCCTCCTACACCATTCTCATCGCCGCCGCCGAAGCCGTGGGCGATACCCAGACCCGGGATATCTGCGAGCGAATCCTCGCCGAGGAAGTGGCCATGGCCGACTGGCTTCGCGAGCACCTGCCGGAGCTGACCCAGGCTTATTTGACCCGGGCGGCCACGCCGGAAGTGGAAGCCAAGCGCTGAGCGGCTTGTCGAGTGGGAACGTGGCGGGCCGGGCCCGATCCGGCATCGCCGCTACGTTCCTTGTTGTGAGCGAGCGCGGCTGGATGATCGATGCGTAGTAAAGAACCCCTGCTGAAAACCTTCACCTTCGCAATTCTGCATTTCACCACGGCATTTCTGGTGGTCTACGCGCTGACCGGTAGCGTGACCATTGGCGGCGCCGTCGCGCTGATCGAGCCGTTGTGCAACACGCTGGTGTTCTACCTGCACGAAAAGGCCTGGCGCCGCTTCGGGCGCCATCGGGAAAAGCGCACCCGAGGCTACGGCCATGACCTGATCCTGCGCTATCTGCGCAACCGGGAGAGCGAAAGGAAGGCCTGAGGCTTCAGTCGTCGGCCCCGGCGGGGCGTGACAGCAGAGCCCCGCGGGTGGCGTACAGCTCGACGCGCAGTTCCTGAGCCAGCCGGACCAGATTCGCCGCATCGCGACATTGATCATCGGTGATGCCCAGCACGGTCAGCTCCTCACCCTGATAGCGTTCACCATAAAGGCGGACGCTGAGAGTGCTGTTGGCTTGAGCGTGGCAATCGCAACGAAAAGGGTAGAGGTGGTTGCGCAGAATGCTCTCGATCTTCAACAAAGGTAAGCGCGTGTTCATCTCAGGCCTCCATCTGGTGGACCAGATTCACGCATGAATTCATGCGGACTCGGCGTAACCAACCCTTCATCGCACCTTGAACGCTAGCAGGCCGGCATCGATTGTAAACCGCAGGGTCCATACCGTCTGGCGCAAGAGCTGCGCACCCGCGCGCCTGCTGGTCGTGCGGCTGTTCCGTTCGTCGGATAGGCAGACAGCGGAACGCCTGAACTCCCCGAGCGCGTCCGTTGCCCAAGAAGACAGCGACGTTGCAAGCGTCGACCAGGCAGCCACCGAGGACTTTCCGCATGAAGAAATCCATCCTGATCATCGCGCTGTCGACTCTGGTCGCCGCGCCTGCCTTCGCACAGCATCCAGCGGGCACACCGGAAGATCGGGAGGGCTCGTCGTCGAGCACGATGGGCAACCCGGCGCCCCAGGAAACCGTCGAGACGCAAAAGGATCACAAAGGCCGTACCGTGACCGAGGATGGCCGCCCCGCGGCGCAACCTGACAACGGCGATGATGGTGACGCCGATTCCAAGGACCCCACCCGACACTCCAGCCCCGGTGGTGTGAGCGACCCGGCTTCCGACCCGGGCTCACTGGAGTAGCCGCCACGCCATGGCCCTGGATGAGTACAACCGCAAGCGTGATTTCAGCGCGACCCCCGAACCCGGCGGCACACCCGCAGGCAAGCGCGGCAAGCAGGGGGCGCTGCAGTACTGCATCCAGAAGCACGACGCCACGCGGTTGCATTACGACTTCCGCCTGGAGCTGGACGGCACCCTGAAAAGCTGGGCGATTCCCAAGGGGCCGTCGCTCGACCCCAAGGCCAGGCGCCTGGCGGTGCACGTGGAGGATCATCCGCTCGAATACGCCACCTTCGAGGGCAGCATTCCCGAAGGGCACTACGGTGCCGGTGATGTGATTGTCTGGGATCGCGGCGTGTGGGTACCGCAGGGCGACCCTGAGGAGGGCTATCGCAAGGGCAAGCTGAAGTTCGCGCTCGAGGGGGAAAAGCTCTCAGGAAGCTGGAACCTGGTGCGCACGCGGATGGACGGCAACAAGGAGCAGTGGTTCCTGATCAAATCCAACGACGAGACGGCGCGGCCGGAAGGCGAGTACGACATCGTCCGCGAGCAGCCGGACAGCGTGCTCAGCGACCGCACCCTGATCCCACGTCAGCGTGGCAAGGCGAAGGCCGAAGCCGCAGCCAAACCGGCGAAGACACCGGCGCGGCGCCGCAGTCGCAAGGCAGAAGAATCTGCCACCACGCTTTCCGGCGCTCGCCCGGCGCCGCTGCCGGAAAGCCTGAAGCCGCAACTGGCGACGCTGGTCGAGTCGGTGCCCGATGGCGACTGGCGCTATGAGATCAAATTCGACGGTTACCGCATTCTGGCGCGAATCGAGTCGGGCCAGGTGCGGCTGTTCACCCGCAACGGCCATGACTGGACGGCGAAGATGCCGCAGCAGGCAAAGGCGCTGGCGGCGCTGGGGCTGGAATCCGCCTGGCTCGACGGCGAGGTGGTGGTGCCCAACGAGGAGGGCACGCCGGATTTCCAGGCCTTGCAGAACGCCTTCGAAGCCGGCCGCAGCGGCCGCATCGTTTTCTACCTGTTCGACCTGCCTTATCTGAACGGCATGGACTTGCGCGAAGTGCCGCTCGAAGAGCGTCGGGCGGCGCTGCGTCAGGTTCTGGAAACCGGGACGAGCGATTTGCTGCGCTTTTCCGCCGACTTCACCGAACAACCGGACAGCATCCTGGAGAGCGCCTGCCAGATGAAGCTCGAAGGGCTGATCGGCAAGCGCGCCGGCAGCAGCTACGTCTCCAGGCGCAGCAGCAGTTGGGTGAAGATCAAGTGCAAGAACCGGCAGGAGTTCGTCATCGTCGGCTTCACCGACCCCAAGGGGGCGAGGAGCGGGTTCGGTGCATTGCTGCTCGGCCTGCACGATGAACAGGGCGAACTGCGTTACGCCGGCAAGGTCGGCACCGGTTTCAACCAGGCCACGCTGAAAAGCCTGCACGCCAAGCTCGAGCCGCTGGTGGTGAAGCGTTGCCCGCTGGACAAGCCTCCGCCGGCGGCAGAAGTGCGCGGCGCGCACTGGCTCAAGCCCGAGCTGATCTGTGAAGTGGCCTATGCGGAGATGACGCGCCAGGGCGTGGTGCGCCATTCGGTTTTTCACGGCCTGCGCGCGGACAAACCGGCCAGGGCGATCACCCACGAACGCCCCGTCAGCACGCCGGCGAAGAAGAGTGACGCCATCCGGATTTCCAACCCGGAGCGAATCATCGACCAGTCGATCGGCGCCACCAAGATGGAACTGGCGCGCTTCTATGCCGAAATCGCACCCTGGGCATTGCCCCACCTGCGCCATAGGCCCCTGGCGCTGGTGCGCGCCCCGGAAGGTATCGAAGGCGAGCTGTTCTTCCAGAAACACACGGAGAAACTGAGCATTCCGCACATCACCCAGCTGGACCGCGCGCTCTATCCGGAACACGCGGCGCTGATGACCATCGACAGCGTCGAGGCGCTGATCGGTGCGGCGCAGATGGGCACCATCGAGTTGCACACCTGGAATGCGTTGGCGCCGGAGCTCGATCACCCGGACCGCTTCGTCCTGGATCTCGACCCCGATCCGGCCTTGCCGTGGAAGCGCATGGTCGAGGCGACCCAGTTGACCCAGACCCTGCTGGACGAAATCGGCCTGCAATCCTTCCTGAAAACCAGCGGCGGCAAGGGTTTGCATATTCTGGTGCCGCTGCAGCCCGTCCATGACTGGAGCGAGGTGAAGGGTTTCAGCCAGGCCATTGCGCGCTACCTGGCGAAACTCTTGCCGCAGCACTTCTCGGCGGTCAGCGGGCCGAAGAATCGTATCGGCCGGATCTTCATCGATTACCTGCGCAACAGCCAGGGTGCCAGCACCGTGGCGGCCTATTCGGTACGGGCGCGCGAAGGGCTCCCGGTGTCGGTGCCCATCCACCGTGACGAACTGGCGGAACTGAAGGGCGCCAATCTCTGGAACATCCGCAACCTGATGCTCCGGCTGGAAGAGCAGGGCGATGACGATCCCTGGTCGGGCATCGACCAGACCGGGCAAAGGATCACCGCGGACATGCGCGAACGCCTGGGTTTGAAACCCTAAATGCCCTGAGCTACAACCTGGCGACTCAGTAGTCGTGGCAATCGGTGCCTTGGCGCAGGTAGCTCACGGAGTGGGTTTCGCCCTTGGAGTCGAGGTAGGTCATGGTGGCCTCGACCACCTCGCAGCCGCCGGCCGGAACGTCCAGCGAGACGACCTTGGCGATATCCAGGTGATCCCCGTACTGATACGGGACCGCTTGCGACTCGGCATTGGCCAGTTGTGCGACAAGGGACAGGCCGGCAATCCAGAACAGGTTTTTCATGGTCGACTTCTCCATGTGGAGGCAAGCCCGCACAGGATGGCAGGGCATTGCCTGGGGAATAAAAGAGGCTGCCAACGAGGGTGCAGCCAAAGGTGACCATCCCAATCGAGCAAAGGAGCGAACATCGATCGATGGGCAGCGGGTCCCGCGGAGGGAGGCGCTGCGATGTCACCGGACAAGCGTAAGGGCTGGCAAAGGCTGGAAAAATACTGCCCCAGGCGATGGATTCTTACCGGATGGGTAACAGTCCGGGGCTCACTCGTCATCGCCCCTCGCCCAGTACTCGCGGTTCTGCAGCACTTCGTGGTAGCCGGTCAGCGCTTGCGGTAGCTCCTGTTTGAGAAAGTCCACCCAGGTTTTGACCTTGGCATCCAGAAAACGTCTTGAGGGATAGAGCGCATGGATGTGCTTTTCCGGCAGCCGGAAATTCGGCAGCAGCCGCACCAGCGAACCGCGCTGCAGCGCAGGGGCTGCAACGTAGTCGGGCAGCAGGCAGATGCCCATGCCGGCTTCTGCGGCACTGCTCATCGCCTCGGCGACGTTCACCCGGAAGCTGTCGCCGGGCGTGATGGATTGCTCGCCTCCGTCGACGAGGAAGCTCCAGGTATCGGTGAATGCCGGGTCCGCCAGGCGCAGGCAGCGATGGGCCTGCAGGTCCGCCGGCACCCTGGGCACGCCATGCTGCGCGAGGTAGAGCGGTGAAGCGCAGACGACATGAAACACGGTGCCGAGTGTCTGGGCGATCAGCTCGGAGTCCGGCAGTTCATGGGACAGCGTGATGACCACGTCGAGGTTGTCTTCCAGCAGATCGGGCTGACGTTGGGAAAGCACCAGGTCCATGGTCACTTCGGGATAGCGTTCGTGGTAGCGCCCGGCCAGCGTGGCGAGTAGCTGGATGCCCAGGCCCGTCAGCGCATGCACGCGCAAGCGTCCTCGTGGGGTCAGGTGCGCGCCGCTGGCTTCGGCCCGCGCGTATTCGATCTGTTCGAGAATCTGCCGGCATTGGGCCAGAAAACGCTCGCCGGTCTCGGTCAGCGCCAGGCGCCGGGTGGTGCGGTGCAGCAGGCGCGCGTGCAGCTGGTTTTCCAGGTCGGATACCAGCCGGGAGACCTGCGCCGTGGAGGTTTCCGTTTGTTGCGCCGCTGCGGTGAAACTTCCCGCATCCACCACCCGTACGAAGACGCGCATTGCATGCAGCATATCCATCGGAAGTACCTTGTTGAGCCACATCCTGGCCCTGTAGGAGCGAGCTTGCTCGCGATCGAAGGTGAAAAACCTGGATGATTGTCGATGGGATCGCCAGCAAGCTGCTCCTACCGAAATGTCATGAAGGGTCACATACCCGCATGTGTGACAACCGGGGCTCTGTTAAGGCTCCACTGGGTGCCGGGCGGCAATTTCCGCCTGGCCACTGCCTTCCCAGCCGCCACCCAGGGATAGGAACAGGTCGACCTGGTCCCGCGAAAGCTGCGCTGCGGAATCGGCCAGCGCCGCTTCGGCCGCTGCCAGGGTGCGCTCGGCATCCAGGCTGTCGAGGTAGGCCAGGCGACCTTCCTGATACAGGCGGCGCGTATCGTCCGCGGCGCGGCGGGCCGCATCGCGCGCATCGCGCAGGGACTGGTTGCGTTGCAGGTCGTGGGCGTAGTGGCTCAGCAGCGTCTGCGTTTCGCGCAGGGCATCGAGCACCACGCCATCGAAGCGGGCCAGCGCGGCCTCGGCGCCGGCTTCCATGGCCCGGACGCGCGCCCGGTCGACCCGGGTCGGGAAGTGCCAGGAAATGCTGGGGCCGAAGCTCCAGCGGCGGGTAATGGGATCGCCTATATGCTCCAGCATGCCGGTGTAACCGGCGCTGGCACCGAGGGTGATTTCGGGGTACATCATCGCGGTGGCAACGCCGATGTCGGCCGTCGCCGAGGCCAGCATGCGCTCGGCAGCGCGAATGTCCGGACGGCGCTTGAGCAGGGCGCCGCCATCGCCCACCGGCAGCGGCTGAGCCAGTTGCGGCGCGTGGTTGCAGGCCGCCACCGCCGCAGGCAGATCGCCGGGCGTACGGGCGAGCAGCGCGGCGATCTGGTAGAGCGCAGCGGCCTTCTTCGATTCGAACGGAGAGAGTTCGGCGCGCAGCATCTCGACCTGCGTGCGGGCCCGTGCGACGTCCACTTCATTGCCGCGACCGCCGGCCAGCAGCCGCTTCGCCACGTCCAGCTGCTGTTGCTGGATCCCCAGCGAATGCTCGGCGATCGCCAGCTCCTCGCTGGCATGGCAGGCTGCGAGGTAGTTGCGGACCACCTCGGCCACCACGGTGATGCGCGCCGCATCCAGTGCGGCTGCGCTGGCATCGGCACTGGCACCGGCCGACTCCGCCGCACGCTTGAGCTTGCCGAACAGGTCGAGCTGATAACCCACCGAAAGGCCGGCATCCGCGAGGTTCATGACCGGTATCTTTTCAGCCAGGGCCAGCGACTCGCTGGAAAGCTGGCCGCGAGCGAGCGAGCCGGCTGCGCCGAACTCGACTTCCTGGGCGTGGTGGGCCATCTGGAAGCCTTCGTAGGCGTGTCGCAGGTTGTGGTAGGCCAGCCGCACATCGGTGTTGTTGGCCAGCGCTTCGTGGACCAGCCGGTCGAGGAGGGCGTCGTCATAGAGCTTCCACCAGTCGGCAGGCAGCGGCGCCTGGTCCACCTGCGCATTGTCCAGCAGGTCGAACGGGGCGCCCGCGTCGGTCCGCTGGATCACCGCGTCGCTCGGCACCTGATAGTCGGGGCCGACCATGGTGCAGGCGCTTAGCATCCCGGCCAGGGCAAAGAGGGTGGCGCGACAAATCGACCTCATAGCGCCGCCGACTCCGCGTCGTCCGCTGGCCAGGGCAGGACGGACAGCGTCGCGGTGCGGCCGATGACCAGGCGGATATCGGTCTGCTGATCCTCGTCCAGCACCACCCGCACCGGAATCCGCTGGGCCAGCCGTACCCAGTTGAAGCTGGGATCGATGTTCGGCAGCAGCGAAGTGCCGCGCACGCGGTCGCGGTCCTCGATGCCGGCGGCGATGCTCTGCACGTGGCCACGCAAATGCTGGGACTCGCCCATGACCTTGATGTCCACCGGCTGGCCGATCTCGATGGCGTGCAGCTTGGTTTCCTCGAAGTAGCCTTCGATGCGCAGCGATTGGGTGTCGACGATGGAGAGTACCGGCGTGCCGGTTTTCACGTAGTCGCCGACGCGCATGGTCTGGTCGCCCAGATAGCCATCCACGGGGCTGAGCACGGTGGTGCGCTCCATATCCAGGCGGGCGACGCCCAAGGCGGCTTCGGCGGTGGCCAGGGCAGCTTCGGCACGTTTGACCAGGGTATCGCCGATCTCCACCGTTTCCGCGGCGATCAGGTCCTTCAGTACCCGGTTGCGCTTCGCTTCACGCTGCGCCTGATCGAGCTGGGCGCGCCGTTCCATCACCAGCGCTTCGGCTTCGGCCACGGCCAGTTCGAAGCGGGCCCGATCGATGACGAACAGCACCTGGCCGCGGCTGACCTTCTGGTTGTCACGCACCTTGAGCTCGGTGACCAGGCCGGATACGTCCGGCGCCACCTGAATGATGTCGGCATGCACATGACCGTCGCGGGTCCATGGCGATTCCATGTAGTAATCCCAGAGATGCAGGCTGACGACGACGGCGATGGCTACGGCCAGCAGGGTCAACAGCACGGAGCCAGCGGCAGGTATCCATTTATTCACGAAGCGAGTCTCGCGCAGAGGTTGAACAGAACGCCGAGCACCATGACGTACAGGGCGAGGTTGAACAGCGGGGGGTGCCAGACCCAACGGTAGAAACCCAGGCGCTGCAGCAGCGTGCCGAGCAGGCTCTTCACCAGGTAGGCAGCCAGCATGGCCACCAGCAGCATGGGCACGTAGACGCCATAGATATTCAGATGGCCGGTCATATGGAGGCTCCAATCGATCCGCTGGGCAGTACCGGGTTTGCTGGCTGTATGCAGACGCTGGCGGGGGCGTCCGCATACAGCGCCAGCCTCAGTCCGTGCAGCGTCTGGGCCGTGCTGCGGGCAATACGTGTGGGGTTCGCCTGCAGGGCGCGCAGCAGGGCATCCAGCTCCTGTCGCAACCGCGGCGGGGCGGGCAACTGCCGGTGCGTTTTCGCGCAGGCGATGAAATAGTCGTGAATGCCGTTCAGCACGGGTTGCAGCTGCTGCTCCAGTGCAGGGGTAAGGCGCAGCTCGTGCAGTTCCAGCAGGCGAAAACAGATGCGCAGTTCGCGGGTCGCGTCGTTCAGCGCCAGGCCGTTGTCACCCAGCTGGCCCAGGCGCGGCAATAGCTGGCCGGTCCGGTCGATGATGCTCGAGGCGACATCGGCAGGGTTCTGCCGGCGCCCGCTGATGGCAAGTTCGGCCAGCTTCAACCAGCCGTGTCGCGCCAGACGTCGCGCTGCCCAGAGCGTGCCGAACGGCTTGGTCAGGCGTGCCCAGAGCAGGGCGAAGATAACTCCGAGCACCGTGGAAATGGCGATATCGGCGAACAGCTCGAAGTCGGCCTTGAAGCTGTCCTGAAGCGTGATGCTGGAAATGGTCTGCACCGCCACCAGAATCACCGTGCCCGCATATTGCGGTCGCCCGGCCAGCGTGCCGAGCAGCAACAGTGGAATGGCGAGCAGGGTCGCCAGGCTGCCGAAATCGTGCACGTTGGGCATGAGCGCGAACAGGTAGATGCCGGCGGCCAGCATGGAAATCACCGTGGCCACCAGAAACGACTTGATGAAGGGCGCGGGGTTGTCCTGGTTGGCGAAGAAACAGCCCGAGACGGCTGCGATGAACACGCCGCTGTAGCCATGTTCCCAGCCGGACACGAACCACAGCATGCTCAGGCAGAAGACCGACACCGCGACCGACGCGGCCGAGAATGCCAGCAGGCCACGATCGTAATGGCGTGGGCCGCCCACCAGCTGCTGAACGCGGTAGCGCAGCTCGACGGGCTTGTCGGCATGCCCCTGGAGAAACTGCTGGTGCAGGTTGCAGCAGTCCTGCCACAAGTCGATCAATGCACGCAGCTGGCGCAAGCCGCTGTCGATGACCAGCGCGTAATGCGGATGGGTATCGCACAGCCAGGCTTCCAGTTGCAGACTGCGCTCGCGCAACTGTTCGGCCGTGGTCTGGCGATCCGCTCCCTGAATCCAGGCGTCCACCCAGGCCAGGTGTTCCTCCAGCTCCGGCAGCAGGCCATCCGCTTCCCGTTGCAGTCGATGCAGCGCATCGGCGGTGGAGATCAACTGTGGCATCAGCATCGCCATGCGTGCCCGGAACTCGCGGGCATGAACGGTCGAGCGATGGCTGCTGCTGTCGTACGCCAGGTGCGTGATCATGCTGTCGAGCCCCATCACGTCCACCAGCAGTACGTTCAGCGCATGCTGGTCCGTCTCACCCAGGTGATGCGAATTGAGCATGCGACTGACGGCGGCCCGGCCATCGTGCAGCAACAGCCCCATCTTCTCGCCCAGCACCGGGGCGATCCGGCTGGGAAACAACACGGCATTGACCAGGCTGGCGCAGACGATGCCCAGCAGGATCTCTTCCGAGCGGGCGAGCGCGACGTCGAAGATGGTCGCCGGATGGTTGACCTCGGCCAGGCTGATCAGCGGCACCGTATAGGCCGCGAGCAGGAAGATGTAGCTGCGCGGAGAGCGATCGCTCAGCGCCAGATAGAGCAGGGCGCCGATCCAGACGGAAATCGCCAGGCTGAGCATCACCGGCTGCTGGGCGAACATCGGCAGAAGGACCACCGACGCCGCCGCGCCCAGCAAGGTGCCAAGCGCACGGTAGATCGCCTTCGACCGGGTGGCGCCGGACAAGGGATGAGAGACGACGTACACCGAGGCCATGGCCCAGTAAGGGTTGTCCAGCGGTATCGCGAGGGCGAGATAGAGCGCAAGCAAGGCGGCAATCAGCGCTTTGGCGGAAAACAGCCATTCACGCCAGGTCGGCATGTTCATGGATAGAATGTTCGATCTTTTTCTGATGCCGTACCGAAGAGGAGGATTACCGAGGCGGTACGGCTGCACACAAGTCGTTACATTTAACGTCAAGGCGACGTGACAGATCGAACAACCAATCGGACAAATCGCTCAAATTCCTACCTGCGCGTTTATGTCGCGCCCGGACTTCGGAAATCCGATGAAAGACATCCCCAACTACGCGCTGTATGGTGAGCGTGCGCGGCCGGCATGGCAGGACATGCTGCATCTGGAGTGGATCAACGAGCGCAGCGAACTGCACCAACGTGAGATCAAGCCCCACCAGCACGACTCATTGCTCCAGATTCTCTATATCCGCAGCGGTGTGGGTGAGGTGTCGCTGGAAAACAGCCGCATGCCGTTCGAGGCCCCGTGCCTGATATTGCTGCCGCGCCGGACCGTACATGCCTTCACCTATAGCCAGGATTGCGACGGTCCGGTGATCACCGCCGCGCAGCGACCGCTGGAATCGATGGCGGGCATCCTGTCCAGCGAGCTGCTGGCCATGATCCAGCGTCCGCGCGTATTTCCGCTGCCATGGCAGGCCAACGGCGAAGAGCCGATCTGGCCGCTGTTCCGCCTCATCGAGGAGGAGGCGGACAGCCCCGAGCGCGGCAACGTGGCGGCGGGGCACGCCTTGCTGCTGGCCCTGCTGATGCGCATCGCGCGCCTGGAGGCACCGGCTCCGGCGCAGCCGATCAGCAACCCGCGCCATGTCGCCGTGCTGAATCGATTCCGCGAGCTGGTGGACGCGCATTTTCGCAATCACTGGTCACTCGCACGCTACGCGGAAACCCTGGGCGTTACGCCGACGACGCTGGGCCGTATCTGCCGCAACGAACTGGGCGAATCGCCGACATCTGTGATCAACGAGCGCACCATCCGTGAAGCGCAGAGGCAACTGGCGTACACGGAACGGGAAATCAAACAGATCGCCCATGAACTGGGATTCGCCGACAGCGCCTATTTCAGCCGTTATTTCCGCAAGCATGCCGGCCAGAGACCCAGTGAATTCCGCATGGCGTTTCGCCGGGTAGGGAGTTAGGGTCTGTTCCCGTTTCGTCGCACTCCGCGTTGCTGCGGCAAATGTCGCCAGGCCGGGCGGCGTTCCGCAAGGCGCGGGACTCGCTCCCTTGCCAAGTTCCGCAACGCCGCATGGCGACATTTGCCGCGCAACCCTTCGGGCCGGGCCTGTTTTTGCGCGATGCGGCGTTTCTCGTCGCTTATTTGGAACGACCAAACTTCGCTTCTCGTGCCTTGCCTCGCGCAAAAACAGGCTCCGGCGCGAACGCGTACGAAACGGGAACAGACCCTAGGCGCATTTCGTGCCTCAGCGCGGCTGAAAGGGGCAGGGTAGAGCCTTGGAACGAACTGTTGCAGGCAAAGAGGCTCCACATGCAAGGGAGAAAGCCCAGCGGCAGATATTGCCCGTCGGTCTTCCCCTGACATAAGAAGAAAATCCATGGAGTCGCTCAATGCCTGTCGTATCCAATGTCGTTCCTTTCAAACGCCTCATCCTGGCTACCGCAATGACCCTTTCAGCCTCCCTGTGCCTGGCTGCCGAAGTGACGAACCCGCATGCCGATGAGCCCATCGGCACCGTCCAGCAGGTCTATGACGGCGCGCTCATGCCTGGCATCCAGGTGAACACCTTCCGCAACATCGATCGACTGTTCGCCACTGGTGCGGTCAGGCAGGGCGGTAAGGTGCTGCCGCTTCCCGCCGCACAGAAGCCGCTGGAGAACTTCAAGTTCGAGTCCAACGGCAAGCCATACGACCTGTACGACTACGTGTCGCTTAACCGTGTCAGCGGCTTGCTGGTCATCAAGGATGGCAAGATCGCCCACGAGAACTACCAGCTCGGCAACACCGAAGACACCCGCTGGATGTCCATGTCGGTGGTGAAATCCATCACCGCCACGCTGGTCGGCGCGGCCATCCAGGACGGGCACATCAAGAGCATCGACGATCTCATCGTCCAATACCTGCCGGAGCTCAAGGGCAGCGCCTATGACGGTGTGAGCGTGCGCAATCTGCTGCAAATGGCCTCAGGCGTGGGCTGGAACGAGACCTACACCGACCCGAAATCGGACCGTCGCCGCATGCTCGAAGTGCAGAACGCCCAGACACCCGGTGGCGTGCTGGCATTGATGGCCAAACTGCCTCGCGCCGCCGAGCCAGGCACACGCTGGAACTACAGCACGGGCGAAACCCACGTCGCCGGGGCGCTGGTTCGCGCTGCGGTCGGCAAGCCGGTGAGCCAGTATCTGTCGGAGCGGATCTGGAGCAAGGTCGGCATGGAGTCGGACGCCACCTGGTGGCTCGAATCGCCCGATGGCCTCGAGGTAGGCGGCAGCGGCCTTTCCGCGACGCTGCGCGACTACGGCCGTTTCGGCCTGTTCCTGCTCAACGACGGTGTCGCCGGTGACGAACGCATCCTGCCCGAGGGATGGATCGAAGAAGCGGGCTCGCCGAAGACCATCGACGGCAAGCAGGTCGACTACGGCTACATGCTGTGGCCGATTCCCGAGTCCGAAGGCACGCCGAACGAAGGCGCCTTCGAAGCCCGCGGCATCTTCGGCCAGCACGTCTACATGAACCCACGGGAGAACGTCGTGATCGTGGTATGGGGCGCGCTGCCCAAACCGCAGGGCATGGCGCCGATCAAGGACAACGATTTCTTCGCTGCAGCCGTCGAGGCGCTGAAGCGGTAATCGTCGTTTCGTTGACCGAGCCCGTCCTTAACTTGGGCGGGCTTGGTATCGCAGCGCTGCTGAGGAGTCAGTGCGATCACTCAACGATCAACGATGGCGCATCCATCATTTCCCACCCGACCTCAGCTTATCATGCTTCGCATAATCTATATTATGTTAAATAAGCCGTTATGGTTACGCCTGAGGCATATGTGGCTCCTGACAATAAAAGAGACAAATCTTGCTCAAAAAAAATACAGATTAATCAATGATATGGAAGCTGCAGGATCCTGGAGACCCTTTCGTTGCCCGCCGATATACAGTCAAAAAAGTGGACTCCTGAAGCAATTTTGACTGGTTAAAAAAAATAAAAACAAGACTAGAAATGCTCTGCTACGGTTACGGAAAGCAACTCTAGATTTCGCCACCGGCCGCTGGAGTCTCCGATGCCAGCATACACCATAGACCCGCATCCACTCTTTGCCGGTCCCGAGTCAATGGTCCTGGGCATCGAGCAGTATTATGCTCGCTACCCCTGTGTTGCGGCCTACCTCAAGAGTTTCTCGACTGAGCTTGATGTCGAGAAGGATTTTAAATGGAGCCTGCGCTTCCTTGCGCGCCATAACCGTGCCCCGGGGACTTTCGGTAATTACCGTACATTTGTTGAGCGCTTGCTTCTTTGGAGCTGGGTTTTTGCCGGAAAATCGGCGTTGACGTTAAACCGTGATCAATTTGGACAGTTCCTCTCTTTCTGCAAAAAGCCACCTTCGAATTGGGTCGGTGCTTCGCCGGCGGTCCGATTTATTCAAGATGATGGGAATTGGACTTTTAACGAAGGCTGGCGACCTTTCGATATTCGAAGCCAAACAGAGGCTGACTCCTATCGACCGTTTACGGGTACCTTGCGACAGATACACAGCATCTGTAGTTCTTTTTACAATTTTCTCCATGCAGAAGATGCGGCAGCACTCAATCCGGTCACTGCGTCTCGATCGCACAATGGAAATGCAGAGAGTGGGATTTACCCTGTTCGCAGATATCTTAGTTCAGACCAGCTATATCATGTATTACGGATTCTAGAGTGCCGCGCAGTAGTCAATCCGACAGACGAGCGTGCTCTTTTTATAGTGGCGGCGACGGTTTTTATGTACTTGCGAGCTGCGGATCTCGCAAAATCTGGCGAATACTGTCCAAGTATGGATTGCTTCGTGCTTGAGGACGGCAAGTGGTGGCTGGTGCTAGATGCTCCAGGCACGCCGTCGCAAAGGCTCGCAGTCAACCCAAAATTCTTGCCCTATCTGAAACGCTACCGGAAAAGCCGAGGTCTATCGCCGTTGCCGGAGCAAGATGAGGGAGTACCCATGTTGGAGACTAGCTATGGGCGTCCGGGGCTTTCTGTTCGTCAAATTCGAGATATTGTTCAAGGAGCTCTCAGACAGGTGCATGCGGCTATTACCTCTTCAGGAGAATGTGGTGATCATTGGAATGTTTTACTTGGATCTAGCCTCAGGTTTTTGAGGGACAGTGGCGCGAGGAGTGCTGCTCAAACCCGCGAGCCCGCCGAACTGCAGCGAGATCTACGTATTACGAGTATCGCTTACACCTACGGCAGATATTACCGTGAGTGAAGTAACGACCAGCTTGCGGTCAAGGTGCTTGTAATATCCGATAATCACCAGACCCGGATATTGCTCTATACTGATCCAGAAGCGCTGATTTAGATGCATTCTTTAGTGATCTGAACTAAAGATTCGAATTTCTGGTAACTACAGATTCGAAACGGGATTGAGCTCTCCGTTTCTAACCTTCGGTTCACTCTGTGCCCTCCCGTTTCCAATCTTTGGTTCACGTGCTTCGCCGTTTCTAATCTTCAGTTCACCGGAGCGTCCATTCGATTCGGTCACGCATCTCTCGATCAGTTGATGAATCACCCCGGGTTTCGTGGAGGCCTCAA
>NZ_RFFL01000015.1 GCF_003696285.1 Stutzerimonas nitrititolerans
TGGCCTGACGCCAGACGGTCTCGGACTGCGGCTCGACGCCGGAAGTACCGCAGAACACGACGACGGCGCCGTCGAGCACGCGCAGCGAACGCTCCACTTCGATGGTGAAGTCAACGTGACCGGGGGTGTCGATGACGTTCACCCGGTAATTGTCGTACTGCTTCTGCGAACCCTGCCAGAACGCGGTAACGGCCGCGGAGGTGATGGTGATACCACGCTCCTGCTCCTGCACCATCCAGTCAGTGGTCGACGCACCATCATGAGTCTCGCCCATCTTGTGGTTGACGCCTGTGTAGAACAGGATCCGCTCGGTGGTAGTGGTCTTGCCCGCATCCACGTGGGCCACGATGCCGATGTTGCGGTAGCGGTTGATGGGGGTCTTGCGACTCATGGTGCTCTCCTTGGAGCGAGACAGTTCGCTGCTCGATCGGAAGGCAGGTGGCAGTGATTCGCCACCGGGCACTCATGATCGAATCCCAAACGTCCATCTCGTTCGAATGATCGAAGCTTCGAGCTGAATCTGAAGCCAGCCCACTGACTGTCCGGAAGTGTGTGGCGATCACACTCCCCTTGCTATCGACCCGGAAGACAACCTTGGATGCTTTCAGGCCATTAGCCATACCAATCCAGCCAACGGAACCGCCTCGCTCCGCTCGCCTTTCCATGCATATTGGACAGGGTACGCCGACGCGCGTTCGCGCCTCGTCGTCAGGCGGAGGCACTGACCAGAGCCGGGAACTGCAGCTGAATTCGGCTCGACAGAAGGTCATCTGTGAAAACGCGGCCAATCATTTTGCGCCGACGGCTGTCCCAACTATGTCTGCCGACTCGGTAGCGGCGCCCGCTCATCCCGATTCAACGCCGTCGAGCCCTGCGAAATGCCGGAATACCTTGCGCCCGTTCCCCGCTGGGAGCCCCATGAACGCCCATCCATGCCCGGTTCGCCAGCGATCCTGCTGCATCCGATGCCGGTGCGCATCGCCTATGCCTGTGTCGCGGTGCTGGTGGGGATCACCGGCGGGTTGGGCAATGCGCTGGTCATCGCCAACCTGCCGAGCATCCAGGGCGATCTCGGGCTGACGCCGTCGCAAGGTGCCTGGCTGCCGGCGGCCTATTTCATGGTCAATGTTTCCGCCAATCTGCTGTTGATCAAGTTCCGCCAGCAGTACGGCCTGCGGCGCTTCGCCGAGATCGGGCTGTTGCTGTATGCGTTGCTGACCGTCGCCCATGTCTTCGTCGAAGGGCTGGAGATGGCGATCTTCGTGCGTGCCGCCAGCGGTCTGGCGGCGGCCACCACGAGTTCGTTGGCGCTGTTCTACATGCTGCAGGCGTTCCGCAAAGCGGACCTGCCGAAGGCGGTGATTCTCGGGTTCGGCATTACCCAGCTGGGCACGCCGCTGGCCTGGCTGTTGTCGCCGGCGCTGCTGGACATGGGCGAATGGCACCGCCTCTATATGTTCGAGAGCGGCCTGGCGCTCTGCTCGCTGGCGGCGGTGGTGGTGCTCAAGCTGCCTTTGGGGGAGCGAATCCAGGCCTTCGAGCCGCTGGATTTCCTCACCTTCGCCCTGCTCGCACCAGCGCTGGCGCTGATCGCCGCGGTACTGACACAGGGGCGAATCCTCTGGTGGACCGAACAACCCTGGCTTGGCTATGCACTGCTCGCTGCGCTGTTGCTGTTCTGCGCTGCATTCATGATCGAACATCATCGGCGCAATCCGCTGCTGCACACCCGCTGGCTGGGTACGGCGGAGATGCTGCGCTTCGCCTTCGGCGCGCTCGCTCTGCGCCTGCTGCTCTCGGAGCAGACCTACGGCGCCGTCGGCCTGCTGCAGACCCTGGGAATGGGCACCGACCAGTTGCAGCCACTGTATGCGGTGATCCTGCTCGGGCTGACCCTGGGTATCGCCGGCAGCGCCATGACCTTCAGCCCGAGCAATGCCCTGCCGCAGATCCTGCTGTCGACCCTGCTGATCGCCACCGCCAGTTTCCTCGACATCAGATCCACCAGCTTGACCCGCCCCCACGACATATTCGTCAGCCAGGGGCTGCTGTCCTTCGCCAGCGGCATGTTCCTCGGCCCGCTGATGATCACGGGCATGGGTATGGCCCTGCGCAAAGGGCCGAACTACCTGGTCAGCTTCATCGTGCTGTTCACCATGACCCAGAGCCTGGGCGGGCTGGCGGCTCCGGCGCTGTTCGGCACCTATCAGGTGGTGCGCGAGAAATACCACTCCAGCCATCTGACCGAGCAGGTGATAGCGGGCGATCCGCGTGTCCTGCAACGGCTGCAGGCACAGAGCCAGGCACTTGCCCCGCACCAGAACGACCCGCAGTTGCGCCAGGCGCAAAGCGTGGCGCAACTCAGCCAGGCCGCTACGCGCGAAGCCAACGTGCTCGCCTTCAATGACGTATTCCGGCTGATCGGCATGCTCTCCATAGGCGTGTTCGGCTGGACGCTCTATCGCACCCTGCGCATCGCACAGCAGAACAGGAATGGTTCGTCGCCATGAGTGAGACCAAGCAAGCGGAAGAGGAAGAAACCCTGCAGACGGCGCAACCACCGCAAGCATCGGCGGCGGCTACCGATGCCGGCCCGACACCGGACGACCCGCCGAAAACCATCAAGCCGAGCCGGCGCTCGGTGACCCTGATGGCCCTGGTCGCGCTGGTCGGTGTCGTGGCGATCCTCTATGCCTGGCAGCTGTGGCCCTTCAGCGGCGGTGTTGCGGTTACCGAGAACGCCTACATACGCGGGCAGATCACCGTTCTGGCGCCCCAGGTCAACGGTTATGTCACCGAGGTGCTGGTGCAGGATTTCGAGGAGGTTACCCGTGGTCAGCCGCTGGTGCGCATCGATGACCGGCAGTATCGCCAGCTGGTCGAGCAGCGCCGTGCCGAGCTGGCGGCGCAACGCTTCCAGCTGGAGAATCTCGAGCAGACGCTGGCCTCCAACCGCGCCACGCTGGCGTCACGTCGCGCCGAACTGTCTGCCGTAGAAGCCGAACTGCAACGGGCGCTGGCCGATGAAAGACGCGTCAACGAGCTGGCCGAACGCGGCTCGGTGTCGATCCGCGAGCGCGACCAGATTCGTGCCACCGCGCGCGCGGCCGGGGCGAAAGTGAAGCAGAGCCAGGCCGCTATCGCCATTGCCGAACAGACCCTGAAGGCCAGCGAGGTTTCGCGCGGGGGCCTGCAAGCGCAGGTGGAAATCGCCCAGGCCGCGCTGAAACGGGCCCGGATCGACCTGGACAACACCGCCATCGAGGCGCCGCGCGACGGCCGGGTAAGCGAGGTTACCGTGCGTCAGGGGCAGTATGTCGCGGCCGGCACGCAGCTGCTCTACCTGGTGCCGGAACAGCTCTGGGTCATCGCCAACTACAAGGAAACCCAGACCTTCGCGATGCGTCCGGGCCAGCCGGTGACCATCGAAGTCGACGCGGTGGACGGCGCTCGACTGCGCGGGCGCGTGCAGCGAATGGCGCCGGCCACCGGCTCGGAATTCGCCGTGTTGCGCCCGGATAACGCCACCGGCAATTTCACCAAGGTGGTGCAACGGATTCCGGTGCGCATTTCCATCGACCCGGACCAGCCTTTGAGCGAACGGCTTCGCCCAGGCCTGTCGGTGATCACCAGCGTCGATACGGGCGCCGATGCAGCCACTACCGACGCCGCAGCGGACGGCACGCGATGACTCGTCCGCCCGCATGGCTGATACCTCTGCTGCTGGCCAGCCTGGCTGGCTGCATGCCGCCGCATCAGCCACCGCCGACCGAGGCCGCCTTCACCCCGCCGGACAGCTGGCGCGCCGAGGGCGTGCGGGCGTCGGAAATATCGGCTCATTGGTGGCAGTCGTTCGGGGATGCGCAACTGACCGCACTAGTCGAGGCAGCACTGGCGCACAACAGCGACGTGTTGATCGCCGCGTCTCGGGTCGAACAGGCTCGCGAGCAGATCCGCCTGTCCCACGCCGCACTGCTGCCGAATCTGGACGCGGTGCTGGGCGCGCAACGTACGCGCGAGCTCAGCGTGCTCGGCATCACTCAAACCACGGCCGTACAGCCGTCGTTGCAGCTGTCTTACGAGGTAGACATCTGGGGTCGGCTGCGGCGCCTACGCGAGGCGGCCACCCTGCAGTACCAGGCCAGCGAAGCCGAACGCGATGCGGTGCGCCTGGCCGTGGCCAGCACCACCGCACGTGCCTATGTCTCGCTGCTGTCGCTGGATCGCCAGCTGCACGTGACCCGCGAGACGCTCGAATCGCGCCGCCAGGCGCTGCGGGTCGCCGAGGACCGTGCCAGCCTTGGCTACACCTCGCAGCTGGAGTTGACCCAGGCGCAATCCGAATACGAAGCCACGGCACAGCTGTTGCCCCAGTTGCAGCAGGCCATTCGCGAACAGGAACATGCCGTGCGCCTGCTCAGCGGGGCGCTGCCGGGTGCGGTCCAGCGCGGCGCCGGATTGTTCGCCATCGAACCACCCGCGGTGCCCGGCGTGCTGCCGTCGGAGCTGTTGCGGCGGCGACCGGATATTCATCAGGCCGAGCTGCTGTTGGCTGCCAGCGACCTCAACCTGCAAGCCCAGCGCGATCGCTTTCTGCCCCAGGTACAGGTATCGGCCAGCCTTGGCCGGCTGTTCGTCAACTCACGCGATTACGACCCGGTCCGCGTCTGGGACATCGGCGCCAGCGTGCTGGCACCGATCTTCGATGCGGGGCGCCTGGAGGCAGGGGTCAACATCGCCGTCGCGCAGCGCGATCAGGCCGCCTTCGCCTACCGCGCCGCCGCGCTGGAGGCCTTCGGTGAAGTGGAGAACAGCCTTTCGGCGGAGGGCAATCTGCGGCAGCAGATCGAGCGGATCGAGGCGCGCCGCGCCGTGCTCGAAAGGTCGCTGACCCTTGCCGAGGACCGTTACCGCGCGGGCTACTCGTCGTACCTGGAAACCCTCGACGCCCAGCGCAACCTGTTCAACACCGAGCTGACGGCCGTGCAACTGCGTGAGCGTCAGCTCAACGCCCTGATCGACCTCTACCAGGTGCTGGGCGGTGGCTGGCAGGTCGCCGACCAGCGCTAGCCGTGCCGTCGCCACCGCGCGACAAAGCTACGCCATCGGCTCCTGGGCCATCATGAAACGCTCACGCGGATCCGCGATCTGGATGCCCAGCTCGCGGAAGTGCTCGAAGATGCGCCGGTTGAACTCGCGCTGCACACCCCAGCGGCCCTTGTCGACACAACGCATCTGCCCGGCCAGCGTCACCATCGAGCCGTCCACCGAGTCGACGCCCCAGACGGCCAGGTCGTCGATGATCAGGTCGGCGAACGCAGGGTCCGCACGCAGTTCCGCGCCGATCTTCTTCAGTTCGGCGATCGCCTGGTCGATGTCGGTGTCGTAGCCGACACTGATCCGCACCGCCGCGTTGCCGATGCCGCGGTTGGTGTTGTTGACCGTGGACACCGAGCTGAACGGCACGATGTGCAGCGAACCGTCGCCCGCGCGCAAGCGCACCGTGCGGATCGACAGGTTCTCCACCGTGCCGGAGACGCCCGCGACCGTCACCCAGTCGCCCACCTGCATGGCGTTCTCCATGAGCAGGAAGATGCCGGTGATGAAGTCCTGGACCAGCTTCTGCGAGCCGAAGCCCAGGGCGACGCCGATGATGCTCGCGCCCGCCAGCAGCGGCGTCGTATTGATGCCGATCTCGCTGAGGGCGGTCATGCCGACGATCAGCAGGATCACGATCATCAACCCCGTCCGCAACATCGGCAGCAGCGTGCGCAGCCGCGCGGCCCGCATCAGCTCCCCGCTTTCGCTCCAGCGGGCGATGCGCCGCTCGAGTACGGCATTGGTCAGCTGCCAGACCACCAGCGCCAGGATCACCGCGACCACGATGGTGATCGCGGCGCTGGCCAGGCTGCGGCCGATTGTTCCCGCTGCGAACCAGCCGATCGCATCGAAGCCCCAGGCCTGAAAGAGCGCGACCAGCACGCAGACGGCGATCAGTACCGACATGAGCCAGCGCACCAATGGATACAGCTGTTCGGCCAACCGGCTACGCATGCCATTGGCCGCTTGCGCGGCATCGCTCTCGTCGCTGGGCCCGCCGACAAAGCCCCGCTCAAGGGCTCCGAGCAGCAGCACCGCGGCCAGGCGGCCGAGCACCACGATGCCACCGGTTACCCCGATGAATTCGATCAGCCTCGGGAAACCGTTCTCGACGCCAAGCGCCCAGACCACCCACATGCCCATGACGAACACGGCGGCGGCAATGGCCCAGATCTGCGCGGCCCAATGACGGAGGGTCGCGAGCGGCCCGCTGCTGCCTGCCTTGGGTGCGATGGCATCGCGTACCGGCCGCCGCAGCCTGAAGATGAGCATGACGATCATCAGGTGAGCGAGCAGCGAGACGAACTTCAGGATCGCGGTGCGCCCCGCCGCCCCGCCGCCGAGCGTCTGCAACGCATCCGCCACGGCGATACCGAAGGCTGCCAGCGCCACGAAGTACAGCGCCCAGTGGTTCAGCAGTCGCGACGTCTCGCCGCTCAACCGGAAAACCCGCAGGCCGTAACCGCTTGGCGATATCAACAAGCGCACCACCGCCATGCTCAGGCGGGTGAACAGGTAGGCGAGCACGAATACGCCGGCGGCCTCGCGGGTCCGCTCGTCGAGACTGGGATACAGATGCATGACCAGCGCGGCGACGCAGAAAAACAGGGCCAGCGGCAGCAGGTCCAGAAGAAAGATGCCAAGCGCGAACGGCAGGTGCCGCAGCGCACCGCGGTGTTCGCTGACTCTGCCGTCACGCCGGGCCTTAGCCTTGGCCTTGCGCTCCGTCGGGGCCGGCTCCGCCACCGCACTTCTATCCGGCTCGGCGACGTTCTGCTCAGGAGCGTTTATCGGAATGGCCTCGACCCTCTCGACGCCGTCTCGGATGGTCTGCACCAGCGCGACGCCGGGCTGCTCGGGCTGGGTGGCAGCGGCTACCGCTGCGCGCTCGGCATCGATCTGTCCGGCCTGCTGTTGGCCAGGCAGTGAGCCCTCGACCACCTCGGCGACGCGCGCACGCTCCTCGACCTGCCGCGCATGCTCCTGCAAGGCCAGGCAAGGTCTGCGCAGCAGACGTCGCAGCGCCCACTCGACCAGCAGGCCGAGCACAAAGACCACGGCCAAGGCTATCAGCGCATCGACAAGCAACGCCCGCTCCGCCTGTGACCGAAAGATCGAATCGAACCATGCGGGAAGCTCCAGCAGCGCATCCCTGACCTGCCCCACCTGCTGGCCAAGACCATCGGCCCAACGTCCGACCTGCCCCAGCATCCGCGCGATCAGCCCACCCTCCTCCAGCGGCGTGATCACCGGCTCCGGCTCGGCCGCAACCGGCGCCTCGGCTGGCGCCGGCTCCCCCTCGGTATCGTCCGCTGCCGGTGCCACGGCAGCGTCGCCCGCGATCACCCGGAGCGTCGCCAGCACATCGGCGCGCCGCCCTTCGTCCTCCAGCACCTCCACGGCCCGCCGGGCATCCTGGCGGGAAACGTCGCCGGACAGATGCGACGACTCGCTCTGAGCCTGCACCGGCGCGGCCATCTGCAGCAGAACAGCAATGAGCGGAATACAAAGAATGCTTGAACGTGATCTATGCATGAGACGAATGAGACCTTGGGGCAGGCTGAAGCGAGGCGCGGAATTCAACGGAACCTGATGGCCGTTTCGCATTGGGCATCTCTGGAAGCACTGAGTTTCCGGCAATGCGCACATCGCCCCGCTCGGCATGGTCCGCTCGCGTAATCGGCGAAGTTCTCGACGCGATGATGATGCTGGTGTACGCGTCCCGTCCATGACGGCAGAACTTACCAGCGACTACTTTTGCACCGCCGTTTATACCCCCTGCAGATATGAACGTGTAACATCCCGCGCCCCGAAAAAGCAGGAGACGAAACATTGGTCACTCACTACTCCACTTCCCCGGAGATCGTCGCGTGTGGACGCACAGGATCGAGCCTCAATGGCACCTCCGATGCGACTCAGGTTTCATGCAAGCTCTGCCTTCGCACCCTTGAAAAGAAGACAGATGAGCCGGTCCGCAAGACACCCAGCCTTGCCGAACTGAGAGCAGCCGCGAAAGCAGCGAAGACGGCGGTGGCAGTAATACCCGAGACAGCAAAGCCTGCCCCAATCCTCACAGCACGCGCCGAATGGCAGCGTCGACTGGAGCAACTGCCGGGCCGGAACCGCCTTCCACGCGGGCTTCAGTAACCTGGTCGACCAAGACCGAGGCTCTGCGGGTGAACCCCGACAAGCCGTGGCGAACCCATGGGAACCAGCCTCCAGTACCGACCAAAAGCGATTGAAGCAGGTGCTGGAGCTGATCGAACTCAGCATATCGGTCCACAACACCCTGGCCGGACGGAGTAGCCAGCGTCGTTTGCGCGTACGGGCTGCTCCAGCGGAAGCGAAGGGTTTTCACCCCGATTCTATGCCGGTAAGCCGAGATCGCTGTAAGGGTACGGAATCGAGCCGGAAGTCGGCTCAACGGCCAAGGCCGGTTTGCACGGAACGGCTCAAGCGGATTTACCAGCGATCCGGCTGCATTGCCTGGTTCTACCGTGCGACTCGTTGCCGTGACAAATACAACTCCTTTTTGTCACACTCTTCAGCAAGCGTCATAAATCGGACGGGATCGGGATCCCGGCATTAAAAATCTCCGGCCGAGGAGCTTCCGTCCCGTGTCCATACGCGCCCGACTCGTCTGGCTGGTTTTCGCCGTCATTGCGCCCTCACTCGCCTTCGCGCTGTATACGACCTATTCGGTTTATCAATCCCAGTCGGTCCGGATCGCACAGAGCATGAACGGAACGACGCGTGCGGTCGCGCTAGCCGTTGACCGCGAGCTGGCGCGGTACGGCACGATCGTTTCGACTATTGCGGCAAACCCGAGCCTGGTGCAAGGAGACCTTCGCACCTTTCATGCCCGCCTCCAGCAGACCGTGCAACCGCTCGGGGGCGGGGTAACGGTGTTCGACGCCGACGGCATTCCCCTGATCGATACGGAACATCCCTATGGTTTTCCGCTGCCCATGCCCCCAAGCCTCCCGCGACTGGTCCGCGTCGGAGGGTTGCCATCGCTGGACGTGAGCCCCCTGTTTCGCGACCCCCTGAGTCGCACCTATGCCATCGCGATCCATCGCCCCGTGCTTCGGGACGGGACCATCATCTATTACGTGTCGCTGAAATTTCCGGCGGCTGGTCTTGGCGCCCTCCTCGCGGCGCAGGCGCTCCCCGAGAACTGGCTCGGCGTGATCCTGGACGGCAACTTCAATATCGTGGCCCGTACACGTGATTCCGAGAAGCACATCGGTGAAGCTGCCAGCCCGGGCTTCCAGCACGAAATCGAGAACCAGATAGATCGCGAAGGGTCGCTCGACTCGATCACGCGCGATGGGGAGGAGGTCGTAACCTTCTACAGCCGCGCCGAGTCGTCCGGCTGGAGGGTTCTCATCGCAATTCCCAAACAGGATGTGCTGGCGAGCATCCTCGCGCCCCTCGGCACGGTGTTGCTCGGAATCGTCCTGGTCCTGGCGCTGGCGCTGGTTTTCGCAATCGTGCTGGGACGAACCATCACGCGCCCATTGGCGCAGCTCGACCAAGCTGCCAAGGCGCTGGGACGTGGCGAACTGGTCGTTGCGCCCGACACGGGAATGGACGAAACCGACCGAACCGCCCGAGTGCTGGCACAGGCAAGCCTGACGATCAACAGGTCGAATCAGGAAATGGCGGAGCGAGTTACCGAGGCCGTCGCCCAGGCCGAGCGATCCCACCAGGCCCTGTTGCAGGGGCAGAAACTCGAGGCGCTCGGCAGACTGACCGGTGGAATAGCCCATGACTTCAACAATCTGCTGCAAAGCATGACGGTAGGTCTGCAACTGGCCGACATGTTATGCACCAACCCTAGGGCGAAGCGCGCCATCGAGGCTTGCCAGCGTTCGGCCCAACGCGGCGCGCAGCTGACCCGACAACTGATGACGTTCAGTCGCGGTCGCACTAATGAAGTCAAGCAAGTCGATCTGCGCACGCTGATCATGGACATGTGCGAACTGCTCCATGGCGCCCTGCCCAGCCGCGTGGAGCTGAACCTGGAATTGCCGGAAAGCGCATGGCCCATCAAGGTCGATCCCTTGCAATGCGAACTGGCCATTCTCAACATGGCAATCAATGCACGCGATGCGATGCCCGACGGAGGCTCGCTGAGCATCCGTCTTGGTCGACAGGAAGCTGGCGCTCAGGATATCGGGGAGCTGACCAGAGGCTCATGCGTCCGGCTGGAGATCACGGACTCCGGCTGCGGGATGAGCGAGGAGGTCCGCGAGCGGGCGTTCGAACCCTTCTTCACGACCAAGCCTATTGGCGAAGGAACCGGCCTCGGCCTGGCGCAGGTATACGGTTTCGCCAGACAGTCCCATGGAACGGTATCGATTGACAGCGAAATCGACCAGGGCACCCGTATCACCCTGCTTTTGCCGTTCGCAAACGAGAACGCCGAAGTTACCGAACTGGAACACAAGATATCGGGGCCGATGGAAGGGACCGCCAGAGTACTGTTGGTCGACGACGATGCAGAGGTGCGGGATGTCGTGGGCTCGATGCTCGAAGAGCTGGGCTATGCGGTCGACGTCGCGAATGATGCTGAGGCGGCCCTTGCCAGGCTGGCGACTTCTGACCAGCCGCGCGTAAACGTGCTGTTTTCTGACATCGTCATGCCCGGCCAGCTGGACGGAGTGAGCCTTGCCGAGATGGCCCGGTCTCATTATCCGGAGCTCGGCATCGTGCTGGCGACCGGTTATACCGAGACGTTGCCGGCGGACCTCGGTATGCGGGTTCTTACCAAGCCTTTTACCATCCAGACACTATCGGCAGCCCTGTTCGCGGCCCAGGAACAGAACAGGGCCTGGCTGACCCGCGCATGACGCATTGGCTCGATGAAGCAAGGCAGGTCGATCGAAGTGTCCGACGGCCGGTCAGGGAAAGAGCGTCAAGAGCAGAATGTGCTCGTCGATAAAAATGAACGGCGCAAGCGACCGCGGTAAAAGCAGTGCTATGCCGTAACATCAATCGACGAGAATACGAAAATGATGAGGCATTACAACATTGCCGTGCGTTCGGCTGTGTGCTTTTCAATAGTTGCGCTGCTGGTCATCGCGCTGGGTACATTCGCGCTGATTCAGATGAAGAGTATCAGGGCAGCCACCATCGACATCGCTGCCAACAAGCTTCCAAGCTATGAGGCATTAGGAGAAATAAACGAGAAGATGCTGCGCATGCGCATCGTATCGTTCAGGCTTTTTGTCGATCGCGAAGCTGCGGATCTGGCAGAAAGCGCAAGGCGTTCCAAGGAGCTGGCCGAGCAGTTGCGAAAGGCCAGAGCCACATATGAAGCGCTGATCGACAATGATATCGAGCGTGCCCAATATGAGCGGTTTGATGCAGCCCTTGAACGTTACTTCGACATCAACGAGAAACTGTTGGCGCTCTCCGATGAAGGGCGAATCAGCGACATCCAGCAACTGCTCGGAACAACCTATAAAGCGCTTTCGGACCAGCTCGGGGAACAGGTAACGAAGCTCGTCGAGATCAACAAGACGGGCGCCGCGGAATCCGGAAAAAAAGCAACGAGCGATTACGAGCTGTCAATCTCCGTCGTCTTGGGGGTCATGTTGGCTGCTGCGGCTTTGACGGCCCTGCTGGCGTTTGCACTGACACGCAGTATTGTTCGCCCGCTTCGTCTGGCGGTGTCCGTTGCCGAAACGGTCGCCTCCGGGAATCTGAGCAAGTCCGTCGACGTGCATGGGCGGGACGAGCCGGCACAGTTGTTGGCTGCACTGAAAACCATGCAAGGCAAGCTGCGGGAAACGCTCGAGCGTATCGCGCAATCGTCCGATCAATTGGCGGCGGCAGCCGAAGAACTGAATGTCGTGACAGAGGACTCGGCACGTGGGCTCGCCCAGCAGAATCACGAGCTTGAGCAAGCGGCAACTGCGGTCAACGAAATGACCGCTGCTGTAGATGAAGTTGCCCGCAACGCGGTGAGCACTTCCGAAGCCTCAAAGGCATCGGACGCCAACGCACAGCAGGGACAGGAGCAGGTCAACAACACCGTCATATCGATTTCGAAGTTGGCGGACGAAGTCGGTGATACCTCGGTTCAGGTCAAAAGCCTGGCGGACAAAGTGCACGATATCAGCAAAGTGCTCGACGTCATTCGCTCGATCGCCGAGCAGACTAACCTGCTCGCCCTCAACGCCGCCATCGAGGCCGCCCGAGCGGGCGATGCGGGTCGAGGCTTCGCCGTCGTCGCAGACGAAGTGAGGGCGTTGGCTCATCGCACACAACAGTCGACCACTGAAATAGAGCAGATGATCACCAGCGTTCGCCTGGGTGCCGACCAGGCCGTTGCTTCGATGAGCGAGAGCTCAGAGCGGGCCACTACAACGCTCCTCCTTGCGGAAGCCGCCGGTCAGGCGCTGAAAGAGATCACCAACGCTATCAGCCAGATCAGCGAGCGCAACCTGGTGATCGCCAGCGCATCCGAAGAACAGGCACAGGTGGCGCGAGAGGTAGACAGAAACCTCGTGAACATTCGCGACCTTGCCGTTCAGACATCGGCCGGCGCAACCCAAACGACCGCTGCAAGCCAGGATCTTTCGCGCCTGGCGATCGACCTCAACACCCTTGTCGGTCGATTCACGCTCTGAACGTTACCTAATACCATTCCCGCGTAAACGCACCCTTTGTGATCATTCTGATCGCAAAGGGCGCCCGCATGATTGAACCAAGGCCCCAAGCATCGCCCCTAAGCTTGCAGCGTTAGCTGATAGGCCGGCTTGCCGTTATGAAAGATCTCACCGTCTATACAGTCGGGCATTCGACGAGAACTCTGGAACAGTTCGTCGAACTGGTACGCGGCTTTGGCGTCGATACGGTTGTGGACATCCGAACGGTCCCACGATCCCGAACCAATCCCCAGTACAATCTCGATGCGTTACCGGAAAGCCTTGCAGCCTTCGGTATCAGGCATTACCGGATTGGCGAACTGGGAGGCTTGCGCAAGAAGTCGAAGAGCATTCCTGCCGAAACCAATGCCTTCTGGAACAACCGCAGTTTCCACAACTACGCCGATTACGCGCTTTCCGACGAATTCGAAACCGGGTTGAATCAGCTGCTGGCAATCGCCGAAACCAGAAACTGCGCCATCATGTGCGCGGAAGCGGTCTGGTGGCGATGCCATCGCAGAATAGTCGCGGACTACTTGTTGGTACGAAACGTCAAAGTGATCCACATTCTGGATACAGGGAAAGCGAATGAAGCCACCCTTAACCCCGCGGCAAGTATTTGTGGGCTGAAGGTGCATTATCCGGCAACCGGTTGATCGCAGTTCGGCTTGCTACTGTTTTTCGGCATGGATGAGCATTCATCCGGCGCACAAGAGCCACGAGTAAAGCAGGCGGCTATCGGACTGCCAACCAACACCCTCGAAACCCTCGAAACCTACCGAGAAGTGGTCACCGGCAATACTCTTTCCAGGATATCGGCAAGCGTCACGACGCCGCGCATGTGGCCATCCTTCATGACTACCGCACATTGAACACTCGACTTGCGCATCTGCGTCAGGGCCTCGTAGACAGGGGTTTGCGCGTCGAGGACAAGAACGTCACGTGCAAGCTCGTGGGCGGGCCGTGCATCCGGCTCCAGCAGGGTATCGCGAAGGTGCACCACCAGGGGCTTGGCATCATTGCAGAGCACAAGGATGTGTAGATGGCCGGAGCCCAGTGCCGCCGCACGAACATCCGCCACGCTCGCCCATCACGGGCGCCGGTGGCGTGTTCGGCAAGGTGCTCGTCGAATCGGGGCTCGGCAAGATCCTGGCCGATGCGATGCAGGAAATGAACATACCCCTGATACTGTTCGGCTTCGCGACTGCCGCCATCATGCGCATTTCCCAGGGGTACCGTCGCGATGATTACCGGCGCGAGCCTGACAGCCCCTGTGGCCGAGCTACTGGGCGCAAGCCCGCAAATGCTCGCCCTGTGCACCATTGCGATTGCCTGCGGCGGCACCGCCTTCTCGCACGCCAACGACTCGGGCTTCTGGATGGCCAATCGATACTTCGGCATGAGCGTCTCGGATACCCTGAAACCCTGGACGGTCATGAAGTCGATCGTCGGCCTTACCGGCCTGGCCATCTGTCTGGTGATCAGCCTGTTCATAGGCTGAGGGCTGGACGACACTTCTTCTCATGACCCAAAGGGCTCGTCGGCCCCGATCAAAGCCGATGCGGCAAGTACCATGAGGTGAAGCTTGCTGCATCGGCTAAGACTCTTCGTATTACCGTCTGACCCAGGCGAACCAAAGGCCAGCCACTGCACCACGCACGGGTATCCATCGGATTGCAATCCCACCCACGCGCCGAATCTACTACTCCAAGCAATCAGCCGGATTGCTTCTGCCGCTTGCAGGAGACCGGATAGAACAATGCCTCGCACTGAAGGGTCTATACCCCGCATAAATAAAATAAGGAAACGACATGAACCGCTCATTCTTGTTGGCCGGGCTTTGCGCGACCCTGATTGGCAGCGCCTACGCGCAGGAAAAGCCTACCGTCCAGTTCATTGCAACCGGCGGCACGATTGCCATGAAAATCGACCCGGTCAAGAAGGCACCCGTACCCGCCATTTCGGGTGACGACCTACTCGCCACTGTGCCCGAAGTGGCAGAGCTCGCGAAGATAGAAGTCAACAACCTGTCGAACGTACCGTCCGACTACATGGATCCGCCGCGCTGGGTCGAGCTGTCCAAGGCAGTCGACGCCGCACTGCAGCGTCCCGAAGTATCGGGGGTGATCGTGTCCCACGGCACCGACACGCTGGAGGAAACCGCCTTCTGGCTTGACCTGACCGTTGAATCGGACAAACCCGTCGTCGTCATCGGCGCGCAGCGCAACGCTTCCTCTTCCGACTTCGACGGCCCACGCAACCTGCTCAACGCTGTGCGTATCGCGGTTGATGAACAGGCGAAGGGCAAAGGCACCGTGCTGGCCATGAACAACCAGATCAATGCCGCACGCCATGTAACGAAAACCCATACGGCGAACGTGGAAACCTTTCAGTCCGGCGATTACGGTTTTCTGGGTGAGGTCTATCCTGACCGCGTGATTTTCGCCCGGGCGCCGCTGCGGCGTCAGCACATCGAAATCCGCACCGACAACATGCCCAAAGTAGAAATAGTCGCGATGTATGGCGGCGCTGATGGCAGCCTGCTGCGCAGCGCCGTAGACCAGGGTGCAAAAGGGATCGTGGTTCAGGCGCTGGGCATGGGAAACATGAATCAGCCGATGTTCGAGGCGGTCAAATACGCACTGGGCAAGCAGGTTCCGGTAGTGATCTCGACACGTGTGTATAACGGCCGAGTCATGGCCAACTACGGTTTCGAAGGCGGTGGTAAAACGACTGCCGATGCCGGTGCCGTCATGGCAGGAAATCTGAGCCCGCAGAAAGCGCGCATTCTGCTGATGCTGCTTTTGCAAAGCGGAAAATCGGGGCAGGACGATCTGCAGGCCGCATTCGACGTGATGTAAATATCTCGGACACTACCGGCGCACCCGGTTGCGGTGTGTCATCGAAGCCCAGGTGCGGGCCCTGGGCTAAGGCTGCAAAGATGGCTGATTCGCCTAGAACAGGCTAAAGCCGAGCACTCAATCACGCGCGCTGGATCCGTAAGCACCAGTCCCCCCGCTTTTGCGCAATGGTCTTGGCAAACGCTCGGGATTGCGGTTGCGAAGGGGCTACAAGAAGCGAGACGCATCTCCAAGCTGAAGAACATGGTCTCTGCATCGTCGTTCGCCAAAAGCCCTTTCGTCTTTCCACCAAGCAAAGGCGGGCTGTGGATCGAGGAGCCGAGTGTTACCATTAAGCACTTTCATGCCGCGCTGGATGCTTTGAGTATCCGTAGGCGCCGGCAATACGACGCCCGACACACCTACGCAACCATGTGCCTGCTGGCCGGCATGAACCCAGCGTTCATCGCAAGCTAGCTCGGGCATAGCGTGCAGATGTTGCTCTCGACCTATGCCAAATGGCTGAGCTCGGCCTCCGATTGGAACGAGCTCGAAAAGCTGCCTGCCAGAATCAAAAATGGTACGGAACTGGTACTGGTAACGGAGGAAGGCGATTAACCACCGCTGTAACACCCGCAGGACAATCCCTTGATTTCTACCGCCAACATCACCATGCAGTTCGGCGCCAAGCCGCTGTTCGAGAACGTTTCCGTCAAATTCGGCAACGGCAACCGCTACGGCCTGATCGGCGCCAACGGCTGCGGCAAGTCGACCTTCATGAAAATCCTCGGTGGGGATCTGGAGCCGTCCGCCGGCCAGGTGATGCTCGAACCCAACGTGCGCCTGGGCAAGCTGCGCCAGGATCAGTTCGCCTACGAGAATTTCAACGTCATCGATACCGTGATCATGGGTCACGAGGAGTTGTGGAAGGTCAAGGCTGAGCGTGAGCGCATCTATTCGCTGCCGGAAATGAGCGAAGAAGACGGCATGGCGGTGGCCGAACTGGAGACCGAGTTCGCCGAACTGGACGGCTACACCGCCGAATCCCGTGCCGGTGAACTGCTGCTGGGGCTGGGCATTCCGCTGGAACAGCACTTCGGCCCGATGAGCGAAGTCGCGCCCGGCTGGAAGCTGCGCGTGCTGCTGGCGCAGGCATTGTTTTCCGACCCTGAAGTACTGCTGCTGGACGAGCCGACCAACCACCTGGACATCAACACCATCCGCTGGCTGGAAGGCGTGCTCACGGTGCGCAACAGCACCATGATCATCATTTCCCACGACCGCCACTTCCTAAACAGCGTCTGCACGCACATGGCCGACCTGGATTACGGCGAGCTGCGCCTGTTCCCCGGCAACTACGACGAGTACATGACAGCCGCCACCCAGAGCCGCGAGCGCCTGCTCTCGGACAACGCCAAGAAGAAAGCGCAGATCGCTGAGTTGCAGACCTTCGTCAGCCGCTTCTCCGCCAACGCCTCCAAGGCCAAGCAGGCCACTTCGCGTGCCAAGCTGATCGACAAGATCCAGCTCGAAGAGGTCAAGCCGTCCAGCCGCGTCAGCCCCTTCATCCGCTTCGAGCAGACCAAGAAGCTGCACCGCCAGGCCGTGACGGTGGAGAAGCTGGCCAAGGGCTTCGAGGGCAAGCCGCTGTTCGAGAACTTCAGCTTCACTGTCGAGGCTGGTGAACGCGTGGCCATCATCGGCCCCAACGGCATCGGCAAGACCACCCTGTTGCGCACCCTGGTCGGCGACCTGCAGCCCGACGCCGGATCGGTGAAATGGACCGAAAGCGCCGAAGTCGGCTACTACGCGCAGGATCACGCCGATGATTTCGCAGACGACATGACCCTGTTCGACTGGATGGGTCAGTGGACCCAGGGCGGCGAGCAGCTGGTGCGCGGTACGCTTGGCCGCATGCTGTTCTCCAACGACGAAATCCTCAAGTCGGTGCGGGTGATTTCCGGTGGCGAACAGGGCCGCATGCTGTTCGGCAAGCTCATCCTGCAAAAGCCCAACGTGCTGGTGATGGACGAACCCACCAACCACCTGGACATGGAATCCATCGAGGCACTGAACCTGGCGCTGGAAAACTACCCGGGCACGCTGATCTTCGTCAGCCATGACCGCGAGTTCGTCGGCTCGCTGGCCACGCGCATCATCGAGCTGTCCGAGTCGGGCGTCACCGACTTCAGCGGCACCTATGACGATTACCTGCGCAGCCTCGGCGTGATCTAAGCGGATCGCAGCGATAAAAAACGCCCCGCTGATGCGGGGTGTTTTCGTATCCGCGCTCCATGGCGAATCAGAACTGTGGCAGCAGCCGATAGAGACGCTGGAGATACAGATAGTCGAACCAGACCACCTGATGGGCGATGACGATCAGCCAGAACACCAACTGGAACGACCATTTGCGGGTCTTGTGTCGTAGCCACTGCTGGGCGATCAACGCGCCCGGCCAGCCACCCAGCAGTTCGACCAGATGCAGCCGCGACTCGGGCGTGCGCCAGCCATCACGTAACGCGCTGCGCTTGTCATGCAGGTAGAGCGCGAAGGCCAGCAGACTGGCCAGCGGGTAAGCCAGCAGCAGCCAGTTGCTGCCCTGCTCCGCCAATCGAAGAATGCCGAGCGCAGGCAGCAGACAGAGCAGAAATAACCCCAACGCCTTCAGCAAGGGCTGCTGCAACGGAGCGTTTCGACGTACACGTGGCTCGGACTTCATCCGCGGCGCACTCTTCGTCACCGGCCTGACAGGCTTCTGGCGAATGGCGGGCTCATCGAGCGACAGGGGTGCATCCAGGCGGATGTGCGTCGCGCGCAAACGCCCCGCTTTGTCGGCCTCGCTCAGATAGAGCACCCGGTCGCCTTGCACGGGGCGCCGCGCGCCGCGCATGGCCGAGATGTGTGCAAAGACATCGCCACCGCCCCGCTCCGGCCGGATGAAGCCAAATCCCTTCTGGTCGTCCCAGCTTCTCAGCTGACCGCGTAATTCCATGACTGATGATCCGACTGGCAGGTTCCGGGATTCTAATGCGGCGCTCGATCCAGGACGAGTCGCTTATGCCGTTGTGGTGTAACGGCGCCCGAGAAAATCCAGCAGCAACCGGTTGACCTGCTCGGGTCGTTCGCTTTGCACCCAGTGGCCGCAATCAGCCAGCAGATGCTGCTCGAGGTCCGGCACCCAGCCGGGCATCTTCTGCAGCGTATGCGCTTCGAGCGTACCCACCGGGTCCTTGTCGCCCAGCAGGAACAGCGCCGGCTGCTCGACCTTGCGCTCGGCCAGCGGCGCGGTCCTTTCCCAGTTGAGCTCGAAGTTGCGGTACCAGTTCAGCGCCCCGCGAAAGCCGCGCCCCTCGAAGGTCCGCACGTAGCACTCGAATGCTTCAGGGCTGCACCAGGCCGGCGGTGTACCCGGATCCTGCATGCCTTGGGATAGAGTGCTATCGGCAGGTTTGTTCTGCAGGAAAAAGTCCTTGGGTACCGCCGCTGAGGTGTTGTGCATCATCATGCGCAAGGTACGCGGGATGTCGGCGTCCAGCTCCGCCTCGGCGAGGCCGGGCTGCTGGAAGTAGAGAATGTAGTTGAAACGTTCGGCGAAGTGGCTGCGGATGATCTCGATGGCCGGCCTTTTCGGGCGCCCGCCGTAGGGCACTGCCATCGCCCCAACCACGCGAACGCGCTCCGGCTCGAGCAACGCCAGATGCCAGGCGACCGGTGCGCCCCAGTCATGCCCGACCACCGCTACCGAGCACTGTTCGAGCCGGTCCATCGCCGCCTGGATATCACCACATACGGTGAGCAGGTCGTAACTCGCGACATCAGGTGGAGCGCTGCTTTGCCCATAGCCGCGCATTTCCGGAACCATTACCCGGTACCCCGCCTCAGCCAGCGCCTGCATCTGGTGGCGCCATGAGTACCAGCTCTCTGGAAACCCGTGCAGCAGCCAGACCACGGGGCCCTCCACCGGCCCGGCACTGTACAGACTGAGTGTGATGCCGTTTACCGACAGTAACCGATGCTCGTATGCGTGCATGAGCGCTTCTCCAACGGTCGATCGTTGTCACATCAGCCCGCAGCGGTACTCCAATCGATCACGCCGAACTGCCAGGTGGCCAGGATGATGACTCCGAACGCGATCCGATACCAGGCAAAAGCCGCGTAGCTATGGTTGCCGATGAACTTCAGCAGGGCCCGCACGGCCAGCATGGCGAAGATGAATGACGTCACGAAACCGATCGCGAACACCATGAAGTCGCCCGGCTGGAACAGCTCGCGGTACTTGTAGCCCGAATAGACCGCAGCACCGACCATGGTCGGCATGGCCAGGAAGAAGGAAAACTCGGTAGCCGCCTTGCGCGAAAGGCCGAACAGCAAACCGCCGATAATGGTGGCGCCGGAACGCGAGGTGCCAGGCACCAGCGCCAGGCATTGCGCGAAGCCGACCTTGAGCGCATGCGTCCAGCGCATGTCGTCGACTGTTTCGGCCTGGATACGATGCTGGCGCTTTTCCGCCCAGAGCATGACCACCCCACCGATTACCAGTGCCGTCGCCACGGTGATCGGGTTGAACAGGTATTCATGAATCAGGTCGGCGAACGCCACCCCCAGCACTACTGCCGGCATGAAGGCCACCAGCAGGTTGACGGTGAATTTCTGCGCTTGCTGTTCTTTCGGCAGGCCGACCACGATGTCGATGATCTTGCGCCGATATTCCCAGACCACGGCCAGAATCGCGCCCAGCTGAATGATGATGTTGAAGGCCAGGGCCCGCTCGCCGCCGAACCCGATGAGGTCCGCCACGATGATCTGATGGCCTGTACTCGAAACCGGTAGAAATTCGGTAATTCCCTCGACAACCCCAAGAATCAATGCCTGAAAGGCAATCCAAAGATCCATCTACTCCCCATCAGCGATGTCGTCATCGCAATAAACAATCCAACCAAGGTCTTGTGCCGGATAGCCATCCGAGCGCTGTTCTGACTCATGTCGAGCGAGTAAATTCACCTCGCTTCGCTTGCGGCGCTCATTTTTTACCAGATGCGGCCGAAAAGCTATGCAGAGGGCCTGCGCAGACCGTTCGGCGCGGCCCCTCAGGTGCACCCGCCCATGAAGGCAAGCCCTGCCCCGCCATCCGTGCCAACAAAACTATTAAAGGCCCAGAGGTAATCAAGATGAATCTGCTGCGCAAATTCCCGATCAGCAAACGCCTGTGGCTGATACCGGTGGTTGCGATCGCTATGCTGTTCACGCTCGGTCTGGTGATGATCCAGCAAGTCCGCGTCGATCTCTACAAAGGGAAACAGGTCATGACGCGGCATGTGGTCGAAGCGGCTACCGGCGTTCTGACCTATTACCAGCAGCTGGAAGCCAGCGGCGCCATGAGCACCGCCGAGGCAAAGAAAGCCGCCATGAAGCAGGTGGCCGCCCTGCGTTACGGTCAGGATGACTATTTCTGGATCAACGACATGGGCCCGGTGATGCTGATGCATCCGATGCGGCCCGAACTGGACGGCACCGACCTTTCCACCAACAAGGACCCGAACGGCAAGGAGCTTTTCAACGAAATGGTCAAGGTCGCCCGGCGCGACGGCGCGGGCCTGGTGGATTACGAGTGGGCCAAACCCGGCGAGAAGGACCCGGTACCGAAGATTTCCTACGTGCAGCTGTTCGAACCCTGGGGCTGGATCATCGGCTCGGGTATCTACGTGGACGATGTCGAAGCCGAGTTCCAGCAGTACCTCGTGCGCTTCTCGCTCATCGGACTGGCGATCGCCGCATTGATGGCCGCACTGGTTGCCGTGCTGATTCGCAGCATTACCGGTCCATTACGGCAGACGATGCAGGCGATGGCCAATATCGCCAGCGGCGATGCCGATCTGACGCGCAACCTGGATGTATCCGGCCAGGATGAACTGGCCACTCTGGGCCGCGATTTCAACACCTTCGTCCAGAAGATGCGCGGCATGATGGGCCAGCTGTTCGAAACCGCCGGCGCGCTGGAACAATCCTCTCGTTCGCTCGGCAACCTGGCCAGTCAGGCTCAGGACCAGAGCCAGCAGCAATCGCTGCAGATGGAGCAGGTCGCGACCGCCGTGAACGAGGTGACCTATGCCGTTCAGGAAGTGGCGAAGAATGCCGAGCACGCGGCCACTGAAGTCACCGCCGCCGAAAACGAGGCCGGCCAGGGGCAGCTGAACATCGAGGCAAGCCTGCGTCAGATCGACGAGCTGTCCTCGACCATCGGCCAGGCCGTCGACGTCATCCAGTCGCTGGCCGACGAAACCACCAAGATCGGATCGGTGCTGGAAGTGATCGGCTCCATCGCCGAGCAGACCAACCTGCTGGCGCTGAACGCAGCGATCGAAGCGGCGCGGGCGGGCGAGCAGGGTCGAGGCTTTGCCGTGGTCGCTGACGAAGTGCGTCTGCTGGCCCAACGCACCCAGCAGTCCACCGCAGAAATCCACACGATGATCGAGCGGCTGCAGAAGAATTCCGGCGCTGCGGTCAACGTCATTCTGGAAAGCAACCGGGCTTCGCAGGCCACGGTCGAGCAAGCCAGCCAGGCGGGAGAAAGCCTCGGCCAGATCGCTCAGGCGTTGCGCAACCTGTCAGCGCTCAATGCCTCCATCGCCAGCGCCACGCTGCAACAGACGCACGTCGTCGAGGACATCAACCAGAACGTCACCCAGGCGGCCGGGCTCGCACAGCAGAGCGCCAGCGCGGCACAGCAGTCCAGTGTCGCCGGCGAGCAGCTGGGGCAACTGGCCGAACAGCTGAACCGGTTGCTGCGCCAATTCAAGGCCTGACGGCACGCCTCGCCTCGGAAGAGACGGAACGATTCAACGGGGACGCAACGTCCCCGCTTTCGTTTTTGGCCTTGCGACCCGTTGCCACAGGCTCTCGTCATGCCGAAAATCGTGAGCGATTGGTCCTGACGCACGCAAACCCGCGCCAGTCCTGGCTTTCAGCGAATTTCTCGCCCGTGATATGCCTCACAAATAATCTAATACCTTTGGCTAATTGCAAAAAAAACCAGCCAACAGGAAATTCCGATGTGACTTCTTGGTCCTCTGTCGACATCAACGGAATGTAACGCTGGCGCCGGCGATGTGGCGCAGGCGTATTTCGTTGCCCTGGGTTCCACATAGAGAGACCACACATGAACGCTCCGCTTCGTTTCAACGACGCCCTCCTGATCACTGATCGCGCCTTCAAACCTTTCAAATGCGTCGCCTGGACGCTGCTGGAGGGTGACGGTGAACTCAGCATCACCGTCGTTGACGGCGCCGAATCTCGCCCGGTGGCCCGCTGCAAAATGTCCAGCAGCGTCTACTCCGACCCGGTAAAACTGGAAGAAACGCTCGAGAGAACTCGCGAGAGCCTGAGCCGCGAGGGCATGAACTGCGCCCCCTGGCACATGCCCGAGTAACCACACTCTCTCCATGGAAGGCCCGGCTGCATTTGCGCCGGGCCTTTTCGTTTGCGCCTGCTGAAACGGGTATCGGCTAGATGGCTGGGCGTGGCTGCAACCGGGAAATGATCCATTCGCCGCTTCCATTGTCGTAACTACAAGCCAATTACCGGAGGTAGCTATGAAAGGCGCCGAAGCCTATGTCAACGACCAATGGCACAGCAGCGGGCTGGCGAGGCTGCCCGAAGGCCCTCAGGAACATTGCGTGACGCTCACCTTCGTCATTCCGCGTGACGCCCAGACCACCGGCCTCCTCAACCACGTCAGCGAAGTGGCACGACAGCATCTCGAAAAGGCTTATCCGGGACGCAACGTCACGTCCAGACCGGTGGTCGGCTCCGTGGTCGGCGACGGCACGGGCGACGGAATCAACCTGAAGTTCCAGATCGCGCCAGCATCGAACTGAAGGAGAAGATCATGCCCACTCACCTCGATCTCGAAGAGGCCATGGCGATCAGCGAAATGGCCTTCCTGCCCTGCCGGGGCATCACCGACGCAGACGTAAGCGACGCCAGCTATGCGCTACGGGTGGAGGACGAAACGGGCGCCGCGCTACTCACCATCGCCCACATTGCGCGCTCCCAGTACAGCGACCCGGTACATCTGGCCGGGCTGCTCGAACAGGCGAGACTGGAATTGAGCAAGGACGGCATTCACCTGACACCCTGGTCGATGCCGACGCAATCGGGAGCTTCACCCAGCCGGTAAACGACGTTGCGAGGCTAGTGGCCTGTCTGGTCAGTTCAGTTAGTCGATTTCGGCGCTCAGTGCTCCGATACGGCGTTGCTGCTCCTCGCCATAGCCCGCTATGACTCGTCGCAGCGCCTTGTCTCAGAACCCTGATCATCCGAACTTGAGTTAACAAACTAACCACACAGGCCACTAGTCATGACCCCCTTCGATTGGCAGCGAGTGCTTCTCGATGACTTTCCCCTGCTGTTCCTTGCCGAAGTCGCGCTACGTGCCTGTTTCGCCTTCGCCACCGTATTCCTGTTCCTGAAAATAAGCGGGCGACGGGGCATTCGGCAATTGTCGGTGTTCGAGCTGGTGGTGATCCTGACACTGGGCTCGGCGGCGGGCGACGTTTCCTTCTACGAGGATGTGCCGCTGCTACCGATCTGCGCCGTCTTCGTCACCTTGCTCGCGCTGTACCGGCTCACCATGTTCGGCATGAGCCATAGCGAGCGTTTCGCGGGCTGGCTGGAAGGCAAACCGGTGACCATCATTCGTGACGGTCTTTACGAGCTCAACAGCCTGGAGCGGCACAACATTTCCTCGGACGAGTTCTTCATGGAATTGCGTCAGCAGGGCGTCGAGCACCTCGGCCAGGTTCGCCTGGGCATCCTGGAAACCGATGGTGACGTCAGCCTGTTCTTCTTCGAGCCGACGGAGGTGCGGCCCGGGCTCTCCGTTCTGCCGGCCGAGCACCGCCAGGTCTACTGCCAGGTACCGGCAAGCGGCATGTATGCCTGTACCCGCTGTGGCTTTCTGCAACCGCTGGAGAGCCAGCAGCAGACGCAATGCAACCGCTGTGCGGGCACCCGCTGGAGCAAGGCCCTGAGTCATTCGCGGCTGCGCTGACATATGGCGCGAACCACCTGCCTGCACGCCGGTCCCTTAATTCAGGGACGCGCTTCCAGCCACATCCCTTCGCCCCGCTCCGCAACCCTTCAGGAGATTGATGATGATAGGCGACTACTCCTCGATAAATGACCATCTCGATACCGCTCGCAAGCATGCCGACCAGGCCGAAACGAGCGCCGATCCCGCCCTCTACCGTGAAGCCATCGACGAGCTGGTCGCTGCGATCAGGCTGTTGATGCGCAACAGCGAGGAACGCGAGGGCTGAGCCTCCGCCACTGAGCAAAACGATACCTCGCCAGACGTCTGGAGGGCTGAACATGCGGCTTGTCAGGAGCCGCATGTCGACTGGCGAGCCCTCCTCTCTCCTTTGCAGCGAATATGCCGTCAGGAAGTGGATCTTGAGCGCACCGCTGCATCAAGGCGCTGAAGCCCGCATTGCGGGCCCGACAGGAAATCCGTCTGGACGCTCAAGTTCCAGGCGTTGCGGTCGATCTTGAAGGCATCGAGGTGCAAGGAACCGCACGATGCGTATCGACATCACCAGTGCGCTGAACAATCTGAACACCAGCTTTCAGCGGCAGGCCAGCACAGCCGAGCGAACGCCAGAGGGACTGCGCGAGGGCTTGCGCGTCAGCCTTTCCGAGCTCGGCCGAAGCCTGTCCGCCAAGACCGAGAAAAAGAACCAGGACATCGACGAAAGCGGCCTGCCCGACAGCATCAAGCAACTGCTGAAGATGATCCGTGAACTGAAAGCGCAGATCGCCGCGAAGGAAGCCGAGCTCAAGGCCCTCATGGCCGATCAGAACCTCGCCCCGGAGGCCAGGCAGGTCCAGCTGGAGGCATTGCAGTCGGAACTGGCGATGCTCAACGGCGCATGGGCTTCGGCCAATGCCAACCTGATCAAGCAGTTGCAGGAACAGGGCCTCAGCGATGAGCAGATGCTCACCGCCACCACGCTGGCCATGGCCTGACTTCGACCCATCCGTCCGCTCCACCTGCATCTCGTGGCGACCGCCTGAGCAGATCCACGCCGAACTGCCGCAACCGCATCCGGTCAGTTAGATAGACGGTTGTTCGAGCCTCGGTGCCCGAGACAGCCTGGGCTTCAGGGTCAACATCAGGGGCACGCCATGCCTGGTGACTACACATCGTTTGACGATCGCCCTCATGAGTGACCAGCGCCTGCCGCTTGCCGAAGGTGAGCGACCTGTCCCTCTCGATGAAACCGGCGATACCGGCACCCCACTCTGCCCCGAGCTGCCGCCGGACCTGCATTACGTCGACGATAGCCAGCCCGGCGTAAGTCGCCGACGCCTGCGGGGCAAGTTCGTCTACTTCAATCCGCAGGGCGAGCGCATCCGAGATCCAGTGGAGGTACGACGGATCGACCAGCTGGCGATTCCGCCGGCCTACCAGGACGTATGGATATCACCGGACCCACAGGGCTACCTGCAGGCCACGGGACACGATGCGCGCGGGCGCAAGCAGTATCGTTATCACCCGCGCTGGCGAGAGATTCGCGACAGCGACAAGTACGAGCGCATGCTCGCATTCGGTCAGGCGCTGCCGAAACTGCGTGGCGGCCTGGAGAAGCACCTGTCCCTGCCTGGAATGCCACGTGAAAAGGTCATGGCGCTGGTGGTGACGCTGCTGGAGTCGACGCTGATTCGCATCGGCAATCCACGTTATGCGCGCAGTAACCGCTCCTACGGGCTGACTACGCTGCGCACCCGCCACGTCGATATTCATGGCACGTCGATTCGCTTCCAGTTTCGCGGCAAGAGCGGTGTGGAGCACAAGGTCACCTTGCGCGATCGGCGTCTGGCCAGGCTCATGCGCCGCTGCATGGAGCTGCCGGGACAGCAATTGTTCCAGTACCTGGGCGACGACGGCCAGCGCCGAACCGTCAGCTCCAGCGACGTGAACGGTTATCTGCGGGAGATGACCGGCTGCGATTTCACCGCCAAGGATTACCGCACCTGGGCCGGCAGCGCGCTGGCACTCGAACATCTGCGCAGGCTGAAATGCGCCTCCGCAGCCGAGACCCGAAAGAGTCTGCTCGAAACGGTCAAACAGATCGCCAGCCAGCTCGGCAACACGCCCGCCGTCTGCCGCCAGTGCTACATCCACCCGGCGATCCTGCACGCCTTCGGCGAAGGTACGCTGGGCAGTCTGCGCGCCGCACGCAAACGCAAATGGCTGAGTTCAGAGGAAGCCACCCTGCTGGCGTTTCTCCGCCAGCAGGTCTAGCGCCTAGTTCTGGTGCAATGTCACCCGGTTGCGCCCGGCGGACTTGGAGGCGTACAGCGCGGAATCGGCCCATTCGATCAGCTGTGCATGCCCGTTGCTGGGTACGCTGAGGTCGGCGACACCCAGGCTGATGGTGAAGCGGATTCGATGCTGTTCATGCCGGACCTCGCAGGCTTCGACCACGTACCGCAGCCGCTCGGCGAACATCAGCGCCCCCTCCTTGTCGGTATCGGGCAGCAGCACGACGAATTCCTCGCCGCCGTAGCGCCCGGCCACATCCGAGTCGCGCAGGTTCTCGCGAATCAGCCCGGCCACCTGCTGGATGACCGCATCCCCGGCCTGGTGCCCGTAGTTGTCGTTGATCGCCTTGAAATGATCGATGTCGAACATGACCAGCGCAGCCTGACTGTCGTAGCGGCGGTGGCGGGCATAGTCCAGGCGCAGCATCTCTTCCCAGTGCCCGCGGTTGTAGAGTCCAGTCAGCCGGTCGGTGCTCGACAGGCGCTGCAACTCGGCGTTCGCTGCCTGCAACTGACGGCGGTTGATGGCGACATCGGTCACGTCATAGATGATCAGGCAGACCTGATCGATTCTGCCGTCGATGCCCTTGAGCGGCAGCAGTGTAGTGTTCTGGTACATGAAGTCTTCCAGCCCGGTGATCGGCTGGTAATTCTTGAACCGCAGCAGATAGGGTCGCTGTTCCCAGATGGTGAAGGATGGAGTGCCGAGCGTCGTCACGCTCTCCACCTTGCGTCGGAACCAGTCCTCGTCCACTTCGGGGAACAGCTCGAAGAACGAACGCTTGCATACCTGGCTCGGCAGCAGGCCGGAACGGTTCTCCATGAAGGTGTTCCAGACCTCTACGCTGTAGTCCCGATCCAGCACCACGACACCCACGTCGATGCTCTGGACGATGGCCAACAACCCGTGAAGCTCGTTGAAATCGGTGTTCATGCTCAATCCATCAGGTAGGCGAGCTTGCGTCGCAACAGCTCGACCGAATCTTCCGTGAACAACAGCAACAGATCGAAATGGATATCGTGACCTTCCAGGCTGTAGCTGAATTCCACGGCCAGAGTCTTCTTCCAGCGCTCGCTGTTGAGCCGGATGAGTTCGTCGATGGAGGCATGCTGACCCAGCACCTGGGGATGCCCCTGGGAAAACACCACCTCGATCTGCTCGGCGATGCCGCTGAGGCAAGCGCTGATCAGCAGGCTCGAAAGGTCCAGGAGCATTTCCATTTCCCGGTAGTTCTGCCGACGCATCAGGCGCGCCATGTCGGCCACCTCGGAGTCGTGGAACAGCAGCAGCGCCTCGCCGGCGATACCGCCACCGATATAGCCCTGGCAAACCGCGGTCAGCGTCTCTCCCCGTGCGGCGTCGGCCAATGCCATGTGCAACTCTCCTACTTCCAGGAGGTTGACGTTGGGAATCGGCAACTGGATGAACACGCCGAGCACGCGGGCCAGCAGCGCTGCCGCGCGCCCCATGGCGACGTTGACCACTTCCCGGAAGGCATCACGAAAACCGATCGACTCGCCTTTGCTGCGATCGACCAGTGCCGGCAGATCGTTCAGCAAGCCGAGGCTGGCCAGGGTCTGATGCAGATGAACGGGATCGGCGGGTTTCCTGATGAAGGCCAGCGCCCCCAGTTCGAGCACCCGGCGTACCGCTTCATCCTGAACGTCGGCGGAGATCACGATGGTCTTGCAGCTCAAGCGCTCCTCGCGCAGCTGTGCGAGCACCTGATAGCCGTCGAGCTCGGGCATGGTGAGATCGAGCAGCAGGACCTCGACGCCGCCCTGGCGTATGCGCTCCAGCGCTTCCAGGCCGGTGGCCGCCTGGCTGACTTCGACCGACCAGCCCGCCGGCAGCGCCTGCAACAACTGCTTGCGCGCCAGGCTGGAATCATCACAGATCAATAGCGAAACGGCAGCCATCGGGTACGAACTCACGTTGCTCGTTCAACGAAGCAACAGAGCTTATCGCACGCAACGCGCCGCGTATGCACCATGAAGGCAAAATAGTGGCACTACAGCCAAAAAAGGCCGAACTCCTTGAGAAGAGTTCGCATCGTGCATGAACGATGATCGAACCGGCCGCAGCATATTCAGCTACGACAGGGTTCGAACTTCGCGTGGAAACCGCCTTGCCGCCAATGGCGCAAGCCTCAGTAGTAGGCGTTTTCGCGGTTGGTGTGGTCGGTGACGTCACGCACCCCTTTCAACTCGGGAATGCGCGCGAGCAGAGTCTTCTCAATCCCCTCCTTCAGCGTGACGTCCGCCTGACCGCAACCCTGGCAACCACCACCGAACTGCAGGACGGCAATGCCTTCGTCGACGACATCGATCAGGCTCACCTGGCCACCGTGGCTGGCCAGCCCGGGGTTGATCTCGGTTTGCAGGTAGTAGTTGATGCGCTCGTTCAATGGGCTGTCTTCGTTGACCATGGGCACTTTGGCGTTCGGCGCCTTGATGGTCAGCTGGCCGCCCATGCGGTCGGTGGCGTAGTCGACCAGCGCATCTTCGAGGAAGGCTTCGCTGGTGCCGTCGATCCAGGCGGTGAAACTCTTCAGCGCGATCGCCACGTCATCCGGCTTCTCTTCACCGGGCTTGCAATAGGCGATGCAGGTTTCCGCGTAGGGGGTGCCGGGCTGAGTGATGAAGATACGGATGCCGATCCCCTTGGTGTTCTGCTTCTCGAGCAGATCGGCCAGGTAATCGTGTGCGGCTTCGGTAATGGTAATGGCGCTCATGGGAACTCCTCGCAGACATGTCGCGCAGTGTACGCCAACCACCGCCGCGGATAAAGTCCTAGTGTTTTAGTCGGATTATGATTTCCAACCTGTCGATCAGAGGTTCTGGTATCGATTCATGTCCAGCACACCGGCTTCGACCGGCTCGGTTTCCCGCAGGTACCGGGTCAGGTCGTTGAAGTACCACCAGAACTGAGGATGGCTGCGGCGAATACCCCATCTATCGACGAGTTGTTCGAATGCTTCCCGGTCCTTGACGCCTTCCAGCGCGACCACGAAAGCCGGCACCTCCTCCGCACGCAGGCTGAACATGAAATTGGGATAACTGCTCAGCACCCCGGGGTAGACGGTCAGCGTATCCAGACGCGGCTGGTAGCGATGCTCCTCGCCGAACATGAACGCGACGTTGCTGTGGGCCCGGTTGCGCAAAAGGCTGTACACCTCGCGGCGATTCTCGCCGTATTCGACGCGCAGCATCGTCGCCTCGGGCAGATGGCCAATGACCTGCAGGCCAGCCGCCAGGCGATTGGTCAGTCGGCTCAAGGCCTGCTCCACCCGCTGCAGTGCCACAGGCTGTTCCTCGCGGTAGCAGTGGCTGGTTCGACAACGGTTGATCGGGTCAGGAATCGCATTGGCGAGTCCATGCGGGCCGAGCAGCTGCTCGGCGAAGGCCTGCCGCGGCTTGTCGCCATGCAGCTGCAGACCCGTGGGCGTTTCCGTGTCGATATCGGTGTAGCTCAGCCGGAGCTTCAGCTGGCCGCTTTTCTCGTACCAGTCATCGAGCATTGCCTGACGCGCATCGGCCGGCAGCAGCCTGAGGAAGTTGATTTCCGCACCGTTGCGAATCAGGTCGAAATACAGACGGGTCTGGCCTTGGTGCGAGACGTTGCCGAACACGTCGAAATTCACCACCAGCTGATAATAGGTGCGCTCGAGCAGCGGAAAGTCCATCCACCACATCGTCTGCGGAATCTCGCCGATCAGCCCCCGGCGCACCGAGGCGCTGTCGTGCTGGCGGAACACCGTCAGCCGCGCATCCTCGTTGCCGCTCCAGACATGTGCCCACTGCGCCGGCATTTCAGCATAGGCGCGCATCCGCAACTCTTCGTACTGGTTGCGCTTGTCGCGGTAGGTTCTCCAGAACCGCAGCAACTCGCCCAGGTCATCGATCTGGCCGGGCATGCTCAGCAAGGGCGTGGCTTCGGCCCGGTGCTGCGCATCGGTGAGGTAGAGATCGTGCTGCGGGTCCTGGAACAGCACCCAGAAGTTATCGCGAATCACATCGGTCGCGATCTGCCCCCTGCACACCGGGCCGCGGATGAAAGTACGTACGAAGTACTCGGCGTTATCCAGCATGAACTGGTAGCGCGCCTGCGCCGGAATCGCCCGGAAGGTCTCGAAGGGGTTGGCCCGGTGGTACGTGCCATAGCCGGGTACCGCCTCGATCGTCCACTGACTTTCGAAGAACAGTTCGCGCACCCGCTGCAACTTTGCGGCGCTGAGCGGATAGGTGATGTGGGTCTTGTGGACGATGGTTCCGGCGACCGGCCTGATCCGATAGAAAAACGCCGTTCCCGGATCCTGGTTCGGCAACCGCGTGGCGATCGGGTCCACCGGTTGTCCGCTCGGCGTCCGCGAGCGAATCAGCTGGAAGAAGTGCCCTGGCTCGCCCCCTTCGAAATGCAGATGCGCGAGAAACAGATGCTCGTACAGCCAGCGGCCGACCAGACGCTCCCGCGCGCCCGGTGCATTCAACAGGCGCTCCCACGCCTCGATCTGGGTTCGCTCCTGCACCGATGGCTGAAGCGCTTGTTGGTCCACCTCGGCGCCCTGCTCCAGCCATTTCTGCAGCGTCGCGTACTCCGTATCGCTCAGGCCGGTGACCGCGAACGGCATGCCGCCGTGGGCGTTACGGCGGGCGTAGTCGTCGAACTCGCCCGGCAGCGGGCAGAGATTGCTGCGGCCGATGCCTATGTCCAGTTCCTCCGGCAGCCTGGCATTGGCCGGCAATGGCTGGCTGCGACCCAGTTCAAGCATGCGCGACATCAACGCCGCCTGGCTGCCTTGGGCGTCGAGCACCGAAAAGAAGTCCTTGCGTCGCCAGGCCGCCTCGCCATGGGCGTCGAGATACAGGCGCGAAGTGGCCTGGGCCTCGATACGGGCACCGTCGTACACCGGCGCCTTGTTCGCGCCGCGAAGCGCGCCCTCGGCACTGCCCAGGTTCAACTGGCAGGGCGAGTCGTAGCAGGCGTGGCAGGCGATGCACTTGGCATCGAAGATGGGCTGGATGTCGCGCCGATAGGACAGCGGTTCGGCATGCAGAGCGATGCCATACAGCGCGAAGGCGCAACCAACCCAGAGCTGACGAAGCATGACCTGCATCCTTGATCGTGGTCGCGCATTGTATCCAGATAATGTCGGGAGGCTTTGCCCGACGCCCAGCCGCGAACATGAATGATATTCATGAGAAACCTGACGAGGCTCAAAAACCATGCAGGGTTGCTATCATCTGCACCTTTCGCATCCCCGTATTTCAGGTAGTTTCCATGATCGACCGCACCGCTCGCCTTCAGGCCCTCCAGCAAGCTCTCAAGGAGCGCATACTGATTCTCGACGGCGGCATGGGCACCATGATCCAGAGCTACAAACTGGAAGAAGCAGACTACCGTGGCGAACGCTTCGTCGACTGGCCACAGGACGTGAAAGGCAACAACGACCTGTTGCTGCTGTCGCGCCCCGACATCATCCAGGCCATCGAGAAAGCCTACCTGGATGCCGGCGCGGACATTCTCGAAACCAACACCTTCAACGCCACCCGCGTATCCCAGGCCGACTACGGCATGGAGGAGCTGGTCTACGAGCTGAACCGCGAGGGCGCCCGCCTGGCCCGTGAAGTCGCGGACGCCAAGACCGCCGAGACGCCCGACCGCCCGCGTTTCGTCGCCGGTATCCTCGGCCCCACCAGCCGTACCTGCTCGCTGTCCCCGGACGTCAATAACCCCGGCTACCGCAACGTCACCTTCGACGAACTGGTGGAAAACTACAGCGAAGCCACCCGCGGCCTGATCGAAGGTGGCGCCGACCTGATCATGATCGAAACCATCTTCGATACCCTCAATGCCAAGGCGGCGATCTTCGCCGTGCAGGGCGTATTTGAAGAGGTCGGTATCAAGCTGCCGATCATGATCTCCGGCACCATCACCGACGCCTCCGGCCGTACCCTGTCCGGCCAGACCACCGAAGCCTTCTGGAACTCGGTGCGCCATGCCAACCCCATCTCCGTGGGGCTGAACTGCGCGCTCGGCGCCAAGGAACTGCGGCCTTACCTGGAAGAGCTGGCCAGCAAGGCCGGCACCCAGGTTTCCGCGCACCCCAACGCCGGCCTGCCGAACGCCTTCGGCGAATACGACGAAAGCCCGGCGGAGATGGCTGAGGTGGTAGAAGAGTTCGCCGCCTCGGGCTTTCTCAACATCGTCGGCGGCTGCTGCGGCACCACCCCCGCGCATATCCAGGCGATCGCCGAGGCCGTGGGCAAATACCCGCCCCGCGTGATCCCGGAGATTCCCAAGGCCTGTCGCCTGTCGGGCCTGGAGCCCTTCACCATCGACCGCGACTCGCTGTTCGTCAACGTCGGTGAGCGCACCAACATCACCGGTTCGGCCAAATTCGCTCGCCTGATCCGCGAGGACAACTACACCGAGGCGCTGGAAGTCGCGCTGCAGCAGGTCGAGGCCGGCGCCCAGGTGATCGACATCAACATGGACGAAGGCATGCTGGATTCGAAGAAGGCCATGGTGACCTTCCTCAATCTGATTGCCGGCGAGCCGGACATCTCCCGCGTGCCGATCATGATCGACTCCTCCAAGTGGGAAGTGATCGAGGCGGGCCTCAAGTGCATCCAGGGCAAGGGCATCGTCAACTCGATCTCGATGAAGGAAGGCGTCGAGCAATTCAAGCAGCACGCCCGGCTGTGCAAGCGCTACGGCGCGGCCGTGGTGGTCATGGCCTTCGACGAGGTCGGCCAGGCCGACACCGCCGCGCGCAAGCAGGAAATCTGCCGGCGCAGCTACGACATCCTGGTCAACGAAGTGGGCTTCCCGCCGGAAGACATCATCTTCGACCCGAACATCTTCGCCGTCGCCACCGGTATCGAGGAGCACAACAACTACGCGGTGGACTTCATCGAGGCCTGCGCCTATATCCGTGACGAGCTGCCCTTCGCACTGACCTCGGGCGGCGTCTCCAACGTGTCCTTCTCGTTCCGCGGCAACAACCCGGTGCGCGAGGCGATCCACTCGGTATTCCTGTTCCATGCGATCAAGGCGGGCCTGACCATGGGCATCGTCAACGCCGGGCAGCTGGAAATCTACGACCAGATCCCGGCGGATCTGCGCGACAAGGTCGAGGATGTCATCCTCAACCGCAACGCCGGCGCCACCGAAGCCCTGTTGGCCATCGCCGAGGACTACCGCGGCGACGGATCGGTCAAGGAAGTCGAGAACGAGGAATGGCGCAGCCTGCCGGTCGACAAGCGTCTGGAACATGCCTTGGTCAAGGGCATCACCACCTTCATCGTCGAAGACACCGAGGAATGCCGCCAGCAGTGCGCGCGCCCCATCGAGGTGATCGAAGGCCCGCTGATGAGCGGCATGAACGTGGTCGGCGACCTGTTCGGCTCGGGCAAGATGTTCCTGCCCCAGGTGGTCAAGTCCGCCCGCGTGATGAAGCAGGCGGTGGCGCATCTGATTCCCTTCATCGAGGCGGAAAAGGGCGACAAGCCGGAAGCCAAGGGCAAGATCCTCATGGCCACGGTCAAGGGCGACGTGCATGACATCGGCAAGAACATCGTCGGCGTGGTGCTGGGTTGCAACGGCTACGACGTCGTCGACCTGGGCGTGATGGTGCCAGCGGACAAGATCCTAAAGACCGCCATCGAGGAAAAGTGCGACATCATCGGCCTGTCCGGTCTGATCACCCCGTCGCTGGACGAGATGGTGCACGTCGCCCGCGAGATGCAGCGCCAGGACTTCCAGCTGCCGCTGATGATCGGTGGCGCCACCACCTCCAAGGCACACACGGCGGTGAAGATCGACCCGCACTACAAGAACGATGCCGTGGTCTACGTCACCGACGCCTCGCGCGCGGTGGGTGTCGCCACCACCCTGTTGTCCAGGGAAATGAAGCCGGATTACGCCACGAAGATCCGCGAAGAATACGCGATGATCCGCGAACGCACCGCCAACCGCGCCGCCCGCACCGAGCGCCTGAGCTACGAACAGGCCATCGCCGCCAAGCCGCAATTCGACTGGAGTGGCTACAGCCCGGTCGAACCGACCTTCACCGGTCGCAAGCTGCTGGAAGACATCGATCTGCGCGAACTGGAGAAGTACATCGACTGGACGCCCTTCTTCGTCTCCTGGAACCTGGCCGGCAAATACCCGCGCATCCTCCAGGACGAAGTGGTCGGCGAAGCCGCCACCTCGCTGTTCCAGGACGCCCGGGCGATTCTCGACAAGTTGATCGACGAGAAACTGATCAAGGCCCGCGCCGTGTTCGGTTTCTGGCCAGCCAACCAGGTGGCCGAGGACGATCTGGAAGTCTATGGCGAAGACGGCCAGACGCTGGCCAGGCTGCACCACTTGCGCCAACAGACCCTGAAGACCGACGGCAAGCCGAACTTCTCCCTGGCCGATTTCGTCGCACCGAAGGCCAGCGGCATCACCGACTACGTCGGCGGTTTCATCTGCACCGCCGGCATCGGCGCCGAGGAAGTGGCCAAGGCCTATCAGGACGCCGGTGACGACTACAACTCGATCATGGTCAAGGCGCTGGCCGATCGTCTGGCCGAAGCCTGCGCGGAATGGCTGCACCAGCAGGTGCGCAAGCAGTACTGGGGCTATGCGCCGGAGGAACAGCTGAGCAACGAGGACCTGATCAAGGAACAGTACAAGGGCATCCGCCCTGCCCCCGGCTACCCGGCCTGCCCGGACCACACCGAGAAAGGCACGCTGTTCCAGTTGCTCGACGCCGACGGCATCAGCCAGGTGACGCTCACCGAGCACTACGCCATGTACCCCACCGCTGCCGTCAGCGGCTGGTATTTCGCCCACCCCGAAGCGCAGTATTTCGCCGTCGGCAAGATCGACAAGGATCAGGTGGAAAGCTACTCGCAGCGCAAGGGCCAGGACATCGATACCAGCGAACGCTGGCTGATGCCCAACCTTGGCTATGACATCTGACCGGAGCCCGGATGAACGACACGCCCTACCTGCTGGACCAGCTGGAAAACGCCGACATGCTGGAGGTCGATGGCCTGCACGCCAGCGACTTCAGCCTCGACGAGCAGTTGCTCGATGAAGCCGATGCCGCCGCCGAAGCCGACCAGCCCTTTGCCAGCGAAGCCGTCGTATTGCGCATCGAAGCCCTCGATGGCCGTCAGCGCCGCCAGTGGCACTTCAGCTACAACCAGGTGATGGAAGCCCTCCACCAGCCGGAAGACGATAGCTGGCAGCTCGAAGGCGGTCATCGGTTGAGATGCTTCGCGGCGATCGGCGCCGTGGGCGACGACTGAGCCGCGAAGAACTCCGCATCACCCTGGCGACAATGCGAACGGCCGAACGCCGGCGTTCGGCCGTTCGTATCCGCCATCCACTGCGCACCGCGTCGCTGACCGAGCCATCATGTCACCTCTGGAAATCATCGCCTCGTCCCTCGGCGTCATCGCCGTATGGCTGACCGTCCGGCAGAACCCCTGGTGCTGGCCCATCGGGCTGGCGATGGTGTCGCTTTATGCCTGGTTCTTTCTCGAGGCGAAGCTGTTTTCCCAGGTGCTATTGCACGCCGTATTCGCCCTGCTCCAGCTGTACGGCTGGTGGCAGTGGACCCGTGCTGACGGCGCACATGGGCGCCGCAACGTGAGCTGGGCGAGCATGCAGGAAATGCTGATCGGCCTGGCCTGTGCGGCGCTGGGTGCGCTGCTGCTGGGTGGGCTGATGGCCCGTTACACCGAAGCGCTGTTCCCCTGGCCGGATGCTGCGCTCACGGCGTTCAGCCTGCTGGCACAGCTGTGGATGGCGCTCAAGCGGGTGCAGTGCTGGCTGTTGTGGATCGCGGTCGACGTGCTCTACATCGGCTTCTTCGCCCATCAAACCTACTGGCTCACCGCCGGGCTCTATGGACTCTTCACCCTGCTGGCGATCATGGGGCTGCGGGAATGGCGGCTGGCGCTGGCGCCCGCGCGATGAAGGTGCTGGTGCTCACCGGGCCGGAGTCCAGCGGCAAGAGCTGGTTGGCGGCCCGCCTGCACCGGGCGTTCGGTGGGCTGCTGGTGGACGAGTACGTGCGCGACTTCATCGACAGCGAGCAGCGCGACACCTGCCTGGCAGACATCCCCGCCATCGCCCGCGGCCAGCTGGCCCGGGAAGATGCCGCTCGCAGCCGCGCGCCGCACCTGCTGATCCTCGACACGCACCTGCTCAGCAATATCCTCTGGAGTCGCACCCTGTTCGGCGCCTGCCCAGCCTGGCTGGAGGAGGAGTTGCTGCAACGCCGCTACCACCAGCAGCTGCTGCTGTCGCCGGAAGGCATCGACTGGCAAGACGACGGCCAGCGATGCCAGCCCGGATTGGCCGAGCGCCTACGCTTTCACGAGGAATGCCGGCATTGGCTGATTAGCCGAAACCAGCCCTTCGTGGAAATCCGCGGTAGCTGGGCCGAGCGCGAGCGGCAGGCGTTTGCCCATACCCGTGCATTGCTGAGTGGCTAACGACTCGCCGAATCCCGCTGCAACAGCAGCACGATGGCAAGCATCACCAGCAGGGCGCCCGGCGCCCAGTGCCAGCCCATGCGCGCAGGCTGGTCGAAGAACAGCAGCAGCATCGAGACGAAGGGCACCAGATAGCTGTAGGCGGTGACGGCGCCCGGCGTCAGCACCGAGGTCGCGCGCTGCTGCAGGAAGAAGGTCATGGCGCTGGAAAATACCCCGAGGTAGACCACCAGCAGCAGGTCGAGCAGGTTCATGCGCAGCAGCGCCTGTGGCGCTTCCCAAAGCACGCCCATCAGACCGATGAGGGCGGCGCCGCAGACCAGGCTCCAGAAGGTCCGCAGCCCGGCCTGTGCCGGCAGGATTTCCCGCGCCAGCCCCCACTTGCTAAGCACCGGATAGAGCGCCGAAGCCACGCAACCGAAGAAAAATCCCAGCTCGCCGAGGCCCAGCTGCATGCCGGAGAAACTCCCACCGTTCTCCGCCCAGGCCAACCCCAGTGCGCCACAGGCCCCGAGGGCGAGAACCGCCAGCAGACGCCCGGCCGGTTGCTCGACGCCCAGTCCTCGTCCCAGGCAATAGGCCAGCAGCGGCACACTGACGAACAGGGTCGCCATCGACAGCGCACTGACCCGATGCGCGGCCCAGAACATGGTGCCGAAGAAACCCGCCAGGCAAAGCCCCATCAGCGCGTAAAGCAGCAAGGTCATCGCGCCCGGACGGCCTTCGCTCTGCTTCCACGCCAGCGGCGTCAGCACCAATGCCGCGATAGCGAAACGCATGGAGGTCAGCAGCAACGGCGGCAGGCCTTCACTGAGCAGGCCAACCGCCGGAAACGACAGGCCCACGAACAACGCCCACAGCAACATGCCGAGATGGGCCTGCGTGATGCGTGGTTTTTGCTCAGGCATCATCCTGCTCCTCGTGCATGGTCGCCTCGGCGACTGTCGGGCCGCTATTTCAACTGCGAGGGCGAATTGCGCACGATCTTGATGCGATGGGTGAGCGTGGGCTTGCGGGTCACGCTGATGGCCCGGCGCGTCACGGTGTCGATTGTGATGTTCCAGAAGCCGGTGCCAGGCACCTTGATTTTGGCCGGAAACCTGTCGAACGCGCCGCCGTGGTAGGTGTGGCTGCCGCCATTCCTGAAGCTGCGAAAATTCTTGTCGTTCATCAGACGGATGTTGCAGGGTTGCGAGCATTCGATGATCACGAAGTCGTCTTCGTTGAGGTGCTCGCGCTGGTGTATGAATTTCATTCTGGCTCCGGCAGCCCGTGAAACAAAGCGCGAACGATAGCACGCGGGCGCTCGCCCCGGCCTTTACCGCATAATGATCGCCGATATTCTGCAGCCGGACGACCCACCCTACATGTCAGTGTTTACCCCCAGCGCCGATCTCGCCGCACCCATCGTGCGCCATGCCACGCGGACCGGGTTCTTCATCGCCGGCTTCGGGCTGGCGGTATGGGCGCCGCTGGTGCCCTACGTGCGCGAACGGATCGAGATGAGCGATGCCTTGTTCGGCATGCTGTTGCTGTGCATCGGCATCGGCTCGCTGACCTGGATGCCGTTGTCCGGCCTGCTGATCGCACGCCAGGGTATCCGTCCGGTCATCCTCGGTTGCGTGGCGACACTGGTGCTGGCGCTGCTCGGCATGGCCCTCACCGAATCGATATGGCTGCTCGGCATCGCGTTGTTCTGCTTCGGTGGCAGCCTCGGTGTGCTGGACGTGGTGCTCAACGTCCAGTCGCTGCTGGTCGAGCGCGAGTTGGGACGACGCATGATGTCCAACTTCCACGGCATGTTCAGCCTCGGCTCGATCTGCGGTGCGCTGGCCCTGACCGGCCTGCTGACGCTCGGACTCTCGCCCGCCAGCGGCACCCTGTTGATGATCGCGCTGATCGTCATCGCCAATTTCCTGGTCATGGGCGGCTACCTGGCACGCAAGGCTCCGGCCGGTGGCGTCGCCTTCGTTCGTCCCAGCGGCCTGGTGCTGCTGGTGGGCGCTCTGTGCTTCGTGGTGTATCTGGCCGAAGGCGCGGTGCTGGACTGGAGCGCGCTCTACCTGACCGGCGAAAAGCAGCTGGAAACCTCCAGCGGTGGCCTGGGCTATGCGGCGTTCGCCTTGATGGTGACCGTGGGCCGCTTCGCTGGCGGTCGGGTGGTGAACAGCCTCGGCACTGCCCGCGTCGTCGCCTTCGGCGGTTTGCTGGCGGCGGCCGGTATCGGCCTGTCCATCATCACCGACCACTGGGCGCTGGCATTGCTGGGGTATGGCCTGTGCGGGCTGGGTTGCGCCAACGTCTCGCCCGTGCTGATTTCCTCCCTCAGTCGGCAGGATGCGATGCCGGTGCACCTGGCCGTGACGGCCGCCACCACGGTGGGCTTCGCCGGGGTACTCGTGGGGCCCGCGATGATCGGGCTGATCGCTCATTTCAGCTCCCTGACCATGGCCTTCGTGCTGCTGGCACTACTGCTGGCCAGTCTGGTTATCGGCAGCCGCCGGTTCGTCGACTGAACGCCATGGCCCTCGCCGTCAACAGGCCCTAAAATGCGCGCCCTATGCGCATTTCCGACTTCCACCAGCAGCTCGCCGACATCGGCGCCAAGCCCGTCCACATCGGACGGATCACCCGTGCCTGGCTGCAGGGCCGGCCGCTGGACGCTGGCACCCGCCACCAGAAGAGCGAGGATTTCCTGCCGCTCTCGGTGCGCCAGGGTCTGCCCGAGGTAGAGCGGCGCCTGGCCGCATTGCTCCAATTGCGCTCGGAGCACCCTGCCGAAGACGGCTCGGCGCGCCTGCTGGTGGCGCTGGAAGACGGTCAGATGGTGGAAAGCGTGCTGCTACCGCGCGGTGGGCTGTGCGTTTCCAGCCAGGTAGGTTGCGCGGTGGGTTGCGTGTTCTGCATGACCGGCAAGAGCGGCCTGCTGCGCCAGGTCGGCAGCGCCGAGATCCTCGCCCAGGTCGCCCTCGCCCGTCGCTTTCGCCCCGTGAAGAAGGTGGTGTTCATGGGCATGGGCGAGCCGGCGCACAATCTCGACAACGTGCTCGAGGCCATCGACCTGCTGGGCACCGACGGCGGCATCGGCCACAAGAACCTGGTGTTTTCAACGGTCGGTGACCACCGCGTATTCGAGCGGCTGCCACAGCAATCGGTCAGACCTGCGCTGGCCTTGTCGCTGCACAGCACCCATGCCGCCCTGCGCCGCGAACTGCTGCCCCGCGCACCACAGATCGACCCCGCCGAACTGGTCGACTTGGGCGAAGCCTATGCGCGCCTGGTGGACTACCCGATCCAGTACCAGTGGACGCTGCTGGCCGGCATCAACGACAGCCAGGAAGAGATGGACGGCATCATCCGCCTGCTCAAGGGCAAGTTCGCGATCATGAACGTGATTCCCTACAACAGTCTGGACGACGACGCCTACCAGCGCCCCGCCGCCGAGCGCATCCAGCGGATCATGCGTTACCTGCACGAGAACGGCGTGCTGACCAAGGTGCGCAACTCCGCCGGCCAGGATATCGATGGCGGTTGCGGACAGCTGCGCGCCCGCGCCGAGCGCGTGCTCAAGGCGCCGAGAAAAATCTCCGTCGGTTGAAGGCACGTCCCACGCCGTTGAAGGTCATAGAACGCGCACCGCCGATACCCACAAGGACAGACATGCACACATTGGAACGTCTCAGACGCGCCGAGCTGGCGGGTGTCACCCGGCTCGATCTTTCGCAAGGGCTGACAGAGTTTCCGCGGGAGATCTTCACCCTGGCCGACAGCCTGGAGGTGCTCAACCTCTCCGGCAACCGGCTCTCCAGCCTGCCGGACGATCTGCCACGGCTGCACCGGCTGCGTATCCTGTTCTGCTCGAACAATCGCTTCAGCGAAGTCCCATCCGTGCTCGGCGATTGCGCCGAACTGGAGATGGTGGGCTTCAAGGCCAACCAGATCCACAGCCTGCCGGCCGCCGCCCTGCCGCCGAAGCTGCGCTGGCTGATCCTCACCGACAATCAGCTGGAACGCCTGCCGGACGAAATCGGCCGCTGCCAGCGCCTGCAGAAACTGATGCTGGCCGGCAACCGCCTGCGCGCCCTGCCGACAACGCTCGCCCACTGCCAGCGGCTGGAACTGCTGCGCATCGCCGCCAACCGCCTGCCTGGCCTGCCCGCCTGGCTGCTGACGATGCCCCGCCTGAGCTGGCTCGCCTTCGCCGGCAATCCGTTCAGCGATGCCATCGAAGCCGCCGCGCTGGCGCAGCACCCGGTACCGCCCATCACGCGTGAGCACATCGTTTTCGGTGAGGTTCTCGGCCAGGGCGCCTCAGGCGTTATCCATCGCGCCGATTGGCAGCCGCCGACGCAGGCCACCAAGGCCATGGCCGCCAAGCTGTTCAAAGGCAGCCTGACCAGCGACGGCCTGCCCCACAGCGAAATGGCCACCTGCATCGCGGCGGGCGAGCACCCCAACCTGATTCGGATTGCCGGGCCGCTGGCCGATCGTGACGATGCCCCGCCAGGCTTGCTGATGGAGCTGATCGATCCATCCTTCCGGGTGCTGGCCAGCCCGCCATCGCTCGCCAGCTGCACCCGCGATTGTTACGCGCCGCAGCAGCGATTCGACGCCGAGCGGGTGCTGAAGATCGCTGCCGGCGTCGCCAGCGTCATGCAGCACCTCCACGCGCGCGGCATTCTTCATGGCGACCTCTATGGCCACAACCTGCTCGTCGATCCCTCTGGCCGAACACTGCTCAGCGATTTCGGCGCGGCTTCCTTCCATGACCCGCTCGATGACGAAGGCCGGGCATTGCAGCGACTCGAAGCCAAAGCCTTCGGCTGTTTGCTGGAGGAGTTGCTGGAGCGTTGCGAGGGTGCCGGGCAGGATCCGCGTCTGCAGCGGCTGGCCGAGCTCCGGCAACGGTGCCTGCTCGACACTCCGCTGCAACGGCCCGACTTCGGCAGCCTGGTGAGCGAGATCAACGCCATCGGCTAGGCGGTTATCAACCATTCACATCCTGAACGACGGTCCGCTCATGCCTGCATCCGATTCGCCTGCCAACACCCAGCCCATGGACCTCGATCCCTTCGTCATCGGGCTGAAACAGCGGCTCCCCGAAGAGCTGCGCGAAAGCTTCACCGACGAACAACTGCAGGGCCTGCGCACTGCCTTCGCGACCCGTTCGTGGGCGCGGCACAAGCTGGACCTGCGCGGCACCTTCAGCTTCTGGCGAACCCAGTACTATTACGTACTGGTTGCCGGTCGCAACAAGCGCGACCTGACACGAGGACAGAAAAGGCTCTCCATGGCGGCCAAGGCCGGCGCGATCACCCTGTTCCTGCTTTTCTCGCTGCTGCTGGGGCTGGTCATGCTCTACATCCTGAAGTCCGCGCTCGGCATCAACCTGCTGCCCAACCATTCGCTGGGATTATGGGACTGGCTCAAGGGCAGCCGTTGAGCGAACTCAGCCTGCGCGAAGCCTGAGCAAGGTGTGACCCAGGCCGATATCGTCGACCTGCTCGGCGACGACGAAACCGGCCTCCTCGACGATATCGAGCATGTCCTTGCTGTGATAGAAGCGACTGTTGCCGTTGGCCAGGCAGGCGAAGTACAGCGACGTGGCGTTGAGGCTGTAGGCCGCCGCCTCGAAATGCTGGCGATCCCAGAACAGCTCGAGGATGTAGACGCTGGCATCCGGCCGCATGGCAGCGCGAATCCGCCGCAGGATGCGCAGGATTTCCATCGGCGAGAAACAATCGAGGAACTGGCTCATCCACCAGATATCGGCTTCGTCCGGCAGCGGCTGGCTGTCGTCGAGAATGTTCATTGGATGGCCATGAATGCGCGCCTCGAAGCCGTGCTCCCGGGCGTTGTCCAGTGCCAGCGCCAGTTGCCGCGGCAGGTCGACGATGGTCATGTGCACGTCTTCGTCGTGGGCGCAGCATTGCAGGGACCATTTGCCGGTGTTGCCGCCGATGTCGACGATGGTCTTCGGCCGCTCGGCAAAGATCCGCTGCAGCAGCTCGGGGAATGCCTTGTCGCTATAGAAGTGATCGAAGTCGAACCAGCTCTTGCGTGCCTTCTCCGGCAGGCGCGACAGGCCTTCATAGATGGTGGGCCAGTCGCCGAATTCGCGCAGGCCTTCGGGGCGACCGCTGCGGATGGTTTCGGTGAGGTGCGACATGGCTCGGTAGCAGACGTCCGCGGTGAAATCCATGTTCACCCGGGTCATCGCATCGTGCAGCAGAAAATGGCCCAGGCGCGCCAGCACGTAATTGTCGCCATCTTGCGTCACGACCAGGGTGCTGAGCCCCATGTCCAGCAGGACCTTGGCCCCATACTCGGAAACCCCGCTGCGCTCGGCGATCTGCTGTGCGCTCAGGCCCGTCGGCCCGGCGGCGTCCAGCACGGCGAGAATGCCGAGCTCGCGCAGGCTCTGCGCGGCCTGGAAGGCGATGGGGGCGAAGGCCAGTTTCTGCGCCTGTTCCTTGGCTTGCAAAGCCGTCAACGGATCTACTGCATAACGACTCAAAACACATCTCCCGTACGCTGTTGGCTGCGTCGCGTGCCGGCTGTCCGGCCTTCTTCACGCGGGCCAATGGTAAATCACTGCGCCTGGAAAAAACCGGCTCGCTATATACAGGCGTGAGCTGCTCATCGTCCAAGGACGGCTAGACTAGGAAGACCAAGCTTCTCGAGGTAGGCATGAACAGCGACGACAAGAACAAGCTGACGTTTCGCCAGATGCTGCAGAGCATCCTGGCCGGCGCCCTGGGCGTGCAGAGCGGAAAGAATCGCGCGCGCGATTTCAGTCACGGCAAGCCCAGCCACTTCATCCTTTTCGGGCTGGGCTTCACGCTGATCTTTATTCTGGTGATTCTCGGAATCGTGAAGCTGGTGATCTATCTGGCAGGTCTCTGAAGCAGCTCGGCGATGGACTATTGATGGCTGACCCAGAACACCGCAGTGCCCACCGCCAGCACGATCAGCATGAAAATCGCGGCGGCATCCACCAGACTGTCGCTGCCTTTATGGTTCGAATGGTTGGCCACGGCCGTTCTCCTTCGTTGCGAAACCCGGGTTCCTGGAGTTAAGACCACTGCGGCCAAGGCCTCAAGGCGCATGCTCTAAATGCCCGAAAAGCGGTGTTTGGTTCTAAACATATTCCCAAACATCACTTTTGCGTATAACCGCTAACTGGTATCTTGCCGCCTCCCTGATGGGTGCGCGGCCGTGCGCGCGAGAACAGGCCGTTGAAAAACGCAGACGAGGCAAGTTTTTCAACGGCCTGACAAGCTGTAGACAGCCTGAACAGGATACTCAATGTACGTTTACGACAAGTACGATCACCAGATCGTCAAAGAACGCGTCAACCAGTTCCGCGAGCAGACCCGCCGTTACCTGGCCGGTGAGCTGACTGATCCTGAATTCCTGCCGCTGCGCCTGCAGAACGGTCTGTATATCCAGCGTTACGCACCGATGCTGCGCATCGCGGTGCCCTATGGCCTGCTTTCCTCGACGCAGGTCCGCAAGCTGGCCGAGATCACGCGCAAGTACGACAAGGGCTACGCCCACATCAGTACCCGTACCAACGTGCAGCTGAACTGGCCGGATCTCGAAGACGTGCCGGAGATCCTCGCCGAGCTCGCCACGGTGCAGATGCACTCGATCCAGACCAGCGGCAACTGCATCCGCAACACCACCACCGACCAGTTCGCCGGTGTGGCCAAGGACGAGCTGGTCGACCCGCGCCCCTGGTGCGAAATCATCCGTCAGTGGTCGACCTTCCACCCCGAGTTCGTGCGCCTGCCGCGCAAGTTCAAGATCGCCATCAACGGCGCCGTGAGCGACCGTGCGGCCATCGGCGTGCACGACATCGGTCTCGAAGCGGTGAAGAACGCCGAAGGCGAGCTGGGCTTCCGCGTGGCCGTCGGTGGCGGCCTGGGTCGTACCCCGATCGTTGGCAGCTTCATCAATGAATTCCTGCCCTGGAAGCACCTGCTGACCTATCTCGAAGCCATTCTGCGCGTGTACAACCGCTATGGCCGCCGCGACAACAAGTTCAAGGCGCGCATCAAGATCCTGGTCAAGGCGCTGACTCCGGAAGTCTTCGCCGAGCGGGTCGATGCCGAATGGGAATACCTCAAGGACGGCCCCAGCACCCTGACCGACGAGGAAGTCCAGCGGGTCGCCCAGTATTTCGTCGACCCGGCCTACAAGGCGCTCGAAGACCAAGACGAAGCCCTCCGTCAACTGGATGCCGAGCATCCCGGCTTCGCCCGCTGGCGCGAGCGCAACGTGGTTGCGCACAAGAAGCCCGGTTATGCCGCGGTGACGCTGTCGCTGAAAAGCACCGGCGTTGCGCCCGGCGACGTCACCGACAAGCAGCTGGACATGATCGCCGACCTCGCCGATCGCTACAGCTTCGGCGAGGTGCGCAACTCCCACGAGCAGAACATGATCCTTGCCGACGTCGAACAATCGCGCCTGTTCGAGCTCTGGCACGAACTGCGCGAGCTGGGCGTCGCCACGCCGAACATCGGCCTGCTGACCGACATCATCTGCTGCCCCGGCGGCGACTTCTGCTCGCTGGCCAACGCCAAGTCGATCCCGATCGCCGAGGCCATCCAGCGCCGCTTCGATGACCTGGACTACCTGTTCGACATCGGCGACCTGGACCTGAACATTTCCGGCTGCATGAACGCCTGTGGACACCACCACGTCGGCCACATCGGCATCCTCGGCGTCGACAAGAAAGGCGCGGAGTTCTATCAGGTTTCCATCGGCGGCAGCTCGGGTCGCGACACCACCCTGGGCCAGATCCTCGGCCCATCCTTCGCCCAGGACGACATGCCCGACGTCATCGAAAAGATCATTGGCGTCTACGTGGAGCAACGTAACGAAGATGAACAGTTTCTCGACACTTTCCGCCGTATCGGCATCGATCCCTTCAAGGAACGCGTCTATGCAGCGAATCATTAAGGGCGACCAGGTCGTCGACGAAACCTGGCACCTGCTGGCCAAGGACGTCCCGCTGGCAGAGATACCGAACAGCGACGATGTGATAGTGCCGATGCAACTCTGGCTGGAACACGCCCACGCCCTCAAGGCGCGCGATGGCGGCCTGGGTATCTGGCTGGAGGCCGACGAAGCCATCGAGGACATAGTCAACGACCTCGAACACTTCCAGGTCGTGGCGCTGAACTTCCCGGTGTTCACCGACGGCCGGCATTTCTCCAGCGCGCGCCTGCTGCGCGAGCGCTATGGCTACAAGGGGGAGATCCGCGCCATTGGCGACGTGCTGCGCGACCAGCTGTTCCTGATGCGCCGCTGCGGTTTTGACGCCTACGCCGTGCGCCCCGATCGCGATCCCTATGACGCGCTGGAAGGCCTGAAGGATTTCTCGGTCACCTACCAATCGGCAGCGGACGACGCCTTGCCGCTGTTCCGCAGGCGCGGCTAAGCAGTCCCGCACGGCAAGCCACGAAAAAGCCCGCATCGCTGGATGCGGGCTTTTCTTTTGGCCAGGCTGAAATGGCCCGCTACAGCAGCTGCCAAGTGTAGTTGAAGATCAGCCGGTTCTCGTCGATGTCGCTGCGGTAGTTGGACCGCGCCACCACGTTGCGCACCCGTATGCCGAGGCCGCTCAGCCAGCCGCTCTGGAAGGTGTAACCGAGATCCAGGTCGCGCTCCCACTCCTTGCCTTCGAAGCCGGCACCGGTATCGACGTTATCGCCACGGATGTAGCGCAGCGTGGAGACCAGCCCCGGAATGCCAACGGCGGCGAAATCGAAGTCATGCCGCACCTGCCAGGAACGTTCGTCGGCGCCGGCGAATTCATAGGTGGGCACTTCGTTGCCCAGCGGCGTGATGTTGTTGAACACGCGCGGGAAGGCATCATCGCCGAACATCGCCTGGTAGCCGACGGAAAAGGTGTGCCCCCCACGCTTGGCCGACAGCAGCGTGAACAGGGCGCGGTTGTCGATATCGCCCAGCAGTCGTTTGCCGTCTTCCTTCGAATCGTAGAAACCGAGGTTGGCGCCCAGTACCCAGTCGCCCACCGGCTCGCTGTGCTTGAGGCTGTAGAAGCGCTGGTTGTAGATGTCTTCCAGCTGCGCATACCAGACGCCCGCCGAAGTGCGCTTGTCGTTGAAGGCGTAATCGGCACCGGCATAGTTGAAGCGATCGGTCTCGGCGTTGCCGGCCAGCTGCGGCACGTGGCCGAGCTTGGCGCGCATCTTGCCATCGCCGGCCTCGTTGAGCAGGCTGCCGGAACGGAGTTGGCCGGCTTGCAGCGTCAGCCCTTCGATCTCCTGGGAGACGAGACTGGCACCCTGATAGGTCGGCGGCAGCAGGCGGATATCGCTGAAGGTCAGCACCGGCAGGTTGGGCGTCAGCTCGCCGACCTTCAGCTCGGTTTTCGACAGCCGCGCCTTGAGCGCGGCACCGATGCGACCGAAGTCGTCCGCCGCCTTGCCGTCACCGCCGGTAGGCAGCAAGCCGGTGTTGACTCGATCGACGCTGCTGTCGAGCTTGATGCCCAACTGACCGAGCACGTCGATGCCGAAACCCACCGTGCCCGGTGTGTAGCCTGATTTGATGTTGAGGATGAAGCCCTGCGCCCACTCCTCCGACTTCGACTGCTGGTTGGCGCCGACGATGTCGGAGAAGTCCCGGCTGAAGTAGTAGTTGCGCGCCTGCAGGGTGGCGCTGGCGCCTTCGATGAAGCCCTCTTCGGCAACCGCTTCGCAGGCGCCGAGAAGCGCGCCGATGGCCAATGAGAGTCGAGAGATATGCGTCTGGTTTTTCATGATTTTCCTCGTTGTTGTTGTTTTTCAAGGTGCACGCTGCCGTGCCCTTCCGGTGTAGCCGGATGAGCGCGACAAGAGTTTTCGGTGATGCGTGGCGCGCGGCCTTCAGCGCGCGGGTTGCTCCCGTGACAGGCAGGCGCCCTGCTTCGCCGGCGCCGCTGCCGGTTTCCGGAGCGTCAGCAGCAGGTGCGCCGCGATGCCGAAGATCAGCCCCCAGAAGGCGGCGGACAGGCCGAGCAGCGACATGCCCGAGGCGGTGACGAGAAAGGTGATCAGCGCCGCCTCGCGATCCGCCGGAACCGACATGGCGCCATGCAGGGCGGCACCGATGGCCGACAGCAGCGCCAGGCCGGCCAATGCAGCGATCAGTGCGGCGGGAAAGGCGGTGAAGACCGATACCAGGGTCGCCCCGAAGATGCCCAGCAGCAGGTAGAACACTCCGCCGGAAACACCGGCTATATAGCGTTTGCCCGGGTCTTCGTGGGCTTCCCTGCCGGTGCAGATCGCCGCAGTGATCGCGGCGAGGTTCAGGCCGTGGCAACCGAAAGGCGCCAGCAGCAGCGTACCCAGGGCACTGCCGCTGATCAGCGGGCTTGCCGGTGTCTGGTAGCCGGCATTGCGCAGCACGGCCATGCCGGGCACGAACTGCCCGGTCAGCGCCACCATCACCAGCGGAAAGGCCACGCCCAAGATCACCTGCCAGCTGAATTCCGGGGTAATCCAGACCGGCTTGGCCAGGCCCAGCACCAGCGCTTCGCTGCGCAGCTCGCCGCCGCCGACTGCCATCGCGACGCCCACCAGCAGCACCGCCATCACGGCGTAGCGCGGCATGGCCCGCTTGAACAGCAGGTAGGTGGCGAACATCGCCAGCACCAGCCAGGGCTGATCCTTCACCGACACGAACAGGTCGGTGCCGAAACGAAACAGGATGCCGGCCAGCATCGCCGCGGAAATCGCCGCCGGCAGCTTGCCGATCACCTTGTCGAAAGCGCCGGAGAGCCCCACCAGCAGTATGACCAGGTTCGATACCAGGTAAGCGCCTACCGCCTGGTTCATGCTGACGTCCGGCAGCATGGTCACCAGCAGCGCCGAGCCGGGTGCCGACCAGGCGATGACGATCGGCACCCGGTAGCGCAGGCTCAGCAGGATGCCGAGCACACCGCTGCCGATGGAGATGGTCCAGACCCATGACGACATCAGCTCATGGGGCAGACCGCCCGCCTTGGCCGCCTGGAAGATGATCACCAGCGGGCCGGCATAGGAAATGACGGTCGCGATGAAGCCGGCAACCACGGCGGAGAGGGAACAATCTCTGAGCAGTCTTTTCATGACGCCTCGCAAGACAGGCCTGGCCATCCGTGACGCAGTCCGGATCGCTCTTGTTGTGGGTCGCGGCATATGAATCGGTTAAGCGTAGGGTGGATGGCGCTTTTCCCGTCCACCGCCGGCACCCGCAAAACAAGGTGGATGAAAAGACCGTCATCCACCCTACGCTCGCCGGACGACATCGATCAGCAATCCGACCCAATCAGGCTTCCTGCAAAGCCCGCGGACGCTGGCTACGCTGCTCGGCCTCTGGCGCCGGCGCCTGTTGCAACTGGAAGTCGAACACCACTTCGGCGAAGCGCCCTTCCACGCCACGGGCATGGGCCGCTTCGGGATCGTCGTTGAAATGGATGTCGCCGATCAGGCCGTCGCGGGTCGCGTAGGCGAAGTCGTCCCACAGGTACCGGTCGCCCGCCAGGTTGATCTGCGTGGTCAGGTGGCGATGGCCCGGCGCCGAGATGAAGAAGTGAATATGCGCCGGGCGCTGGCCGTGGCGGCCGAGCAGGTCGAGGCATTCCTGGGTCGGGCCATCGGGCGAGCAGCCATAGCCGGACGGCACGATGCTGCGGGCGCGGTAATAGCCGTTCTCGTCGGTGACGATGCGGCGACGCAGGTTGTACTCGGACTGGCTCTTGTCGAAATACGAGTAGTTGCCCTTGGTGTTGGCATGCCACAGGTCCACCACCGCACCGGCCACCGGCTGGCCATCCGGACCGGTGACGCGGCCCTGCAGGAACATCGGGGTGGCGACCGCGTCTTCGCTGCCGTCATCCATGCGCGCCTCGCCCTCCACGACTGGCGCACCGGCCACGTACAGCGGGCCTTCGATGGTGCGCGGCGTGCCGCCGACCAGGCCTTGCTGCTCGTCCTTGGCGTCCTGCAGCAGGTCGAGGTAGTGCTCCAGGCCCAGGCCCGCCGCCAGCAGGCCCGCCTCGTTGCGACCACCGAGACGGTTGATGTAGTCCACCGCCTTCCAGAACTCGTCCTGGGTGATTTCCAGCTCTTCGACGATCTTCGCGGTGTCGACCAGGATGCGGTTGATCACCGTCTTCAGGCGGCTATCGCCGGCGTCGTTGTTGAAGCCGCTGGCTTCCTTGAAGAACTGCTGGATGGAATCGGAGTGAGAGATTTTCACAGTCATGGTTCAGGCCTCATCTTGTAATTGTCGTTACGCGGTTGGCTGGCCGGGACAGACCCCGGCCTGGAACGGAATCAGCGGTCGTCCTCACGAATCGAGGACGGGTGGCGGCACAGCGCGCTGACCTCGATATCCATGTAGGGAAACAGCGGCAGTTGCATCAGGGTGTCGTGCAGCTCCTGCACGCTGGCGACGTCGAACACGCTGTAGTTGGCGTACTGCCCGGCGATGCGCCAGAGATGACGCCACTTGCCCTCGCGCATCAGGCCCTGGGCCAGCTCCTTCTCGTCGGCCTTGAGCTTGGCGGCCTTGGCCGGGTCCATGTCCAGCGGCAACTTCACGATCATCTTTACGTGGAACAGCATCTTGCGAACCTCCGTTTTACTTGCGGCTGAAGAACGCCAGGCGCTCTTCGTCCAGGGTCAGGCCGAGGCCCGGCGTGCGCGGCACTTGCAGCTGGAAGTCGCGATAGACCGGCGCCTCGGTGACGATTTCTTCGGTGAGCAGCAGCGGGCCGAACAGCTCGGTGCCCCAGGTAAGTGCGTTCAAGGTGACGAAGGCATGGGCCGAGGCCAGGGTGCCGACGGCGCCTTCGAGCATGGTCCCGCCGTACAGCGCGATGCCGGCCGCTTCGGCGATCTGCGCGGTGCGCAGTACGGCGCGCGGCCCGCCGTTCTTGGCGATCTTCAGAGCGAAGACGCTGGCGGCCCCGTCGGCGGCGAGGCTGAAGGCGTCCTCGACGCTTTCGATGGACTCGTCGACCATGATCGGCGCCGGGCTGCGCTGGTTCAGGCGCACCTGGCCAGCGCGGTTGATGCGCGAGATCGGTTGCTCGATCAGGTCGATGCCGTTGTCGCCCAGCATCCGGCAGGCGCGGATCGCCTGGGACTCGTCCCAATACTGATTGACGTCCACACGCACGCTGGCGCGCTCGCCCAGGGCCTTCTTGATGGCGATGACGTGCTTGAGATCGGCGCTGACCTCGTTGGCACCGATTTTCAGTTTGAACAGGCGATGGCGACGGATGTCGAGCATCTGCTCGGCTTCGGCGATATCGCGGTCGGTATCGCCGCTGGCCAGGGTCCAGGCGACTTCCAGGCTGTCGCGCACCCGCCCGCCGAGCAGCTCGCTGACCGGCAGCCCCAGGCGCTTGCCCTGAGCATCGAGCAGCGCACTCTCCAGACCGGACTTGGCGAAGGTGTTGCCCTTGGCCGCCTTGTCCAGCCGCAGCATGGCGGCATTGATGTTGGCCGCATCCTGGCCGATCAGCAGCGGGCCGAGGTGGCTGTCGATGTTGGTCTTGATGCTCTCCGGGCTTTCGTTGCCGTAGGCCAAGCCACCGATGGTGGTGGATTCGCCGATGCCTTCGATGCCATCGCTGCAGCGCATGCGGATGATCACCAGCGTCTGCTGCTGCATCGTGTGCATGGCCAGCTTGTGCGGACGGATGGTCGGCAGGTCGACGATCACCGTCTGGATGCTTTCGATCAGGGTGTGGCTCATATCAGCTTCCGATTTCCCAGTTTTCAGTGAATCAGGCCTTCGCCGTCGCCAGCGCAGCCGGCGCGGCATCGCTGCTGCGCTGCCCGGAAACGGCGAAGACGGTCATGGCCAGCGCGGCGATCACGCCAGGGATGGCGAAGGCGATGAAATTCAGTTGCAGCGGCAGGTTGATGCCCAGCAGCGCACCGCCCAGCAGCGGGCCGACGATGGCGCCGTTGCGGCCGATGCCGGACGCCCAGCCCAGGCCGGTGGAGCGAATCGACAGGCCGTAGAATTGCGCGGCGCTGGCGTAGAGCAGGATCTGCGTACCGATCACGGTGGCGCCGGCGATAGTGATCAGCGTGTAGAGCACCGGCATCGGCGTCTTGAAGCCCAGCAGGCTGATGGACGCCACCGACACCGCGAAGAAGGCCACCACGACCTTGGCCAGGTTGAAGCGATCGCCCAGCCAGCCGCCGAGAATCGCGCCGAACATGCCGCCCAGATTCAGCGCCACCAGGAACGACAGGCTGGAACCCAGGCTGTAGCCGGCGTTGGCCATCAGCTTCGGCAACCAGGAACCCAGCGCGTAGACCATCAGCAGGCAGCAAAAGAAGGCGATCCAGATCGACCGGGTGCGCACGCCGCGGCCATCGCGGAACAGTTCCAGCACCGAAGCGCTCTTGCCCTTCACCTCGGTCATCACCAGCTCGTCGCCGGCACTGAGTGCAAGGCTGGGGTCGATGCGATTGAGCAGCTTGAGCGCCTGTTCGGTACGGCCCTGGCGCACCAGGAAACCCACCGATTCCGGCAATTTCCAGAGAATCACCGGCAACAACAGCAACGGCACGGCGGCGGCGAAGAACATCGCTTCCCAGCCGAAGCGCGGCAGCATGTAGATGCCCAGCCCGGCAGAGAACATGCCGCCCAGCGAATAACCGCTGAACATGATCGCCACCAGTGTGCTGCGCAGCTTCTTCGGCGCGTATTCGTTCATCAGCGCCACCACGTTGGGCATCAGCCCGCCGCAACCGAGCCCGGCCAGGAAGCGGAAGATGCCGAACTCGGTCGGTGTGCTGGCGAAGCCGTTGAGCACCGTGGCGCCGCTGAACAGCACGAAGCAGATGGCGATGCCCTTCTTGCGCCCGATGCGATCGGCCAGGGTGCCGAAGATCAGCGCGCCGAACATCATGCCGAACAGCGCGTAGCTGCCCAGCGCACCGGCCTGCAGCGGGGTCAGCCCCCACTCCTGCATGATCACCGGCAAGACCACGCCGTAGATGAACAGGTCGTAGCCGTCGAAGATCAGCAGCAGCGCGCAGAGGCACATGACCAGCCAGTGGAACCCGCTGAAACGGGCGTTATCGATGATTGGGTGAACGTCTACTTTTCGCATGGCATCGGTCTCTCTTTTGTTTTTGTTGTAGAAACTGCGTCGTATCTCTCGGGGCCGAAGCCGCTACGCGGCTCGCGGTCAGCCCAGATCTCCGCCACCCACCGGCAGGGTGACGCCGGTGATGTAGCTGGCCTCGTCGGAGGCCAGGAACAGAATCGCGCCGGCCTGCTCGTCGACGCTGCCGTAGCGCTTCATCAGCGTGGAATCGACGGTCTGGTCGACGATCTGCTGGTACCAGACTCGTTCCTGCTCGCTCTGCTCGGCCGTGTTGCGCGGAATGCGCCGCGGCGGCGCCTCGGTGCCGCCCGGCGCGGTGGCGTTGACGCGAATGCCGCGCTGGGCGTTCTCGAACGCGAGGCAGGCGGTCAGCGCGTTCACGCCGCCCTTGGCCGCGCCGTAAGGCACACGGTTGAGGCTGCGGGTGGCGATGGAAGAGACGTTGACGATGGCGCCACTGCCCTGCTCCAGCATGTGCGGCAGCGCGGCATGGCAGCACCACAGCGTGGGAAACAGCGAGCGGCGCACTTCGGCCTCGATCTCGTGCTCCTGGTAATGCTCGAACGGCTTGGCCCAGATGGTGCCGCCGACGTTGTTGATCAGGATGTCGAGCCGTCCGAAGCGCTCCTTCGCTGCATCCATCACCCGATGGCAGTCGGCGAACTGTTCGAGGTCGGCGGTCAGGGTCAGCACCTCGGCGCCCTGCCCCAACTGATCGACGAGTTCGTGCACCAGCTCGGAGCGATCCACCGCCAGCAACCGTCCGCCTTCGGCGACGAAGCGCTCGGCCACGCGACGACCGATGCCCTGGGCCGCGCCGGTGATGACCGCGACTTTGTTCTGGAAACGTTTGTTCATCTACCTACCCTCGATGTAGTCGAAGCCACGCACAAACCCTTATAGGAGCGAGCTTGCTCGCGAAGCTTTTGGAGACGTGATCCAGGCGAACCTGCTGACCTTTTCGCGAGCAAGCTCGCTCCTACAAAGGAACCTTGAGCGCTGCCTTCAGGCGCTGGCCGCGAATTTCTCGTAGTAGAAATTCGCCGGCTGCAAGCCCTGCTCACGGATGAACTGGCTGACCGCCTCGACCATTGGCGGCGGGCCGCAGAGGTAGATGTCCACCTCGCCGTCATTCAGGTGCTTCGGCTCGATGTGCTGGGTGACGTAGCCTTTCTGCGGGTAAGCGCTGTCGGGGCTGGCCACGCAGGCGCTGTAGGTGAAGTTGGGGATGCGCGCGGCGAAGACTTCGAGCTTGTCCATTTCCACCAGGTCGTGATCGAGGGTCACGCCGTAGATCAGATGCAGCGGATGCTCGCTGCCCTGCTCGGCGATCTTCTCCAGCATGGCGGTGAATGGCGCGAGGCCGGTGCCGCCCGCCAGCAGCAGCAGCGGACGCTTGATATCGCGCAGGTAGAAGCTGCCCAGCGGACCGGCCAGGGTCAGACTGTCGCCCGCCTTGGCCAGGCCGGTAAGGAAGCTGCTCATCAGCCCGCCTGGCACGTTGCGGATCAGGAAGCTGACTTCGCCATCCCTGGGGAGCGAGCTGAAGGAATAGGCCCGGCTCTGATCGCTGCCCGGCACCTTGAGGTTGACGTACTGCCCCGGCAGGAACGCCAGCTGGTTCAGGGCCTCGCCCTTGACCGACAGCGCGATGGTGCTTTCGGACAGCTGGCGGACACCGCTGATGGCGGCTTCGAAACAGACCTGCTCGGTCTTGCACACCTGCGAGGAGGCCGGTACGCGGATCACGCAATCGCTCTCGGCGCGCATCTGGCAGGTCAGCACGTAACCCTGCTCGGCTTCTTCTTCGCTCAGCGCATCCTCGATGTATTCCTCGCCGAGGTCGTAGCGGCCGGCTTCGGCGAAGCACTTGCAGGCACCGCAGGCGCCGTCACGGCAATCCAGCGGGATGTTGATGCCCTGGCGGTAGGCGGCATCGGCCACGGTTTCGCCGAGGTTGGTTTCGATGAAGCGGGTTACGCCGTCTTCGAAATTCAGTGCGATGTTGTAGGTCATGGCTGCGCCCTCACAGGTGGTACACGTCGATCATCTGGCGGATGTAGTCGTTCTTCAGCACGACCTTCTTGGCCTTGATCAGCGGGTTCTCGCCGCGCACATCCAAGGTGTAGAAGTTGGTGCCGTAGAAGTGATCGACCGTCTTGTAACGGAAACTCATGGTGTGCCAGTTGTAGCGCAGCTTGCAGAAGCCATCGGCCTGCTCGAGCAGCTCGAGATTGCTGATGTTATGGGTGGTGCGGGTGTCCGGAATAGTGGCGCTGGAGCGCTCGGTCTTGATGCGGAACACGCGGTCTTCCAGGCCACTGCGGTTGCCGTACCAGATCAGCGAGATTTCGCTCTGGGGGTCTTCGGTCAGCTGGTCGCGATCATCCCAGGCCGGCATCCAGAAGCTGGCATCCGGCGCATAGAGTTCGAGCCAGGCGTCCCACTCCTTGTCGTCGAGATAGCGTGCTTCGCGGTAGAGAAAATCACGCGCGGCTTCATAGGAAATGGTCATCTATGCGCCCTCCACATGAATCAGCTGATCCTGTTCCGCCTTCACGGCCTTGATCATCTGCTGCTGCCAGTACTGGTGCTGCATGACAAACAGCCCTTCGTCCTCGGAACGGACACCGCTGAGCAAGGGATGCAGATCGATTTCCCTGGCACCTTCGTCGGGGCCGTCGATCCAGTGCTTGGCGCCACGGGACATGTCGTTCCATTCCATGGCGCGGCCCTGGAAGCCGGCCTGGCAGGCGCGGAACTCCTCCAGGTCGTCCGGCGTGGCCATACCGCTGACATTGAAGAAGTCCTCGTACTGGCGGATACGGGCGGCGCGTGCCGCCGCGCTCTCGCCCTTGGGTGCGATGCAGTAGATGGTGACTTCGGTCTCGTCCACCGAGATCGGCCGGGCGATGCGCAGCTGCGAGCCGAACTGGTCCATCAGGTACAGGTTCGGGTAGAGGCAGAGGTTGCGCGAGTTGCCGATCATCCAGTCGGCGCGGGCCTCGCCGACTTCGGCGACCAGCTCGTCTCGGCGGCTGTACAGCGGCCGGTCCTCGGGGTTGTCCCAGCGCGTCCAGAGCAGCAGGTGGCCGTTCTCGAAGGAATAGAAACCACCGCCCTTCTTGCCCCAGCCGCCGGCGCTCATAGTGCGGATTTCCTCGCCGGCCTCGCGCAACTTGCGCTGGTTCTGGGTGGCGGCGTAGTTCCAGTGCACGGCGGTGACGTGGTAGCCGTCCGCACCGTTCTCTGCAGTCAGCTTCCAGTTGCCGCCGAAGACATAGCTGGAAGAGCCGCGCAGCACTTCGATGCCATCTGGCGACTGGTCGACCACCATGTCGATGATCTTGCGCGACTCGCCGAGGAACTCTTCCAATGACGCAACGTCCTCGCGCAGGCTGCCGAACAGAAAGCCGCGATAGGATTCGAAGCGGGCGATCTTCTTCAGGTCATGGGAGCCGTCGCAGTTGAAGCTGTCCGGGTAGCCGGCTTCCTTGGGGTCCTTGACCTTTAGCAGCTTGCCGGAGTTGTTGAAGGTCCAGCCATGGAACGGGCAGGTATAGGTGGCCTTGTTGCCGCTCTTGAAACGGCAGAGCATCGCGCCGCGATGGCTGCAGGCATTGATGAAGGCGTTGAGCTCACCGTCCTTGTTGCGGGCGATGAAGATCGGCTGCCGGCCCATCTGGGTGGTGTAGTAGTCGTTCTTCTCGGGAATCTGGCTTTCGTGGGCGAGGTAAATCCAGTTGCCCTCGAAGATGTGCTTCATCTCCAGTTCGAACAGGCGCTCGTCGGTGAACATCTCGCGCTTGCAGCGGAAGATGCCCTTCTCTTTGTCGTCTTCAACGAGCGAATCAAGGTAATCGAATCCCAGGGACATGGCCGGGGCCTCCATTGTTATTGTTTCTACGTGATGAAGGCTAAGGCGCTGGGAGGGGCATCAATATCCGTTTTCTGCAGGACCTCTATCCGTTTTCTGCAGATGCAAGATGGCCAATTGCCGCAGGTACAGGCGCGACTCGCCTGCCTCCGGCGAGAAGCCGCAGGCTCGATTCATGAGGGAAGGGAAACAGGAAAGGAAGCTGCCGCCAAAGGGTCGACGGCAGCTCGAGGGGACTCAGTGATGGCGGCGCAGGGTGTCCGATGGCAGCTCGCCGAAGGTGCTCTTGTAGCTTTCCGAAAAGCGGCCGAGGTGCATGAAGCCATAATCCATGGCGATCTCGGTGATGTTGCGGACCTTGGCGGAAGGGTCGCTCAGGCGGCCATGGATCTGCTCGAGTTTCCTCTGGCGGATGTAGGACTTCGGCGTGGTACCGACCTTGCGCTCGAACAGCACGTACAGCGAACGCGGGCTCATGTGCGCCAACTCGGCCAGTTGCTCGACGGAGATGTCCTTCTTCAGGTGCTCGTCGATGTAGTCGGTGATGCGCCCAAACGAAGGGCAACTCTCGCTCAGCGTTTCGCGGCGGATGTTGTTGGCCAGGGTGCACAGCAGCTTGCTGGCGATGATGCGGCTGTACTGGTCCTGCAACTGGGGAATGCAGTGCTCGGCCTGCGCTTCCTGGCAGATCAGCCCGAGCAGGCTGTCGATGCCATCGAGTTGCGTCAGCTCGTAACGATGGTCGAAGAAGCGGATGCCCTCCTTCGGCGCCGACCACTGGTTGTCGACGCAGGCCTGTTCGAGGAAGGAGGCCGGCAGCTTGATGATCAGCTTCTCGCAATCATCCGAATAGGTCAGGTCCACCGGATCGTCCGGGTTGATCAGCAACAGCTCACCCGGCACGAAATAATGCTCTTCGCCGCGCCCACGCCACAGGCAATGGCCGCGCTGCAACAGTTGCAGGTGGTAGATGGTTTCCAGCGCAGGCGAGGTGACATGCACGCTGCCGCCATAACTGAGCCGGCAGAGGTCGAGCTTGCCGAACTTGCGGTGGCTGAGGCTGGCCTGGGGATGGCCAGTGCGTGGCAGCTGGATGCAGTGCGTACCCACGTGCTGATTGACGTACTCCGACACGGCACGGGGGTCGGCACGCTCGAAAATCCTGCTTCCTGGATTCAGCAGACTATCCATCACAAGGCACTCTGATAATTGTTATAGAGAGCTGGCGTCATATGCATAACCGACGCCGCTACCTTCGATCGCACAGGCTATGGCTGCTGCCGAGCATAGGAGATACGGCCAGGTTCCTGAAGCGCTCCGTTCGGTTATCGCACGCTTTCGCCTTTACCAGCTGGTGTCCGGCCTGCGCCCTCGCCATGGCTCAAGACCTCATCATTCGAAACGCCAGCGGTCCAGCTGGCGGTTATTTCACGGCGCGGCGCCGCACCAGACGGGCGAAACGGCAGCCATGAAATCGGATAAGTGGTGTGCCTTTTTCAGGCCCGGCCCCTACCCGAAGTCACAACCCGGCATATGCTTTCGTAGCTGAAACTGTCAAACGAACATTGTGTCCAAAAGTATCCAACGCCCCCTGTCAGGGGACACGAGCATTCGAAACAAGGATTCATGGAGCCCCCGGCAGCCAGCCAGTCGCCGCGGGAGCCTGGCGTTCCACCACCGCCACGAAATGGAATGGTGTTACAGGGATAAAGGACGATGCTTTTCAATTCGTTGGTTTTCATCGCCGGTTTTCTTCCGGTGGTTCTGCTGGGGTTCATCCTGCTGGCAGGCAATGGCAAGCAACGGATGGCAGCCATCTGGCTGACACTCGCCTCGCTGGTGTTCTACGGCTGGTGGAATCCCGCCTACGTGCCGTTGCTGATCGGCAGCATACTGTTCAACTACCTCGTCGGCGGCCAGCTGCTGCGGCGACCATCACGCACCGTGCTGGTGCTGGGCGTGGCGGCGAACGTCGCGCTGCTGGGCTATTACAAGTACACGGGTTTCCTGTTCGGGACGCTCGACGAACTGTTCACCATGGGCTGGTCGCTGGAGCCGATCATCCTCCCGCTGGCCATCTCGTTTTTCACTTTTCAGCAGATCGCCTATCTGGTAGATGCCCACGACGGCGAGGTGACCGAGCACGATTTCGTCCACTACTGCCTGTTCATCAGCTTCTTTCCGCAACTGATTGCCGGGCCCATCACCCATCACGGGGAGATGCTCAGGCAGTTCAGGGACGACGCCACTTTTCGTCCGCGCCTGGACAATCTTTCGCTGGGCATCACGGTTTTCCTGCTGGGGCTGTTCAAGAAGGTGATCATCGCCGACCCGCTCGGGGAGAAGGCCTCGCCCATCTTCGCGGTCGCCGCCGACGGCGCCGTGCCGGCGCTGTACGACGCCTGGACCGGCGCGCTGACCTATACGCTGCAGATCTATTTCGACTTTTCCGGCTACAGCGACATGGCCATCGGCCTGGCGCTGATGTTCGGCATCCGCCTGCCGGTGAACTTCAATAGTCCGTTCAAGGCGCACAACGTCATCGACTACTGGTCACGCTGGCACATGACCCTGACGCGCTTTCTCACTGCCTACATCTACAACCCCATCGTCATGCGCATCACCCGGGCGCGCATGGCCGCCGGCAAACCGTTGCCGCGCCGGGGCAGGATGAGCCTGGGGACCTTCGTCGTGCTGGTGGCCTACCCGACGGTGTTCACCATGTTCATTTCCGGGGTCTGGCATGGGGCCGGCTGGCAATTCGTGGTGTTCGGGCTGCTGCATGGCTGCTATCTGGTGGTCGCCCACGGCTTTCGCGCCTGGAAGGCACGCCAGGGCTGGGCGCTCGACAGCACCAACCCCCTTCATCATGCCGCCGCCGTGCTGCTGACCTTTCTCTGCGTCGTGGTCGCGATGGTGTTCTTCCGCGCGGCCGATGTATCCGCCGCCATGGCGATGCTGTACGGCATGGCCGGCCTGAGCCAGCTGAGCACCGATTTCGACAAGTCGGACTTTCTCACCATCGCCATCCTGCTCGGCTTCGTCTGGAGCATGCCCAACATCCAGCAATGGATGGCCCGTTTCCGCACCGCGCTGGACGCGTGCCCACAGGAAGGCTGGCTGCCGCAATGGCTGCCGTTCGCCAGCTGGAGCCCGACACCGGTGATCGGCCTGGCCATCGGCATGCTCGGTTTCTTCGCACTGGCAGTGGCCTTTTCCGTGGCGCCAACCGAGTTCCTGTACTTCCAGTTCTGAACCACAAGGAGTCAATGGCTAATGGATCAGCTTCCCTGGCTTGCGCAACATCCCGACCTCGGCCGTGCAATCACCGAAGCCAAAGGGGAAATCGACCCCCTTTCCCGCTTGGCGACCGCGACCAGGCTCGCGGGCTTTCGTCGCGACTTCACCCTGACCAACCGCCTGGACCGCCTGGCGGCGCCAGCGCTGCGCATGGTCCATGACGGCGACGCCCCTCAAACCGGTCTGCGACCGCTGCGCATGGCCCTGCTCGCTTCGCATAGTGTCGACCATCTGCTGCCAGCCATTCGCGTCGCGGGCCTGCAGCGAGGCCTGGCACTGTCGCTGCAGGTCGCGCCCTATGGCCTGTATCGCCAGGCGCTGCTGGGCGATGATCCCGAGCTTAGCGCCTTCGCGCCGCAAATGGTGGTGCTGGCGCTGGATGCGCATGACGCCCCGCTGCAACTGCCGCTGGAGGCCTCGCAGGAACAGGTCGACGCGGCCGTGGCCGGGCGGGTCGAGGAGCTGCGCCTGCTCTGGCGACGCGCGCGGCAGCGCTTCGCCGCACAGGTGGTGCAGCAGACGCTGGTGCCGGCCGATCCGCCACTCTTCGGCGCCTTCGAAGCCCTGGTGCCCGCCGCGCCCCATACGGTCATCGAGCGCCTGAACGCAGCCATTCGCCAGGCGGCGCGCGAAGACGGCGTCCTGCTGCTGGACCTGGCCTGGCAGGCCGCACAGGGTGGCTATGGCGACGGCCTGGCCGAGCCGGTGCGCTGGCATCAGGCCAAGCAACTGGTCAGCCCCAACCTCGCGCCACTCTACGGCGACCACCTGGCGCGTATCGCCGCGGCCAGCGTCGGGCTGTCACGCAAGTGCCTGGTGCTGGATCTGGACAACACGCTCTGGGGCGGCGTGGTCGGTGACGATGGGCTGGAAGGCATCCAGCTCGGCCAGGGCTCGCCAGGCGGCGAAGCCTTTCTTTCCTTTCAACGCTATGCCGCCCTGATGTCGCGACGCGGCATCATCCTGGCGGTGTGCAGCAAGAACGATCCAGCCGTTGCCGAGGCTGCATTCGGACACACCGAAATGGCGCTCCAGCGCAGCGATATCGCAGCCTTCGTCGCCAACTGGGAGGACAAGGCCAGCAACCTTCGGCGCATCGCACAGATGCTCGGCATCGGCCTGGACAGCCTGGTGTTCGTCGACGACAACCCGGCCGAACGCGAGATCATCCGCCGCGAACTGCCCGAGGTCGCCGTACCGGAACTGCCCGACGACGTTGCCCACTACCCGGCCCGGCTGGCTGCGGCCGGTTATTTCGAAGCGGTTTCCTTCACCACGGACGACGCCACGCGGGGGCGCAACTACGCGCTCAACGCCGCACGCGAGCTCGCGCTGAGCCAGGCCACCGACATGGAGGGCTACCTGCGCAGCCTGACGATGGTGCTGCACGTCATCCCGATCGGCCCGGCCGAACGGGCCCGCTGCACGCAGCTGATCAATAAGACCAACCAGTTCAACCTCACCACCCGGCGCTACAGCGAAGCGGAGGTTGCGCGAATCGCCGACTCGGCCGGTGCGCTGGCCCTGGCGTTTCGCCTGAGGGACAAGTTCGGCGATAACGGCCTGATCAGCGTGGTACTGGCCCGGCCCGATCCGGAACTGAACGATGACGAACTGCTGATCGACAGCTGGTTGATGAGCTGCCGGGTGCTCGGTCGCCAGGTCGAATGCGCCGTGCTGGAAGTACTCGGCCGCGCAGCCAGGCAGGCCGGCTATCGCGCACTCGTTGGCCAGTACCGCCGCACCGAACGCAACGCCATGGTCGCCGAACACTATCCCAACCTGGGTTTCGAGCAGCATCCGCTCGTTCATGACGGCGAGCCGGACGCCAGCTACTGGCGCTACGACCTCGGCAAACCCTTCTCAACCCGCCATTTCATCGAGGTGATCCAGCCATGACGCCAGCCGATATTCTCGACGCCCTGACCCAGCTCTTCCACGACGTGTTCGACGATGACGGCATCGAGCTGACGCCGGAAACGACCGCCAACGATATCGACGGCTGGGACAGCCAGGCCCACGTGACGCTCATCGTCGCCGCCGAACAGCGCTTCGGCATCCGCTTCCGCACCGCGGAGCTGGAATCGCTGCGCAACGTGGGGCACTTCGTTCAGTTGATCGGCGCGAAGCTCGGATCATGATCGACGCATCGAAACTCGCCGAAGAGGACGCCTCGCCCGCGGCATCAGGCGCCACGAGCTCAGCTACCCGCCTGTTCCGTCGATACCTGCTGTCGCTGTCGACGGGCGTGCTCGGGGCGCTGGGACTGTTCTGGCTGGCGCTGTTCTGGCTCGAAAGAACGGAGAACCTGCCGCCGCCTGCCTTCTCCAACAACCTCTGCGTGGACGAGAAGCTCGATTTCCTGCGCAGCAACCCCATCGCTTCGCCGAACCTGCTGGTCATCGGCTCGTCCGTGGCCTGGCGACATGTCGACGGCGATGCGCTGGTTCGCGAGATACCTGACGCCAATCCGCTTAACGGCGCCTTCTGTGGTCTTTTCGCCAACCAGGCGGTGTATGTCGCCAACTGGCTGCTGGACCGCGAGCCGAGTATCCGCCATGTGGTGATGGTCGCTGACCCACAGGACTTCACCGGCTGCTGGCGCGTGCCGGACGCGGTGTTCAGCCGCAGCGACGCGGACGCCTACCTGGCCGAGCAGGCGACGCCCTGGGGCTATTACATGCGCTACTTCTCACCGCGCTCGCTGGTACGCAACGCCTTGACGATCAAGGATCAACGCGCCGGCCGCAGCGAATGGGACCCGCTGGTGTTCAATCGCTACGGCGACGGCCCCCTGGTCACCGACGACAGCCGTCCCCTGCTCTACGGCCAACCCGAAGCACTCGACCGGAACTGTTTCAACTCGCTCGCGACCCTGAGCCAGCGCCTCGAACGGGAAGGACGACGCTTCACCATGGTCGCCACGCCGCTGCATCCGCAGTGGAAGGAGCGATACGATCCGGAGGGCCGCTTCCTCGCCGACTTCGACGACCGCATCCTCGCCAGCCTGGGCAATGGTGGCGCACACTACTGGAACGCAGATAAGGAATGGCCTGCGCCTCTGGGCGCCTTCGTCGACGCCGTGCACCTGCGCTGGTCCGCAGCGCAGCAGTTCTCCGACGCCCTGGCGAGTCGGTTGCGCAACCAGATCGACAAGCCGTTGACATCGGCAGGCACCGAAACCGCGTCCTCCCGATGATCGACTGCAAAATCAATACAACAAAACGGAAAAGTTCCCGAAAAAGGCAGACCGTTCATCGGATACGACCCACGGTCGCTGGTTAGCCGATGAACGGAAATTCAAAAAAATGACGCCACCCATACGTCATCAGAGGCCCGTATGAGCGGCGAACAAGCTCAGCATTAATAGCATTGAGCCATTTAGCGCCGTCATGACTTTTAATTGGCGCCGTACTTACGTCTCTCCTTATTCCTTCCTTAAATCTCCGCTATTAAAGTCTCGCCGCAACCTGGCCATTGGCGCGCTCCGATCGCGCGTCGATACAGCCGCTTCTGCGCGCCCATGGCGTTGCGATTTCCGATCTTCATCGTGGAGAGACGCATGTCTGTCGTCAGGCCTTCCGTTGGCCCCAAGAAACTTCTTCTCGCTATCGCCTCCGTCGCGTTGATGTGCGGCTACGGTACTGGCTTCGCCGCTACCCCAATGGGCAACGCGAACAGCCTCGCCACCGCACCTGCCGGCATCAGCTATGCCGCGCTCATCAACAAGTTCACCAATCACGAATGGGACAACGGCTCCTGGCGCAAATCCGCCGGGGTGTCGGTGCAAGCCACGGCGGAAAACCTCGCCGCCTTCCGCGCCGGAACGCTGGTAAGCACCGTCGACGGTCGACTCCATACCGTGACCTCGGTGAAAACCGTGGGCACCAGCCTCAGCGTATTCATGCAGGGCGCCCCACTCGACGGCGCCGTCATCGGCTATCCGAACAGGCTGAGAGCGGTCGGTTCGGCCCCGGTCGACACCGGTGTCATACCTGTCGTTACTGCCGCATTGATCAACAAGTTCACCAACCACGAATGGGACAACGGCTCCTGGCGCAAAACCGCCGGGGTGTCTGTGCAAGCCACGGCGGAGAACCTCGCCGCCTTCCGCGCCGGAACGCTGGTGCGCACCGCCGATGATCGGCTGCATACCGTGTCGTCGGTGAAAACCGTGGGCGCCAACCTCAGCGTATTCATGCAGGGCGCCCCGCTCGACGGTACCGTCGTCGGCTACCCGAACAGGCTGAGGGCGGTCGGTTCGGCTCCGGTCGAACCGCCGCCAGCCGACGAGAACCCCGGTGCCACGCCCGAGGTCAGCCCGGCCTCGCCTGCCGCACTGATCAACAAGTTCACCAACCACGAATGGGATAACGGCTCCTGGCGCAAGTCCGCTGGCGTGTCTGTGCAGGCCACGGCGGAGAACCTCGCCTCGTTCCAGGTCGGCGCTTCCGTGGTCCTGGCCGATGGACAGGTTCGCACCATCACCGAGGTCAGGAAGGTGGGTTCGAACCTGACCGTGCTGATGGATGGCCCAGTGCTGGATGGCACGCTGGTCGGCTATCCCAACAGGTTGAGCGTCCTCGACCCAGCCGCACAGCAGCCGGCGCTACCGGAAGCCTCCAGGCCGCCGCAGGAGGACGCTCGCGAGCGGATATCGCTGGTTGGCGTGAACCTTTCCGGCGCGGGCTTCGGTTCTTCGGTCCTGCCGGGCAAGCACGGTACCAACTACATCTATCCGTCGGAGTCGTATTACCAGAAATACGCCGGGCAGGGCCTGAACCTGGTGCGCCTGCCGTTCCTCTGGGAACGCATCCAGCCGGCACTGGACAGCGAACTCAACGCGGCCGAACTGGCGCGCCTGGTGCAATCGCTGGATTTCGCCCACAAGCATGGCGTGAAGGTGATTCTGGACCTGCACAACTACTACCGTTACTACGGCAAACTGATCGGCTCTCCCGAGGTGCCCATCGCCTCCTTCGCCGACGTCTGGCGGCGCATCGCCCAGCAGGTCAGCGAGCACCCGGCGGTGAGTGGCTATGGCCTGATGAACGAGCCTTACGGCACCAACGGCCTCTGGCCGGAAGCTGCGATGGCCGCCTCGCAAGCCATTCGCCAGATCGACCCGGAACACTGGATCTACGTGGCGGGCGACCGATATTCCAGCGCCTGGCACTGGCCCAAATACAATGCCCGGCTGGTCGACGATCCCTGGATGCGCGACCCGCGCAATAACCTCGTCTATGAAGCCCACATGTACCTGGACCGCGATACCTCGGGCATGTATTACGACACGACCGAAACCTTCGCGCCGACACTGGGCATCGATCGTGCGCGGCCCTTTGTCGACTGGCTGAAGGAGAACGGCCTGCGCGGTTACATCGGCGAGTTCGGCGTGCCCGCCTATGCCGCCGATGCGATCGATGCCATGGACAACCTTCTGGGCTACCTGCGCGAGAACTGCATCCCGCTGACCTACTGGGCGGCCGGGCCCTGGTGGGGCGACTACGTACTGGCGCTGGACGTGAAAAGCGGCGAGGACCGCCCGCAATTGCCGGTGCTGAAGAAGCATGCGGCAGCTCCCAGCAGTTGCACCTCGATCGGCCCGCTGCAGTAGCGGTTAACATGCAGCGATTTTCGCTACGGAGAATCGCTGCATGAGCTGCATCAGTGAAAGGATCGACCGGCTGCGCACGCGGATTCCCGGCTTCGCCTGCGTTCCGGGCTGTCACGATTGCTGCGGGCCGGTCACCACCTCGTCCACGGAAATGTCGCGGCTGCCGGTCAAAAGCGAAGCCGAGCATGATGCTGCGCTCGCCGACTGGCGCTGCGTCCACCTCGGCCCGGATGGCTGCGAAGTCTACGACCAGCGCCCGCTGATCTGCCGACTGTTCGGGACGACGCCCAGCCTGCCCTGCCCACGCGGGCGCGGGCCGGAAAAGCCAACCGAGCCGCATATCGAACGCCAGGTTCACCAGCTGATCGCCTCGACTCGCCAAGTGCTGGTCTAGGCAAGCACAGATAGCTCACCGACCGCGGCTTCGTTCAGCTCAGGTTCAGCCAGGGTTCAGGTACCGTTCAGCGGCCTCCGGGCAGGATTACAGGGGTAAACATTCCCCCTTCCTGCAAAGGAGTTACACGATGAACAAGCTGCACACCCTGGCCATCGCCACCAGCCTGAGCCTCTTCACCCTCGGTGCGCATGCCGCCGAAAACTTCGTCGGCCTCACCTGGGGCGAGAGCACCGCCAATATCGACCGCTCCTCCACCCTGAAGCAGAACATGGGCAGCGACCGCTTCGACGATGTGATCAAGAACAGCGGCACCTGGGGCATCCGCGCCGGTCAGATGACCGATGAAGGCCGCTACTACGTCACCTACGAAAACGTCTCCGACGACTATGGCAACACCCTCAAGCTCCGCCAGCAGAACCTGATCGGCAGCTACGACATGTTTCTCCCGCTCGGCGACACCACTCGCCTGTTCGGTGGCGCCAGCGCAGGCCTGACCAAGCTGGAGAACGAATCCAGCGGCTACCGTCGCGACAGCGACATCGGCTATCTGGTAGGCCTGCAGGCGGGTATCCTGCAGAACGTCGGTGCCAACGCCTCGATCGAAGCCGGCTATCGTTACCTGCGCAGCAACGCCGGAACCGAAGTGGCCGAGCATGGCGTAGGCAAGATCGGTTCCATCGACCTGCACAGCAGCAAGCAGGCTTATCTCGGTGTGAATTACCACTTCTAACGGGTCGTTGCGACTTGCCCCACCATGGAACAGCGGCCGGGGCGACCCCGGCCGCTTGCACAGGAGCAGACGATGAAAGTGCTGGTGGTGGAAGACGAGGCGCTGCTGCGCCACCACCTACATACCCGGCTGAGCGAAAGCGGCCATGTGGTCGATGCAGTCGCCGACGCGGAAGAAGCGCTGTACCGGACCCGCGAATTCAACCATGACCTGGCGGTGATCGATCTCGGCCTGCCCGGCATCAGCGGGCTGGACCTGATTCGCCAGCTGCGCAGCAATGGCGAGAGTTTCCCCATTCTCATCCTGACCGCCCGCGGCAACTGGCAGGACAAGGTGGAAGGACTCGCCGCCGGCGCCGACGACTATGTGGTCAAGCCGTTTCAGTTCGAGGAGCTGGAAGCCCGCCTCAATGCGCTGCTGCGACGGTCATCCGGCTTCACCCAGGCGAGCATCGAAGCCGGGGCGCTGCGGCTAGACCTGAACCGCAAGCAGGCCACGGTGAACGACGAGCCTCTGGCCCTGACGGCGTTCGAATATCGCATTCTCGAATACCTGATGCGACATCAGCAGCAGGTCGTGGCCAAGGAGCGTCTGATGGAGCAGCTCTACCCCGACGACGAAGAACGCGATGCGAATGTCATCGAGGTGCTGGTCGGACGCCTGCGACGCAAGCTCGAAGCCCAGGGCAATCTCAGGCCCATCGAAACCGTTCGCGGCCTCGGCTACCTGTTCACCGAGCGTTGCCGATGAGCCGTCGCTGGCGCCGCCTGTTGGCGCGGATGCGTTCGGGCCTCAACGGCGGAATGTCGCTGCGCCTGCGTCTGACGCTGGGCGCCGCCGGCCTGGCGATCCTGTTCATGCTGGCGCTGGTACCGGTGCTGCAGGCCGCCTTCAGCCTGGCCTTCGAGCGGGTGATCACGCAGCGCCTGGCGGCCGATGCCAATACCCTGATCACCGCCGCACGCTTCGAAGAAGGCAAGCTGACCATGCCCGAGCGACTCCCCGACGAAGAATTCGACCTGCCCGACGCCCAGCTGCTCGGCTACATCTTCGATGCCGCGGGTCAACGGCTCTGGCAGTCGCGCTCGGCCGAAGACGAAAGCATCGACTACCGCCCGCACTATCACGGCGGCATCACCGAGTTCCGCCGGACGCGCGATACGGATGGCCTGGAGTACTTCGTCTACGACGTCGAACTGGACCTAGGTGGTAGCGAAGGCGAAGGCTCGTTCAGTTTCATCACCATGCAGCCCACCAGCGAATACCGCAGCCTGTACGAAGAATTTCGCCAGCAGCTGTTTCTCTGGCTCGGCGGCGGCTTGCTGGTGCTGCTGGCCCTGCTCTGGCTCGGCCTGACCTGGGGCTTCCGTTCGTTGAAGCGCCTCAGTCGCGAGCTGGACCAGGTCGAGTCGGGCCATCTGGGCCAACTCAGCGAACATCATCCCCACGAGCTGCTGCGCCTGACCCGCTCGCTGAACCGCCTGCTCGATGGCGAACGCCGCCAGCGCGAACACTACCGCAACACCCTGGGCGACCTGGCCCACAGCCTGAAAACGCCACTGACCGTGCTGCAGGGCGTCGGCGACCTGATAGCTGCCGAGCCTCGGAGCCGCGAGCACGCCCATGTCATGCGGGCCCAGATCGAACGGATGAGCCAGCAAATCAGCTATCAGCTGCAGCGCGCTTCCCTCGGCAAGAGCGGGCTCGTACGGCATCGGGTCGCGCTGCGCCCATTGCTCGAAAAGCTGTGCAGCACGCTGGACAAGGTCTATCAGGAAAAACAGGTGCAGGTGCGGATGGAGCTGCCCGCCGATGCCGTCCTGCCCATGGAACAAGGTGCACTGATGGAGCTGCTCGGCAACCTGCTGGAGAACGCCTACCGGCTCTGCCTGCAGCAGGTCCATATCGGCCTCGAACATGAAGACGGGCTGTTGCTGTTGAGCATCGAGGACGATGGTCCCGGCGTGCCCCCGGATCAGCGCACCCGGATCATCCGCCGAGGCGAACGCCTCGACGCTCAGCACCCCGGCCAGGGCATCGGCCTGGCGGTGGTCAAGGACATCCTCGACAGCTATGGCGGCGAGCTGGCGCTGGACGACTCCAGCCTCGGCGGTGCCGCATTCCGGATCCGGTTGCGCGACGAATAAGACGATGGCGACTCGCAACACATAGCTACCCGCTCAACCTCGACAACCCCTAGAATGTGGCCTCGCGCACACACCAGAGAGAAAGGAATGTCACTGGAACGCAACAAGAAGCTGGCTCGCAAACACATAGACCTGACCTGGAACAGGGGGCACATGGCGCTGGCCGAGCAGCTGCACAGCAAGGATTTTCTCTACAAGAGCTCTTTCGTCGGCCGGCCACTTGGCAGTGGCGAGTTTCTGGCCATGGTCGAGCAGATCCGCACTGCCATGCCGGACCTGGAAGTGGTGATCGAGGAATGCCTGGCCGAAGCCGACAAGGTGGTGACCTGGAGCACCCTCATCGGCACCATCCAGAAGCCCGCGCTGGGCTATTCCCCCAGCGACAAGGTGCTGAGCATATCGGCAATGGCGTTCTGGACCCTCACGCCGACCGGCCAGATACGCGAGATATGCACCATGTTCGATATGGAAAGCTTTCGCGCTCAGCTCGGCCTGGACACCCGCCCCTACGCAGAAAAGGCCCTGCCATAGGGTCTGTTCCCGTTTCGCTCGCGGCCGCGACGGAGCCTGTTTTTGCGCGAGGCAAGGCGCGAGCCGTGAAGTCTGGTGGACCCATACGAGCGGCGAGCAACGCAGTATCGCGCAAGAACAGGCCCGTCCCTTCGGGTTGCGCGGCTTGCGTCGAAACGGGAACAAACCCTAGAGCCCCGTCTCTGCTAAGAAACGGGACCAGGCAGACCTCATCGCGGCGGATCAGCTTGCAGCCGGCAGGATCCGACCGCGGCATTCACCGAATCCTATGGGTGGATAGCCCTCTCGCCGGCAGCGCGCCTTGAGAATGATTTCGTCGCCATCTTCCAGGAAGGTGCGGGTCTCGCCACCGGGCAGCTCCAGCGCCCGCTTGCCCCCCTGGGTGATCTCCAGAAGGCTGCCGCAACTGTCGTCACGCTCGCCCGACAGCGTGCCCGAGCCGAACAGGTCGCCCGGCTGCAGGCTGCAGCCGTTGACGCTGTGGTGCGCCACCATCTGCGCCACGGTCCAGTACATGTTGCGGGTACTGCTGAGGGTAATCCGCTGCGCCGGCAGGCCTTTGTCGCGCATGGCCTGGGTCAGCAGCAACACCTCCAGCTCGATATCCAGCGCACCCTGCTGCTGGTCCTTCTCGTCGTAGAGATAAGGCAGCGGCTGCGGGTCACCCTCGGGCCGCGCCGGCTGGGCGCAACGGAAGGGCTCCAGTGCTTCGGGCATCACGACCCAGGGCGAGACGCTGGTGGCGAAGCTCTTGGACAGGAATGGCCCCAGCGGCTGGTACTCCCAGGCCTGAAGGTCGCGCGCCGACCAGTCGTTGAGCAGGCAGAAGCCCGCCACATGGCCGCCCGCCTCGCCGATCGGAATCGACTCGCCGCGGGCGTTGCCCTGGCCGATCCAGATACCCAGTTCCAGCTCGTAGTCGAGCCGCTTGCTCGGACCGAAGCTCGGCTCGCTGGCGCCCGCCGGCAGAGTCTGACCGTTGGGGCGCCTCACCGTTGCACCGGACACATCGACGGTCGAAGCGCGACCGTGATAGCCGATGGGAACGTACTTGTAGTTCGGCAGCAGCGGATTGTCCGGGCGGAACAGCTTGCCGACGTTGTTGGCGTGATGGATGCCGACATAGAAGTCGGTGTAGTCGCCCACCCTGGCCGGCAGATGCATCCGACAGCGATCCATCGGCTGCAGCAACGACTCGCCCATGCGCTGCAGCTGCTCGCGCCGCTCGCCGTTTTCCGCCAGCAGGTTCTGCAATGCCTGGCGCAGCGCCTGGCGCGCCGGTGCGCCCAGGTCGAAGAAGGCGTTGAGGCTGCTGGCGCTGGCGGCCTTCGCCGCCTCGGCGGCCTGCCCTTCGAACAGCCCTGCCTCGCAGGCAACGCTCAGGTCGAAGATGCAGTCGCCCACCGCGACACCGCCGCGCGGCTGCCCACCGTCGCGACTGAAGATGCCCAGCGGCAGGTTGGCGAGGGAAAACTCCGAATGGCCGTTGGCCGACTCGACCCAACTGCGCAGCTCTGTTCGTGCCGTCATGGTTTGTACGGTCATGTCATTTCTCGTTCTTGTCGAAGGTCTTGGTCAGGCCGGCCCAGCAGCTGTCGTAGTCATCCTGCAGCTGCGGGCTTTCCAGTGCCTGGCGCGTCGGGCGAAGCACCTGGCCGGTTTCGAACATGAAGGCCATGGTGTTCTCGATCTTGTGCGGTTTGAGTTCAGCGCTGGTCGCCTGTTCGGTCGAGACATGATCGGGCCCATGAGCGCTCATGCAGCTGTGCAGCGAGGCACCACCGGGCGAGAAGCCGTCGGCCTTGGCATCGTAGGCGCCGGCGATCAGGCCCATGAACTCGTTCATCAGGTTGCGATGGAACCACGGCGGACGGAAGGTGTTTTCCGCCACCATCCAGCGCGGCGGAAAGATCACGAAGTCGATGTTGGCCATGCCATGGATGGCGCTGGGCGAGGTCAGCACGGTGAAGATCGAGGGGTCCGGATGATCGAAGCTGACCGTGCCGATGGTGTTGAAGCGACGCAGGTCGTACTTGTAGGGCACGTTGTTGCCATGCCAGGCGACCACGTCCAGCGGTGAGTGATCGAGTTCGGTCGACCAGAGCTCGCCGAGGAACTTCTGCACCAGCTGCACCGGCTCGTCACGCTCTTCGAAATGCGCGACCGGCGCGAGAAAGTCGCGCGGATTGGCCAGGCCATTGCTGCCGATCGGGCCCAGATCAGGCAGGCGCAAGGCGCAGCCGTGGTTCTCGCACAGATAGCCACTGGCGCCGGCATCGAGCAGCTCGACGCGAAACTTCATGCCGCGCGGAATCACGGCGATTTCCAGCGGCGCGACTTCCAGCACGCCCAGTTCGGTCATCAGCTTCAGCCCGCCCTGCTGCGGAACGATCAGCAGCTCGCCGTCGGCATCGAAGAACACCCGCTCCATCGACTGGTTCGCCGCGTAGCGATAGATGCTCGCACCCGCCGGCTGGCTCGGCTCGCCATTGGCGGCAATGCACATCAGGCCGTCGATGAAATCCGTCGCGGCCTGCGGAGCCGGTGCCGGGTTCCAGCGCAGACGATTGGGCGTGACCGCACCCAAGGCACTGTCCAGCTGTCGCTCCAGCCGCTGGTATTTGCGGTGTTTGGCCGACGGACGAATGCGGTACAGCCAGGTCCTTCGCGCTTCGCTGCGCGGCACGGTGAAGGCCGTGCCGGACAGCAGTTCGGTATAGAGCCCGTACGGCACCTTCTGAGGTGAGTTCTGGCCCACCGGCAAGGCACCGGGCAGGGCTTCGCTGCTGAACTGGTTGCCAAACCCGGACAGGTACTCGAGGTTTCTTGCGGATTGTTGTTGTGGTTGCATGGCCGCCTCACGTTTAGCGTAATTCGCTTACGCAAAAAGTAATTTGAACTCCCCCCAGCGTCAAGTTATAAACACCGCCTCCACAGACGGGCGGTTCGACTCATGACAGAAAGCAGTGCAGGTGGCGCAGGTCGGCGGCAGAAAGTACAGGCCGCCGAAGTGGGAACGGACATCCTCACCGCGCTGGCGGAGCTGGCACCGGCAACCTCCCTGTCGCGCCTGGCCGAGCACGTCGGCATGCCGGCCAGCAAGGTGCACCGTTATCTGCAGGCGCTGATCGCCAGCGGTTTCGCCGAGCAGGATGTCACCACCAACCACTACGGCCTGGGCCCTGCCGCTCTCTTCGTCGGCCTCGCGGCGCTGGGCCGGCTGGATGTGGTCAAGCTGGCGACGCCCTATCTCGCCGAATTGCGCGACGAGCTCAACGAGACCTGCTTTCTCGCGGTGTGGGGCAACCGCGGCCCGACCGTGGTGCATGTCGAGCAGGCGGTGCGTGCGGTCACTCTGGTCACCCAGGTGGGCTCGGTATTGCCGCTGCTGGGCTCGTCCACCGGACTGGTGTTCAACGCCTTCCTCGCCGATGCCCAGACAGCCGATCTACGCGATCTGGAATTGCAGACGCCCTCCGCGCCCTCCCCCCGTGATCTGCAGGCCGCGATGGAGCGGCTTCGCCAAACACAGGTGCAATCGGTGCAGGGGCTGCTGATGGCCGGCGTCAACGCGCTTTCCGCGCCACTGTTCAGCGGCGGCCAGCGGATCGCGGGGGTCGTCACCGTGGTCGGCACCGAGCCGGGTTTCATGGCCGAGCCCGATGGCAAGGCGGCGCAGACTCTGCTGCGGATCACCCGCCGGATCAGCACGCGAATGGGCGCGCGGCTCGGCGAATGAAAGGAACGACGGACTGGCAGCCCGGCGACACGGAAGGAACGGCTCTCGCTTCGTACAGTCCTCTGTAGACAACGAACCGAGGACTCCCCATGAATCGACTATTCGACAAGACCAACCAGAACGTCCATGGCTGGGAACGCGCCGTCTCGGTGGCCGGCGGTCTGGTGCTGATGGGCAAGGGCTTGCGCCATGGCGGCCTGGGCGGCCTGTTGCAACTTGCCACCGGCGGCATGGCGCTCTTTCGCGGGATCAGCGGCCACTGCGAGGCGAAACGAATTCTGACCGAGGCCACTGAACGATCCGTTCCGCAAAGGCAGCACTACAGCCACATGCCGCTGGATTCGGAGGTTCACAGCCCGGACTTCGAAGCAACCTCGGTGACCTTGCCGGACAGCACGCCGATGGGGCACGAAACGCGCCCCTGAGCGATCGCCTCAACGCACCGCGTCGCTGACCAGTCGCAGCGTCGCGGGCACTTCCAGCACCTTCTGGCGCTGTTGGAGCACGATATCCAGCACGCGGCTCGGCTGGAGTTCCAGGTCGTCGAATGTCACCAACTGGCCCGGCTCGAGCCGGCGCTTGAGCACGGCATTGCTCAGCAAGCCGATGGGGACGTGATCGGGACTGTCGGCCAGGCGCACGGCCTCGCCGCGCACATCGAAGCCACCGATACCACGACCGATCCGCTCACCGATCCCGAGCTCGCGCTTGGTGATCGCCGCAACGCCCAACGTCGGCGCAGTGGAGTTGTTCAGCAGCACACCGCCGCCTGCAAGCACTCGTGAGATGGTCTTGCCGACTTCCAGCGAGCAGAGATGGAAGGGCCGCGTCAGCACGTAGTAAGGCCCGGCACCCAGCTTGAAATACTCGATGGCAGGCGCCTGGTCGACGTCGTGCCTGCAGACCAGGAAGACGCCACCGGCGGGATAGCCGCTGGGCACCACGTAGTCGACGATCGGCTGCCCCAGACCATCGGCGATCATGCCCAGGATCTCCGCGCTGCGGTTCAGGTCGGTGGAGGCCAGCCCTTCGAGCCCCTGCCGGGAGATGGTGGCGCCGAAGCCGTTGCCCACCACAACCTGCTCGATCTGCACCTTGGTGCCGTCGGTGAACGAGGTGGTCTGATTCAGGCTGATGCCTTGCCGCTTCGACCAGTACTCCATGTCGGCCCGGCTCGGGTTGTGGTTCAGATAGCCCTTCATGTTGCCGTACACGAGTGGCTCGAAGCCCATCCGCAGCGCATCTTCGCGCAGCGCAGCCAGGGAGCCCGGCTGGTCGCCTTCCGCCTCGGTGAGCAATCCCCTGCCGGCCAGGTACGAGCCCGTGGTGACCTGCAGTTCGGCGTTGATGGTCACCACCGGCAACCCGGCCTCGAATGCCCGCTCGATGACTTCGGTCCCGAAAGCCACATCGCCGGTGCACTCGACGATGATGTCCGAATGGTCGATCAGATCGTCGATCGAGTGGGTCAACACATCGGCGGCCGGAAAATCGGCGAGCGTGGCGATGCTCCTGCGCGTCAGCACCCGGCTGATCTTCAGCTGTGGGTAATGGCGCAATATCAGGCGAACCAGGCAGTGCGAGATCATTCCCGTGCCCGAAATACCTACTCTTTTTCCAACTGCATCGTTCATCACGGAATCCCTTCGTTGCTGCCCAAGCGGGCATTGATAAATAAAATGGCGCCCGTCCATACATCCGGACAGGCTGGCGGAAAGCGTTTTTTATCCCTGGCTGTACAACCTGAACGGAACACGGCTCGGCGCCGGGCCGGACGAGGCGTCCGGCAGCTCGTTCAGGTGTCGAATCACATGGCGCAGCTCATCCCGCCAGGGTTTGGGCCGGATACCGAAGATTTCTTCGATCCGGCGACAGTCGAGCACTGACCAGGCCGGCCGGGCAGCCGCGCGCGGCAGGCTTTCACTGGCGATGGGCAAGACTCGGGGCGCCTTGTCGATCAGGCCCACGCGCGCCGCTTCGCGGAAGATTTCCTCGGCGAACTCGGCCCATGAGCAAGGCGAGGAACTGCTGTAGTGATACAGGCCCCATTGCAGCGTGCCTTCGCGGCAATAGCGCGCGGCCAGCTCGATCAGCACCCGGGCGATGCTTCTGGAACGGGTCGGGCAACCGATCTGATCGCTGACCACGGAGATTTCATCGCTCTTGCCACCCAGCTTGAGCATGGTCTTGACGAAGTTGTTGCCATGCTCGCCGTAGATCCAGCTGGTCCGCAGGATCAGGTAACGGTCGAGGCGGGATCGGATGGCCTCCTCGCCAGCCAGCCGCGTCGCACCGTACACGTTGGCCGGCGACGTCGGGTCGGTTTCCCGATACGGCTGGTCGCCGTCACCGGAAAATACGTATTCGCTGGAAAGGTGGAACAAGGGTATGCCGAACTCCCTGGCCGCCTCGGCGAGATTGGCGACACCATGGCAGTTGACCGCCTCGGCCTGAGCGATTTCGGCCTCGGCGTGATCGAGATTGGTATAGGCGGCGGCATTGATGATCAGCGCCGGCCGGTAGCGCTCCAGCGCCTGGCCGATCTGCGTCCGGCAGGTGATGTCGAGTTCCTCGTGCGACAAGCCGATTGCCTCGAGGCCGAAGCTGGCCGCCTGGTTGAGCAGACAATGTCCGACCTGACCGCCGGCGCCGCAAACCAGAATCCTCGGCATGGCCGAAGCCACCGCGGGTGTCTCGGGCTGGTCGTCCTCCTGCGCGGCGCTCGCCGGCGCGGCGCTCGCCGGCTCGCCGCCGGCCGATCGCTCCGAACCGGCCCGAGCCTGATCGAGAACCGACACCACCGGGCTCAACTGGCGCACGGAAACGCCCAGCGCTTCGAGTGGCGCATCAGCAGCCTCGACCCGGGGATTGAAACCGAAAGCCTCGCGCAGCCCCTGCAGCACGATCTTCGCCTTGGCGAACTGCCCGGCCCTGATCAGCCGCACGACCAACAGCGTGCGCGAAAGCATCAGGCTCGCCACACGCCGACTGCCGGCATAACGGCGCGCCACGAAGAACTCGTTGCGGATGAAATGACGGTGCAGCGCAATCCGGGCCGGATCGGTTTCGCGACGGATGTCGATGGTGCCGCTCACCCGCCGCAAGTGCCGCACCTTGCTGGCGGCGACCAGATATCCGGGTGCCTCCCGGCTGATTCTCAGCGTGAATTCGGTGTCGTCGCCCCACATGAACATCGGCGCGAGCGGCAGGCCATGGCGCTCGAGCGATGCCCTGGGCACCAGGATCGAAACGTAGGTCGCCGGCCGCACCGGTATCACGCCCAGATCGAGCAACGCGGGCCAGTTTCCGTAATCGATGGCGTTGGCGCGCTGGTCGACACTCGGCACGTTGGTAAGCAGACCGTCTTCGGTATAGGCCAGCGACAGCAGGTAGGAATACGGCTGGTCCTGCGCCAGCAGCCGCTCCTTGGCGTCGATGAGTTGCTCCAGGGCATCCGGCTCGGGAATGACGTCGTCATCCATCATCCAGACGAAATCGGCGCCGAGCTGGTAGGCGATGCGAAAGCCGGCGCTGAAGCCACCCGAAGCACCGGTATTGCGGGACAGCACATAGATTTTCAGATTGGCCAGAGGCAGCTGCTGCAGCATTTCCTCCGTGCCGTCATGGCTGGCGTTGTCGACGACGACGACGCCGTCGCAGCGCCGGCTCTGCTGGCTGATCGCCTCGAGGCAACGTTTGAGCAGGTCCTGGCGTTTATAGGAAAGGACCACCGCGAGTATCTGTTCCATAGAGTGCGCTCGGCAATAATCAAGGGGATGCTGTCCATGGCAACCGAACGACGGAACACCCTCCGGTAAGGATGGGTTCAAGGCAGGGCACGGTCAGAATGATGGGTGCTGGCCATCACGTTCGGTCAGACGCAACGGATTCGCGGCGGTTCCGTGTTTTTCTGAAAATATTGCAAAACATGTCGAAAATTCCGCTAGGCGGATGTCATCAGCCCGGCAATGGCCGAATGAAGCTCGCGCATGTCGCTGACCACCGCGCTGACGCCCAGTTCGCGCAACGCCCGATCATGCCCCTCGGGGATGTGGCTGGCCCCGGTGAAGCCGATCACGCGCATGCCCGCCGTTCGCGCGGCAAGCACGCCGGTCGGGCTGTCCTCGATGACGATGCAGTGGCCAGGCGCGACGCCCATGCGCTCGGCGGCCAGCAGATAGACATCCGGCGCCGGCTTGGGCGCTGCAACCATGTCGGCGCTGAAGATGTTGCCGGCGATGCGCTCGGCAAGCCCCGCACGGCGCAATGACGCCTCGACGTTGTGGCGACGGCTGTTGGACGCCACGGCCAGCGGCAGGTCGATGGCTATCAGCGCCTCACGCACATGGGCGATGGGCTGGGCTTCGGCCGCTACGCGCTGCTCGGTCAGCCGCCGCAGATCGCTCTCGAAATCCGCCCCCAGTTGCAGGTCGAAGCGCTTCTCGATGAGATCAATGATGCTCGGCGTGGTAAGGCCGAAGGTCCCTTCCAGCGCCGCCTCCAGCGCCTGCGCCGGGACGTGGGCACTAAGGGATTCGAACAGGACGCGATGGCTGATTATCTCGCTGTCGACGATCACGCCATCGCAATCGCTGATCAGCAGCTCGGTTCGTGGCATGCATTCCCCCAAGGAAGGATTGATCGGCGCGCCCGCCTCGAAGGCGAGCGGCCGATTGTCTGGGAGAGACCACGGGGTGAGGCGAATGATCGCTATCGAACCCGGGTTTTACTTCAGCGAGCGGAAAACCGGGATCAAGCCTGCAGCTTGGCCAGCTGTTCGAGAAAGGCCGGCTCATCCAGGACCTTGAGCCCCAGCTCGTTGGCCTTCGCCAGCTTGGACCCTGCCCCCGGCCCCGCCACCACGCAGCTGGTCCTGGCCGATACCGAGCCGGAGACCTTGGCGCCCAACGCCTCCAGCTGCACTTTCGCCTCGTCCCGGCTCATGGCCTCGAGGGTCCCGGTGAGCACCCAGGTCTGGCCGGCCAGAGGCAGCCCCTCGACCGATTTGCGCTCGCTCTGCCAGTGCATGCCGAAGTCCCGCAGCTGGGCTTCCACATCGCGTGCGCGCTGGGCGTTCTCGGGAACGTCGAAATAATCACGCAAGGCACGCGCGGCCTTCTCGTTGAGGCGTTCGACCTGGCGCAGATCGAGCCAGTCGGCACCGATGATCGCCTCCAGGCTGCCGAAGCGATCGGCCAGGCGTTGCGCGCCGGTGCGGGCGATGAAGGGAATGTCGAGTTTGTCGATCAGGCCGGCCAGGGTCGCGCAGGCGGCGAATTCGGGATGGATATCGCCCTCTTCCTGCAGCTGAACGCCGCGCTTGAGCAGTTGTTCAATGACCTGCTGATTGTGCGCGTCCTGAAAGAAGCTGTGGATTTCGTGCGCGACTTCCAGGCCGACATCGGGCAGGTAGACCAGCACATCGGGCAACGCACGTGCCACACGCTCCAGCGAGCCCAGGGCGCGAGCCAGCAGCTTGGCGGTCTCCTCACCGACATCGGGGATGCCCAGCGCATAGATGAAGCGCGCCAGCGTCGGCGTCCGGCTTGCCTCGATGGACTTCAGCAGGTTGCGGCTGGACACCTCGGCGAAGCCTTCGAGCGCGACGACCTGCTCGAAAGTCAGGCAATAGAGATCGGCCGGCGAGCGAATCAGCTCCTTGTCCACCAGCTGCTCGACGATCTTGTCGCCGAGGCCGTCGATATCCATGGCGCGGCGTGAAACGAAATGGATGATCGCCTGCTTGAGCTGCGCCTGGCAGGCCAGGCGCCCGACGCAGCGATAGATCGAGCCTTCGCTGACCGTCTCACGTCCCTTGCTGCGCTTGATCAACTGAGTACGCTCGACCGCCGACCCGCACACCGGGCAGCTTTCTGGAACCGCTACCGCGCGGGCATCGGCCGGGCGCCGTTCGGCGATGATGCCGAGGATCTGCGGAATCACGTCACCGGCGCGGCGCACGATGACGGTATCGCCGATCATCACGCCCAGGCGCGCCACCTCGTCCATGTTGTGCAGCGTCGCGTTGGATACCGTCACTCCGGCTACCTGTACCGGTTTGAGCCGCGCCACCGGCGTGATCGCTCCCGTGCGTCCGACCTGGAACTCGACCCCCAGCAGCTCGGTGATCTCCTCGCGTGCGGGAAACTTGTGGGCGATCGCCCAGCGCGGCTCGCGCGCCCGGAAACCCAGTTCGCGCTGCTGCGCGATGGAATTGACCTTGAACACCACGCCGTCGATTTCGTAGGGCAGCGCGTCGCGCTTCTCTCCCATCGCCTGGAAATACTCACGGCACTCGGCCAGGCCCCGGGCCAGCTTCAGCTCGCGGCTGATCGGCAATCCCCAGCCCTTCAGCGCCTGCAAAATGCCGATGTGTGTATCGGCCAGCTCGCCATCGCTGCGACCGACACCGTAGGCGCAGAGTTCCAGCGGTCGGCTGGCGGTGATCTTCGAATCCAGCTGGCGCAGGCTGCCGGCCGCCGCATTGCGCGGGTTGGCGAAGGGCTTGCCGCCACTCTCCAGCTGGCGCGCATTCAACGCCTCGAAGCCGGCCTTGGGCATGTAGATTTCGCCGCGCACCTCGAGCACCGCGGGCCAGCCGCTGCCGTGCAGCTTCAGCGGAATGTTGCGCACGGTGCGCACGTTGGCGCTGATGTCTTCGCCCGTGCTGCCGTCACCGCGCGTGGCGCCCCGCACCAGATGGCCGTTCTCGTAGAGCAGGCTCACCGCGAGACCATCGAGTTTCGGCTCGCAGCTGTATTCCAGTTCGGCGCCATCACCGAACAGGTCGCCGGCCGGCAGATCCAGCCCTTCTCGCGCCCGGCGATCGAAATCGGTCAGGTCCTGCTCCTCGAACGCATTGCCGAGGCTGAGCATGGGAACTTCGTGACGCACCTGGCCAAAGGCCGCCAACGCTTCGCCACCCACCCGCTGGGTGGGCGACTCGGGGGTGACCAACTCGGGATGCTCGGCCTCCAGCGCCCGCAGCTCCTTGAACAGCCGGTCGTACTCGGCATCCGGCACGCTGGGCTCGTCGAGCACGTAGTAGCGATAGTTATGGGCGTCGATTTCGCTGCGCAGTTCGGCAATGCGCTCGGCAGCGGTTTGGGCGGAAGGCATATGACGGAGCCGTAGCTGTGGCGATGCTGATTCGGACAGTATCAGCGCGCCTTGGTTGATGGTGAGGCGCGGGATTTTAGCCGATTACGCTATGAACGGCAGGTTGCGCGAGGTTCAGAGTGGCGAGCCTTCGGCCTGAATCGCTGCAAGGGCGCGTCTCCTACAAGAGCAATGCGGTGAACACGTTGTCTCGTGGGGGGGACCGACCTCAGCGCGACGCTTTTGGCTTGCAAGCAGGCCTTCGGCGGTCGCGCCTCACAGGAAAGAGCTTATCGCTTGATGGTCATCTGCCGGCGCTCGTACTCGACGATGCGCTGGCGGTAATGCTCGATGGTCTGCGCGGTGAGCACGCTGCGCTGATCGTCCTTGAGTTCGCCATTGAGCTCGGCAGAGAGCTTGCGCGCGGCTGCCACCATGACGTCGAAGGCCTGCTTGGGATGGCGCGGGCCTGGCAGGCCGAGGAAGAAACTCACCGCCGGCGTGGTGAAGTGGTCGATGTCGTCCAGATCGAACACCCCGGGCTTGACCGCATTGGCCATGGAAAACAGCACTTCGCCGTTACCGGCCATACTTTCGTGACGATGGAAAATATCCATCTCACCGAAACGCAGACCGCTTTCGAGGATGTTCTGCAGCAACGCCGGCCCGCGGAAACCCGAAGGGTCCCGGGAAATCACGTTGATCACCAGCACTTCTTCGACCGGCGGCAGGTCCTTGGAGGATTCTTCCCGCTCGTCGTCCTCCTCGCCCACCACGGGGTTGAGCAGGGTCGGCACCGGCTCTTCGGTATTCAATTGCAGGTCGCCCTGATAGGGCTCGCGGTTGCGACGAACGTTCGAATCGCGCGAACTCATCGACGGCAGATCGCTCTCGTCGAGTTCGGGTTCGCTGGCGCGGCTGACGACACGCGCAGGGCCGAGCACATCGTGGATGGATTCGTCGTCATCGGGAAGGTTGGCAATGTTCCGGTCCAGCTTGAATTTCAACTTGCCCTTGCCGCCCCGCATGCGCCGCCAGCCGTCGAACAGAATGCCGGCGATGACAATGATGCCGATGACGATCAGCCACTCGCGCAGACCGATATCCATTAATGCTTAAACCTCTGATTCCGATGGTAAAGACGCGAAAACCGAGCCGCTGAACAGGCTCATCCGCGCATCGTAAAAATTGCGCCTTAAACTAGCACGACGAACGGTAGTTTTGCACCGCCCGCCCCTTCTCTTTTATAGGCATTCCTTTCTATCCGGGCCAGCGTTGGTGCGGCCATCAGGCCTCCACCAGCGCGACCGCCTGTTCGACATCCACGGTGACCAGCCTCGAGCAACCCGGCTCGTGCATGGTGACGCCCATCAACTGGTCGGCCATCTCCATGGCGATCTTGTTGTGGGTGATGTAGATGAACTGCACCTTTTCCGACATCTCCTTGACCAGTCTTGCGTAACGGCCGACGTTGGCGTCGTCCAGCGGCGCATCCACTTCGTCCAGCATGCAGAACGGAGCGGGATTGAGCTGGAAGATGGCGAACACCAGCGCCAGGGCCGTCAGGGCTTTCTCACCGCCCGAAAGCAGATGGATGGTGCTGTTCTTCTTGCCCGGCGGGCGCGCCATGATCGCCACCCCGGTATCGAGTAAATCTTCCCCGGTTAGTTCCAGATAGGCGTTGCCGCCGCCGAAAACCTTGGGGAACAGCGCCTGCAGACCGCCATTGATCTGGTCGAAGGTCTGCCGGAAGCGATTGCGGGTTTCCTTGTCGATCTTGTGGATGACGTTTTCCAGCGTCTCCAGGGCCTCGGTGAGGTCGTCGTTCTGAGCATCCAGATAGCGCTTGCGCTCGGACTGCTGCTGATACTCGTCGATGGCCGCCAGGTTGATCGGCCCGAGCCGCTGGATGCGCGCGGCCAGACGCTCCAGCTCCGCCTCCCAGGCCGCCTCCCCGGCTTCGGCCGGCAGGGTCGCGAGTACGCCGTGCAGGTCGTAGCCATCCTGCTGCAGCTGTTCGTGCAGGGCCTTGCGCCGCACGTCCAGCGCCTGCCACTCCAGTCGCTGCTGCTCCAGCTGGCCACGCAGCAGCTGGGCTTGCTGCTCGGCCTGGGTGCGACGCTTCTCCGCGTCGCGCAATTCGCGGTCGGCGTCATCCAGCGCCAGCCGGGCGAATTTCAGTTCATCTTCCACGCCCATGCGCCGCTCGAGCAGTTCTTCCAGTTTCATGCGCAGCTCTTCCAGCGGCGCCTCGCCCTCTTCCAGGTTCAGGCTGAGCTGCTCGCGGCGTTCGATGGCCCGCTCGAACTGCTGTTCCAGCCGCTCCAGCGCCTGGCGCGTGGATTCGTGCTGTGCCCTGAGCGAGCCCATCCGCACGGCCAGCTGATGGGCCTGGTCCTTGCGTTGTCGTGCCTCCTGACGGACCCGATCGAGGCCGTCACGCAGAACATCGCGGCGGCTCAGCAGTGCCTCACGCTGTTCGCTGTCCAGCGCCATGGCGTCCAGCGCATCCTGCAGCTGCAGGCGCGCTTCCCCCAATTGCTCGGTTTCCAGCGCTCGCTGCTCGCCGAGTTCGCTCAGTTCCTCATCCAGCCGTTGGCGCCGCAGGCTCAGCTGCTCCAGCTTGGTCTGGCTGGCCAGCAGCTGAGCCTTGAACTCGCCCTGCTGACGCGATTCGTCCTGATGTCGACGACGCTGCTGATCACGAATCTCCTCCTGCGCGCGCTGGGCCTGTCCGAGCTGCTCCAGACTGTCCTCGAACTCGGCCAGCCTGGCTTCCCGCTCATCGCGCTCGGCGTAGAGGCCTTCCAGTTCCTGGCCGCGCGCCAGCACGCCGGATTCGGCTTCAGCGGCACGCCGTACCCGCAGGAAATGCCGGCCGAGCCAGTAACCATCGCGGCTGATGAGGCTTTCACCCGCCGCCAGCGAAGCACGCAGGGTCAGCGCCTGCTCCAGGGTCTCCACGGGGCGCACCTGCGCCAGCCAGGGCGACAGGTCGTGCGGCGACTCGACCTTTTCCAGCAGGGTTCCGGTCTGGCCGCTGCCGGCGCTGGCCAGGCTGAGCAGGCGCAGCTCGCCCTGATCGAGGCGGCCCAGGTCCAGCCCGTTGAAATCATCCAGCAGGACCGCCTGCAGGTCGGCGCCGAGTACGGTTTCCACCGCCAGCTCCCAGCCGGGTTCGACGCGCAGCCCTTCGGCCAGCCGCGCGCGTTGCTCCAGGCCCTGCTCGCGCAACCATTCGGCGGCGCCCTTGCCCGGGTCCAGCGCCGCATGCTGCAAGGCTTCCAGCGAGGCGATGCGGCCGTTCATGCGCTGCAGTTCGCCCTGCGCCTGCTGTTGCTCACGGTTCATCTGCTGCAGCTGCTCGCGCAACCGCTCCAGCTGTTCGTCGGTCTGCTGCTGCGCGGCCGTCAGCTCCTCGAGGTTCATCTCGCTGATCGCCAACTGCTCGTCCAACTCCAGCACCGCCGCATCTTCCGGATCGGCCACCAGCGACTGGCGCTCATCTTCCAGACGCCGCTGGCGCTCGGCCAGGCGCTCCAGGCTCTGCTCCAGTTGCTGAATGCGCGATTGCTGCACTTCGGAGGCGCGACGCGGCTCGGCACTGCGCTGGTTGAAGCCTTCCCACTGTTCCTGCCAGCCCTGCATGGCCATCTCGGCGTCTTCCAGCTGGGCGCCGGCTTCCTCCGCCGATGCGCTGGCCAGTTCCTGCTCGGGCTCGAGCATTGCCAGCTCCTCGCCGAGCGTTGCCAGCAGGGTGCGGTCGTGGCCCAGGTGGGATTCGGTTTCCAGGCGCGCCTGCTCGGCGTCACGCAGGTCGTCCTGCAACTGGCGCAGACGCTGCTGGCCGTGCTGGATGCTCTGCTCCACCCGGGCGATATCGCCGCCCACTGAGTAGAAACGCCCCTGCACCTGATTGAAGCGCTCCGACAGCTCATGATGGCCATCGCGCAGCCGTTCGATGCTGGCGTCGGCATTGCGTTGCTCGGCCACCAGCGCTTCGAAACCGACTTCCTGGTCGCCGATCACCTGCTCGCGCTGACCGACCTGCTCGTTCAGCGCCTGCCAGCGCAACGCGGACAGCTGCGCCTTGAGCTGACGTTCCTCGGCCTTGTATTCCTGGTACTTCTCGGCCGCCTGCGCCTGACGATGCAGGCGTTCCAACTGACGCTCCAGCTCTTCGCGCAGGTCGGTCAGGCGCGCCAGGTTCTCATGGGTGCGGCGGATGCGGTTCTCGGTTTCGCGGCGGCGCTCCTTGTACTTGGAAATCCCCGCGGCCTCCTCGATGAAGATCCGCAGGTCTTCCGGCTTGGCCTCGATCAGCTTGGAAATCATCCCCTGCTCGATGATCGAGTAGCTGCGTGGTCCCAGGCCGGTGCCGAGAAAGATGTCGGTGATATCGCGCCGCCGGCACTTGGCGCCGTTGAGGAAGTAGGTGTTCTGCGAGTCGCGGGTCACGCGGCGGCGAATGGAGATTTCCGCAAAGGCGGCGTACTCGCCGGTGAGGGTGCCGTCGGAGTTGTCGAAGATCAGCTCGATGCTGGCCTGGGTAACCGGCTTGCGGGTGTTGGAGCCGTTGAAGATGACATCCGTCATCGACTCGCCGCGCAGGTTCTTCGCCGAACTCTCGCCCATCACCCAGCGCACGGCATCGATAATGTTGGATTTGCCGCAACCGTTGGGGCCGACCACCGCCGCCATGTTGCTGGGGAAGCTCACCGTGGTCGGATCGACGAAGGATTTGAAGCCCGCGAGCTTGATGCTTTTCAGTCTCATGTCGGCCTGTCCGTGGCAGTCAGTCTCCGCTCCGATGAGCGCAATTCACCGTGCATAAGATCGGGAAGCCTGAGCATTGTTGGCGGGAGTCATAGGGCGCGGAGTTTATCACGCTGGCCAGGCGGCCTCGCAGCAGGCTGTGCGGCGTATTTCACAGCAACGGGCGGCTATGCTTGCAAGGAGCCAGCAAGGCTTCTGCTTTGTGGGAGCGCCGACCTCGGCGCGAAGCTTTTGGTCACGTTGGAAGGCTGCCGCCTGCATTCGCCGCGAGNTTTTGGTCACGTTGGAAGGCTGCCGCCTGCATTCGCCGCGAGCGCGCGGCCCCCACAAAAATGGCCTGATGGTTCCCATGCTCCTGCGTGGGAACCCGGCCCGCAGCATCCTGTGCCCAGCGACGCGGAGCATCGCACGTTGCGTACCCACGCAGGAGCATGGGTACGATCGTTCAGGCATAACTGGCGTGTTGCAAGCCTTGGGAGCGCCGTCCTCGACGCGAAGCTTAGGACAGCGAGCCCGCCTCGTTGGTCAGCCCCCGGTCATGCTCATGAAGCGCACAACCTGAACCTGCTCATCGGTACGGAAATGGTGCTTTTCCGGCTTGAGCTGCAGGGCCGTCATCAGGGCGTCCCGCAGTCGTTCGCTGTCGCCTGGGTGGCGGCGGATCAGGCTCTTGAGGTCCAGCGCGCCTTCGTCGCCCAGGCACAGCACCAGCTTGCCCTCGGCGGTGACGCGCACTCGGTTGCAGCTGCCGCAGAAGTTGTTGCTGTGCGGCGAGATGAAGCCCACCTGCGTCTCGCTCCCGGCCACCTGCCAGTAACGCGACGGACCGCCGGTGGCGTGGTTGCTGCGAACCAGCTGATAGCGTTGCTCGATACGCTCGCGCACCTCTTCGCTGGAGCAGAAGGTGATTTCCCGCTGGTGGCTGGAGACGCTGCCCAGCGGCATCTCCTCGATGAAGCTGATGTCCAGCCCGCGAGCCACGGCGAACGCCACCAGATCGGCCACTTCGTCGTCGTTGCGGCCCTTCTGGATCACGCTGTTGATCTTGATCCGCTTGAAGCCCGCCTGGCGCGCCGCTTCGATACCTTCAAGCACCTGGTCGAGCTTGTCGCGGCGGGTGAACTCGGCAAAACGTTCCGGCTTGAGCGAATCGAGGCTGATGTTCAGTCGCCTGACGCCGGCTTCGCGCAGCGTGGTAGCCATGCTGTGCAGCTGTGAGCCGTTGGTGGTGATGGCCAGGTCTTCCAGCTCTTCGCGCGCGCCCAGACGCGCCAACAGGCTCGGCAGCCCCTTGCGCACCAAGGGTTCGCCACCGGTCACGCGGATGCGCCTGACGCCCAGGCTAATGAAGGCGTCGGCTACGGCATAGAGTTCTTCGAGCGTGAGGATCTGCGCGCGCGGCGCGAAGACCATGTCCTCGCTCATGCAATAGGTGCAGCGAAAATCGCAGCGGTCGGTTACCGACAACCTGAGGTAGGTAATGCGTCGGCCGAAGGGGTCGACCAACTGTGAATCCTGCATTTCGCTCTCCAGCTACGTTCTGAGCATGAGTGAAGACTATGCCTTAAGCGGGATTGTCGCAAAGCCGGCCGTCCACCTGATTGTGATAGTCGGCAGGAAGGCTTCGTTCCATCCAGGCCGGTCATGGTAACCGCTGCGGCGGTGCCGCGCTTGCAGGCGCATCCACGCCGAACCGCTCCGGGCGAGGGCTGTCACAAGTTCTGACCTGCCCCGCATGACATTTTCGGCGCGGCGACTCGTTTCAGGACCCTCGACAACGGATTCGAAGCGTACAGGGCCACGAGCAGGATGGAGACGCGCATGCCCTTGTTGAAACTGCTGCACTTTGCCGCCCTGCTCTGCTGGTGCGGTGCATTGCTCTACCTGCCGGCATTGATCGCCGCGGGTACGAGGCGCAGCGACTCACTCTTCTACCGTGACCATGCGCACCTCACGCGGATGGTATTCACCCTGGTCGCCACACCAGCCGCGCTGCTGGCCATCGGCTCGGGCACCGCGCTGTTCCTGCGCGACGCCATCTTCGAAGGCTGGCTGATCGTGAAACTCACCACTGTCGCCGGCATGGTGCTTTGCCATGCCTGGTGCGGCGTGCTGATTCTACGCGTGGAGCGCGCGCCCGAGCAGAGCATCGACCTTCGCTGCGGGCTGATCGGCGTGGCGGCCATGCTGCTGATCGCCGCGACGCTGTGGCTGGTCCTGGCCAAGCCGTTCTCATGAAGCGCAGACCGCCATCACCTTACGGACCCGAACGTCATCCCATGACCGAACGCCTCCTGTCCACCTCAACGCTCCACGTCGACCCCGACCGCATGCTCATAGACCAGCCGGCCGCCCAGATAGGCCGCCAGGGCGATCAGCGCCGCGGTGATCGCAGAGAGATAGAGCGCCCAGTACTGCATGCTGACGGCCTCGTCGTGATAGCGCAGCACCCAGTTGAGCGAGGCCAGCGAGAGCATCATCACAGCCAGGATCGCGTGGCACCAGGCGGTGATCTTCAGGCGGATCTGGCGCACGCTGACCAGGTCGATGAGCCCGAAGATGCTGGCCACCCAGCCGCCCAGCGCGCCCACGCCGGAAAGCCAGAGGCCGGCGCGCCACCAGAATTCATCGAGCGTCCAGAGATAGGCCAGATCGACCGGCAGCAGCCCCGTCAGCGCGGCTACCGGAAAATGGATCAGCATCGGATGCAGCGGATGCCCGCCAATGGCCGCGCGACTGTGGATGGTGTCTCGATACTCGGCCATGCGGCCCTCCAGTGGCTGAAAAGACCGGCCAGGACACGCTCCGAACGGGGCGCCGGTCTTTTCAATGGAGCCGCGCTGGCACTGGCAGTTCCGTTGCTGGCCGCCTGCGACGGTCCGCAGTCGGCGCTGGCACCGGCCAGCCCGATGGCGAGCAGCGTGGCGAACGTCTGGTGGGCGATGTTCGGCTTTTCCACGCTGGTGTTGCTGGCGGTCAGCGCTCTGTGGATCTACGCGATGCGGCGCCAGCCCAGGGAAACCAGCCCCGCAGAGGCAAGGCGCATCCACCTGCGCTGGCTCATCGGTGGCGGCCTGGTACTGCCCACGGCCAGCATCGTGCTGCTGCTGGCATTCGGCCTGCCCGCCGGGCGCAGCATGCTGCCCTTGCCGGGTGACCAGGCGCTGCGTATCGAGGTGACCGGGCATCAGTGGTGGTGGGAGGTGCGTTATCCGGGAAGCGGTGTGGTGACGGCCAACCAGCTGATCCTGCCCGTGGGGCGTCCGGTGGATATCGCCGTGACCAGCGCCGACGTCATCCACTCATTCTGGGTCCCGCGCCTGGGCGGGAAGATCGACATGGTGCCCGGCCGCACCAATGTGATCCGCCTCGAAGCCGGCCAGGCCGGGATATTTCGCGGGCAATGTTCGGAATTCTGCGGCACCCAGCATGCGCACATGATTCTTCACGTCGAGGCCCTGGAGGCGCCTGGATTCGATGACTGGATTGCCGCACGGCAGAACCTGGTCGTCGGTCAGCCGCCCGCTGGCGAAGCCGCGACGGTTTTTGTGGATCGCTGCGGGCAGTGCCACCGCGTGGCCGGCGTGACCGAAGGCAAGCGCGCGCCAGACCTCACCGACCTGGCGTCCCGGCCGACGCTCGGTGCCGGGGTCATCGACAACGACAGCGAAGGCCTGCGCCGCTGGTTGCACGAGCATCAGCGCCTCAAGCACGGCAATGCCATGCCGCGCCACGATGACGTCACCGACGAAACCCTCGAACAGATCGCCGATTGGCTGGAGACGCTCGCCCCATGAGCCCCGTTCACAAAGAAGGCGCCCCGAGCACCGATCCCGACCAGCTGCACGACCAGTTCAACGAGGTCTGGGGCAACCCGCGCGGCTGGAAGGCGCTGACCATCGTCAACCACACCAGCATCGGCCTGCGCTTCCTCGTCACCGGCGGGGTGTTCTTCCTCATCGGCGGCTTGCTGGCGATGCTGATCCGCACCCAGCTCGCCCTGCCCGGCTACGAGCTGATGGAGCCGGACGTCTACAACCAGGTCTTCACCATGCACGGCACGGTGATGATGTTCCTCTTCGCCGTGCCGATGATGGAGGGCCTGGCGGTCTACCTGATTCCGAAGATGCTCGGCGCCCGCGACCTGGTATTCCCGAGGCTGTCGGCGCTGGGCTACTTCTGCTACCTGTTCGGCGGAATCATTCTGCTGTCTAGTATTTTTCTCGACGTGGCGCCGAAAGCCGGGTGGTTCATGTACACGCCGCTGTCCAGCGCCGCGCACACGCCGGGCGTGAACTCGGACTTCTGGCTGCTGGGCATCACCTTCGTGGAGATTTCCGCGGTGTCGGCCGGTGTCGAGCTGGTGGTATCGATCCTCCGCACCCGGGCCAGCGGCATGGCGTTGCACAAGATGCCGATCTACGCCTGGTACATCCTGGTGATGGCGATGATGATCGTGGTGGGCTTTCCGCCGCTGATCCTCGGCAGCATCCTGCTGGAGCTGGAGCGCGCCGCCGGCATGCCCTTCTTCGATGTGGCGCGTGGCGGCGATCCGCTGCTGTGGCAGCACCTGTTCTGGCTGTTCGGCCATCCCGAGGTGTACATCATCTTCCTGCCGGGCGCGGGCATCGTCTCGACGCTGATCCCGGTGTTCTGCCAGCGCCCGCTGGTGGGTTACCGCTGGGTGGTGCTGGGCGTGCTGACCACCGGTTTCATCAGCTTCGGGCTGTGGGTGCACCACATGTTCACCGTGGGCATACCGCAGCTGGCGCAGGCGTTCTTTTCAGCGGCGAGCATGCTGGTGGCGATACCCACCGGGATCCAGGTCTTCGCCTGGCTGGCCACGCTGTGGCTGGGGCGACCGGTGTACAGGGTGCCGATGCTCTGGCTGGTGGGCTTTCTGATCGTGTTCGTCGCCGGCGGCCTGACCGGCGTGATGCTCGCGCTGGTGCCCTTCGACTGGCAGGTGCACGACACCCATTTCGTGGTGGCGCACATGCACTACGTGCTGGTGGGCGGGATGTTCTTCCCACTGATGGCCGGGCTGTACTACTGGCTGCCGCATTTCTCCGGGCGGATGCCCTCGGAAAAGCTCGGCCGCTGGGGTTTCTGGCTGTTCTTCATCGGCTTCAACCTGACCTTCCTCATCATGCATTGGACCGGACTGATCGGCATGCCGCGGCGGGTCTACACCTACGACACGGGCCTGGGCTGGGACATGCCGAACCTGGTCTCGTCGATCGGCAGCTTCATCATGTCCATCGGCGTGGCCACCATCCTGCTGGATATCGTGCTGCACTTCCGCTTCGGCGTCGCGGCGCCGAAGAATCCCTGGAACGCCGATACCCTGGAATGGGCCACCAGCCTGCCGCCAAGCGCCTACAACTTCATCAGCCTGCCGGAAGTGCGCGACCGCCATCCGCTCTGGAAAGACCCGGATCTGCCCGACAGCATCGCTCGTGGTGAGCATGCACTGACGGTGATCGACCATGGTCGCCGGGAAACCTGGGGCGTCGACCCGCTGACCGGCAACGTTCGCGAGGTGGTGCACCTGCCCGGAAACAGCTGGCTGCCTTTCGTTGCCTCTCTGTTCCTCGCGATGCTGTGCCTGAGCCTGCTGAACAAGACCTACATGCTGGCGATCATCGCGACGCTGGCCGCGCTGATCGTGCTGTTTCGCTGGTCCTGGGTGAACGGCGCCCATCCTGGCGCCGCCCCCGATGCCAAGACCCAGCCAGGCGAACCGCCGCTGCACTCGCGCACCTTCGACGGGCCCGGCTTGTGGGGGATGGGCGTGACGCTGCTGGCTAATGGTGCGCTGTACCTGTCGCTGCTGTTCGGCTGGTTCTACCTGTGGACGGTCTCGCCGGACTGGCAGGTACCGGACAGATCGCTCAACGGCTGGCTGATGTTGGCCAGCGCCCTGCTGCTGAGCGTCGGCACCTTCGGCCTGCATCAGGTGATCAGGCGGTTGCGCGCGGGCGATATCCGGCGCCTGCTTCCGAATCTGGCACTGCTCGCCGGCCTGGCTTTCATGCAGTCCGCGACGCTGCTGTGGCTGCTGCTCACGGCCGGTCTCGAGCCGAAGGCCACGGCGCACGACGCCATCATCTTCGTGATGCTCGCCTACAGCCTCATCCATTGCACACTGGCGGCGGTGCTCACGGCGCTGCAGGCCTGGCGGGTGAGCTACGGCTATGTCGGCGAGCAGGCGCCCTACGAGCCGATCGTGGTCGAACAGCTCTGGCTCTACAACCTGGGCGTACTCTGGACCAGCTATGTGGCTATCGTCCTGTTTCCCGCGACCTGGGGAGCCGCCTGATGAAACATCCGCGCACCTCACCCTTCCATCCAGTACAGATCCCTATCGGGCTGATCATCTGGAGCCTCTGGTTCGTCGCCATCTATGGTGGCCAGGCTGTCGCCTGCGCCATCAGCCCGCCGGCGCCCGAGCACGGCATCTGGAACTGGTTGAACGCCAGCCTCGGCCTGTTGACGCTGCTGACCGCCGCCCTGCTGTTGTGCCTCGCACGCTACTTCTGGCGGCTCTCCGGCGCCAACCAGGCGCTGGACGAGCGCCGGCAGTTCGTGACCCGCCTGACCGCGAGCGTCCACCTGACCGCGGCCGTGGCGACCCTTTTCGTCGGCCTTCCCCTCTTGCAGCTTCCACCATGTCTATGAATTCTTCGAGAAGACTCACCCTATGGGTCGCGCTGTGGTCCGTGGGCCTGCTGACGCTACCTGCACCCGCACTGGCTCATGGTCTGTTCGACGCGCACTTCAGCGAGCGCGCACCGCTGTTCCTGACCGCCCTGCTGGTCGCCACCGCCTGGCTGCTGTACGTGATCGGCGCACGCAAGGTGCCGCCGCGGCGTGGCGAGGCACTGTGGTTCCATGGCGCGATGCTGCTGGTGGTGCTCGCGGTATTCGGCCCCATCGATGACTGGGCAGAAACCAGCACCAGCTGGCACATGACCCAGCACATGCTGTTCATGCTGGTGATCGCGCCCATGTGGGCCCTGGCGCGACCGTTGCCGCAATGGCGCGGCGTCACCGGATCGTTCGCCCAGCCGCTCTGGACGACCATTCTCCGCGCTGGCCGCTACCCCACGCTGCTGGCGCTTCTGCACGGTGCCGTCATCTGGATCTGGCACACGCCGAAACTCTACCTGCTGGCGCTGGACAACCTCTGGTGGCATGCGGTGGAGCACGCCTGCTTCCTGTTCACCGCCTGGCTGTTCTGGTGGTCCGTGCTGCGTGCCAACCCCAAACAGGTGCCCCAGGCGCTGATGGCCATCCTCCTCACCCTGATGCACACCGGCCTGCTCGGCGCCCTGCTGACCTTCGGCACCCAGTCGTTCTACGGCGCCGAACGGGACGTCCAGGACCAACAGCTGGCCGGCCTGATCATGTGGGTCCCCGGCGGGCTGGTCTACCTGATCGGCGCCGGCTGGATCACCTGGCGCTGGCTCAAGCGCATGTGGCGCCGGCAGCAGGCGCGGGCGGCGGTTTGAGAAAGCCGCCCAGTATATTTATCGACAAATTCCCGCTAATTACCCATAGCTCGGCACTAACGCCCCGGGAGGATTTCGCTTGGTTTCAAAGCGGCTAGCTGTTCACAGCAGGTTACGACCAAGAGCAGTCACTCAGGAACATTCGTAACTTGGAAGCTCGTCAACGTAAGTTTGAGCCTAAAGCAACTAACCACTAAGAAACGGCTGTCGGCACAACGAGCAGTTGAGATGAGGTAATTGCTACCGCATCAATGGACGCCGTCTCATCTGGAAGACCAACAAAAGATTTCAGGCTTGATGCCTGAGCTGGGATTTGGAATCGCCCCGAAGCAGAGCTCAGGAGCGATTCACGATTACTGTCCTAGACGGGCAAGCTCAGGTGAAGCAAGGGGAAGGGGCGACCCTCGCCATCAAGCGGAGAGCGACCTGTTTGAACAAACCCGTAATGTAAGTAGAACCCTACCGCTTCGGGGTTCTGCTCATTCACGTCAACACTCATCTGTTGGCGCGAGCTCCGGGCATGATCCAATAGCGCGCGACCAATACCTTTCCCTCGCAGATCAGGCTCGATGAAGAGCATCTCGACGTGGTTTTCATTGAGCCCAATAAAGCCTAACGGCGAGTCCTCCGTATCCACCGCAACCCATAACTCAACAGCGGGTAGGTAGTTATCACGGAGCTGAGGAAGCAATTCCTCGATATCGGATTCTTGCAGGAAGTGATGAGTGGCGCGAACGGAGCGCTGCCAAATGTTGAGCAGCAGCGGATGGTCGGCGTTAGTAGCCTGACGAATGATCATAGAATCATCCTTAACACTTAATATCGGAAATGAGGCGCGCTAGCAGATAGCGACCGTAAAAGTGTCGGCAACTTGTATGACCGCTTCGCGAGTTAACGCCTGGGCGGTTCACGGCAGAGGTGGCCGGAAAGGAGGGAGGCCGGACGTTACTGGGGATGGGTTCGGGGTGTCAATAAAAATGACGGTTGGAATGTTACCGACAGCGTTGAACATACTGTTCGCTCTCGCAGGTTTGGATGCTGATGTCTGACCGGCTGCTTCTGGCGGGTAGCTGCCTCTGTCCAAGGGCCGCCATCGTCCCAAAAGAAATTCCTGTGCGAGCGGTATCAAGCTGCTTTTTGGCACCGAATGTCTCAACTACAAGTCGATAAAGCTTCGTGTCCTGCCCTGCAGTAGTTTGCGGCTGGGATGTAAAGCAAGAGTGCGCATTCATCATCGCCAGCCTCTTGGCCTTCCGTATCAACGTAAGTCTCGTTGATCACGGAGCGGACACCCTCGACGGCGGCCTTACCTCCTTAGCCCCTATGAGCTGGCCCGCCGGCCTGGCCTGAAAGCGCAGCCGGCTTTTCACTGCACGCCGCACTCAAGTTCCGATAATCCCGCCATCGTCCCGCGTGATCAGCACTGTCGAGGAGCGCGGCCGGGATCGGCCGTCGCTGGCTGGAAAGCTCAGCTCGGGGTGCTGCACGTTGATCCACATGGCGCGGTAGTCCGGGCTCCAGGTGATGCCGGTGATCTCGCAGCCGCGTGGGCCGACCAGGAAACGACGCACCTCGCGCGTGCGCGGATCGGCGCACAGCAGCTGGTTGGTACCCATGGCCTGCATCACCGGCTCATCGTCGCCATAGTCGGTCTGGATCCACAGGCGACCCTCGGCATCGAAGGCCAGGCCATCCGGCGAGGAAAACACATCGCCATCGATGGTGCCGGTCAGGTGCGCGGGCACCGGCTTGTCATCGGCATCGCGCGCGCCCTCCCGCTCGCCGGCAAGCAGGAATATCTCCCACTCGAAGCGCGTCGCCGCGGGGTCGCCGCCCGCCTCGTTCCAGCGCAGGATCTGCCCGTGCAGGTTCTGCGGCCGCGGGTTGGCCTTGTCGACCGCCACCTTGTCGCCGCGCTGATCGTTGTTGGTCAGGGTGACGTAAACCTCGCGCGTGCGCGGATGCACTGCCACCCATTCCGGGCGGTCCATGGGCGTGGCACCGAGCCGGTCGGCCGCGGCGCGTGCATTGAGCAGCACCTCAGCCTGGCTGGGGAAGCCGTTTTCCGCTGTCAGCCCGTTCTGCCCGTGAACCAGCGCCAACCACTGGCCGCTGCCGTCGGCATCGAAGCGCGCGACATAGAGCGTGCCCTCGTCGAGCAGCTGGCGGTTCTGCTGATCTGCGCCGGGCACGTAGCGACCGGCAGGCACGAACTTGTAGATGTACTCGCCGCGCGAGTCGTCGCCGGAATAGAAGGCCATGCGCCCATCCTCGCCCAGCGACAACACCGAACATTCGCGGCAGTACCGGCCCATGGCGGTTCGCTTGACCGGCTGCGACTGCGGGTCGAAGGGATCGATTTCCACCACCCAGCCGAAGCGGTTCGGCTCGTTGACATGGCTGCCGTGGGGTCGACTGGAATCGGGTGTGGCATCGAAGCGTTCATCGGCGCTTTCCCAGCCGTAGAGTTTGCTGCGTTCGCCGCCTGAAACGCCGTAGCGGACGTGGGCGGCTCGTGAAGCCAGGTCTTCGGCATTGCGATTGAGAAAGTAGTTGTGCCAGTTTTCCTCGCAGGTCAGGTAGGTGCCCCAGGGCGTGAAGCCGCTGGAACAGTTGTTCAGGGTGCCGATGATGCGCGTCCCGCTCGGATCGGAGGCGGTTTTGAGCAGTTCGTGGCCGGTCAACGGACCGGCGACCGCCATCGGGGTCAGTGCGCTGATGCGTCGGTTGTAGTGCGACGGATACACCCGCTGCCACTGGCCGGCGGCATCCTTGCGCACCTCGATGATGCTGACGCCGTGGGCGGCCTGTTCCTTGCGCACTTCGGCCAGCGGCCGGCGACCGTCCACCAGGCTCATGCCGTCGGGATGCAGCGGCGGGTTGACGTACTCGTGGTTGATCGCCAGCAGGCCGTGCTCGTCGGGCGCCTCGGGGAAAGGGAAGAAATGCATGCCGTCGTGGTTGTCGCCGGCCTGCAGCAGTTGCGCCTGCCAGTCGTCGCTGGCGTCGGGTTGCCACTGCGGCGCGTCGTTCTCCACCGGGTCGCCCCAGGAAAAGAACACCCGGGCGCGATAGCCCGGCGGCACCTGCACGCTGTCGAAAGTCGGGTCCAACTGCGCCGGAACGGATTCGAAGCCCAGCAGCGTGCTGCGTGCCGCAACCGCACCGCAGGCGGACAGCCCACCGCCGAGAAAAGCCACGCCCGCAAGGCCTAGGCCACCCTTGAGCAGCCCGCGTCGGCTGCGGTCGACCACCTCGCTCAGGTTCGGTTGGCGGCTCGGGTTGATCGACTGGTCGTCGAGCGCCGCGAGGGAGGCGTGAAAGTCGCGAAAATCCTGCTTCATGTCGATTGGAGTCCTCAACGCATCATTCGATGCGGTAGTGAAAGGTGTTCTGTACGCCCCGCACCGTCACGGCCTGGCCGTCGACGATGCGCGGGCGGTAGCGAAAACGCTTGGCCGCATCGAGCGAGGGGCGGATGAACAGCGGGTGACACTGGCCCGCCACCTGCGGCGACACCACGCGGCCGTTCGGGTCGACGTCGTAGCTGACCGTGCACTCGCCCTGCACACCCGAATCCAGCGCGCGCTGCGGATACACCGGCGGCGTCTTGGCGATGGGCAGGTACTGCCGGTCCGCGGCGGCGGCGGCCTCGCGCCGTGCCTGTTCCGCAGCGGCAGCCCGGGCTCGTTCGGCTTCGAGCTGGCGCGGGGCTTCGGCTGCGCGCTCGGCTTCCCGGGCCAGGCGCAATTGTTCGGCCTCGCGTGCCTGGCGTTCGCGCTCGGCGGCTTCGCGTTGCTGGCGCAGCTTCTGTTGACGCGCCGCTTCGGCGGCCCGTTCCTGCTCGGCCCGCTTGAACGCCAGTTCGGCTTCGGTCGGTGGAGCGGGCTCGGATTGGACCACCGGCTCCGGCACGACAGGCTCGGGCGGCGGTTCGATCGGTGCTTCAGGCTGGACGTGCGGCTCGACCGGCACCGGCAGGCTCAGCAGTTGGGTACGCAGGATCTGCGCGTTGCTCGGCGGCTCGAACGTCGGCGTCCAGCTGCTCAGCAGCACCGCGCCCAGCGCAACGTGCAGGCCGATCGCACCCAGCAGCGCCAGCCCCTGCGGGGCGCGGGACGGCGGCGTTGGTTCGCGCAGCAGCATGCCCTCCATCAGCGCCGCGTTCATGGCCGCCCTGCTCCCGGTGCCATCGTATCCGGCGCTTCGGTGATCAGCCCGAGGTTGACCACCCCACCCCGCTGCAACTCGGCGATGGCGGCCACCACGCGCCCGTAGTCGGCGGCCTCGTCGGCCCGCACGTAGACCTGGGCGTCGCCGTGCTCGGCGATGAGCGACTCGACCTTGGCCCGCATCTCGGCCAGCTCCACGGCAGAATCCTGTTGCTGCTCGATGTCGATCTCGCTGCCCAGGTTCCAGTAGAAGCTGCCGTCCGCCTTGACCGACAGGGTGAGCAGCTTGCGCTCGTTCTCCGTCGGCAACGCCTCGGCGGCGACCTTGGGCAGCTCGATGTTCACGCCCTGTACCAGCATCGGCGCGGTGACCATGAAGATCACCAGCAGCACCAGCATGACGTCGATGTAGGGCACCACGTTCATTTCCGCCTTGGGACCGTGCTTGCGCTGGGGCCTGACTAGCATGGGCTTTCTCCTCAGGCGGCCGCCACGGCGATGTTCGGTGCGCCGGCATGCAGGCGCGGCAACAGGCGGGCCTGCAGTTCGTTGGCGAAGGCGTAGTAGCGGCCGGCGAGCGCCTGCCCGCGAGCGGCGAAGCGGTTGTAGGCGATCACCGCCGGAATCGCCGCGAACAGGCCGATGGCTGTGGCGATCAGTGCTTCGGCGATGCCCGGTGCCACCGTGGCGAGGGTGACCTGCTGCACTTGGGCCAGGCCGAGGAAGGCGTTCATGATCCCCCAGACGGTGCCGAACAGGCCGATGTAGGGGCTCACCGAACCGATGGTGGCAAGCGCCTGCAGGCCGGTTTCCAGGCGCTCCTCCTGTTCGGCCACCGCCACGTAGAGGCTGCGATCCACGGCTTCGCCGAGCGTCTGCGGAGCAAGACCGGGCTGGCGCTGCAACTGACCGAAGACTTGGAAGCCCTCGCGGAAGATACGCTGCAACGCAGCCTCCGGCGACTGCGCCTGGCGTTCGGCGTCGCGCTGTAACTGGGCCAGATCACCGCTCTGGCGGAACTGGCGCAGGAACTCGCGCAGAAGGCGCTCGCTGCGCCTCAGCACGACGCTGCGCTGGATGATCAGATACCAGCTGGCCACCGAAGCCAGCACCAGGATCGCCATGACCGCCTGGACCACCACGCTGGCCTCGCTGACCAGCCCCCATATGGACATCTGTTCGACTGCATGTTGCATCGCTGTTTCCTCCTGCCCGGCCTGAGCAGCTGTATTGAATGACGACTGCGTTACCGGACGATGACTATTCGAGGCCCAGGGCATCGGCGACCGCCGCCCAGGACAGGTACTTGTAGTTCTGCGTCCCCTCGGGCATTCGCTTGCGCCCGTCCTGCACCACCAGCAGGCCCTGGTGCCAGGGGCCACCGAGGTTGGCCGAAGTGACCTCCAGGCCATCGGTTTCCGAGGCGCCGTCGATGCCGCGCGCGGCGTTGAGGCCGATACGAAACGCACCGCGCACCGCGTAGGGCGCCGTGGCATCCAGCACCACGTAGCTGTCGTTGCCCTGGCTGGAGATCACCAGGTAGTCGGCGCGCTCGCCGTGGTAGAGGGCCAACCCCTCGATATCGTCGTGCACGACCTCGCCCACGCCGATGACTTTCTCCAGGGTGGTCGGTGCGTTGGCGGCTGCGCCCAGCGTCCACACGGCAACGTCTTCCTCACCGATGAACAGCCGCTCGCGACGGTCGTCGGCGACGCAGCCTTCCGGCTGGCTGTCCACCTTGAAACGCCGCACCAGCTCGCCTTGGGCCTTGCCGCTGCGGCCATCGAGCCGGTACTGCAGGAAGCTGCCGTCCTTGTCGTTGGCGATGGCGTGGATGGCGCCCTGGCGATCCTTGAACAGGCAGAGCCCATAGATATCGGCGAGCGGCGTGGCGATCTGGCCGATGTCTTCCAAACGACCATTGGCCGGGTCGATGGCGAACAGATGCAGGCTGTTGCGATCACGGTTGCTCGCCACCGCCAGATCGACCTGGCGCTGGCCGAGGCGGAAGCCGTCGCGCACGTCAACGTTGTTCAGCCGTCCGGCGCGCAGGTCCTGCACCTGGCGGCCCTCCAGGTCGTACACCACCAGCCCGCCCTTCTTGTCGGTGCCCAGCACCCGGCTCGCGCCCGGTTCGCCGCGGTTGATCCAGATGGCCGGATCGTCGGCCGCATCGCCCAGGCTCGGCACAGGGCCGCTCTCGCCTTCGGCGGGCAGCAGCGGCAAGGGTTGCTTGCGCTCGAGCGGTCGTGGCACCCAATCAAGGGTGGCCTGACGACTGCCGGCGTCGTCGACCAGCAACAGCTCCAGCCCCTGGGGCGTGGCCCGTGCGCTGATCTGCTCGGGCTCGTCGAAGCCTTCCAGCGCCACCGCGCCCACGGCTTGCCAGCCATCCGCCTGCTCCTGGTAGAAGTGCAGCGCCGAGGCCTCGGCATCCAGCAGCAGCACGCCGCCAGGTACCAGCGCCATGCCTGCCGCGCCCTCCTCAAGGCCACCGAAGGGTGCGCGCAGGTCCACCGGCACCCGCTCCAGCGGCGCCTCGGCATCGGCGGGATAGGCCCAGAGGCCGACCGTTTCCTCGTTGACGAACAGCCGCGCGGTTTCATCGTCCACCTGACAATGGCCACTGGCGGGCGGCAGGCTCAGGCCGCGTACACGACGGGCCTCGCCCAGCAACTGGCCACCGTTACCCACCAGCCATTGTTCGCCGATGCCCTCTTCGCCGACGAGGAACAGAAAGTCGTTGCGACCAGCGTCGCGGAACAGGCACAGCCCTTCGATGGCGAAGGCGGTCCTGGGCAGGAACAGCGGCTCGCTCCACTGCCCGTCATTGTTCACGCCGACGAGCATCGCCTGCTGGCGTTTGCGCTCGACGGTCGCCAGCAGCAGGCCAGCGTCGCCTTCGCGCTGATCGAGGCCCTCGAAACGACCGGAGAGCTGGGTCAGGACCTGGCCGTTCCTGTCCAGTAGCCGCAAGCCGCGGCCGTCGAGTTCGACACGGTCGAAGGCGTTGGTGCGCAGCAGGCGTGCGGCCTCGACAGCAACGGGGGCGGAATCTGAGCTGGACAAGGCAGCGGGTGCATGAATCGCCGCGCGCTCGCCCGCGCTTTGGCAGGCGGCCAGGGCGATACAGGAGGCCAGCAGGAGTTTTCGTTGCAAGTGTGCGTACATGGGGTAGTCCAGTCAGCAGCCGCCAGCCGGCGCCTAGCAAAGGCGCACCGGGGCGGCATCGGGTCAGAAGTGGGTGAGCGTCAGGCCGAGCTTGTAGGTCGGGCCGTACTCTTCGTACTGGGCGTTGTAGCGCTGGCGCCCGGTGTATACGAAATAGGCTTCGTCGGTCAGGTTCAGCGCCTCGAAGGTCAGCTGCAGGTTCGGCGTGATGAAGTAACCGGCCTTGAAGTCGACGAACAGCTGCTCGTCGGCATACAGGTCGTGATCCGCATCGTCGACACCGGAGACTTCGGCCAGGTACTCGGACTTGTAGTTGGCCGCCAGGCGCATGTTGAAGCGATCGTTCGCCCAACCGACCATAAGGTTGCCGACGGTATCGGAGTGGTTCGGCAGGTCGATGCCGCGCTTGGCGCCCTGCCCTTCGATGTCCGCATCGGAGCGGCTGAAGGTAGCATTGGCACCCAGCAGCAGGCCGTTCCAGGGCGCGGGCAGCCAGTCGAATTTCTGCGAATAGGCCAGCTCGATGCCATAGAGGCTGGCGCTGCTGCCGTTCTCGTAGCTGAGCGCCTCGGAATAGCCGGCCCACTGCCCCGTACCGGCCAGGTCGGTGTTGTAGATGAAGTTGTCGATGTCCTTGTAGAACAGGAAGGCCGACACCGCGCCGGCCCGGCCCATGTAGTGCTCGATGCCCAGGTCGTAGTTCACCGATTCCAGTGGCTTGAGGTTCGGGTTGCCGAACTCCGCCTCGTCGCCTTCGATGACGAAGCCGGGCGCCAGCTGGCCGAAGGTCGGCCGCACCACGCTGTTGGTCCAGGCCGCGCGCAGCTGGGTGTCGGGGCTGAGCTGATAGCGCGCATGCAACCCAGGCAGCCAGTGATCGTAGCGCCGACTGCTGGAAATCGTTTCGAAGACGCCGTCGCGCACGCCGGTGCCCTTGGCGCTGAAGTCGGTGCCCTCGTAGCGCATGCCGACGATGAAGCGCCAGCGGTCCAGGTCCAGCGTATTCATCAGGTAGGCGGCATCGATGTCCTCGCGCATGCGGAAGTCGTTGATGCGCGACTGTTCCTCGTCGTAGAACTCGCCGGCGTCGAACCCGCCGATCAGGCCCTCTATACCCGATGCGCTGATGCCCGGGCCGAAGCGGCCAAGGCCGTAATCGACGCGCCCTGCCTGGAAATCGGCCAGGGTCAGGTCGTCGAAATCGTCGTAGACCCAGATTTCGCTGTCGTTGGACTTGTCGCGGCGGCTGAGCTTGCCGCCGAACTTGAGCTGAGCGGCGTAGCCCTGAATGTCGTAGTCGCGGGCCAGGTCCAGGCGGATGTTCTTCTCCCGGTCACGGGCGTCGCTCTTTTCCCACTCCACTTCGTCGAGCTCGAAACGGGATGGGTCGTAAAAACCCGACTCCACGGACAGCGTCGGCTTGCGCGTGCTGGAAAAGCCCGCGTCGCTGAAGTCGCCTTCGAAGACCGCACTGGCGATGCCGCCCGGGTTGCGCTCGCGCGATTCGCTGTAGCCGGCCTGGCCGCTCAGCGTCCACAGGCCGAGCATACGTTCGCCACCGAACACGTAGGACTGGACTGTCTGGGTGTCCTCGCGTGACTTGAGCTCGCGCCAGCCCTCGGCGTCGCCGCGCTCGCCGGCCTGCTGGGCGTCATCGAAGGCGACGCCGGCGGCGTTGCGCGTCTCGGTGTCCTTGAAGCGGCTGTAGAGCGTGCGCAGGTAAAGGCTGCTGAAATCGTCGGGCTTGTAGTCGAAGTTGAGGCCGAACCCGGTACGCTCACGGGTGATCTCGTAGTCGCGCTGTTCCAGCTCCTCGAGTCGCGCGCCGTCTTCGAAATCCCATTTTCCGCCGGTTTCGACGTTGTCCGAGCCGAAATCGCGCTCCTGCCAGCTCAGCGCCGCAGCGACGCCGAAGTTGTCGACGCCGTCCCCGAGGCTGAAACGATTGCTGAAGGCGCCGGAGAACTTCGGGCTCTGCTTGCCAACGTTCTCGTCATGACTGCCCTCGGCGCTGATGCTGTAGAACAGCCCGTCGTGGTCGAAGGCCGACAGGCTTTCCACTTCGATGGTGCCGCCCAGGGAGTTGGCGTCCATGTCCGGGGTGAGCGTCTTGACCACCGACAGCGACTGCACCAGCTCGGACGGCAGCACATCCAGCGCCACGGCACGACGGTCGCCTTCCGGCGCGGGCACCAGGGTGCCGTTGATGGTCACGCTGTTCAGGTCCGGGGCGATGCCGCGCACGCTGACGAAGCGGCCTTCGCCCTGGTCGCGCTCCACCGACAGGCCCGGTATGCGCTGCAGCGCCTCGGCCGCGTTGTCGTCCGGCAACTGGCCGATGCCATCGGCATGCACCACGCTTTTCACGCTGTCGGAACTGCGTTGCTCCTTGAGCGCCTTGTCGATGCTCACCGCCTGGCCGACCACCTCGACGTGCTCGACGCCAGGCTCCTGCGCCAGCGCTGCCGAGCTGGCCGCAACGGCCAGCGCCAGCAGGCTGATCCTGAATCGCTGATTTCGGTTCCGATGCCAATGAGCGCTCATCCCGTCCCCTCTGCGGAAATCCATCCGGGCCGATCCCGGAAACTGCAGCGGACGGTAGGCAGGGGGTATGGCAGTTCTGTGACAGCGCATGGGCAAGAGCCCCGAATCGGCGGCGTTACGGCCTGTTTTAGGTGGTTTTTGAGCCGAATTGACCCCGTCCGGGCCGACCCGGGCGATCGTCCCGGCGCGGCACCACGGTGCTCGGCGCGCTCGCGGGCCACCGAAAGGCTTCGAACGCCCCTTACAGCACGCAATCGAGCTGAGCCGAATTGACCCCCGACGCGCGTAACCCCACTGTCACACCGATCTGCTTAGGTGCCGGTTTCAACTGCCGACTGGCCCGGAACCGATGAAATCCTTCCTCAGACTGCACACCTGGCCCCTGGTGGGCCTCGCCATCGCCGCCAACCTCGGCCTGCAGCTCTACCTCGCCACCGGCGAGCTGAAAAGCTGGGCGCAAATCGACTGGATGGATGTCGCCGGCGAAGGCGGCTCGGCCGTGCTGGCGCTGGTCTGGCTGATCATGCTGCTGCGCAGCCGGCCGGCTGGTCGAGTGACCCGGCTGCTGGCGCTCGGGCTCGCCTGCATCTTCTTCTCCTGGTGGATGGATACGCTGGACGAGTTCGTCCAGCTGCCGCAGACGGTGGCCTGGGACAACTGGCTGGAGACGGCGCCGATGCCCATCGGCCTGCTGCTGCTCACGCTCGGCATCTATCACCTCAACCAGGAACAGCGCGCCATCAGCCAGCAGATGAGCAAACGCGAAAGGTTGTTTCGCGAACATCGCCTGTTCGACAAGGTGACGCCTCTGGGCGCCGCCGAATACCTGCGCCAGCAGATTCAGCGCGCGCTGGCAGAAGCCTGCGAGATGGAGCAGCCGCTGTCGCTCGTCGCCGTGGACCTGGACGACTTCGATGCCATCAACCGACGTTATGGCCAGGACGAAGGCGATGCCGTGCTGCAGGCTATCGCGCAACTGCTGATGCTCAATCTGCGCCGGCAGGATCTGCTGTGTCGCCTGGCGGGGGATCGCTTCGTCGCGGTGCTGCCCAACACCGGCGAGGCCCAGGCGCGGATGATCGCCGAAGAATTGCAGCAGGCGGTCGCCAGCCTGGCACACCGAACCGGGCGACACGGCGAACGCCTCTTCCTGCGCGCCAGCACCGCGACCGTCATGGCCCTGGAGGACGACCCCGAGCAGTTGCTCAGGCGCCTCAACCTGGGGCTGGCCCAGGCCAAACAGCGTCTGCCGCGTTGCGCCTGAGGAGCGGATCATGCTCATCGGCTACGAATGCGACACCCGCTTCATCGCGGCGCACCATCAGCCGGCCTTGCTGATCGACCTGGCGCTGTCGCGCGGGATCGATAGCCACAGGCTGCTGCGTGGCACCGGGCTCTTCTATGCCGATATCGCCGGCGGCCATGCAAAGCTTTGTCCCGAGCAGTTCGTCACGCTGATCGGCAACGCCAAACGCCTGCTGGATGCCGACGACAGCAGCTTCCTGTTCGGGCAAAGGCTTTTGCCCGGCCATTACGGCGAGGCCAGCCATACGCTGGAACACGCCTGCACGCTGCACCAGGCACTGGAGCGGCTGCAACGTTTCCGCGCGCTGCTCAGCCCGTTGTTGACGCCTCGGCTGCTGCTCGACGACAAGCAGGCGTACCTCTACTGGAGCGACAGTTGCGGTGCCGCGCATGCGCAGGTCTTCCTGGCCGAAGCCTGCATGACCGCCGTCGTCGCCATGAGCCGGCGGCTTTCGGCCGAGCGCCTGCCGTGGCGCTTTCATTTCAGCTACGCCAAGCCCCGCTACGTCGAGCAGTACTGGGTTCACCTGGGTGAGGATCTGACGTTCGACAGCCAGCTGACGATGATGAGCCTGCCGCTGGAATGGTTGCACCGGCCCTGGCCCAATGCATCCGCAACCGCCGGCCAGGTCGCCGAGCAGGCCAGCCAGGCGCTGCTGGCGAGCCATGGCTGGCCTGGCAGCTTCCTCGATCAGCTGTACGAATACCTGCAGGCCAATATCCGCACGCCGCTGAATCTGGAACGGGTCGCCCAGGCCTTCGGGATGAGCCCGGCCTCGCTCAAGCGCAAGCTGCAGAAGCACGGCACTCACTTCCAGGAGCAACTCGACCTGGTACGCAAGCACGTGGCGCTCTATCTGTACCAGGCCAGGGGCTATGGCAACGACGAGGTGGCGGCTTACCTGCGCTTCACGGACACCACCAACTTTCGCCGCTCCTTCAAGCGCTGGACCGGCGTTGTGCCGAGTGGGCTGCGCCATTGGCATTCGGTCGCCGGACGGTAGAACGCGGCAACTGGCAAGCCAGCCTCCGTGTCGTGGGCGGAATAAAGGAGAAACAATTCTTGTTCGGTTCTCTACCCGAACCCCGTGCAAGATTCAGTGCCGGACATCGGCGCCGCGCATGCTACATACCATGGGGATTGCCGATGTCTTTCTGCGGTCCCGAGCGGCCGGAATGAACGCGGCCGAGCGGCCGCTTGCCTACAAGGAGTCGATGTGTGAAGAAAGCCATGTCATCGCTGACGCTGATCGCCGGGCTTGCCCTGGTTCCAGCGCTACATGCCGAGCAGCGGCAGAGTTACGGTCCGCATCTCGAAGGGTTCGACTACCCACATCCCGTCAAGCGCCACGAATTTTCATCGCAACAGCAGCCATTGTTCATGGCGTACATGGATGTGCAACCGGAAGGCAAGGCCAACGGCCGCACGGTGCTACTCATGCACGGCAAGAACTTCTGCGCGGCCACTTGGGAGGCAACCATCGCAGTGCTCTCGCAGAATGGCTATCGCGTGATTGCCCCGGACCAGATCGGCTTCTGCAGTTCCAGCAAACCTGAGGGTTACCAGTTCAGCTTCGCCCAGCTCGCGCACAACACCCAGGGATTGTTGCAGTCGCTGGATATCGACAAGGTCACCGTTATCGGTCATTCCATGGGCGGCATGCTGGCCTCACGCTTCGCCCTCTCCTACTCACAGAACGTCGAGCAGCTGGTTCTGGTCAACCCCATCGGCCTGGAGGACTGGCAGGCCGAAGGCGTGCCCTATGCCACCATCGACCAGTTGTACGCGAACGAGCTGAAGACGGATTTCGAGAAGATAAAGGCCTACCAGCAGAAGTTTTACTACAACGGGCGCTGGAAGCCCGAGTACGACCGCTGGGTGAACATGCTCGCCGGGATGTATGCCGGAAATGGAAAGGAAATCGTCGCGCTGAACCAGGCGCAGACTTCCGAGATGCTCTTCACCCAACCGGTCATTCACGAGTTCGGCCAACTGAAGATGCCTACCTTGTTGCTGATCGGTGGCAAGGACCGCACCGCACCCGGCGCCAACCGCGCGCCGGAGCAGGTCGCGCAACGGCTGGGAAACTACCCCGAGCTGGGCCGAAAGGCTGAGCAGGCGATTCCCGGCGCCACCCTCGTGCCGTTTCCCGAACTGGGCCATTCACCCCAGGTAGAGGCCCCGGAGGTGTTCCACGAGGCCTTGCTGCGTGGCCTGAAAGAAGCTGACTGAGGTGAGCCCGGGCAGCTGTCCGACGCTTGGCCAGCCTGCCTCGCCGGCCTCCTGAGATTGCTGGCAAGCCTGCAGAAGCAGGCACTGCCTCAGAGCTGATCGAGCAGCACCGTCGCCTTGGTGAAGGTTTCGATGTTATCGATCAGCCGATCCAGGCATTCGGCCGCCTCTTTCGGATCGCCCGCCGCAATCGCCGCGGCTACGGCGGCGTGCAGCCGGGCCATCTCGGGCAGGTCGGCAGCCTGCTTGTAATGCAGGTACCAGAAGCGCCGGGAAAGACCGTTGAGCGAGCGCAACGCACTCTCGGCGAATTCGTTCCTGGCCGCGATCAGGCACAGCTCGTTGAACTCGCGGTCGGAGCGCATGAAGGTGATGTCGTCGTTGTCGACAGCCGCCGCATTGAACTCCTCGGCCAGCCGCGCGAAGGATTTACGCTGCTGCTCGTTCGCTCGCTTGGCGGCACTGCGGCAGACCAACCGCTCGATCTCCCGCCGGGTCTCGATCAGCCTCAGCTGCTTGCCGATATCGATGGCCGGGATCAGCAGGCCCCGCTGCGGCATCACCAGGATCAGATGCTCGCGCGCCAGACGCTGCACCGCCTCGCGAAGGGGCGTGCGACCGATGCCGGTCATGGCACTCAGCGACTGCTCGGAAATGAGCGTCCCGGGCGGAATACGGAGCGTGACTATGGCTTCTTCGAGCTGCTGATAAGCGATATCGGTGAGCTTGGCCTTCGATTTTCCCGTCAAGCTGGGAAGAGGCGACGTCAGGGTGGTGCTGCTTTCCATTCGGCTGTTCCTTTCGATCCAATCGCAGCATAGCAAAAGTGAATCATGATCAGCTAGACTAATATATCAGCTGTACATCGAAGGAAATAACAATGACTCGAACATCGATGGAAACAGGCCGGATGAGTCTACTCGCTGTGCATGGCATTCAAGGCACCAGCGCTGCGTGGTCATCCGTCGCCCAAGCCTGTGCGACACAAGCCCACGTCATCTGCCCCAACCTGCGCGGACGGGGTAACGCCCTGCGCGGGCAAGCCCCCCAGGACTACAGGCTGGAAGCCTTCAGCGGGGATCTCGCGCAAATAGCTCGACAGCTCGACGGGCCTTTCATCCTGGCCGGCTGGAGCATGGGCGTATCCGTAACGCTCGAATACCTGCGCCGCAACGCTGGTCCACAGCCATGCGCTCTGATTCTGCTTTCCGGCACCCCTCGCCCCGGCCTGGCGCCCTGGTTCAGTGAACGCGGCGATCGGCTGCTGAAGGAAATCGCCGCACGCGAGAAGCGCCTGAAACTCGCCATGGCCGCCGATCACCAGGCGGTTGCCTGGACCTGGGAAGGCCTTCAGGACGTCGATCACAGCGCCGCCCTCGCGGATATCCAGCTGCCCACCCTGATCATTCATGGCGATGCCGACCCGGACTCGCCCCTCGAACATGCGCGCTGGTTGTCCGAGGGCATCCCCAACGCCGAGCTGCACGTTATCGCCGGTGCCGGGCACAGCCTGCTGACGGAAAACACCGCCGAGGTGGCGCAGCACATCAACGCCTTCATCGCCAAGCTTCATCACGCTCAGGAGCGACCATGAGAACCGAAGACCTGATTCATTTCTGCGCACCCGGACGCCTGATCATCGGCAATGGCTCGCGCCACCAGCTGCCCCAGTTGCTCGCCCGGCTGGGCTATCGCTCCGGGGTGCTGGTCACCGACGCCTTCTTCGCCGAGAAAACCCCTTGGGTAAAGGAATACACCGAGGCCGCCGAACGGCTGGGCATAAGCACCATCATCTATGCCGGCGGCCTGCCCGATCCGACGACGGGCCTGTGCGACGAAGCCACCGCTGTCCTGCGTGACCAATTGGCCGGCAAGCAGCCGGACCATGTCATTGCCCTAGGCGGCGGCAGCAATATCGACCTGGCGAAAGCCCTGACCCTGACCCTGCCGCACGGCCGGCCCATCGCCGAGTTCGCGGGCGACATCGGCGGCTGCAGGCCGCTGCCCCTGATCGCCCTGCCGACGACTTCCGGCACGGGCTCGGAAGCGACGCCCGGTGCGATTCTGCTCGACCCCGCCAATGCGACCAAGATCGCGGTGATGGACAACGCACTGCGCCCGCAAATAGCGCTGATCGACCCCGAATTCACCTACACCTGCCCTCCCCGCGTGACGGCCGATGCCGGCATCGATGCCTTCACCCACGCCATCGAGTCCTTCCTGACGCTCGATAGCGCGCTGTTCGAGCGCGCCGGCAATCCCGATCCGGGCTATAGCGGTCGCTCGCCGTTGACCATGCTCTTCGCCAGGGAATCGATGCGCCTGTGCTTCGCCTGGATGGAGCGTGCCTACCAACAGGGCGACGACACCGAGGCGCGGGTCGGCATGGCCTATGCCAGCATCTACGCGGCACTGTCCTACGGCACCGCCGGGCTCAACGCGGGCCATGGCATCGCCTATGCGGTCGCGGGGCAGACGCACAAAAGCCACGGCAGCACCAATGCGGTGATGCTCCCCTACGTGCTCGACGCACTCTGCGAGACGCGCCAGAGCGAGCTGGCCGAAATCGCGCAAATGATGGGTTTGGCGACCGCTTGCCCGGAAGAGTCCGCGCGCCGGGTGCCCGTGGCAGTGCGCGCCATGATCGAGCGCCTGGACATTCCCAGCGACCTGAAAGCCTTCGGCATCGAAGAGGAAACCCTCGACGACCTGATCGCCGATGCGCTCGCGGTGACACGACTGGCCAAGGCGTTTCCGGTGGCCGATGCCACCCTCGCCTATCGACAGATCGTGCTGAATGCCTGGGACGGGCACCTCAGCGGTCAACCCTGACCGACCATAGAAAAGGCGCTGCTCGAATGCGGGCAGCGCCTTTTTTATCCGTTTCGACGCGGCGTGGTTGCGCTGGCCTGGTCACCCGACTGCGCCGATTCTGGCGGTTTTGCACGCGTGGCGAACCAGCAGAGGATCGACCCGATGCAGACCATGGCGGCACCCTGCCAGAACGACAGCGACAGCGGCGTACGCAACAGTACGGCCGCCAGGGCGGCGGACAGCACCGGGATGAAATACGAAGCACCGGCGAGGACGGTGACATTGCCGTGCAGGATGCCGACGTTCCACGCCGCATAGCCGAAGCCCATCGCGGAGGCGGCCAGCACCAGATAGATCAGCGCGTGGTAGCTGAATGCCATCGCTTCCCCGCCGATGGCCAGGTATTTGGCCCATAGCGCCAATGCCGTCAGCATGAAGAACAGCGTGACACCGTTCTTGCCGCCGGCGATCCGCGTGGTCACCGTGCAGTACGCCGCCCAGATCACCGCGCCGGCGAAGGCCAGCCCGTAGCTGAGGGGGTTGTCGCGGATGTTCGCCGCCATCCCGGGCAGAGCCAGCCCCTGTTCCCCGCCGAGCACCCAGCAGATCCCGAGGATCGCGATGAGGAAGCCGGGAACGATGAGCAGGTTGGCCTGTTGCTTGTTGAACAGGATCGCCGCCAGGATCGTGAAGGCCGGCCACAGGTAATTGACCATGCCGACTTCGATGGCCTGCCGGCTGCTGTTGGCGTAGCCGATGGACAGCGCAAGGCACAGCTCGTACGAGACGAACAGCAGGCTGCCCCAGACGAGATAGCGTCGGGGGAACTCCCGTATCCGCGGAAAGCCGACCGTGAACAACAGCATTACCGATGCGACGCTGTACATCATGGCGGCGCCACCGGTCGCGCCGAGGCTCTCACTGACGCCCCGGATCAGGCCGACGATCGAGCTCCACAAGACAATTGCAACGAGCCCGATGAAGGTCGCTTTACGCTGGTTTTTCATGCCGCCCTGCTTACATTCAACATTCGATTGAAGGATCGCCCCTGGCCGATGGCGTTTGACTCGAACCGAGGGGCACGAATTCCAGCACAGTGGATCGTCTTGAGCCACCCGAGGAGCCGAGCGGACCCTGCCAGTCGCGCCAATATCTGCGTTGCAAGCGAAGCCTTTGCCATCGCCCCAGAGAGACTGTTGAGGTAACGCGAGCAGCGCCTTTTTCTCATTCGTTCGAGGTATTCATTTGGTCTGTGGCAAATCGCCGCCCTCTACCAAAACGGAGGTAATTCTTGTCGAGACGCAAGGTTCGTCTGCCGGGTTTGCCGCGTAATGAGCAGCAACTAGATCCTGCAGGAGCGTAACTTGTGAATACGATCAAATACCTGGCCTTGTCTGTTGCACTGGCTTTTAGCGGTCAGGCTCTGGCGGACGCCGCGGACGGTTTGCCACATGTGAAGGTCAGTCTTGTGGCTCCGCCTCAGGTGCATGCCCATGAGCAAGTGGCGCCGAAAGAGCCGCGCGTGGTGCAGTTCCGCCTGGTGATCGAGGAAAAGAAAATGGTCATCGACGACCAGGGCACCACGCTCCAGGCGATGACCTTCAACGGTTCGATGCCCGGCCCGACCATGGTGGTGCACGAGGGTGATTACGTAGAGCTGACCCTGGTCAACCCGGCCACCAACACCATGCCGCACAACATCGACCTGCACGCGGCTACCGGTGCGCTGGGCGGCGCCGCAATGACCCTGGTATCTCCCGGACAGGAAGCCGTGCTGCGCTTCAAGGCCGACCGTGCCGGAACCTTCGTCTATCACTGCGCACCCGAAGGCATGGTCGCCTGGCACGTGCTGGCCGGCATGAGCGGCACGCTGATGGTGCTGCCGCGCGAGGGTCTGAAGGACCCGGCCGGCAACCCGCTGCATTACGACCGTGCCTACACCATCGGCGAGTTCGACCTGTACATTCCCAAGGACAAGGACGGCAAGTTCAAGGACTATAGCACCCTGCTCGACAGCTATGCCGACACTCGCGAAACCATGCGCGGCCTGATCCCGAGCCACGTGGTGTTCAACGGCCGGGTCGGCGCCCTGACCGGCAAGAACGCCCTCAAAGCCAACGTCGGCGAATCGGTGCTGCTGATCCACTCCCAGGCCAACCGCGACTCCCGTCCGCACCTGATCGGCGGCCACGGTGACTGGGTTTGGGAAACCGGCAAGTTCGACAACCCGCCGCTGAAGAATCTTGAGACCTGGTTCGTGCGCGGTGGCTCGGCCGCCGTGGCGCTCTACACCTTCCGCCAGCCCGGCGTCTATGCCTACCTCAACCACAACCTGATCGAGGCGGAAATGGGCGCGGCCGGCCATATCGTGGTGGAAGGCGGCGAGTGGAACGAGGAGCTGATGAAGCAGGTCAAGGCGCCCGGTCCGATCACATCACAGGAGTGAGGCCATGCGTCGCTTCGTGTACCTCGCGGCCCCGCTGCTACTGGGCCTGCTGACCGCCTGCGATGAGCAGACTCTGGTGGAGCCGGAGCTCGTCACGGTCCCGGCTGGCCTGGCGCGCTATCACTTGCCAGGCACCAGCGAGGTGCACGAAGAGCGCCTGGAAAAATTTTCCATCATGCGCCGCCAGGTCAGCCAGGCCGAATACGCCGCCTGTGTCGATGCCGGCGAATGCCCGGCACTGGAGACAGCGGATGAGGTTTCGGCACAGTTGCCGGCGGTGGGATTGAGTTGGCAGGATGCCAGCGCCTATGCGGCCTGGCTCTCTCGCCGGAGCGGACATCACTATCGGTTGCCGCGGCATGGCGAATGGATACTGGCGGCTGCCTCGGCCTACATTGACGAAGCGCCGGTGACAGAAGATCCACGCAATCCGGCACGCCGCTGGCTCGCCGAGTATGCGCAACGTGCCAGCCGCGAGCGCCTGCCGGAAGCGCTCAAGCCCTTTGGCGGCTATGGGAGCAACGAGCACGGCTTGCTGGATGCCGGTGGGAATGTCTGGGAGTGGACCGACACCTGCTTTTCGGGCAGTGGTGGCGACTTCTGCAACATTCGCATCGCCGCTGGACGCCACCCGTCGGTACTGTCCGATTTCGAGCGCAACCCCACCAGTGGCGCCTGTTCGGTGGGTCTGCCACCGACCCATCTGGGCCTGAGGCTGGTGCGCGAAGGTTGAGATCGGCGAACCTGATTGCCGAGATTCTCCCATTCAGCCTCCAGAAATAGAAAACGCCTCGCCGAATCACTTCGACGAGGCGTTTCTGGTTGACGACCTGGCCTGCAGATCAGTTGGAAACGTCCTCCAGTGAGCGTCCCTTGGTCTCCACACCCAGGAAGATGATCAGCAGCGCGGCGATGGCGAAGGATATGGCGCCCATGGAGAACACTCCACCCTGCCCGGTGAGCGGCAGCAGCACGCCGACGATGTAGGGGCCAAGCAGCGCGCCGAAGCGGCCGATGGACGAGGCGAAGCCAGTACCGGTCGCACGCAGGCGAGTCGGATAAAGCTCGGGGGTGTAGGCGTAAAGCACCGACCACATGCCGAACAGGAAGAACTGCATGAACAGACCAGCGGTGATCAGCCATACAAGAGGCGCGGCGGTTGCGGCGGCTTGGCCATAAAGGAAGGCCGAGGCCGCGCTGCACAGCAGCATCAGCACGCAGGTGCCCTTTCGTCCCCACGCCTCGACCAGCCAGGCCGCGAAGATGAAGCCGGGTATGCCCGCCAGCGAGATGTAGACCGTGTAGAGCGCCGATTGGGTGGCTTCATACCCGGCGTTCTGCAACAGCGCGCCCAGCCAGGCCGTCAGGCCGTAGTAACCGAGCAGTGCGAAGAACCAGAGCCCCCACAACATCAGAGTGCGCTGGGCATATTCACCCTGCCAGATGTCGCGAAAGCGCGCCTTGGCCACCAGGGCGCTAGCCGCGTTTTCCATGCTGCGCGTCACCACCGGCAGCGCGTTCATCTGTGCAGAGCGCATGACCGATGCCTCGAAGCGATCCATGGTCGTATCGGCTTCGTCGTTACGACCGACCTCGGCCAGCCAGCGCGGCGACTCGGGCACGCAACGACGCACGATGAAGACGAACAGGGCCGGAACGGCCAGGGCGATGAAGATTCCGCGCCAGCCGATGATCGGCATGAAGAAGTAGGCGATCACCCCGGCACAGATGAAGCCCAGCGGCCAGAAGCCTTCGAGGATGGCGATGTAGCGGCCGCGGCTCTTGGCCGGGACGATTTCCGATACCAGCGAGAGCCCGATGGGAAACTCCATGCCCATGCCGAAGCCGAGCAGCACGCGGAACCACATCAGTTGCTCGACATTCTCGGCGAAGCCGCACAGGAGGCTGCCGACGCCCCAGAAAATCATGCTCAGCTGGAAAACCGGTTTGCGTCCGAACTTGTCGGCGAGCATGCCGGCGATTGCCGCACCGAGGAACATTCCCACGAAACTGGAACTGGCCAACAGGCCCGCCTGCGTCGAGGTGAGGCCGAATTCGGCGGTGATCGAACCCAGCATGAAGGTCATCATGCCCAGGTCCAGTGAATCGAAGAACCATGCGGTCGCAATGATCGCGAAGAGCTTTCGTTGATAGCCCGACATAGGCAGCCGCTCGAAGCGAGCCGCGATATAGGCAATCGTGGTCATAGCCTTACTCCATATCTTGTTGTTGTCTGGAAGCTTGCACGCCACTGATATATTAGCCGTATTCCAAAGATACGCTAGCGCAATCTCACAACCTCACCTAATATATCAGTCGTGTACAACAACAAAAGCCGGAGAGCACCACCATGATGACTGAACGCCAACGGAAATTCCGTGAAGAATACAAAGCCGACATCAGCCCCCATTACAACGGCCTGCTGCATGTCGCGGTGATGTATGGAGTGGGCCTCACAGCGGCCTGGTACTGCCTTTCGCAGATACAGGGCGCCACGTGGGAATGGTTGCTGATGGTGCCGGTGTTCATCGCCGGGAATTTCGTCGAGTGGTTCATGCACCGCTACGTCATGCACAAGCGCATCGACGTCTGGGCCCTGCGCGCCATCTATGAACGCCACACCCGCCAGCACCATCAGTATTTCACCGACGTGGAGCCGACCATCGACTCCTCCAGGGAATTTCGCATCGTCTTCTTCCCGTGGCGCGTGCTGCTTACCCTGGGCGTCGCGGGTACCACGCTCGGCTATCTGACGTCACTGATATTCAACGCCAACGCAGGCTTCATCGTGTTCCTGACGATGGTCCTGCAGTACCTCATCTACGAGACCTTCCACTACTGCTGCCATGTGCATGAGAACTGGTTCGTGCGCAACGTACCGTTTATCAACACCATCCGCCGCCACCACACGGCCCACCACAACTGGGGGATCATGATGAAGTACAACATGAACCTCACCTTCCCCATCGCCGACTGGTTCATGGGCACCACGGACCTGCGCCGCGGGCTGCTCGGCCATCTGTTCAACGGCTACAGCGAAAAGCACGTCAAGGAAGAGCTGAAGCCGGTCATCGCGAAATTCCGCAAGGGCGAAAAGCACGTCACCCTCGACGGCCCGGAACTGGACGAAAGCGAACTGGGCGCAATGACCGCTCGCTAAGAGAAGTGACGCAGCACAGGATGGGCGCCTCCCCCGGCGCTCGTCCTGCGTTGCGTCACGATCGGTTATGGTGTTTCGTCCTGAGGATGATCTTCCAGCCTTATCGCCATCCATGAGTTCGCGAGGCATCGCATGTCCCGTCACGATCGTTTCAAGCCTGCCACCCGCTATCGACCCTATGCCGGCGCAGCCGGCGGCTGGGGTGCGCTGCGCAGCGTTACCGGGCACTGGCTCGGTAGCGACAATGCGCTGAAGAACATCCGCGCCCTGCTCAAAACCAATCAGCATGGCGGTTTCGATTGCCCCGGCTGCGCCTGGGGTGAATCCGCCGAGATCGGGCCGATCAAATTCTGCGAAAACGGCGCCAAGGCGGTGAACTGGGAAGCCACCAAGCGCCGCGTCGACGCCTCCTTTTTTGCCCGCCACAGCGTCAGCCAGTTGCGCGAGCAGAGTGATTACTGGCTCGAATATCAGGGGCGCCTGACCGAGCCAATGCGCTATGACCACGCCAACGACCGCTACCGTCCCATCGGCTGGGACGAAGCCTTCTCCCTGATCGCCGGTCATCTCAAGCGCCTGGACGATCCGAATCAGGCCGAGTTCTACACCTCCGGGCGCGCCAGTAACGAGGCGGCCTACCTCTATCAACTGTTCGTCCGGGCCTTTGGCAGCAACAACTTCCCCGATTGTTCGAACCTGTGTCATGAAGCCAGTGGTGTGGCGCTGGGCCAGAGCATCGGCGTGGGCAAAGGCACCGTCAGCTTCGAGGATTTCGAGCATGCCGACGCAATCTTCGTGCTTGGCCAGAACCCGGGCACCAACCACCCGCGGATGCTCGAACCGCTGCGCGAGGCCGTCCAGCGCGGCGCCCGTGTGGTGGTGTTCAACCCGCTGAAAGAGCGTGGGCTGGAGCGCTTCCAGCATCCGCAAAAGGCGCTGGAGATGCTCTCCAATCGGGACCGTGCGACCAGCACCGCCTATTTCCGACCGAATCTCGGTGGCGATATGGCGCTCGTACGCGGCATGGTCAAATACCTCTGGCAATGGGAACGCGAGGCGCAGGCCAAACAACAGCCGGGGCTGTTCGATCACGCGTTCATCGCACAGCACACCCAGGGGCTCGACGCCTACCTGGAGCTCGTCGAGGCAACGCCCTGGGAGCAGATCGAAACCCAGACCGGACTTGCTCGCAGCGAGATCGAGCAGGCTGCACGCCTGTATGCCGAAGCCGAACGGGTGATCATCTGCTGGGCGATGGGCATCACCCAGCATCAGCATTCGGTGGCGACCATCCAGGAAATCACCAACCTCGCCCTGTTGCGCGGCAACATCGGCAAGCCCGGCGCGGGCCTGTGCCCCGTGCGCGGTCACAGCAACGTGCAGGGCGACCGAACGATGGGCATCAACGAGCGGCCAACGCAGGCGTTCCTCAATACCCTGGAAAAGCATTTCGACTTCGTCGCGCCGCGCCAGCCAGGACACAACGCGGTCGCCGCGATCAGTGCCATGCTCACCGGCCAGGCTCGAGTCTTCATCGGCCTGGGCGGCAATTTCGCCCAGGCCACGCCCGATACCGTCCGTACCCACCAGGCGCTGCAGAACTGCGAACTCACCGTGCAGATCAGCACCAAGCTCAACCGCAGCCATCTGACCTGCGGGCGCGAGGCGCTGATCCTGCCCTGCCTGGGCCGAACCGACATCGACCGCCAGGCATGCGGGCCGCAGGCGGTAACGGTCGAGGACTCGTTCAGCATGGTCCACGCCTCCCACGGCCAGCTGGAACCGCTGTCGCCCCTGATGCGTTCGGAACCGGCGATCATCGCCGGTATCGCAGCAGCGACGCTCGGCCCTCAGCCGGTCGACTGGGCCTGGCTGGTCGAGGATTACGCACGCATTCGCCAGCTGATTGCCGCGACCATCCCGGGCTTCGCCGACTTCGAAACCAAACTGCAGCGCTCGGGAGGCTTCTACCTGGGCAACGCCGCCTCCCGCCGACAATGGAATACGCCTGAAGGCAAGGCGGCCTTCAGCGCCCACGCCTTGCCCGATGAACTGCTGCCACAGCAGATCCGCAGCCTGGGCGTTACACCGGATCTGATTCTGCAGAGCCTGCGCTCACATGACCAGTACAACACCACCATCTATGGTCTGGAGGATCGTTACCGGGGCGTGAAGGGCATGCGCGAGGTGATCTTCGTCAATCCGCAGGACATCCAGCGACTGGGTTACGAGCCCGGACAGAAAGTCGATGTGATTTCCCTCTGGAATGACGGCATCGAGCGCCGCATCACCGGCATGACCCTGCTGCCCTACGACACGCCTTCGGGCCAGGCGGCGGCCTATTATCCGGAGACCAACCCCCTGGTACCCCTGGAAAGCCATGGCGAGGGGAGCCACACGCCCACTTCGAAATTCATCGCCATTCGCCTGGAAAGGACCACTGATGTCGGTGATGGCTTGAACCTGCACCCACTCTCACGCACAAGAGAACACAACCACTCGGAGGGATCGATATGAACGAGCCATTACGCCTGGACCGGCTTCGCGGGTTCGTCATCGAGCTGGCCGCTCTGCTGGAGCGGCAGCCGGAGGAATCGGCAATTCTCGAACAGGGTCAGGAGCTGTTGCGGCGACTGGTTGAACACGATGACTGGCTGCCCGAACAATTCGCCGTGCCGCATCCTGAACATTATCTGCAGTACCTGTTGCATGCCGACTCGCTGCAGCGCTTCTCCGTGGTCAGCTTCGTCTGGGGACCGGGACAGCGAACGCCCGTACACGACCACCGGGTCTGGGGAATGATCGGCATGCTGCGGGGCGCCGAACTGGGGCAACACTTCGAGCGCCAGCCCGACGGTACCTTGCGCCCCGCAGGCGAACCGCTGCGGCTCGAGCGCGGCGAGGTCGAATGCGTGTCGCCCGCCATCGGCGACATCCACCAGGTCAGCAATGCCTTTGATGACCGTGTCTCGATCAGCATCCACGTCTACGGCGGCAATATCGGCGCGGTGAAGCGTGCCGTTTATCAGGCGGATGGTAGCGAGAAACTGTTCATTTCCGGCTACAGCAACAACCTGCTGCCGAATATCTGGAGTTGACCGATGCTCCCAGCCAAGCAGCTTTCTCACTGTTTGGCTGCTGGTGGGCACGAGGCGTGCTGATTCGAAGACGCGAGCCGTGACTTGATGAATAACAACCAGGGCCGACACCGATTGGCTGCTGTGGTTATCGCTCCGGTTTAGCGAAGTGAGCGAACGAGACCGAACCTGATACAGCAGGCAGCGCGATCTCATATTCTCAGATACAACCACCTGAACTTTGTCTACAGACACATACTGAGCTATAGTTGTATCTACAGAAACAAAACAGGTGCTATCAAGTCATGGCGGCAGTTATCCAGGCACAGGCCTTTACCAAGGATCAATGCACAGCCGGTTTGCGAGCGGCAGTGAATATCCTCGAGAAATGGCAGGCGACCACCGAGCAGGCCTGCAACATTCTTCGCATTTCGCGCAGCACCCATGTGCGGGCCAAGCTGCCTAACGATGCATGGTCGGTGAGCCTCGACGCTGACCAGATGCAGCGCATCAGTTTCATCCTCAACATCCACGCGGCCCTGCGCCTGCTTTTCGACAATCCGGAGAACGTGTACGGCTTTCCTTCCATGGCCAACCACAACGAGTTCTTCAACGGGCGATCCCCACTGGAGGTCATGGCTCAGGGCGACATGATTTCCTTGTACGAATCGTTTCGACGCATCGACAGTCTGCGAGGCGCGCAGTGGTAGACCCTGACCAGCTCCCTGTGCGGGCCGAAGCCCATCTGCGGGCCTACCGACTGGTCAACTCCAAATTCCCACCCATCGCGCTGTTCGACGATGTAGCCGATGCCAGCGAATTCGAAACGCTGTATCAACTGCAGGCCCTGACCAACCCCAGGCTGCAGAACGACGCCGGACGTCTCGAGCTGATACCCCGCGCGGAAATACCTTTCGGCATTCCCGGCTGCTCGTACGCCACGGCGCCCTTTACCCATGTCAACCCAGCCGGTTCGCGCTTCAGCGACGGAAGCTACGGTGTGCTGTACCTGGCCAGCAGCATGGATACGGCACTCGCCGAAGTCCGCTACCACCAGGACCGCTACTGGTCCAATGTCGAAGGCCTGAGCTACGAGCGATTCGTCTTCCGCGGCCTGTCATGCCAGTTCAACGAGGCCGGTATGCTCGACGCGACAGTCATCCCGATGACGGATCCGATCTACGATCCCGACGACTACGCCCAGGCCAATCACCTCGGCCGGCGGGTGAAACAAGCCAGGCACCCCGGCTTGCGCTACCGTTCGGTACGTAACGCAGGCCAGGATTGCTGGGCACTCATGACCCCAAGGCCAGTAACCTCCATCATCCAGACCGCCCACTACGAAATGATCTGGAACGGCTGCATTTCCAGCGTCAGCGCCATTCGTGCGGTTTGAACAAAGGCGCCGCCAGCTCCCTGCGTTACGCTGGCAGCTACCCTAGCCCTTCGATTCGAACGACATGGCGATACCGATCGCCAGACCTACCCCAATCCCCATGACAAGGTTGTCGGCGAAGATTCCGATGATCACGCCTATGACCAAGCCGACGCCGACGCCTAGCTGTTTCCGATTCTTCATTGCGGCAAATGTGGATCCGGATTGGGAAGAATGATCGGCAGGTCGTCCCGACAAACAATGGCCATCGACCGCCATCTTGGAGCATCAATCAGAGGCAGGCCAATGGCACACCGCCTCGATGTTGTAGCCGTCCAGGTCATGTACGAAGGCAGCGTAGTAGTTGCCGTGGTATTGCGGACGAAGGCCAGGCGCGCCGTTATCGATACCGCCCGCAGCAAGCGCAGCCTGATAGAAAGCATCGACCTGCTCGCGCGTCCGCGCCCGGAAAGCAAGATGACAACGCTCGCGCGGCACCTCGGCCTGCAACAAGCAGAACTCTCCAGCAGGGTCTTCACCCGGAACAGGCTTCACCCCACCAAACAGCACACCGTCATCGTCGAGTTCCTTGCGCACGTGCATTCCAAGTGGTTTCAGCACAGCCGAATAGAACACTCGGCTGGCTGCAAGATTCGAGACCTGGATGACGATATGGTCGATCATGAAAGGCCTCCGTTGGAAGCAGGACCGTATCGATGAGCACATTTCAACTTAGTTTTACCAAGCCGTCGCCGCCCGCCACATTCACAGCGTTCTTCACCATTTTTTGTGCCGAGCACTGTTGAAGTTGCCAACGTGGACGACGATGCCAAATGGTGCCATTCGCAGTCTCGAACATCGACCTGCATTCCGATGCCTTGTCGATGTATCTGAGTGGCCCAGGGGTCCTATGGTTTCCACCTACGTAAACGGTGAAGACAAAACCAGGCAGATCAGCGACTGGTCGATCTACTGGAGCGACAAGTACGAAACCCTGCGACTAACCTGTTATTATCCCTCCAAGAAAACTCACACCCGCCCGCTCAGCGACTGCCGTGTTTTTCCTACCCGCGAATTGGGCGAGATGCTGCTGACCAAGCCCGGCAGCACGATCGTCACGTCTATCGCCAAAGCGACAACCTACGGCGAGCGGTATGCCGTCGTGCACTATCCGGACGCCGACAAGCCCTACGTCTACAAGATGGAAGGTATCGGCTTTACCGCGCCGACGGCGATGAAGGACGCGCCGGTCTTCCATTATTTCTTAGCCGTGGCGAATACCCGACAGGATCGCGCCGCGTCGAAAACTGACCGTGAGATCGCCGCCAACATCGTGCGCCAACTGGAAAAACTGCCCGCCGTCGCCGACACCGCCTTGCAAGCCTACTGCACGGGGCGCAACGGCACGTTGGCGCCGGACCAAGAGCTGATCTATCCGTTCGGCCTGAACGAGAGCCAGCTCGAGGCGGTCGAGTAAGCGTTCCGTGCGCAGGTCAGCGTAATCGAGGGCCCACCGGGAGCCGATAAGACCCAGACCATCCTCAACATCCTCGCCAATATCCTGCTGCGCGGACAGACGGTGGCGGTGCTGTCCAACAACAATGCGGCGGTGGAAAACGTCTACGAGAAGCTGGAGAAATGCGTCCTGGGCCACCTCATCGCCAAACTCGGCAATCAGAGCAACCGCGAGGAATTCTTCGCTGATCTACCGCCTTGGCCATCAAACGAGCCCGAGCCCGCACCGACGCTGGACGAGATTCAGGCCCTCCTGGCCCGCTTGAAGCAGCACTTGCACGATCACAATCGGGCGGCGCAAATGCAGGTCGAGCTCGATGAGCTGAGCATCGAGCGGCGCTACCTGCAGCAATGGCAGGCAGACAGCGATATACAGGCTGCCAGCTCGCTGGACAAGTACGGACTGTCGCTGCGCAAGACCGCAGATCTGATGGCCTACCTGGCCCATCTCGGTGAGCACCGCATCCGCCGCAAGGATCGCATCGAGCTGCTGTTCAACTTCAGGATTTTCCGCGCGAAGCCATTCGCCCAGGGCGATGCTCGCCTGTCCGTCTTTCACGCCCCTGCAGATGCACTATTACGACAAGGCGTCGCAAGACAAGGAAGCGGAGCTGCAGGCGTGCCGCGAATCGCTGGCACGCGGAAATTTCACCAGCCTTGCTGGATGAATTGAAAAAGGCATCGATGCGTCATCTGAAGCAGCATCTACGATATAAATAAGGCGCGGCCGTCGGACAGCTTTGATACCGAGACGTACAAGCAGCCACCCTCGACGACGGCTTCACCGGCACGCTGCACACCCTGACGCTCTTGCAGATGTGATGCTACCGGCTCGCCTGTTGAGAAAAGCCTTAGAGCTGCAAGTCAGGCGCCCTGAAAATTGACCGGCTCTGGACCTGTATTGGTCCGTTTGATGACGACGGTACCGGCGAGCTTGTCATGCCAGCCCTGCTTGCGCTTATCGAATGCGACCCAAATCAGCCCCAGGCCAAGTGGAAGAATCGATATGTAGTAAGCGAGATAACGGCCGAGCAGTTGCGCTGGACTGGCGAGCTGTCCCGTTTCTGCATCAACGATCCTGGCCGAGATTGCCATCTTCCCCGGGGTCGCTTGCTTGTATATCCAGAATACGATCGTCGCGAAGGCAGGAAGTACCCAGGTTATTAGGAAGTCAGCTGGGCCTGCGACGAAATCAGGCTGCTCTGCATCGAAATACTCCCACCCGTATATCGAGAGAATCAACGGAACGTTTATCAGCATCAGCAGAACGGTGTCGACGAGTGCCGCACCTGCCCTTGACCAAAACCCCGCGTACTCCAGTCCTTGATCTTCCATTTAGCTCATCCTTGATGTGGTTGCAGATGGCCGATCATTTTCTCTCAAGTGGCCGCTTTAGAAAGTGAACTACACCTCGCCGCAACTCGAAGCCTAGTCATAACTGCCCGCTACCAAGCGTGATTCTGATGCTGCGGGCTTTGCCACTGCGATGGTTGATGCGCAGAGATGCACATTGAACGAGGGGTAACTGTGGGCGTTGTCGTATTGCTGCAGGAGATGCAGATGCCACACAGTGAAGCGTTCAATCACCTTAGTCTGCCCTTCCATTAGTGGCGACTTCGCCGAGTCAGGCCGAGTCGCAGAGGCCCTGACTGGATCGAAGAGGATTGGTGTCTCCCGGCAAGGTCGCCACGGCTTTTTCCGGCACAGCATCCTTTTAAGCAATTGCGTCTCCCGTCTTCACCGGGCCGCGCTGTCGTGCATCGAACTGGCGGGCCATCTCGCCCCTGCGGGCGTCCATCGTGCCCCCTGGTCGGCTGACGCCATGCCGAAGGTCACTACCTGCCGGCCGCTGCCGATCAGATCCTTGCGGCGGCACGTCGGGTCGTCGACCTGAAAGTCCAGCGGGGCGCACCGTTCACGGCTCCCGACATCGTCAAGGAATACCTGGGTTCCAAGCTGGCAGGCTTCGAACACGAGGTGTTTGCGGTATTGTTTCTCGACAACCGGTATCGGCGGATCGACTATGTCGAGATGTTCCGCAGAACCAACGATGGCGCCTCGGTATACCCGCGGGAAGTGGTGAAGGAGGCTCTGAAGCGCAATGCGGCGGCGGTAATCCTTTCGCATAACCATCCGAGCGGGCATTCGGAACCGAGCCAGGCCGATAGGACGCTGACCGAGCGAGTGAAGGACGCACTGGGCCTTGTGGACGTTCGGATTCTGGATCACATCATCGTGGCCGGCCTGGAGCGGGTATCGTTTGCCGAGCTGGGACTGCTCTAGGAGAAACGGGGGCTTCGGCCCCCTTGGTTTTCAGCGGCTCAGCCGCGGACCTGGCCTGTGCGAACAGGCTGGAATCCGGGCGAAGGGAAGAAAACTGGCAACGCCCATCAGCCTGGCTGCCCTTGATGGTCCGACACCGCACGCTGACAGCCATCTAAAACACGCGGCGGCGGCGACACGTCCGGGCCGTTTTGGGACACTCGGCTGCCTGCTCGCACACCAGGCGATAGCCGCTGGAGAGCCCTAAGGGGCTTTATCGATAGTAAACAACGTCACCTTCGACGAAGAGGCGACGACTTGCCTGAGCTGCCCTCAGGCACGAAAGCTGGTTCTCCCTGTTCTCATCGCGACACTCCTCGAGTTTGTCCCTCAGGGCATACTTGTGTTGTTTGTACCAGTCGACGGTTCGCTGAGACTCCGGCGTGCGCCGCGCCGCATCACGGTCTCGCTCCTTCAAACCCGCAATGGCCATTTCCGTGGCCTTCAGATGTGCACCCCTGGCATTGGTACAGGCCTGCTCGGTAAGCCGGAAGGGGCGGTGGTGGCAGATCCAGAGGACTCTGGACCTGTCGAGCGGATTTTCCAGATACCAGTCCACATCCGGGCTGGGACGATCGAAGCAGCCTGTCAGCACGAAAGACAAGGACACACACCATCACCATTCTCATGATGCGGCCACCACCAGACAGCAACCGATTCAACGGCATGACACTCTCGACATTACGGCGCATGAGCAGAATCCGCCTACAAGGGATCGCCAACCAGGATCGCGTAGCCCGGTTCCGCTTCACATTCCCCGAAGCTCTTCCAGGACCGACGAGCACCCTGCTCGCTTGGATTGATCTGCAGCGTGCCCTGCACGCAGTCGGCGTCCGTGGTGAGCAGTTCGGCCTCGACAGTCTCATTGCTCCACGACGTGATCCGGTATAGCCGCACTTCGGCTGTCAGGTCCTCGCCTTCGGTGTGCTGAAGCAGATTGGCCTCGGCCTCGACACACAATGAGGCCTGGCGAACGCAGCGGATCTCGATGGCGCCCATGCCAGACGGGACATAGCCGGCCTGAACGTCCCAGGCGCCCCAGACACGCATCTCCTCGGCGTTCACCGAGATGTCCAGCGGCGGGCGAATGACCTTGGGCGCTTGCATCGTCGACCCGAAATATAGCCAGCTGCCAGCGGCACATCCCACGAACGCAGCCAGCATTATCACCGCCATTTGGAGCCTGCTACGGTCCATTTCCACCTCCCTGTGGTATCACCTGGGCAACATTGCGGGAGAACGTTATCCCAGGAGCAGCATGATGCGCTCGGGTCTTGTTCACGGAGCGGTATCCAAAGATGTTTGGCATCAGCCCGGCCGAGACCGGCGGCTGGCTCGACGGACTGGCCAAATCACCATCTCCCCCAGCCCCTGTCTGAGACACGGCTCTCCAACGGTGGGCGACCCGCTTGCTAAGATCGCGCCCCTCGCCCCATACGGATGCTTCATGCTGCGCTATCTAC
>NZ_RFFL01000016.1 GCF_003696285.1 Stutzerimonas nitrititolerans
TGGCGCAGACCACCGAGGTCAAGGGCGACGGTCAGAAAGTCACCGGGTTGGTCTACAAGGACCGCACCAGCGAAGCGCTGCACGAGGTCGAGCTGGAAGGCATCTTCGTGCAGATCGGCTTGCTGCCCAACAGCGACTGGCTGAAAGGCACCGTCGAGCTGTCGCGCTTCGGCGAGATCATCGTCGACGCCAAGGGCCAGACCAACATCCCCGGCGTGTTCGCGGCCGGTGACGTGACCACGGTGCCCTACAAGCAGATCGTCATCGCCGTGGGCGAAGGCGCCAAGGCCTCGCTGAGTGCCTTCGACCACCTGATCCGGACGTCCGTACCGGCGTAAGTGACGCAAGGCGCAAAAAGAAGGGGAGCGGCCGCGAGGTCCGCTCCCTTTTTCGTTTATCCGCGCTGTCGGCTTCGTCCGACCGCCAGGTGCGATCGAAGGATAGTTAGCGCACATCCGCAGTCTATTGCTGTACAGCGAATCCTCGGGTTCGACTGCAAGCGAGCGGATGGAGCGCCGGTCGGCCGTTTCGTCATGCATCTGTCAGCAGTTCATGGAGCCATCCACAGATGATGAAAGCGGATACACCGCAGAACACCCGCGGTGCGGTGGTTACGCTGAGCAACAGAGCTCGGGAACCGCAGCACGAAGCCTCCGTACACGCCGAATTGGCCAGGCGTATCGCCGGACTCCAGGGCATGGCCTTTCTTGGTGAATATGACCCTGCCATGGATTATTCGGGGAAGCTCTACTTCGTTCCCTCCGGCACCGTCATTGGCGCCCGGCAGGCGCGCGAGCTGGGGTTGGGCGGCGAAACCGATCTGTTCGGCGGAGTGGTGCCGCAGGCGTTCGTCGAAACCAAGGCCATCTCCCATCCGCTGATCCGTCCCGACGCCGAAGCGCCGGTGGGCTGGTCCCGCCCCTTCGGCGCCCGCGTGAAGGGCTGCGTATTGCGTGGCTACAGCGCATTTTCCCTGGCGGATGCGCGCGAGGCGGGACACAGGTTGCTGCAAGAGGGGGCGCTGCGGATCAAGCCCGTGCGGGCAACCGGCGGCCGTGGCCAGCAAAAGGTCAGCGGTGTGCATGAGCTGGACGAGGCGCTGGCGCAGCTCGACGAAAAGGAGTTGCGCCAGTACGGGTTGGTGCTCGAGGCGCACCTCGACGAGGTCACCACCTTCAGTGTCGGGCAGGCCCGGGTGGCCGGCCGGGTGATCAGCTATCACGGCACCCAGCGTCTGACCCAGGACAATACGGGCGAAATGGTTTACGGCGGCTCGGACCTGCTGGTGGTCGAGGGCGGTTTCGATGCGCTGTTGAGGCTGGACCTGGATGAGTCGACCCGGCAGGCGGTGTCACAGGCCCAGGCATATGACGAAGCGGCCTCGAGCTGCTATCGCGACTTCTTCGCCTCCAGGCGCAACTACGACATCGCGCGCGGCGTCGATGGCAAGGGCCGCGTCTGCTCCGGCGTGCTGGAGCAATCCTGGCGGATCGGCGGCGCCAGTAGCGCGGAGATCGCCGCCCTGGAGGTGATCGTCCGGGGGCGCGTCGAGGGGGCCGTGCGGGCCTCTTCGGTGGAGCTGTACGGCGAAGACCCGAGCCTGCCCGCGAATGCGACCCTGATGTTCCAGGGGCAGGATGCGGAAGTCGGTTTCATCACCAAGTACGTCACGGTAGAGGACTAGAGCGGAGCCTATGGCAACTCATAGCGAAGCGGTAGACATCCTGGTCGAAGACGAACACATCGCCGGGACCTTCCTTACCCCGCCGACGAAATTGCCCGGTGTGCTGTTCGTGCATGGCTGGGGTGGCAGCCAGGCGCGGGATCTGGCACGGGCCCGGGGTATCGCCGGGTTGGGCTGCATCTGCCTGTCCTTCGATCTGCGCGGTCATGCGCAGACCCAGGCCCAGCAGCAGACGGTGACGCGCGAACAGAACCTGAAGGACCTGCTCGCGGCCTACGATCTGCTGGCGCAACATCCGCATATCGATCCCTCGGCCATCGCGGTCGTGGGCACCAGCTACGGCGGTTATCTGGCGGCAATCCTGACCTCGCTGCGGCCGGTGCGCTGGCTGGCCATGCGCGTGCCAGCGCTCTACCGCGATGAAGACTGGGTCATGCCCAAGCGCCAGCTCGACCGTGAGGTGCTCAACCGCTTGCGGCGTAGCAGGGTCAGACCCGAGGACAATCGAGCGCTGGCAGCCTGTGCCGCGTTCAGAGGCGATGTGCTGATCGTCGAGTCGGAGCAGGATAGTTTCGTCCCTCACGAGACCATCATGAGCTACCGTGCGGCTTTCCAGCAGACGCACTCGCTGACTCATCGGATCCTCCTCGGTGCCGATCACGCCTTGAGCGAAGAGAGCTGCCAGCGCGCCTATACCGACATCCTGGTCGGCTGGGCGACTGAGATGGTGGTGGGCGGGCGACTCAACCGCAGGAAGGACGAATGACCCTATGCAAGCGGGCGCCGCTGCGCATCGTCATTCCGGCGGGGTAGGCGGTTCGACAGGCCCGATGAAACCGCTCCAGCGCCGGTCGAGTACCTGCTGCTTGAGCACCTCGATGACATCGACCAGCAGTTCTTCCAGCGCCAGGTCGGTGTTCTCGTCCTGGTACACCCAGGCGTCGAAGAATTCCTCGGCGAGATTGCGCGCCAGGCGTTGGAACTGCGGACCCTGCAGACCGTCGACCGCACCCTGGATCAGGCGCGCGGCGATATCGGCCAGGGCATCGTCCAGCGTGTCGGCCAGGCGCCCGCCGAGCGGCACGCGTCGCAGGTTGCGTACCTCGCGGTTGTCGCGCAACGCCTGATGAATCAGGCTGCCCACATAGCCTTCGATGGCGCCGCGATTGTCCCGGTAGCCGTTTTCCAGCATACCCTGCAGACGCCGTGACAGGTCGTCGAGCAGGCGCTCCTTGCGTGGCTTGACGACTTCCTGCAGCAGCCGCCGGGAAAGGTCGTCGCTGGCGCCGATCTCCTGTTGCAGGCGGCTGAACAGCCGCACCATGACCCGGTCCGAGAGTTCTTCCAGCAACAGCAGGTAGTAGCGTCTGAGCAGGCCGTACAAGGCCCAGCCACGCATGTCGATCAGGCCCAGCCGCTGCAGGCGGACCAGCAACACACCAACACGCAGCACGCGCAACAACCGGAAACCACTCAGTGGAATGCAGCCGAGCACGTCGTACCAGTGTGCGAAGGGGTAGTACCACCAGCGCGCGTAGCGGCGTTCGAACAAGGCGATCGTCCAGCCCAGCAATACATCCAGGACGAAGATGGTCACGAAGCCCAGGTCGATGAGCTGGAAATTGGCGTGGATGTGCTGATCGTAGGCGGCATGCCAGGCCGGTAGCCAGGTCGCCAGGAGCTGGCTGATCGGCGCGATGGCGAACAGGCCGTCGAACAGGATCAGCCCCAGGTTCGCGCACACCAGCAGGACGATCAGCGCTTCCCAGGCGACATGCAGTCCCTCGCGCTGCCGAGCCGGAGGGGCGAGCGGCCGCTCAGGCATTCGCACTATCCGGCGCACTGGCCGCCTGCCAGAGGATTTCGGCGCAGCCCTGGCGGCGGGCGATCAGGCGGGCGGCCACGAAGAACAGGTCGGACAGACGATTGAGATAGGCGAGCCCCACCGGACGCAGGGGTTCGCTGGCGTTGAGCAGCTGGCAGCGGCGCTCCGCCGTGCGCGCCAGGCTCCGGCACAGGTGCGCCAGGGCGATCAGGCGCGAGCCGCCGGGCATGATGAAGTCCTTCAGGGGGCCGAGCTCCTGGTTCCAGCGGTCGATGGCCGCTTCCAGTCGACTGATTTCAGCCTCGTCCAGCGCCTGGTACTCCGGCATGGCCAGTTCGCCGCCCAGATCGAACAGACGGTGCTGGCAATGACTCAGCACTTCGATCAGCTCGGCGAGCCCCGGCCATTGCCCCTGTTCTTGCGCGAGGTCTGCCAGCAGCAACCCCAGCTGGCTGTTCAGCGTATCCAGCTCGCCCATGGCTTCGATTCTCGGATGGCTCTTGGGCACACGACGGCCATCTGCCAGCCCGGTTTCGCCCGTGTCGCCGGTGCGTGTGTAGATCTTCGACAGTCGGTTGCCCATGTTCGGTCCTTGTTAATAGCTGGTTGGTTCGGATGGCGTGGAGAGCGGCAGGCGCAGCGTGAAGGTACTGCCCTGTCCGGGCCGGGACTGTATCTCCATCTGGCCCTTGTGATTGTTGGTGATGATGAAATACGAAACGGAAAGGCCCAGGCCGGTTCCCTGGCCAACTTCCTTGGTGGTGAAAAAGGGCTCGAAGATACGCTTGCGGACGCGTTCGGGTATACCGCTACCGTTGTCTTCGACCTGTATTTCCGCCCAGGGCGGATTCAGACGGGTACGCAGGATGATCTGCCCGGGCACGTCGCTGCCTTTCTGGTGGATGGCCTGGGCGGCATTCTTCAGCAGGTTCAACAGCACCTGTTCCAGCTCGTTGCCGATGCAGGGGACACGATCCACCTGAGGATCGAAATCGCGAACGATATCGATGGCGCGGAAATCGAAGCCTTCGATCAGTGCGAAGTCGTTGCCGGCGATCTCCAGCGCCTGGTCGATCAGCACCGGCAACTGGCACTCGGCCAGTTGGCGATTGCTCATCCGGCTGAAACTGAGCATGTGGCTGACGATCTTGGCCGCGCGGGAGCCGGCCTGCTGGATTCCGTCCAGCAATTGCGGCACTTCGCGGCGCTGCAGGTACTGGTTGACGGCTTCCAGCTGTACGCCGGTTTCCTCGGCGCTCTTGCGGTTGCGTTCCAGCTCGGGGGACAGCCGGCGGCGGATATTCTGTGCGTTGTGCAGGATGGCGCCGAGCGGGTTGTTGATCTCATGGGCCATACCGGCCGCCAGGCTGCCGACCGACAGCATTTTTTCCGACTGCACCATGATTTCTTCCATGTTGATGCGCTCGGTGATGTCGTCGATGCGGATCACCACCCCGCGACCGCCTTGTCCCATCAGGGGATAGAGCGTCAGCGCGAAATGCCGGGGTTCCTCGTTGAGCAGCCAGGTGACGCGCTCGATCTTGGCGACCTGATGCTGCTCGGAGGCCAGGCGAATCTGCGTGAGGAAGGGCTTGAGCGGCTCGAAGGCGATGAACACCGGCTGGTTCAGTGCATCGTCCAGCGAGGTGCCGGAAAGCTGGCTGGCCTGCTGATTCCATTGGGTGACGTAGAGCTGTTCGTCCAGCGCGATGAGCGCCGAGGGCATCGAGTCGATGATGCTGTTGAGGTAATGCTGGAAGCCGGTGAGCTTCTGCTCGATCTTGCTGCGCACCTGGACTTCCAGTTCCAGCTTGCGGTTCGAATGGCGGGTCTGCTCGGCCAGCCCCTGCGCGTGATCGAAGGCTTCCTGGGCGTCGTCGCGGGCGCGCTTGAGCTGCTGCTCGCGGGCTTCCATGCGCGACAGCATGGTGTTGAAGGCATCGGCCAGGCGGCCGATCTCGTCCTGGTTCTTCGGCGTAGCGCGTAAGGCGTAGTTCTCCTCGCGAGTGACCTGGCGCGACAGGGCTTCGAGATCGCGGATCGGGCGGCTGATCAGCTGGCGGATCTGCCGCGCGACGATGATCCACAGCAGCAGGCTGACCGCGAGAATGGCCAGGCTGGCCGTCAGCGTGCCCCTGTAGAAGGCGCCTGGCAGCTCGCTGCTGGCGACCATCAGCAGATGGCCGGTTCGACCTTCGCTCGCTGGCAGCTCCACCAGCAGGCTGGCGCGTATCTCGCCGGCCCGCCAGGTGTGCACCTTTTCCAGGCGTTCCGGCAGGGCCAGTCGCTCGCCGCGCTGAAGCTGCGCGAGGCTGTTACCGGCGGCGTCGTAGATGATCGCCCCGCGCAGGGGAGGATAGTCCGCCAGGCGCGCCAGCAGAGCGTTGGCCGATGCTTCGGAGGCCAGCGCCTTGCTGCTCAATTCCTCGGTGGCGAGCAGTTCGCCGAGCGTGTGCATGGCCTGGGGGGCAACGCTCTGGCGGGAAATCCAGTAGGCGGCACTGATGAACGCGAGGTTGGAAACCAGCAGGACGGCTGCCAGCAGGACGAGCATGGCGACCAGCAGTTTGCGGCCGACCGGAAGGTTTTCGAGCTGCTGGCGCAGATTCATGGGAAGACAATGTCTGGCAGGATGATCCTGGCAGGTTAGCGGCGCCTTAGTCCCTGGGCAATCCGCGGCGATCCAGCAGCGTTTGCAGGCGCCGGTGCAGCCCGTCCAGGTGGGGCACTTTCAGGCCGATGAGCGCCGCCGTGCTGCAGGCATGGCCCAGCAGGTAGGTGATTTCGGTGCGGCGCCCTGCATGGACGTCCTGGTACATCGACGAATAATTGGCTGCGGTTGCCTCTATGACCTGTCGCACATCCTCCGCGAGCCCGGCTGCCAGCTCGGGGTAACCGTTCGCCACGAGCAGCGCGGCAAGTTCGTCGCACAGTGCATCGAGCGCCTGGGGATGGGCCCGCAGTTCGCCGTTGCGACAATCGTGCAGCACCGTCAGGGGGTTGATTGCGCAGTTGAGCGCCAGCTTGTGCCACAGGCGCCCCATGATGTCGGTGGTCCACCGATGGGGAATCGATGCCGCGGCAAGGTCTTCCAGCCACGCCGGAGCGGTTGAATCATTCGGGTCGCCCAGCCAGTTCTGCCCCTGGCCGGCGAAGGTGGCGTGGAAGCCATTCTGGCGGTAGGCGCCTTCGGTACTGGAAACGAACAGGCAACGCGCAGCGGGCCAGCGGCTGGCCACTGCCTGCTGACTGCCCAGGCCATTCTGCAGCAGCAGGATTTCGCAGGATTCGGCGAAGCGGCTGGCAACCTGGGCGACGGCGTTTTCCGCATCGTAGGCCTTGCAGGCGACCAACAGGCGGCGAATCGGCGTATCCGCTTGCGCCAGTTCGGCGGGAATTCTGTACAGGTGGGTCTGGCCGTTCTCCGTCAGTCGCAGGCCGCCGGCGTTCCGGTAGTCGTTCAGGCGATCCGGGTTGCGCAGGATCAGCCGGACGGGCAGCCCGGCGCGGGCCAGGCGGCTCGCCCAGAGAATGCCGAGACTGCCCGCACCGAGCACATGCCAGGTGGTCATCAGCCCGATTGCTTCAGCCGCAGCGGTACGATGCGTCCCGTTGCGTAGGCATCGCGCAGCAGTGACCGTGCCTGAGTGGTGACCGCCGGAGCATCGGTGGGAAAGGCGTTCGCGTCCACGCTGACCAGGCTGATGCCGGCCTTGAGCGAGACGAAGCCCTCGCTGGTTTTGAACGCCTTGAGGTTCAGGCCTTCATGCAGGCGCTTGAAACTGCTGGGTGAGCAGGCCTTGACGTCGTCGACCAGGGCCAGCAAGCCGAAATGATCTTCATCCAGGCGGCTGAGTACGTCCAATGGCCGTACTAGCTGTTGCAGGCGCCGCGCCACGCCCCGCAGCAGCTCGTGATGATATTCCTCGCCGTGCCGGTCCCGCTGGGATGCCAGTTCCTGCAGGCCGATCAGCAAATAGCACAGCGCGCCGCCGCGACTCTCGATCTGCCGCAGGCTGTCGCCCAGCTTCTGGTTCATGTAGCGCGAATTGCCCAGCCCGGTGATCGGGTCGATCAGGTTGCGCTGTTCGAGATCGTTGAGGTCTTCGGTCAATGTGCGATTCGTCTGCGTCAGGCGTTGCAGCGAACCGCAGAGGCGGTCGGCGGCATAGACCCGTGGCACCAGCTGCTCGTGCATCGCGGATTTGCTGATGAAGTCGTCCACCCCGCGGTCGAACGCCTGGCTCAGCACATCCTGGCCGTCGCGGCCGGTGAGGAGGATGACGTAGGTGTAATGGGCGGACATTTCGTCCTGCTGGCGGACCTGGGCGGTCAGTTCCAGGCCATCCATCTCCGGCATCAGCCAGTCGGCCAGCAGCACGTTGGCCGGCCGCTGTTCGATCAGCGCCAGTGCGGCGCTGGCGCTGTCGGCGAAACGAATGTCCTGGTAGCCGGCCTTGGACAGGGCGCGGCCGATCATCACGCTGGAGAATTTGGCGTCGTCGACAACCAGAATGCTGAGTTGGGGGTTGGGCATTGATGATCTCGGTCGGAAAGGCTGTCGTGTCGCCTGCGGTCAGCACCGCCAGGTTGAATGGTTATAATGATGGCGTATTTCAATCGTCAAGCACGGCGCGCTCGGTCACACCGTGGCGCCATCAATCTGGAGGAATCCCATGCCCTCGTTCGACGTGGTGTCCGAACTGGACAAACACGAAGTCACCAACGCAATCGACAATGCCATGAAGGAGCTGGAGCGGCGTTATGACTTGCGCGGCAAAGGCAGTTTTGAACACAAGGATCTGACGGTAAACCTGACCGCCGAAGCCGATTTCCAATTGGAACAGATGCTGGAAATCCTCAAGTTGAGCCTGGTCAAGCGCAAGATCGATATCCAGTGCCTGGAATTCAAGGATCCCTACCCGTCGGGCAAGACGGTCAAGCAGGAAGTGATTCTACGCGAGGGCATCGACAAGGAGCTGGCCAAGAAGATCGTCGCGCATATCAAGGACGCCAAGCTCAAGGTGCAGGCGGCCATCCAGGGCGAGCAGGTCCGGGTGACCGGCAAGAAGCGCGATGACCTGCAGGAGGCGATTGCCCTGCTGCGTGCCCATGAGTTCGGCATGCCGCTGCAGTTCAACAACTTCCGCGACTGATCCGCCACTTTTCTTCCGCTTTACCCCAGCACACCGCACGATCGGTGTGCTCTGCTTTCAGGAGTCCGTACATCATGGATGTCAATATCGAATACCTGGTCGGCCTGTCCGAGGCATGGCTGCCCATCGTGCTGCAGTACTCGGCCCAGCTGCTGCTGGCGCTGATCACCTTCCTGATCGGCTGGTGGCTGATCAACAAGCTGACGGGCAGGCTCGGCGCGCTGCTGCGTCGCCGTCAGGTCGACCCCTCGCTGCATGGCTTCATCGAAAGCCTCGCCGGGGTAGCGCTCAAGATCCTGCTGCTGATCAGCGTGGCTTCGATGGTCGGTGTGGAAACCACGTCGTTCATCGCCATGATCGGTGCGGCCGGATTGGCAGTGGGTCTGGCCCTGCAGGGCAGCTTGGCCAACTTCGCCGGTGGTGTGCTGATCCTGCTGTTTCGTCCGTTTCGGGTCGGCGAATGGATCGAGGCCCAGGGCGTGGCAGGCACCGTCCACTCCATCCAGATTTTCCATACTGTGCTCAAGAGCGCCGACAACAAGACCATCGTGGTGCCCAACGGCAGCCTGTCCAACGGCCATATCACCAACTATTCACGCGAACAGCGTCGGCGTGCGGACATCAACGTCGGCATCGCCTACAGCGCGGATATCCGGCTGGCCCGCAAGATTCTGCTGGAGATCGCCGAGGATGCGCGCGTGCTGCGTGACCCCGAGCCCGTGGTGTTCGTGACCGGTCTGGGTGAAAGTGCGGTGAACCTGTCGCTGCGCGTCTGGGTCGCCACGGGCGACTTCTGGCCGGTGACGTTCGCGTTCACCGAACAGCTCAAGGAGCGTTTCGCCGAGGCCGGCATTGGCGTTCCGCTGCCGCGCCGCGAGTTGCACGTCGTTCAGGGCTGAGCCGTCAGCCGTGCTCGGAAGACGGCGTGCTCCGCGCCGCGTCGGGGTGCTGGCGGTTGCGCGTCCATTGCCAGGCGATCAACACCAGCGTCGGCACCCCGAGCAGGGCGGTGACCAGGAAGAAGTTGCTGTAGCCGAGATGCTCCACCATCACCCCTGAATAGCCCCCTAGCAGGCGCGGCAGCAGCAGCATCAGCGAGCTGAGCAGCGCGTACTGGGTGGCCGAGAACTTCAGGTTGGTCAGGCTCGACAGGTAGGCGACGAAGGCCGTTGAGGCCAGCCCGCCACTGAAGTTGTCGCAGGAAATGGTGACGATGAGCATCTGCAGGTTCGCGCCCATCTCCACCAGCAGCATGAACATCAGGTTGGTCGCCGCCGAGGCGACGCCGCCGATGAAGAGGATCGGCAGGATGCTGAAGCGCACGATCAGCAAGCCGCCGAAGGCCGCACCGAGCAGCGTCATGATCAGCCCGAACAGCTTGCTGACGCTGGCGATCTCGTCCTTGGAAAAGCCCTGGTCGATGTAGAACACGTTGGCCATCACGCCCATCACCGTGTCCGACATCCGGTAGGTGGCGATCAGCCCGAGCAACAGCAGCGCCTGCCAGCGGTAGCGCACGATGAAGTCGGTGATCGGCGTCAGCACCGGGCCCATCAGGATGCGCCCGGGTGCCGACAGGCAGCCCCAGCAGATCAGCAGGTACATGGTGCCGCGCGGCCAGTAGCCGCCCCAGTAGGACTGGAACATACCGGTGGTCGAGACCATCAGGATGATCAGCACGATCACCGACACCGCCTGGTGGGCGAAGTCGAAGCGCGACGGGCGCTGCTTCTGCCCGGCCTGACCGAGGATATGCCGCACCGGCACCAGAAGCGCCCGGCCCACCGGAGAAATGCTGCCGAGGATGAACAGCGCGTAGAGCGTCGCCCGCGGCCAGGCCTGGGCGATCAGCGCATTGATCATCGCCGGCACGGAAATCAGCAGCACCAGCAGCAGGCCTACCGATGCCAGCTGGTGATTGAAGGTGTAGCGGGAGGGTTCGTTGGGCAACGGTGCGGCTGCCTGAGGCTCGGGGATCAGCAGGCTGGTGATCAGGCCCGGCACGATCAGCAGGGCGAAGACGATGTAGGTGGTGGTCCATGCAGCCTGGTTGTAGTCCAGGCTGCTCGACCCCAGCCACTCGGCGAGAAACAGCGCGCCGGCACTGGCCAGCAGCATGGCGATGCGGTAACCGGTCATGTAGCTGGCGGCCAAGGTGGCCTGCAGGCGATCTTCGGCGATCTCCAGGCGATAGGCGTCGATGGCGATGTCTTGGGTCGCGGAGGCGAAGGCGACAGCCACGGCCAATGCAATCAGCAGCGTCAGGTTTTCCTGAGGGTTGCACAGCGCCATGCCGATCAGGCCGACGGCGATCACGACCTGCGACAGCACCAGCCACGAACGGCGCTTGCCGAGTGCCCCGATCCAGGGCAGGCGCCATTGGTCGAGCATGGGCGACCAGACCCATTTGAAGGCATAGGCCAGGCTGATCCAGCTGGCGAAGCCGATGGTTTCGCGGGAAACCCCCGCTTCGCGCAGCCATACCGAGAGCGTGGAGAACACCAGGATCGCCGGCAATCCGGCGGCGAATCCGAGGATGAGCAGCGTCAGCGAGGCGGGGCTGGCATAGGCGGCGAGGGCGTCGCGCCAGGTTTCACGGGACATACGGCGATGATCTGTCGGCAATGGAGGCAAAAGCCGCACTCTACCCGCTGTGCTCGGATGAATGCCAGCCGTGCCGACGCACGTCCACCCGGTCGTTGACTATGGTCAGGCCCTCGGCGCGCAAACGCATGCGCTGCTCGTGACCCGCCGCGGTGCCCGCCGGCAGGCTGAGCCGGCCGCCGGCTGCGATCACCCGGTGCCAGGGCAGGCGGGTATCGTCCGGCAGTTGCGACATGAGCCGTCCGACCCAGCGCGCGGCACGGCCGAGGCCGGCCATGGCGGCCAGCTCACCATAACTCACCACCTTGCCTTCGGGAATCTGCGCCATGACCAGATAGACGGCGGCGCGGCGCGTCTGGGCATCGGCATCGGGTGGCAGCAGGGGAGATTGTTCTGTCATGGACGCGCTTCCGGTGAACTCGGCTTCCGCCTGGCGGTCATTGCTTGCTGTGACTACGGGCATAAGGATAATGCAGCCTTCCAACCCACTCGAACAGACCTTCAGTTCCCTCTATGTTTCCCAAAACCCTGCTGTGTGTGGCCCTGTCCACGCTTTCCCTGCCGCTGCTGGCCGATACCGTATGGCTGAAGAATGGTGATCGCCTGACGGGCAAGATCAGCGTCCTGGATGGCGGCAAGCTGCTACTCGAAACCGATTACGGTGGCTCGATCCCGCTGAAATGGAGTGCGATCGCGACGCTGGAAAGCGACCAGAAGCTGCTGATCAAGCAGGACGACGTGACGGGTGAAGTGGTGCAGACGATGCAGGCGTCCGAGGACGGCACCGTGGTTCTCGCCAATGGTGCGGCGCCGCGTACCGTCGAGCTGGCGAGCATCTCGCAGATCATCCATCCCAAGCCGCTGATCCAGGATTTCACCTGGAAGGGCAACATCGACGTGGCGATGGACTACAAGCGTGCGGAAACCGACACCGATGACTATGACGTGTCCTTCGACACCAAGGCGCGACATGGCCTCTGGCGACACAACGGCAACGGCAACTACAACCGTGAATACCGCGATGGCGTGACCGTCACCGACAACTGGGATGCCGAATACGCGCTCGACCGGTTCCTTGACGAGCACTGGTTCTGGCAGGGGCGCTTGAGCTACAAGCGCGACCAGATCGAAGACGTTCGCCGCCAGCGCACCATAGGTACCGGTCCCGGCTACCAGTTCTGGGACAACGAACTGGGCGCCTTCTCGCTGGCTTCGCTGATCAACCGCAGCGATTACGAGTATGCCGACGGCAGCAAGGACGAATTCTTCCTGGCGGCCGTGAAGTGGGACTACAACCGTTATCTGGTCGGCAAGACCTTCGAGCTGTTCAGCTCCGGCGAAGTCGGCAAGCCGTTGGAAGACGTGGCCGATTACGCGCTGGATGCCGAAGTCGGGCTGCGCTACAAGGTGACCGACTGGGCTTCGCTGAACATGAAGGCCGAACGGGATATCGTCAGCGGCGCCGAGAGCGAAACCGACGAAACCCGCTACTCCATCGGCTTCGGGGTGGGCTGGTAACAGCCGCAGTCCTCGAGCGGCGAGAGATCTACGTCGCTCGCCGCTCGAGGACTGCCGCGGCCTTCAGAGCCGCAGGCCGCCGTCCAGCTCCAGAATCCGCCCGGTGTAGTAATCGTTCTCGAAGATGTACGCCACCGAATGGGCGATCTCCTCCGGCTTGCCCATTCGCCGGAGCGGGATGCCCGCGGTCATTTTCTCCAATGCCTCGGGTTTCATGCTGGCGACCATTTCGGTCTCGATGAAGCCAGGGGCCACGCCTGCGACGCGAATGCCGTAGCGGGCCAGCTCCTTCGCCCAGACCACGGTGGCGGACGCCACGCCGGCCTTGGCCGCGGAATAGTTGGTCTGGCCCATGTTGCCGGCGCGGGAAATCGACGAGATGTTCACTATCACGCCTGCGCGCTGGAGTTCCACCAGCTTCGCCGCGACCTCGCGGGTGCAGAGGAACACCCCCGTGAGGTTGACGTCGATCACCGCTTGCCACTGGGCCAGGCTCATCTTGCCGATCACGCCGTCCTTGACCTTGAGCAGCAGGCCATCGCGCAGGATGCCAGCATTGTTGACCAGGCCGTCGAGGCCGCCGAAGTCCTCGGCGACCTGTGCGACCATGCCGCTGACCTGCTCTTCGTCGGCGACATTGCACAGATAGGCACGTGCGTCACCACCGGCGCTCTTGCAGGCCGCCACCGCTGCGGCCAGGCGTTCCTCGTTGAGGTCGACCAGCGCCAGGCGTGCGCCCTTGGCGGCCAGATGCTCCGCCATCGCGCGGCCGAGCCCCTGGCCGCCGCCGGTGACGATGATGATCTTGTCTTTCAGCTGCATGGCACCTCCATCCTGTCGTTCGTTGCGAGCCATGCTCGCGTTGAAACCGTTTATGCTGCGAGCCATCCAGAAGTCATTCGAGGAACCCCTGGTGAGCGCACAAGCCGTCAAGAATGCACGACAACTCCTGCTCGAGGAATACCGTGGTGTGCTCTCCACCCATTCCCGGTCGATGCCCGGTTTTCCGTTTGGCTCGGCAGTGCCTTATTGCCTGGATGCCAACGGCTGGCCGCTGCTGCTGATCAGCCGTATCGCCCAGCACACCCGCAATCTCCAGACCGACAACAAGTGCTCGCTGCTGGTGGGCGAGCGCGCGGCGGAGGATGTGCAGGCAGCCGGACGCCTCACGGTGCTGGCCGAGGCGCGGCAACTGGTCGATCCGCCAGTCGTCGAGGCTGCCGCGCGGCGCTATTACCGCTACTTTCCCGAAGCGGGCGATTACCACCGCGTCCACGATTTCGATTTCTGGGTGCTGCAACCCGTGCGCTGGCGCTACATCGGCGGCTTCGGCGCGATCCACTGGCTGGACGAGGTTGCCCTGGCCAATCCCTTCGCTGCCGGCGACGGCGCGCAGGAGCAGGGCATGGTTGCGCACATGAATGACGACCACGCCGCGGCCATCGCGCATTACGTCGAACAGGCGGGGCTGCCGGCCAGCCCACCGGCGCAACTGGCAGGTATCGACAGCGAGGGCTTTCACCTGCGTATCGGCCAGGCGCTGCACTGGCTGCCTTTTGCCGAAATCTGCGAGACGCCGCTGGCGGTGCGCCAGGCGCTGGTGGCGATGGCGCGCCGCTGATTCAGTTTCGCTTCAGCCATGCGGTGCATGATCCGCTTACAAACTGCTGGTCGCGCAGGTTGAATTCGGCCTGCCGCGCCATCATCTTCAGAACACTGGAAGCCTATCTTCCGCCAAGGATTCATGATGCGTATCTTTTTACTGCTGTTTCTGATCTTTCCGCTGGCCGAGCTCTATGTGCTGATCAAGGTCGGCAGCGCCATCGGCGCGCTGGCGACCATTCTGTTGCTGATGCTGGGCGGCATCGCGGGCGTGCTGCTGATGCGCCTGGCCGGTTTTGCCACCGCCTGGCGCGCCCGGGAGCGCCTGGCTCGCGGCGAGCTGCCCGAACGTGAAATGCTCCAGGGAATGCTGATGGCGATCGGCGGCGGGTTGTTATTCCTGCCCGGCTTCATCAGCGATGCACTGGCGCTGGTCATCCTCTTTCCGCCGACTCGCAAGCTGCTGTTCGGCGCGCTGACCCGGCGTATCGAGGCCCGTGCCCAGCGTCAGCGCGCTTTCCATGAGGACATGCAGGCCCGTTCCGGGCCGCAGCGACCGAACGTGATCGAGGGCGAATGGGAGCGTCGCGACCGCGACCAGTGACAGAAATCTTCATCAACCGGCATGCCTCTGTGCATGCCGGTTTTCGTTCATGGACAAGAAATTTTCAGCGGCACCCTTGAAATAACCTTGCACGCCCGCATGTAGCGGACACCGAAAGGTTGCTGTCGAGATTCGACAGTCCGTCTTCTGCGGCTCGCGTTGCGAGACGCAACCGGCCTTGCCGGATTTGCCAACCCGCCGATGAGATGCATCGGCATGGAACCACTCTGTTAGGAGAGATCGACAATGAAGCTTCGTCCTCTGCATGACCGCGTCGTGATTCGTCGCAGCGAAGAAGAAACCAAAACTGCAGGCGGCATCGTCCTGCCGGGCTCCGCTGCCGAGAAGCCGAACCGTGGTGAGATCGTTGCTGTTGGCACCGGTCGGGTGCTGGACAGCGGCGAAGTACGCGCTCTGGCCGTGAAGGTCGGTGATCAGGTGGTTTTCGGCCCTTACTCCGGCAGCAACACCGTCAAGGTCGACGGTGAAGACCTGCTGGTGATGAGCGAAAGCGAGATCCTCGCTGTCGTCGAAGCCTGATAACCCGCATCTCCCGTAACCAATTTCAAGATTGAGGATCAATCAAAATGGCTGCTAAAGAAGTCAAGTTCGGCGACTCCGCTCGCAAGAAAATGCTGGTTGGCGTAAACGTCCTGGCCGACGCGGTAAAAGCGACCCTCGGCCCGAAAGGCCGCAACGTGGTTCTGGAAAAGAGCTTCGGCGCTCCGTCGATCACCAAGGACGGCGTTTCCGTCGCCAAGGAAATCGAGCTGAAGGACAAGTTCGAGAACATGGGCGCTCAGCTGCTCAAGGACGTTGCCTCCAAGGCCAACGACGAAGCCGGTGACGGCACCACCACCGCTACCGTACTGGCCCAGGCCATCGTCAACGAAGGCCTGAAGGCCGTTGCCGCCGGCATGAACCCGATGGACCTCAAGCGCGGTATCGACAAGGCCACCATCGCCATCGTCAACGAGTTGAAGAACCTGGCCAAGCCGTGCGCCGACTCCAAGGCCATCGCTCAGGTGGGCACCATCTCCGCCAACTCCGACAATTCCATCGGTGACATCATCGCCGAGGCCATGGAGCGCGTGGGCAAGGAAGGCGTGATCACCGTCGAGGAAGGTTCGGGCCTGGAGAACGAACTGTCCGTCGTCGAAGGCATGCAGTTCGACCGTGGCTACCTGTCCCCCTACTTCATCAACAAGCCGGACACCATGGTGGCCGAGCTGGACAGCCCGCTGCTGCTGCTGGTCGACAAGAAGATCAGCAACATCCGCGAACTGCTGCCTGTGCTGGAAGCCGTTGCCAAGGCTGGCCGTCCGCTGCTGATCGTGGCCGAGGACGTCGAAGGCGAAGCCCTGGCCACTCTGGTCGTGAACAACATGCGTGGCATCGTCAAGGTTGCCGCGGTCAAGGCCCCGGGCTTCGGCGATCGCCGCAAGGCCATGCTGCAGGACATCGCCATCCTGACCGGCGCTACCGTGATTTCCGAAGAAGTCGGCCTGAGCCTGGAAACCACTACCCTGGAGCACCTGGGTAACGCCAAGCGCGTCGTGCTGAACAAGGAAAACACCACCATCATCGATGGTGCTGGCCAGCAGGTGGACATCGAAGCCCGCGTTGCGCAGATCCGCAAGCAGGTCGAAGAAACCACTTCCGACTACGACAAGGAGAAGCTGCAAGAGCGTCTGGCCAAGCTGGCCGGCGGTGTTGCGGTGATCAAGGTCGGTGCCGGTACCGAAGTCGAGATGAAAGAGAAGAAGGCTCGCGTCGAAGATGCCCTGCACGCTACCCGTGCAGCCGTCGAAGAAGGCGTGGTGCCTGGCGGCGGTGTCGCGCTGGTTCGCGCTCTGCAGGCCATCTCCGAGCTCAAGGGTGACAACGAAGACCAGAACGTCGGTATCGCGCTGCTGCGTCGCGCCGTCGAGGCTCCGCTGCGCCAGATCGTCGCCAACGCCGGCGGCGAGCCGAGCGTGGTGGTCGACAAGGTCAAGCAGGGTTCGGGCAACTACGGCTTCAACGCCGCTTCCGACACCTATGGCGACATGATCGAGATGGGCATCCTGGACCCGGCCAAGGTCACCCGTTCCGCGCTGCAGGCTGCGGCCTCCATCGGCGGTCTGATGGTCACCACCGAAGCCATGGTCGCCGAGAGCGCCGATGAAAAGGCCCCGGCCATGCCTGACATGGGTGGTATGGGCGGCATGGGTGGCATGGGCGGCATGATGTAAGCCACCCCACCTGCTGTACCGAAAAGCCCCGCCTCGTGCGGGGCTTTTTCGTTTCCGGGTGTTCTGTTGCCGGTCGGCAGGCGGCAACGCGGAGCACGCTTTCGCGCCTTTGGTCGCCTTGTAAGGTGATTTCTTGATTCATGAGCTAGGGTCTTGTTGTTCATAGGAAAACAAGGGCAGGACCATGACGCTTGCAATCGCACGGGTGGTGTTTATCGCAGCTGCCCTGGGCATCGCCTCGCTGGCTGCGGCGGCCTGGATCGAGCCCGGAACCCAGGTGCTACAGAGCAACGAGCGCGGCTATTGCCCGCTGCCGCCCAGTGCACGGCAGGTGGCGGCTCCGGTACGGCCCGATCACGATCTGCTGCTGTTCATCTACAGCCTGAGCCAGCGCGGCTTTCTCGGCTGATCGCTGCAGACGCAAACGAAAACGCCCTCCTGCCGTAAGGCGAGGAGGGCGTCGGGTGTCGCTCGATCAGGCCCGGTGGTTGTACTTGCCCAGGTCCATGTGACGGTTCACGTCCTTGTACAGCAGGTAGCGGAACTTGCCGGGGCCGCCGGAATAGCAGGCCTGCGGGCAGAAGGCGCGCAGCCACATGTAGTCACCGGCCTCCACCTCGACCCAGTCCTGGTTCAGGCGATACACTGCCTTGCCTTCCAACACGTACAACCCGTGCTCCATCACGTGAGTCTCGGCAAAGGGGATGACTCCGCCCGGCTCGAAGGTCACGATGTTCACGTGCATGTCGTGGCGCATGTCGCTCATGTCGACGAAGCGGGTGGTCACCCAGGCGCCATTGGTGCCCGGCATCGGAATCGGCTCGATGTCCTGCTCGTTGGTGACGAAGGCTTCCGGATGCGCCAGCCCTTCGACCGCCTGGTAGTACTTGCGGATCCAGTGGAAGCGAGCCGGCTGGCCGCTGTTGTTGCGCACCTTCCAGTTCGCTGCCGGCGGGATGAACGCGTAGCTGCCGGGGCGCATGACGTGGGGCGTGCCTTCAAGCGTCAGGGTGAACTCACCGTCGACCACGAAGAGGACACCCTCGGCGTTCTTGTCCAGTTCGGGCTTGTCGCTTCCGCCGCCGTCGGCCAGTTCCACGATGTACTGGGAGAAGGTTTCGGAGAAGCCGGACAGCGGACGGGAAAGAACCCACATGCGCATGTTGTCCCAGAACGGCAGATGGCTGGTGACGATGTCACGCATCACGCCCTTGGGGATGACCGCGTAGGCCTCGGTGAACATTGCGCGGTCGGTCAGCAGTTCGGTCTGCGCCGGATGCCCGCCCGTGGGGGCGTAGTACTTGGTGTTTGCCATATAACTCCCGTCATCGGTTGTTGTTGCCCGCCAAACTTAGCAGAGAGCGCTGAGGCTGACCGAAAGGAGCTTGGCTGGGCTTGGTAAAGGAGCTTCTGGCGTATCGTATACAATTGTTCTGTATATGGCTATATATTGTATCCAATCTGTGCGCCGAGCTAGCTGCCTGACCCGTTTCAGCAAAAACCATCGTCAGCTCAGGCGATTGGTGAGTGCGCTGAGGCGGCCGGACAGATCATGCAGCTCCCCGCTGATATGTTCGCTGCGCTGCACTCGTCGCTGGTTATCGGTGGCGATCTCGGCCAGCTCGGTAAGATTGCGCGAAATTTCCCCGGCCACCAGTGTCTGCTCTTCGGCCGCGCTGGCGATATGCCGGTTCATGTCGCGGATGGTTTCCACCGCATCGGTGAGGTTGGCGAGGGTTTCGCCAGCCTGGGCCACCTGACGCACACCTTCCTCGCTGCTGCGCTGGCCATTGTCGATGGCCTGTGCCGCTTCGCCGGCGCGGCGCTGAACGGCCTCGATGATGGCATTGATTTCCAGGGTGGACTCGGCTGTTCGTCGCGCCAGGTTGCGCACTTCGTCGGCCACCACTGCAAAGCCACGTCCCTGCTCGCCCGCACGTGCGGCCTCGATGGCGGCATTGAGTGCCAGCAGGTTGGTCTGGTCGGCAACCCCACGGATCACCGCCAGCACGCTGCCGATGCGCTGACTGTCGTCCTCCAAGGCATGGATCACGCTGGCAGTACTTTCTATCTCGCGGCGAATGGCCTCGATGCTCGCCACCACACCCTGCATGGCCTGTTCGCCCTGGCGGGTAGCGAGGTCCACCCGTGTGGCCGCTTCTGCCGCGCCGCGTGTATGTGCGGCCACTTCCTGAGCAGTAGCGGACATTTCCTCCATCGCCGTGGCTGCCTGGTCGGTGCGCTCGGTCTGCACCCGGGCCCCCTCGGACATTTCATGGGCCACCGCACCCAGCTCGTTGCTGGCGAATTCCAGGTCGGCACTGCTGCGTTGGAGGTTGCTGAAGGTCTCGGCGAGAAAGGCCTGCAGCACGTTAGTCGCGGCAGCGAGGCGGCCCAGTTCGTCCTGCCGGCCTTCAGCCACCGGCTGGCCGATCCTGCCGTGGCTGAGATTGGCGATATGGTCGATCAGCATGCCTATCGGCATGACCAGGTTGCGGTTGATCAGCCACAGCCCGAGCAGGGCAATCAGTACGCCAGCCAGGATCATCAGCAGCGTGCCGAACATGATCGAACGGTCGGCCGCCGCGCCGATCCGGGCGGATTCGCGCTGGGCCGCTTCACGCAACTCAACGACCAGGGCGCTCAGTTGCTCGCTGGTGGCACGGTCGATGCCGCGCACGGCGGTATCGCCGATTGTGGCATCGTTCGAGGCGACGAAGGCTTCAAGGCCCCTGCGGTAGCTTGCGCCCAGCGTGCGGTGTTCAGCCTGCAGCTGCCGAATCTGCGTCGCCAGGGCCGTGTTGCCCTGGCTCAGCACGACCAGCCGTTCGAGAATGACCTGCACCTGGCTTTCCTGGTCTTCGAAGCTCCCCCAGTACTTTTCCCGGTCGCCGGGCGAGCCACCGCGTAGCAGCACGTTCTTCCACTCCTGGACCTGTACCTTGAACTTCAGGTTGGCCTCGTCGACCAGGCGTGACGCCTCCAGCGGGCCATCGAGTAGCCGTTGGTAGGCGGTGATGTTGCCCGACAGGAAATGGAAGCTGCCCAGGGCAAAGATCAGCATCGACAACAGGCTGGCGCCGATGAGCGCCAGGAGCTGTGCACGGATAGAGCGATGCAGAAGCATGGAAGGTCCTGACAGAAAAGCTGATAGAGGTTTGGCCTTCGATATTTCGCTGTGCGCTTATACCAGGCGCAGATGGTTATCCCAGAGGCCAGCAGGCAGTTTCAGCGGCTGGGTGACGATGCGCTCGCCCCGGCAGTCGTAGAGGCGGCAGCGGCCCTGGCCGGAGGTCACCACGAAGCCTTCTTCGACGGCGCCAACGCCGGCGCAATCGGGCAGGTGGGCCTCCTGGCGCAACTGTGCGCTGTCCAGATCCCAGAAGAACACCTTGTTGCCTCGCGGGGCCGTCACGGCGAGCAGGCGCAAGCCGTCGTGAATCGCCACGCTGGCCGTGTACTGGTTCATCGACAATCGCTGCGACTCACCCAGTGGAAACGCCTGGAACGCCTCGCCCGGACGCTTGATCGCCACCAGCGGGGCACGATCCAGCGGATCGCCTTCGTATTGCTGGCCGGAGACCACGGTGCCGTCCGCGGCCACGGCCAGATGGCGGACGCTGTTCATCTGCTGGGGCAGTTGTTCCTTGCTGACCAGCGTCCCGTCGCGGCGCAGCAGCACCAGGCTCGGCTCCATGGCATCGAGGTTCATCATCTCGCGGCTGTCGGCTTCGGTGCGAATGCCGCCGTTGGCGATCACCAAGGTTTCGCCGTCGGGCATCCACAACAGCTGATGCGGGCCGAGGCCATGGCTGGAATGCTCGCCGGTACGCACCAGGCGCCGCTCCTCGACGCGGTAGACGCCGATCACGCCACGGCCGGGGTCGCTGGTGTCGTTCTCGGTGGCGTAGAACCAGTCGCCATCCTTGTGGAACACTCCATGGCCATAGAAATGTCGGTCCCTGGGCGATTCGATGACCTGCAGCAGGCTGCCGTCGCGGCAGTCGATCACGTAGCTTTCGCGGCTGGGGCGGCGGCCAACGAACACGGCCAGCGGCAGGTGTGGGTGGGCATAGGCATCGTGGCAGCGCTCGGCCACCGGGGTGGCGAACGCCTGGCTGCCGTCGAGGTGATAGCCGACCGCATAGTGCCGTCCTTCTGCATCGTCGCGGGCGGACAGCAGCAATGGCTGCTGCGTCTGTCGGGTGAAGGTCCAGCCACACAAGGCCGAGGCGGCGAGCAGTGCGCTGCCCAGGCCGAAGAACGTCCGGCGTTTCATCTCAGTCTCCGTCGTGGGCGTTGAAACCGATCTGGATGCCCAGCGCACCGGCCAGCTCGCCCTGATGCAGGCGGTGCAGGGTATCGATACGCTCGTACAGGGTGTTCAGGCGCTCGCGGCCGCTTTGATCGGCGATCAGCTCGCTGAACGGCTGACCCATTGCATTCAGTTCCTGTAGCACCGCTTCGTAGGCGCGGTCGATACGCGTGGCGATTTCCGCCTGGTCGCTGTCGAGCAGCTGGCGCAGCCCCTTACCATCGGCCCCTTGCCAGAGACGCTGTGCACCGGCGATGGCGGCTTCGATGCTGATCAGCGTGGCATCGCTGCGCCAGGCTTCGGCCTGGTAGGGCTGCGGATGCCCCTTGGTCTGGCGGCCGAGCGGGGCGCCGAGCTTCTTCTTCAGGCCATCCAGCGCCGTGACCTGTACCCGTATCAGGTCGGCGATGGCCTCGGCGGCGTCGGCATAGCGCTCGTTGGGAAACTTGCTCAGCTGTGCGGCCATGCCATCGGCGGCCTTCCACTGTTCGAGAATCTCGCTGGCCAGCTGCTGCTGGTGCTCGCCGATGGCGATCAGCAAGGGGCAATAGCGCGCCTTGGTTGCGCTGTCCTGGAGGGTGACGGCCTCATCGAACAGCACGTACTCATAGGCGGACAGGCCCTGCAGCACCACGCTGCCGCTTTCCAGGTCGGCCCGGGTCAGTTGCGGGTTGTTCTTCAGCAGCGCGGCGATCTGCCGGCCCACGAGGTTCTTCTTGTCCGGCCAGAACTGTACCTGCCAGGCGCGGTTGCCTTCGCCCATCGGGCCGACCAGCAGCGGCTGCAGTCCGGCCCACGCGCGCTGGGCCTGGAAGAAGGCTTCACGGGCGGCGGCCAGGTCTTCGTTGCCGGCGCAATAGGCGATGGCGCTGGCGGCCAGGCGGCGATCGCTTTCCGCCCATTGGGTATAGGCCGGTAGCAGCACTTCGCCGGCGAGCGACTTGCTCGTCTTGGTGAAGGGGTCGGAGGGCGAGCAGGCGCTCAGCAGCAGGCCCAGTGCGGCCATGCCGGCGGCATGGATGTTTCGGATGCGGTACATGTTTTTCCTCTTCGGCAAGGCTTGGCAGGGTGCTGCGCGCGTCAAAGCGATTCGAGAAAGGCCAGCAGGGCGGCCCGCTCTTCGCTATCGAATTTCAGTACATGACGACGAGCCTGCTCCGCTTCGCCGCCGTGCCAGAGTATGGCTTCCATCAGGTTGCGTGCGCGGCCGTCGTGCAGGAAGCGGGTGTGGCCGCTGACTGCCTGGGTCAGACCGATGCCCCACAGCGGCGGGGTCCGCCATTCGCGGCCGCTGGCCTCGAACTCCGGACGGCCATCGGCCAGACCTTCGCCCATGTCGTGCAGCAACAGGTCGGTATAGGGGCGAATCAGCTGGTTGGCCAGCTCAGGTTCGGCGGCGTCGGCGTCGGTGGTGAACTGCGGTGTGTGGCAGCTCTGGCAACCGGCACGGTGGAACAGCGTCTTGCCGGCGAGCACCTGGGGCGCATCGACGTTGCGGCGAGCCGGTACGCCCAGGTTGCGGGTGTAGAACAGCACCTGGGAGAGAATCTTGTCGCTCACCTCCGGTTCGCCGCCGTCCGGCATGGCGCGGCATTCGACCTGCCGTTCGGTGCAGCTGTTGCCCGTCAGCAGGCTGGTGCTCAGCCCCATATCGTTGAAGAAGGCGTCGGCATTCTGCTGGTTCAGCGTCGGCTGGCCGGCCTTCCAGCCGAAACGGCCAATGACGGTTTCCCCCGTGACCTGGTCATAGACCCGGTTGGGGCGGCCGGAGATACCGTCACCGTTCAGATCATCGGGATCGGCGTTGGCCAGCAAGGCGGCTTCCGGTATCGCTTCCAGCAGGCCCAGGCCGATCATCGGCGGCGCCACGCGCGGCGAGAACAGCGTCTGCGGGTGCATTGGGCCGTAGCCCAGCTCGGTGATGTCCAGCTGGGGTCTTCGCAACTCCACCTCGTGGCCATCGGCGAATTTCACACGGTGGGTGGTAAAGCTCAAGCGGACCTTGCCTTCCGGGGCGATGCCTGGAATGGCCATGTCCTGGAGCTGGCCGCCGTAGGTCGGTTCGGGCGCTATGCCACGCTGGTGGACGACGTCGGCATGGGCTTCGGTCGCCGGAATGGACAGCCGCACCAGCATCGAAACGGAATTGGATGCGTCGCCTTCGGGTGGATGCCCACGGCCATCCTTGATATGGCAGCTCTGGCAGGCATTGGTATTGAACAGCGGACCCAACCCGTCCCGGGCCGTCGTCGATGCCGGGGCGATCACCCAGGGGTTGCGGAAGAAGCTGTTGCCCACGCTGAAGTCCAGCCGGCGCAGCGGCGACAGGTTGGCCGAAGGCATGGAGAAGGCGTTCTGATCGAACTTCATCACGGTCGCGGCTCCGGCGGAAAGGGCCTCACCGGGCTCGGCCCGATCGAAGTGCACGGCTTCATCGCCGCAGGCTGTCAGGCCTATTGCCAGCAGCGGAACGCAAAGGCGGAACAACGCTAGACCCCTCAGCCAGAAAAAGGATGCGATCTTAGCAGGCTAATGGATCATGAATAAGAGGGATTTGCATTTGTGTTGGCCTGAGGCCGAGAGAGGTGCGCAAGAAGCGCGGGTGAAAGGCAGCCTTGGGAGTGGCCGGAGTCACTCCCAAGGCTGAGCGGATCAGAACTCGTGATCGGCGGTATCCGGGTTCAGGTCCTTGATGCCCAGTGCCGCGGCGGCTTGCTCGATCGAAGCCGTCTGGGCGACCAGTGCGGCAATCGCCGCGCGCACCTTCTCCTGGCCTTCGTTGTTATCAGGGGCGATCAGCTGGTCGAAGGCTTCGCCATCGTTGGCGCTCGCGACCAGCACCTGCATCTTCGCTTCGGTGGTTTCTAGGTTGGTCTTCAGGTCGCTGTCGATCTCGGGCGAAACGCCTTCGACCAGCGAGGCCAGGCTCGGGCCGGTCAGGGTGCTGCCGTCGGTACGCAGGTACTCGCCCAGGTAGATGTTGCGAATGCCCTTGGCATTGAAGAAGTGCGAGTTGTGGGTGTTGTCGCTGAAGCAGTCGTGCTCGTCCTCGGTGGAGTTGGCTTCCAGGGCCACTTTCATGCGTTCGCCGGCCAGTTCGCCGAGGGACAGGCTGCCCATGCCGAAGAACATCTTGCGCAGGCCGTTCTCGGCCGATTCGGCTTCCAGGCTGGCGCGGTAGTTGCCCGCTACGCCGGCTTCCCACTGGCCGACCATTTCCTCGAGATCGCTGACCAGCAGGTCGGTGGCGACCTTCAGGTAGGTGCGGCGGCGATCGCAGTTGCCGCCGGTGCAGCCTTCGCCATCGATGAAATCGCTCACCGGGCGCTGACCGGCGCCGGGATTGGTACCGTTCAGGTCCTGGCCCCAGAGCAGGAATTCGATGGCGTGGTAGCCGGTGGCGACGTTGGCTTCGGAGCCGGCCAATTCGTTCAGGCTGGCCAGCAGCTCGCCGGTGATCTGGCTGACGTCGATCTTGTCTTCGCCGATCTGTACTTCCTGGTTGGCGATGATGTTGGCAGTGGCGCCGGGGTTGCCCAGCGCATGCTGGTAGTCGCCCTCGACGTAATCGATCAGGCCTTCGTCCAGCGGCCAGGCGTTCAGCTGGCCTTCCCAGTCATCGACCACCGGGTTGCCGAAACGGAAGACTTCCGTCTGCATGTAGGGCACACGGGCCGCCAGCCAGGCTTCTTTGGCCGCTTGCAGGGTTGCGTCGGTCGGCTCGGCGAGCAGGGCGTCGATGGCTTCCTGAAGCTTCAGCGCGGTGCCGTGGGCGTCGCTGAAGATGGCATGGGCCATGTCGGCGTAATGCTTGACCACTGCCTGGGCAGCTTCGCTGTTCAAGGTATCCGGCGCGCTTGCGGCGGGCTCGCTCTGGGTGGTGGTTTGCGGAGCGGCGGCCTGTTCGGCGGGGGCCTTGTCCTCGCCGCAACCAGCGAGGGAAATGGCGGCGGCCAGCAGGCTGGCGGTGGCCCAGAGAGGAGTGCGTAGCATGGCGGGTTCCTTTGCTTGCGTAGGTTTTTGTGGTGGGGTGCCAGCAGCGGAGGTGCGACAACCGAGGCAGAGCATAATGCGAAAGATTTGCATTTTGTGCAAAGGAATTGCGTGGAGTGGGTCGCTCTTCGGGGATGGCGATATCGCTAGAATGCCTTTCCCGTACGGATCCTGGAGTAGTTCTGATGAGCCCGAGCGCCGTCGTCACGCTGGTCGTGCTGTTTCTTGTCGCAGCTTATGCGGTCGTTCTCTATAACGGTCTGGTGCGCCTCAAGCACGGCGTGGGCAAGGCCTGGTCCAACATCGACGTGTTGATGCGCCAGCGCCATGAGGAGCTGCCGAAACTGGTGGAGACCTGCAAGCAGTACATGCAGCACGAGCGGGGCACCCTGGAGGCGGTCATCCAGGCGCGAAACGCCGTTTCCAGCGCTCGCCAGCAGGGCGATGTCGGCGCCCTGGGCCAGGCCGAAACCGGCTTGCGCGCGGGCCTGGGGCGGCTGTTCGCGCTGGCCGAGAATTATCCGGAGCTGCGCGCCAACGACAGCTTCCGCCACCTGCAACAGCGCATCAGCGGCCTGGAAAGCGGCATCGCCGATCGCCGCGAGCTGTACAACGAATCCGTCAATCTCAACAACGTGCGCATAGAGCAGTTCCCCGATGTACTGCTGGCGCGCCTGTTCGGCTTTCGCGAAGCGGCGCTGCTGCAGTTCAGCGAGGCGGAAAAGGCCGACGTCGACCTGAAGACCCTGTTCGGCTGACATGGATCTGGGACTGCTGATCATCCTGGGCGGCAGTGCGGCGCTGTCGCTCGGGGGAGGCTGGGTCTGCATCAGCCGCTGGTCGCGCATACGCCATCTGCAGGATACGCCGACCTCCCGGATTCGCTCGGCGGCCCAGGGATATGTGGAGCTTGTCGGCATTCTGCGGCCGTTAGGCGATGTGCCGCTGATCGCTCCCCTGAGCGGTGAGCTCTGCCTGTGGTGGCGCTATCGCATCGAGGAATATCGCTCGAACGGCAAGCGCAGCAGCTGGAGTGTGGTGGAGCGGGGCGTCAGCGAGGGCTGGCTGCGCCTGGCCGACGCCACCGGCGAATGCCTCATCGACCCGCGCGGCGCCGAGGTACGACCGGCCTTCCGCCGGGTATGGAGCGGTTCCCTGCGCCATCCACGCGGTATGCCGCTGCGCGGTTTGCGCGGACTGCTCGGCATTGGCCGTCGATATCGCTACTGCGAAGAGCGCCTGCACGCCGACGAGCCGCTTTACGCCATCGGTGATTTCCGCACGACGGGAGGCGGCCGCCAGGGGCTGGACCTGGCGACCGCCAGAAAGCAGGTGATCAGCGAATGGAAGGGTGAATATGCCGGCTTGCTGCAGCGCTTCGACAGCAATGGCGACGGCCAGCTGGACGAAGCGGAATGGCGCCGGGTGCGCCTGGCTGCGGGGCTCGAGGCTGAAGAGCGGCATCGGCATGCCAGTACCGGCCCTGCGCAGCATCGCTTGGCGCGACCGACGGAAAGGCTGCCGTTCGTGCTGTCCAGCCATGGCGAGGAAGTGCTTGCACGGCGTTATCGCTGGCAGGCCCTTGGCGGCGCATTGATGTGTCTGGCGGGTGCGTTGCTGCTCTCTGCCAAGCTGGCGTGATCTGGCCTAGAACAGCTCGGAATTCACCGCTGCCTTGTGGCGCAGGTCCTGTTGCAGCAACTCGCCCAGCGCTGGCGCCGGCAGGGGACGGCTGTAGAGATAGCCCTGCCCTTCGTCGCAGCCCTGCGCGATCAGGTAAGTTTCCTGCTCCGTCGTTTCCACGCCCTCGGCGATGACCTGCATGCCCAGGTTCTGGCCCAGCTGGATGATGGCGCGCACGATGGCGGCGTCGCCATCGCCGACGCTCATGTCGCGCACGAAACTCTTGTCGATCTTGATCTTGTCCACCGGCAGCCGCTTCAGGTAGCTGAGCGAGGAATAACCGGTGCCGAAATCGTCGATGGCGATCAGCGCCCCCGAATGCCTCAGGCGCTGCAGGTTGCGCGAGGCGGCGTCTATGTCTTCCATCAGGCCGGTTTCCGTCACTTCCAGCTCGAGGCTTTCCGGCGGTAGCTGGTAACGGTCGAGCAGGTTGCTGATGGTTCGCGGCAGCTCGGCGTGGTGCAGTTGCACCGTGGAGAGGTTGACCGCCATGCGCAAGCCATCGAGGCCTTCTTCATGCCACTTGCGCAGTTGCTGGCAAGCCTGGTCCAGCACCCAGTTGCCGATGGCGACGATGCTGCCGTTCTGTTCGGCCAGCGGAATGAACAGGTCCGGCGGGATCATGCCGTCCGTTGGGTGGGTCCAGCGGAGCAGGGCCTCGACGCCGGTGATGCGTTGCCGGCGATAGTCCATCTGCAGCTGATAGGCCAGATGGAACTGGCCGAGCGTGAGGGCCTGGCTCAGGTCTTTCTGCAGTTTGCGACGTTCGCGCATCTCGCTGTCGATGCTGGCCACATAGAACTGGTAGCGGTTGCGCGCACGCGCCTTGGCCAGGGTCATGGTCTGTTCGGCTTTCTGCAGCAGCTTCTCGGTGCTGTCGCCGTCTTCGGGATACAGGGTGATGCCGATGGTGGCCTGCAGGCGGATCTGATGTTCGTCGAGTTGTATGGGGGTTTCGAGGCCGTCGAGCAGGGTTTGCGCCAGTTCGGCCGCTTCGTAGGGTTCGGCGAAACCCGACAGCACCAGCACGAACTGATCGCCGCCCAGGCGCGCCAGTGCGCCGACTCGACCGCTGTAGGCACGCAGTCGATCCGCCAGCGCGACGAGCAGCCGGTCGCCGTTCTGATAGCTGAGTTGCTCGTTGACGCCCTTGAAGTCGTCCAGCCCGAGGCAGAGCACGGCCACGCGGCGCTGCAGACGCTCGGCCTCCTCGAGGATGCGGTCGAGCTGCTGCTGCAGTTGCAGGCGGTTCGGCAGGCCGGTCAGCAGGTCGTAGCGGGTCATGCGCTGCAGGTCGTCCTCGGCGGCGAGGCGCAGCTGCATGTTGTGCTCGATCGAGGCGAGCAGGCCGTTGGCGGTTTCGATCCAGAGCCCCAGTTCGTTCTTCTCGTGCCCCTCGATGATGGGCAGCTTGTGTTCGCTTGGGCGATCCGGGTTGATCCGCGACAGGTGTTCGACGAGCTTCGCCAGTGGCCGCGTCAACAGCCATTCGTAGATCAGGTAGAGCACCAGGCCCAGCGTCAGCGCGCGAAGCAGGCCCAGCGCGAAGATCAGCAGCGAGTTGTCGACGAACGCCTTGCCATAGGGCGCGGTATCCATCGTGATGTGCAGGTCGCCGTAGTATTCGTCGTAGGGCGGACGCCCCACGAGCGGCACGGAAAACGACTGGTCGCGGCCCAGGATGGGGTCGGTCAGCCAGCGTGAAGGCATCGAGATCGGGGGGCGGATCTTCTGCGCGAGGGGTTCGTCGCCCGGATGGCCGATGGAAGCACGTCGAATCGCTTCGTGCTGAAACAGCCCTTCCATGACCTGGGCGCCCATTTCGCGGTCCAGGCTGTAGATGGCCTGGGTGGACGGGTCGCGTGTCATGCGCAGGATGCGTTGGGCGTCGGCCTCGATCAGCTGGCGGGTGCTGTAGACGTTGAAGAGAATCTGCGCGCAGCTGAGTACGAGCCCTACGGCCAGCGCGGACAGCAAGACGATGCGCAGTAGTCTCCGCGACAGGCTGTGGCGCAATTCCGTCAAGAGAATTTCCTTTTTCCGAGCGAAGGCGTGTCGCAAGTATTGGTAGTCATCGGAAAAAGGTCAAAGAAACAGATAGCACTTTGGCATTGCGGTGGAGTGGCGAAAACGAGAATGCCCGCATCGAAGCGGGCATTCACTTGGGTGGAAGCCGGGCCTGACACGCCGGCCTGCTTCACCGCGGGGGCGTTCAGCCTGCGAAGTTCTTCGCGACGAAGTCCCAGTTGACGACGTTCCAGAACGCTTCGACGAACTTCGGACGGGCGTTGCGGTAGTCGATGTAGTACGCGTGCTCCCAGACGTCGCAGGTCAGCAGCGGCTTGTCGCCTGCGGTCATCGGGTTGCCGGCGCCAATGGTGCTGGCCAGGCCGACGCTGCCGTCAGCTTTCTTCACCAGCCAGGCCCAGCCGGAGCCGAAGGTGCCGATGGCGGTCTTGGTGAATTCTTCCTTGAACTTGTCGAACGAGCCGAAGGCGGCGTTGATCGCATCCGCCAGCGGGCCGGTAGGCTGGCCGCCAGCGTTCGGCGCCATGCAGTTCCAGAAGAAGGTGTGGTTCCAGACCTGAGCGGCGTTGTTGAAGATGCCACCGGAAGAGGTCTTGATGATGGTTTCCAGATCCTTGCCTTCGAACTCGGTGCCCGGGATCAGGTTGTTCAGGTTGGTCACGTAGGCCTGGTGGTGCTTGCCGTGGTGATACTCGAAGGTCTCGGCGGAAATGTGCGGCTCGAGGGCGTTCTTTTCAAACGGAAGCGGCGGCAATTCGAAAGCCATGGTGTATCTCCTGCTCAGGTGTCGAGAATTGATGTGGCCAGCGATGAGAGGAAGTGTGTTTGGCGCAATGCGTAACGGTGAAAACCGCATTGGGTTTCGTCCGTTGCGCCTGTCCTTCTCTCGCTCGCCACATGCGTGTGCAATCTCTGGCCGTTCACGGGCGGCCGTGGTGGCGGACTGAAGCATTCCACTCCATGCCCGCGAATCCGGGATCATAGCACCCGCCCTGTGGCAAAACCACGCGGCAACTGTGTGGAAAAGCGGCGGCTGCAGGCCCTGAGCGTGGACCGCTGGCAGGCGATGACGTTCCTTGGGATTGTTGCCACTGCGTACGCGACTGCGCTGGAGCCTGTGCCCGGACCTAAGCCATGACGACCAATTGCACGGCGATGGCGAACATCATGCACGCCACGCCCAGGTCGATGAGACGCCAGGTCAGTGGACGTGCCAGCCATGGCGCCAGCCAGGCGCCGCCCAGTGCCAGCAACAGGAACCACAAGGCCGATGCGCTTGCCGCGCCCACGGTGTAGGCGCCGGGCTCCGGCTGCTGCGCACCCAGCGAACCGATCAGCAGGACGGTATCCAGATAGACATGAGGGTTGAGGAAGGTCACCGCCAGCGCCGCGAGCAATACGCTGCGCAGGGAGCGACTTGCGGCGGTTTCCTCCCGCAGCACGCCCGGGCGCACCGCGCGGCGCAGGGCCAGCGTGCCGTACCAGAGCAGGAAGGCCACGCCGCCCCAGCGCGTGATCTGCAGCAGCATGGGGCTCTCGGCGATGATCGCCGCCAGCCCGAACACACCGAGGCTCACCAGCAGGATGTCGGAGCAGATGCAGAGCAAGGCGACCGGCAAATGGTGTTCGCGGCGCAGGCTCTGCGCCAGGACGAAGGCGTTCTGTGCGCCGATCGCCATGATCAGGCCGGCGGTCACCAGCAATCCGTTGAAATAGCTTTGCCACATAACCCGGACTCGCGATTCGATGAAGGTGTGGCAGTTTCAAGGAAGGCTATGTATAAGAAAAACGAATTATGCTGATGCTGCATTAGGGAATCGAATGTTCGACTACAAGCTGCTTGCCGCTCTGGCGGCGGTTATCGAGCAGGCCGGCTTCGAGCGCGCGGCGCAGGCGCTGGGGCTGTCGCAATCGGCCGTTTCGCAGCGCATCAAACTGCTGGAGGCGCGCGTCGGTCAGCCTGTCCTGTTGCGTGGCGCGCCGCCACAGCCAACCGAACTGGGCCAGCGTCTGCTCAACCATGTTCAGCAGGTCCGCCTGCTGGAGCGCGACCTGCAGGGGCAGGTTCCCGAACTGGACGAAAACCGCCTGCCCGAGCGATTGCGCATCGCGCTCAACGCCGACAGCCTGTTGACCTGGTGGACCGCGGCCGTTGCGCCCTTCTGCATCGCGAACCGGGTGTTGATCGACCATGTGCTGGAAGATCAGGACGTGGCACTCAAGCGCATGCGCGCTGGCGAAGTGGCCGCCTGCGTCTGCGCTGTCGAGCGCCCCCTGGCCGGTGCACGCAGCCTGTTTCTCGGCGCGATGCGTTATCGGGCGCTGGCCAGCCCGGCGTTCATTGACCGCTATCTGGCGGGCAAGGCCGGCCCCCAGGCGTTGTTGCAAGCGCCGGCCATCGTCTTCGGTCCCGACGATCAGCTGCAGCATCGCTATCTGGCCTCGCTCGGCCTGACCGGCGCGTTCGCCCATCATCTGTGCCCCTCGTCCGAAGGGTTCGTGCGCCTGATGGAAAACGACATGGGCTGGGGACTGGTGCCCGAGCTGCAAGTGCAGAACGAACTGCGCAGCGGGGCGCTGAGGGATGTATCGAGCGGCCAGCCGATCGATGTGCCGCTGTACTGGCACCACTGGCGCAATGGCGGAGAGCTGCTGGCGGAGCTGACCGGGTATCTGAGTCGTTCGGCCGGGCGCTGGTTGATTCAGGCCGGCGGTTGAGGTCGCACCTGCGGTTTCGTCGTATCCGCTGGTTCCAGCAAAGTAACGTGGAACTCCACGACGAATCGTACCTCTAATCACGCCCGAAGGCCCAACGTCCCTGTCGGAGTCCGTCGATCCGCTGACAGTTGAGCAGTAGCAACAGGCGTACCACTTTTACTCCAGTGGGGCGTCTGGCCGGCAAGCCTGTGAAGTCGCGACCTGGCGTCGCAGGGCCCCGATCGAAACGGCGGCATTGGCACCGAACAGCGCGCGGCGATGCACATTCCTGGGGTGCGCAGGCGCCATGCTGGTGCAGTTCCATCGCGCAACTATCGCCACTGAAGTGCGGTAGCCGAATCGTTATACTGCGCGCTGCTTACGCTTCCGCGCCCCTGACATAGGTATCCCATGCGCAACGATGCTCACGATGAACTGGACGACATCCCCAGCCTGACTGCGGAACGCGAACGCGGCGGGCCTTATCCGCCGCCACAACTGGAACCGGTGCTTCAGCCCGCCGAAAGCCGTTCGCGGCAGAAGCGTCGCTCGGGCGGTACGGCGCCGTTGTGGGTGCTGGTCGTGGCGCTGTTCATCGCGCTGGGAGGGCTTGGTTGGTGGAGTTACCAGCAGATCTCGCGACTGGAAATGCAACTGGTCGCCACCCAGGATAGCTTCGCACGCATCAGCGAAGATGCCGCCGGGCGACTGCAGGACATCTCCGGGAAAGTGGTGGCCACCGAGTCCAACGTGACCACCGAGAGCGAGGCGGTGAAGCTGCGCATCAGGCAGTTGGAAAAGCAGACCCTCGACCTGGTCGAACAGCAGCGGGCGCTCGCCACCCAGCAGCAGAGCTTCGCGGGCAAGCAGGGCAACCAGGATCAGCGACTGGGCGAGCAAGGGCAGCAGTTGAAGAGCCTGGCGAGCGATCTGCAGAACCAGCAGGGCAGTACCGCTGCGCTTTCCGACAGCCTCGAGAAGCTGACGGGCGAGCAGGCTGCATCGACTGCCGCGCTGAATGAAATGAAAGGGTCGCTGGCGGGGCTGGACAAGCTGACGGCGAGAGTCGAGGGGTTGAGCAAGGAAATCGCCACCCTGAAGCAGCAGGGCAATTCCAGCCAGGAACTGCGTCGGCTGGAACAGGACGTGCTGGTGCTGCGCAGCGAGCTGGAAAACCGTCCGCGTGCGCAGCAGGGCGTCAATACCAGTGAGTTCGACTCCTTCCGCGGGCAGGTTACCCGCACCATCAACGCCATGCAGGGGCAGCTTTCCAACCTGCAGCAGCAGATCAACCAGAACTGAGTGCTCCGGTTCGAGAGCGGGTCGTGTGACTTCAGGTCGCACGATCCGCTGTGTCTCGACCCGGCAAGATGGCAGATAGCTGCTGATCTCGACGGCAGCGATCCGTTCGCTCGCAGCCGGCGTTGCTGAGCGCGCTCATGCCGACTGAATATTGGCGCACTAGCTTCGTGGCGCCATTAAAGTGCTATCATCCGCGCCGCCGGTACGCAGGAGGCATGCCGGTGTTTCCATGCCCGGGTTAATAATATGCCGTCACTGCTTGATGTCGTTTCCAGTCGCCTGGCTACGCTACTGCCCAGCGAACTTCGCTCCCACGAACTGACGAAACTGCTGGCTCCGCACCAGCACTCGCTGTTGCTCAGCCAGAGGCGCGCCACGCTGATCGTCACGCGGGTGCGCATGTTCGCCTTCCTGTTCGCGATACTGACCCCCTTGTGGGGGCTGATCGATCTGATGGTGTTCACCTATCCGCTATGGCCGGGCCTGGCAGCCTGCCGCCTGATGGCGTGCGGAGCCTTCGTCTGCCTTCTGCTGTTCTATCGCCCCAGCGGAAACCTGTTCGACGCCTACCGGGCGATTGCCATCCTGTTCGCCATCCCCACGGTGTTCTACGTGGCTTCGCACATCATGCTCGGTGGTCATCAACTGACCCAGTTCTCCGCTGCGGTGGCTACGGGGTACGCCTTCCTGCCGTTCGTGCTGATGGCCGGATTGGCGATCTTTCCGCTGACGCTGCTGGAAAATCTGGTACTCGCTTCCGTGCTGCTGCTGGCCCAGGTAGCGGTGGGCTACCTGAGCTGGTCGACGCTGAACTGGCCCTCCTACGTGGGGGCATTCTGGTTGCTGGTGCTGATTGCCGGCGTGACGGCACTGGCCAGCCTGAGCCAGCTGGCGTTCATGATCGCGCTGGTGCGCCAGGCCATTCGCGATCCGCTTACCGGTGTGTTCTCGCGCGGCAGTGGCGAGGACATCCTGCAGCTGCACTGGCATGCAGCCCGGCGTTCGGATCAGGCGCTGGCGGTCGCCTTCGTCGATCTCGACCATTTCAAACCCATCAACGACATGTTCGGCCATGAAGCCGGTGACCAGGCGCTGCGTGACTGCACCAGGAAGATGTTGGAAAAGCTGCGCGGCAGCGACAGTCTGGTGCGCTGGGGTGGTGAGGAATTCGTGGTGATCATGCCGGACACCGATATCGAGCAGGCGCAGATCGCCATGCGCCGGATGGTCGAAGACGGGCTCGGTTTCCGCCCCGACGGCCAGCCGCTGACGGCCAGTATCGGACTGGCCGAGCGCTGTTTCGACTGCGTCGAGGACCAACGGCAGCTGCTCGAGCTGGCCGATCAGCGCATGTATCTGGCCAAGTCGGAAGGGCGAAATCGGCTTTGCACGGCGGATGCTCCGCTAGGCGCCAGCGCCTGACGGCCTGCCCGTTACACCGCGAAGACATGCCTGAGGTAGGCGACGAAGGCCTCGTCTCGGCACATGGTCTTGCCGGGTGAGTCGGAGATCTTGGCGACGGGCTGGCCGTTGCAGCTGATCATCTTGATCACCATGTTGGTGGGTTCCACGCCCGGTATGTCGCAGGTGAGCTGGGTGCCAATGCCGAAGCTGGGGTTGCTGCGCCCCACCAGCGCCCGATAGAGATTCATGGCCCTGGGGAAATCCAGGCCATCGGAAAACACCAGTTGCCGGCTCATCGGGTCGATGCCCAGGCGGCGATAGTGGGCGATGGCCTTTTCCGCCCATTCGAGCGGGTCGCCGGAGTCATGACGCAGGCCGTCGAACAGCTTGGTCAGGTACAGGTCGAAGTCGGAGAGAAAGGCATCCATGGTGATGCAGTCGGTCAGCGCAACGCCCAGGGCGCCGCGGTACTCCCGGGCCCAGCAGTCCAGCGCCGCGCTCTGGCTGTCGATCAGCCGCGGGCCGAGCTGTTGGTGCGCCATGATCCACTCGTGCGCCATGGTGCCCATGGGCTTGACGTCCAGCAGGCGGGCCAGGTGAACGTTGCTGGTACCCACGAAGCGACCGGGAAAGTCGTCCTTCAGCCGTTCCACGACCATCGCCTGCACCCCATAGGAGAAGCGTCGCCGGGTGCCGAAGTCCGCCAGGCGGAATCCCGCCAGCTCCTCCTCGCTCGCCTCGCCACGTAGCCAGGCGAACTTCTCCTCGAGCCGCGCCTCGGCCTGCGCGAGGGTGACTTCGGGGTAACGGGTGCGATTGCGGACTTCGCTGATGATCGCCAGCAGCGGGACTTCATAGAGCATCACATGCAGCCAGGGACCGCGCAGGTGCACCACGAGTCTGCCGGCTTCGACAGCCACTCGCAGGTAGCGCAGATCGAAGCGAAATAGCCCCAGGAAGCGGATGAAGTCCGGCTGCATGTAGGGAATGCGTTCCAGGAAGGCCAGTTCCTCGGCACTCATCTGCAACTCGGCGAGCGCCTCGATCTGCTGCCGGATCTCTTCCAGGTAAGGCGTCAGGTCTTCATCCGAACGACTCTGAAACGCCCATTCCACTTCCGCGTTGGGGTAGTGGTGCAGCACCGCCTGCATCATGGTCAGCTTGTAGTAATCGGTATCCAGCAGGCTCTGGATGATGGGGGTGGAGGAGGGGCTGGCACTCATGAAAACATTCCTGTCTGGGAGCGGCGAGGGGGCTGCGCCTGGCCGCTTCATGTATAAGCCGTCGTGCTTGCTTTACCGGCATGTGGTTGCAAAGTTTTTCCGATATTAAGTGGCCGAGAAAGTTATAAGACGGCTCGTCAGGAAAAGTCGTTTTTCAGTTGAAATTATCAGGTGAAGTGTTCGCGCCATAGTAATGCAGTGTCGTTGAAAGTGGCGAGTTAATATCGAGGCAAATAAAAAGGGCAAAGGCTTTCGCCTTTGCCCTTCGGTACAACGGTTGTTTTTAACGGTTGCCGCCGCTACGGCCACCGCCGTGGCTGTTCTGGCCACCTTTGCGGCCAGCTTCGGAAGCTTTTTCACGGTCATTTGCAAAGTTGCCACCGCTGTTGTGGCCGCCTTTCTTGCCCGCTTCGGAGGCCTTTTCGCGATCGTTTGCAAAGTTGCCCGGATTCTTGTTCGCCATGTCTTTTTCTCCTACGTTGGATAGAGACTTGCTACAGGCCGTAATACTCGATCAGCCTTCATGATGTGAGATGGGTATATCCAGCGAGGAGTTTCACCCTGAACCTGAACGGCAGACGAATGGTTTTCCACACCTGAAGTAAGACAATGGCGAAATGCAGGCCAAGCGAAACGGTAGTTGCATGTTTCCCGGTAATTCAATTGCCGAGAAACAACTATCGCCCGCTTGGTCAGGCTGCGAGGGCGACCTGCCTTTGCGCCAGCAAGCGAACCACATAGCCGATTTTCAGCGCCGTGGGGCCGAGGATGACCAGTGCATGGGAGGCCACGATGGAGCCGAGGGGCAGTCGCTGATCGAACAGGTAGGCACCGCATACCCCGATCAGGAGCAGCAAAACACCACCAATCATCAACAGGTTGCCCAGGTTCAGCAGGCGGTTTGGATCGAACGATTGATCAATCATGAGGCCTCCTCGTGTGCGGCTCGGATGCGCCCGCACTTCTTCGTACGGGCGCGAGATCGTTACTCCAGTGCGGCGGCGGGCCCGAAGAATTCGTAGCGCGTCTGCTGTTCCGGTACACCCAGCGCCTTGAGCTGGCGCCGGATGGCGGCCATGAACGGCTTGGGTCCGAGGAAATAGGCGTCGACGTCGCGCTCGCGGGGCAGCCAGCTGGCCAGGCGTTCCTCGGTGAGCAGGCCGATGCCGTCGGGCTCTGCGTCGTCGCCCTGATGTTCTTCGTAGCAGTAGAAACGCTTGAGCTGCCCGTGCCGCTCGGCCAGCGCGTCCACGGCGTTGCGGAAGGCGTGCACGCCGGCATTGCGCGCGCAGTGGATGAAGTGCACCGGGCGCGAGGTCCGCAGGGCTTCTTCGAGCATCGCCAGGGTCGGAGTGATGCCGACGCCACCGCTGATCAGCACCAGCGGCTTGTCGCTCGGCTCCAGGGTGAAGTCCCCGGCGGGCGCGAACAGCTCCAGGGTTTCGCCTTCGCTCATTGCATGCAGCGCATTGGAAACCAGGCCGCCATTCTCGCGCTTGACGCTGATGCGGTACTCGCTGCCGTTGCTGGCGGCGGACAGCGAATAGTTGCGGCGCACCTCCTGGCCATCGATGACCAGGCGCAGGCCGATGTACTGGCCGGGCTTGTGGGCCAGCACCGCGCCGCCGTCTTCGGGTTGCAGGTAGAAGGAAGTGATCTCGGCGCTCTCGCTCACCTTTCGGGCGATGCGGAAACGTCGCGCGCCACGCCAGCCGCCAGGTGCCTCCTCGGTCGCGCTGTAGATCTGCTCTTCGGTGCCGATGAGGATGTCGGCCAGTTGCTGATAGGCGGCGGCCCAGGCGGCGATCACCTCGTCGGTAGCGACTTCGCTGCCGAGCACTTCGCGGATGGCGCGCAGCAGGCAGGAACCGACGATGGGGTAATGCTCCGGCAGGACCTGCAGGGCCACGTGCTTGTTGACGATCTGCGACACCAGCCCGCCCAGCTGCTCCAGCCGGTCGATATGTTTGGCATACATCAGTACGCCGTTGGCCAGCGCGCGCGATTGGTCGCCGCTGGCCTGGTGGGCCTGGTTGAACAGCGGGCGGACTTCGGGGTGTTCGCTCAGCATCAGGCGGTAGAAATGAGCGGTCAGGGCTTCGCCACCGCTTTCCAGCAGGGGGACGGTGGCTTTGATCAGGGCACGTTTTTCAGCGCAAAGCATGGATTTCTCCGTTCGTTATAGAGCTGTCTCTCTGACGGGGGTTCGCCGAGGCGTACCTACGGACAGGCTGTCTTGTGCCTTTCAACAATCGTTCCAGCTTGGAATTGACCGAAATCAAGGCCATGCAGGAGAAGCCAGGTAGTTAGGACCCTAACTTTAAGGGTTTAAATGACCCTTTCGGGGTGATAGTTACCGTGGCGCATCGAGAAGCCGCGAACCACCGCGCCGCCCGCCACTCCAAAGCAATACCTTTGATTTCGCCCACGGAGGGCAGCATGGAGAACTACCACATCACTCACGAAGACGATCGTTGGGTATTGCGCGAGGAAGGCGACAAGCGCGCCCTGATCGAGACCCTGACCAAGGAAGACATCCTCAACGAGACGCGCGACTACATGAAGCTGCGCACGGCTTCGGTGAAAATCCATGCCGAGAACGGTGAAGTCGAAGAGGAGCGCAGCTATCCGCGCGATCAGGATCCGCGGGCGACCAAGGGCTAAACGGGCTCCCTTCGCCTGGCTTTCCAGCGCCTTCCCAGTGCGACCAGCCAGCAAGCCATGATGAATGGCATGGTCAGCGGCGGCAGGCCCAGCCGGTCGAATCCTGCCCTGAGCAGCACCGCCGCGATGATTGCCAGCAGGGGCGCCACCCACGAACGATGGACCTGGCTGACCGCCAGCGCGGCGAGCGCCGGGTTGTAGCCGGCCAGCCCGGCCAAGGCCTGCTGTTCCGAACCGCCAGCCGCCAGCAACAGAGCCAGGCCGCTGACCGAGCCGCAGAGCATCCAGGCCGCGGCCCTGCGATCGGCCAGCCATACGGCCACCATCACCAGCAACCCGGCCAACGGCTGGCCGAGGAAGATGACCTGGCCGATGCCGGAGGCGACCGCGAAGAGCAGTCCTTGACCGTCCAGTATCAGCGGCGCATCGAGTCGCGCCGGGGTGACCAGATCGAGCGCCCCGGCCAATGCCAGCGCAAGCCAGCCGAAAAGCACGAAGGGCAGGGTGAAGCCGGGCAGCCAGTTGCGTTCGCGCATGGCGGCCATCAGGCGCACCTGCAGCAGATTGGTCACCACCGAACCGAGCGCGATCAGCCCCAGCGTGAGCGCCGACAACCCCAGCAGCAGAACGAACAGCAAGCCCAGCAGCGCCGCGTTGTAGCCGTAGAGGCCGATCGCGATATCGGACTTGCGGTAACCCAGTGCGACGGCGCTGAAGGTGCCCACCAGCGCGCCGACCGTCGCCCCGATCATCAGGCCTGGGGCATGCAGGGCGATCGCCAGCAGGATCAGCAGTCCGCAGCCGGGATGTGCCTGCAGGAATATCTGGCTGAAGCCGTTCAGGACGGCAGTAGTGCAACGCGATGGGCTGAGAGTGAGCATTTGCGGGGGAGAGGATCGCTCGGGTAAACGAGGAACGGCGAGCCGAAGCTCGCCGTCGAGAGGCTGGCGTCCGTTATGGTCCTCAGTTGAGCGTTTCGATCCGCAACGAATTGGTGCTGCCCGGCTGGCCCAGCGGCACGCCGGCGGTCACTATCACCGTATCGCCGGTGCCGGCCATGCCCTGCGCGCGAGCCAGTTCCAGCGCATTGGTGCAGACCTGCTCCATGTCGCGCATGGGCGCATCGAGAATCGAGTAGACACCCCAGGCCACCGTCAGCTTGCGTGCCGTGGCGATGCTCGGCGTCAGGCTGAGAATCGGCGCGCTCGGACGCTCGCGCGAAGCGCGCAGGCTGGAGCGCCCGGATTCGGTGTAGTTGACCAGAACGGCGACCGGCAGGATGCCGCTGATCCGGCGAATCGCGCAGCTGATCGCATCGGACAGCGTGGCCTCGGCGCTCGGCCGGTTGACGTCGAGCTGGGCCTGGAAGTCCGGGCCGCTTTCCACCTGGCGGATGATCTTGCTCATCATGCTCACGGCTTCCTGCGGATAGTCGCCCGAGGCGGTTTCCGCGGAAAGCATCACCGCATCGGCGCCTTCGGCCACGGCGTTGGCTACGTCGGTGACCTCGGCACGGGTCGGCGCGGGGGAGAAGCGCATGGACTCGAGCATCTGCGTGGCCACCACCACCGGACGGCCCAGCTGGCGGCAGATGCGGACGATGTTCTTCTGGATGCGCGGCACGCTCTCGGCCGGTACCTCGACGCCCAGGTCGCCACGGGCGACCATGATCGCGTCGCACAGCCGGGCGATTTCCCGCAGGTGCTGCACCGCCGAAGGCTTCTCGATCTTGGCCATCAGGAAGGCGCGGTCGCCGATCAGTTCGCGCGCCTCGTGGATATCCTGCGGACGCTGCACGAATGACAGCGCCACCCAGTCGACGCCCAGTTCCAGGCCGAAGCTGAGATCGCGCCGGTCCTTCTCGGTCAATGGGCTCAGTTCCAGCACCGCTTCGGGAACGTTGACGCCCTTGCGATCGGACAGCTCGCCACCGGCCACCACCCGCGTTTCGATGGCGTCGGCGTGCTTGGCGATCACCGTCAGGCGCAGGCGACCGTCATCCACCAGCAGGCTCATGCCCGGCTGCAGCGCTTCGATGATCTCCGGATGCGGCAGGTTGACCCGTGTGCTGTCGCCCGGTGTCGGGTCGAGGTCCAGGCGCAGGGTCTGCCCGCGCACCAGCTGCACCTTGCCTTCGGCGAAACGTCCGACACGCAGCTTCGGCCCTTGCAGGTCCATGAGGATGCCGATGGGCTGGTTCAGCTCGCGCTCGACCTCGCGGATCCAGCCGAAGCGTTCGGCATGGTCGGCGTGCTCGCCGTGGCTGAAGTTGAGGCGGAACAGGTTGACCCCGTTTTCGACCAGCGCGCGCACATCGTCGATGCTGCGCGTGGCGGGGCCCAGGGTGGCGAGGATCTTGACCTTCTTGTCGGGTGTCATGGCAGGTTCCCCTGGCAGTTATCGTTATATGTCGTGTCGGTGCCGCCCCTCAGGCGGAAGGCGGCAGCACCAGGATCGCGCGGAAGTCGTTGACGTTGGTGCGGGTCGGGCCGGTCATCAGCAGGGCGTCGAGCGCCTGGAAATAGCCGTAGCCGTTGTTGTCGGCCAGCTCGTCGGCGGCGCTGAGCCCCAGCGCCTCGGCGCGGGCGTAGCTGTCCGGCGTCATCAGGGCGCCGGCATTGTCTTCCGAGCCGTCGATGCCATCGGTGTCGCCGGCCAGCGCGTAGACGCCGGGCAGGCCCTGCAGGTTTTCCGTCAGGCTCAGGAGAAACTCGGCGTTGCGTCCGCCCCGGCCATTGCCGCGCACCGTCACCGTGGTTTCACCGCCGGAGAGGATCACGCAGGGCGCGGCGATCGGCTGGCCATGCAGCACCACCTGGCGGGCGATACCGGCATGGACCTTGGCCACTTCCCGCGATTCGCCCTCCAGGTCGCCGAGGATCAGCGGGGCGATGCCGGCAGCCCGCGCTTTCTCGGCGGCGGCTTCCAGCGATTGCTGCGGCCTGGCGATCAGCTGGAAATGGCTGCGCGACAGGCAGGGATCGTCCGCCTTCACGGTTTCCGAGCGCGGATCTTCCAGCCACTGGCGCACATTGGCCGGGATCTCGATGTTGTAGCGGGTGAGGATTTCCAGGGCTTCGGCGCTGGTGGTCGGATCCGCTACCGTCGGCCCGGAGGCGATCACCGTGGCCTCGTCGCCGGGCACGTCGGAAATCGCGTAGGTGTAGACGCTGGCCGGCCAGCAGGCCTTGGCCAGGCGGCCGCCCTTGATCGCCGACAGGTGCTTGCGCACGCAATTCATCTCGCCGATGTGGGCGCCGGAACGCAGCAGCGCCTTGTTGATCGCCTGCTTGTCGGCGAGGCTGATGCCTTCGGCCGGCAACGCCAGCAAGGAGGAACCGCCGCCGGACAGCAGGAAGATCACCCGGTCGCTTTCCTGAAGGTTGCTGACCATTTCCAGCACGCGGCGGGCGACGCGCTCGCCGGCATCGTCTGGCACCGGATGCGCGGCTTCCACCACCTCGATCTTGCGGCAGTCGGCGCCATGACCGTAACGGGTCACCACCAGACCGGAAATTTCCCCTTCCCAGGCCGCTTCGATGGCTTCGGCCATGGCCGCGGCGGCCTTGCCGGCCCCGATGACGATGGCTCGGCCGCTGCGATCGGCAGGTAGGTGATCGGCCAGTACCTGGCGTGGGTGGGCCGCGTCGATGGCGGCGGCGAACAGCTCGCGCAGCAGGGCTTGCGGATCGAGGGTCATGTGAAGCTCCTTGTATGAGGTCTGGGGCCGATTCCAGACCTTAGCGCTCGGCCATGCAAGTGAAAAAGGACAAGCGCTAAGGTTTGGAATCGACCCACCCGGCATTCGGGCCGTGACTCCTTCTGCCGGGCAGGTCGAAAGGGGTGCCGCCAGGAGGCGGCGGTTGAATCGTCGGACAGGCAAGGCCCAGGTCGTGGGGACGCGATGATTCCAGCCCTGCGTATTCGACGGTCAACCCTTGAGCGTCGCTGCGCCAGGGTTTGCGGTGAGCCACCACCCGTTCTGTCTGTCTGTCCCGTGAAGGTGGCTACCGCAGGCTCGGCTCAACTGGCTCGAAGCTTTTTACTTGTTGCGGATCGAGAAGTTGGACATGTGCTCCAGGCCCTTGATCAGCGCCGAGTGATCCCAGCCGCTGCCGCCGATCGACGCACAGGTGCTGAACACCTGTTGCGCGTTGGCGGTGTTGGGCAGGTTCAGGCCCAGTTCGCGCGCACCGGCCAGGGCCAGGTTGAGGTCCTTCTGGTGCAGGCTGATGCGGAAGCCCGGATCGAAGGTGCCCTTGATCATGCGCTCGCCGTGCACTTCGAGGATCTTCGAGCCGGCGAAGCCGCCCATCAGCGCCTCGCGTACCTTGGCCGGGTCGGCGCCGTTCTTGGCGGCGAACAGCAGGGCTTCGGCCACCGCCTGGATGTTCAGCGCGACGATGATCTGGTTGGCCACCTTGGCAGTCTGGCCGTCGCCGTTGCCGCCAACGCGGGTGATGTTCTTGCCCATGGCCTCGAACAGCGGCAGGGCGCGGGCGAAGCTTTCCTCGCTGCCGCCGACCATGATCGACAGGCTGCCGGCCTTGGCGCCGACTTCACCGCCGGAGACCGGGGCGTCGAGGTACTGCGCGCCGGTGGCGTTGATCTTCTCGGCGAACTGCTTGGTGGCGGTGGGGGAGATCGAGCTCATGTCGATCACGATCTTGTTCTGGCCGACACCTTCGGCAACGCCGTTCTCGCGGAACAGGACGTCTTCGACCTGGGGCGTATCCGGCACCATGATGATGATGAACTCGGCTTCCTGAGCGACTTCCTTCGGGTTGGCCAGGGCGACGGCGCCGCCTTCGATCAGCGCGGCCGGGGCCTTCTCGTGATGTTCGGAGAGGAAGATGTTGTGACCGGCTTTCTGCAGGTTCTGAGCCATGGGCAGGCCCATGATGCCGGTGCCGATAAATCCGATTTTAGCCATGAGTTTTCTCCTTCAATTCAGTCTGGGGTCGCGTCAGTTCAGATCGCGTTATGCACGCTGTTCTGGTAAGGAGCCAGCCAGCCGAGACCGGCTTCGGTTGTGGTGGCCGGCTTGTATTCGCAGCCGATCCAGCCCTGGTAGCCGATGCGGTCCAGATGCTCGAACAGGAAGCGGTAGTTGATCTCGCCGGTGCCCGGCTCGTTGCGGCCGGGGTTGTCGGCCAACTGCACGTGGTTGATCACCGCCAGGTTGCTTTCCATGGTGCGGGCCAGATCGCCCTCCATGATCTGCATGTGGTAGATGTCGTACTGCAGGAACAGGTTGCTGCTGCCGACCTTGTCGCGAATCTCCAGCGCCTGGGAGGTGTTGTTGAGGAAGAAGCGCGGGATGTCGCGGGTGTTGATCATTTCCATGACCAGGCGGATGCCTGCTTCTTCGAGCTTCTTCGCCGCGTAGCGCAGGTTCTCGATAAGGGTCGCCTCCAGCTTGCCGAGGTCTGCACCCTTGGGCGCGATGCCGGCCAGGCAGTTGACCTGGGTATTGCCCAGTACCTTGGCGTAGGCGATGGCCTTGTCGACGCCGGCGCGGAATTCCTCGACCCGCTCCGGATCGCAGGCGATACCACGGTCACCGCCCGCCCAGTCACCGGCCGGCAGGTTGAACAGCACCTGGGTCAGGCCGTTGGCGTCCAGCTGAGCCTTGATCTCCTCGGCCGGGAAGTCGTAGGGGAACAGGTACTCGACACCGCTGAAGCCGGCCTTGGCGGCGGCGGCGAAACGGTCCATGAAGTCCACCTCGGTGAAGAGCATGGACAGGTTGGCGGCAAAACGTGGCATGGGTATCTCCTTGTGATCTGTAGGGATCAGTTCGGACGGGTTTGAAGCTACTGCGCTTGGCTAGGCTGCGTTGGAATCGAACTCAAAATGCTCATTTACATAAGTAAACTCCGCTTCTTCGTTCGCTTCCGCCTTGCCTAGCCTGCGCTCGTAACGCTTCCAATCCCGCCCGGCGGTGTTGTGGTGGATGTGCTGCGCGACATCCACCCTACGGGGGGTGCTGCGGTGTTGCATCTGGTGGATATGCTTCGCGATATCCACCCTACGGTTGCTTGCGTAGGACGGGTGGCCGCCCCGTGGAAGACCACGAAGCGTTTTCCACGCGGTTACGGCTGCCTCAATCCAGCAATCCGACCGCGGTCGGCGCGTCCTCGCGGCCGCTGGCCAGTTCCTCGAACTCGTTGATGGCGTCGATCTCGGTGCCCATGGCGATGTTGGTCACGCGCTCCAGGATCACTTCGATCACCACCGGTACCTGGTGCTCGGCCATCCAGGCCTGGGCCTGTTCGATGGCCGGGCGCAGATCTTCCTGCTTGAACACGCGGATCGCCTTGCAGCCCAGGCCCTCGACCACCGCGACGTGGTCGACGCCGTAGCCTTCCATGCCGCTCTGGTCGGCATTGATGTTCTCGAAGCCCAGCTGCACGCAGTAATCCATCTCGAAGCCGCGCTGCGCCTGGCGAATCAGGCCCAGGTAGGCGTTGTTCACCAGGATGTGGATGTAGGGCAGCTTGAACTGCGCACCCACCGCCAGCTCCTCGATCATGAACTGGAAGTCATAGTCGCCCGAGAGCGCCACGACCTTGCGCGACGGGTCCGCCGCAACCACGCCGAGCGCCGCCGGAATGGTCCAGCCGAGCGGGCCGGCCTGGCCGCAGTTGATCCAGTGGCGCGGCTTGTAGACGTGCAGGAACTGCGCGGCGGCGATCTGCGACAGGCCGATGGTGCTGACGTAGCAGGCGTCCTTGCCGAACGCGTTGTTCATGCACTGGTATACGCGCTGCGGCTTCATCGGCACGCTGTCGAAGTGGGTCTTGCGCAGCATCGTGCGCTTGCGCTCCTGGCAGTCGGCGGCCCAGGGCGTGCGGTCCGGCAGCTTGCCGGCAGCCTTGCGCTCCTTGGCGACTTCGACGAACAGCTTCAGCGCGGCGCCCGCATCGGAAGTGATGCCGTAGTCCGGCGAGAACACCCGACCGATCTGGGTTGGTTCGATATCCACGTGTACGAACTTGCGGTCCTTGGTGTAAACCTCGACCGAACCGGTGTGGCGGTTGGCCCAGCGGTTGCCGATACCGAGCACGAAGTCCGAGGCCAGCATGTTGGCGTTACCGTAGCGATGGCTGGTCTGCAGACCGCACATGCCGGCCATCAGCGGATGGTCGTCGGGGATAGAACCCCAGCCCATCAGGGTCGGGATTACCGGCACGCCGACGGTTTCGGCGAACTCCACCAGCAACTCTTCGGCGCCGGCGTTGTAGATGCCGCCACCGGCGACGATCAGCGGACGCTCGGCGGCGCAGAGCATGTCGATGGCTTTCTCGATCTGCTTGCGGCTGGCTGCCGGCTTGTAGACCGAGAGCGGCTCGTAGGTGTCGACGTCGAATTCGATTTCGGCCATCTGCACGTCGAACGGCAGGTCGATCAGCACAGGACCGGGACGGCCCGAGCGCATCACGTGGAAGGCCTGCTGGAACACGCGCGGCACCAGTGCCGGCTCGCGCACGGTGACGGCCCACTTGGTGACCGGCTTGGCGATGGATTCGATGTCCACGGCCTGGAAGTCTTCCTTGTACAGACGGGCGCGCGGCGCCTGGCCGGTGATGCAGAGAATCGGGATGGAGTCGGCCCAGGCGGAGTAGAGGCCGGTGATCATGTCGGTGCCGGCCGGGCCGGAGGTGCCGATGCACACGCCGATGTTGCCGGCCTTGGTGCGGGTGTAGCCCTCGGCCATGTGCGAGGCGCCTTCGACGTGGCGTGCCAGGATGTGGCGAATGCTGCCGTCAGCGCGCAGGGCGGAATACAACGGGTTGATCGCGGCACCGGGGATGCCGAAGGCGGTATCGATGCCTTCCTTGCGCAATACCGCGACGGCGGCATCGATTGCTCTCATTCGGGCCATGGATCATTCCTCCTACGTTTTACTCGATAGTTTTTATACGTGGCCCAAGCATGCAGCGCTGGAACTGAAGGCGGAATTGGTCGAGACTTCAGTTCTGTCGATATCAGGAGTATCGAATGGATCGTTACACAGCCGTACACAGCTTCGTGCTGGTCGCCGAAGCCGGCAGCTTCGCCGCCGCTGCATTGAAGGAAGGCGTGACGCCGGTGGTGATGGGCCGCCGTCTCGATGCGCTGGAGCGCCACCTGGGCGTCAAGCTGATGCACCGCTCCACCCGTGGCCTGGCGCTGACCGACCTGGGCGAGCAGTACCTGGAGCGGGCGCGCGGGTTGCTCAAGGATTTCGACGAGGCCGACGCCAGCATCGCCAAGGACCGCACCTCGGTGCGCGGCCATCTGGTGATCTCGGCGCCGGCGGCATTCGGTCGCCGGCATATCGGCCCGCATGCGCCGGCCTTCCAGGCGCGCTTCCCCGATCTGCAGCTGTCGTTCAACTTCACCGACAGCGTGGTCGACCTGGTACGCCACGGTTACGACATGGGCATCCGCATCGGCGAGGTCACCGACCCCAACTATGTGGCGGTCAAGCTGTTTCCCAATCGCCGGGTGGTCTGCGGTGCGCCGGACTACTTCGAGCGCCAGGGCGTACCGCGCGAGCTGGAGGACCTGGCGCGGCACAACTGCCTGGCCTTCAACCTGCAGGGCGGGCAACAGCGCGGCTGGACCTTCCTGCGCGACGGCAAGCAGGTGGCGGTGCGGGTGGACGGCAACCTCGACTGCAACGACGGCGAGCTGCTGTTCGACTGGGTCAAGCAGGGCCTGGGCATCGGCTGGCGCTCGACCTGGGAAATCCAGGCCGAACTCAAGCGCGGCGAACTGGTGACCGTGCTCGACGAGTACGCACTGCCGGCCTACGACATTCAGGCGGTCTACCCGCAGCAACGCTACCTGCCGGCCAAGGTGCGCTTCTTCATCGACTACCTGAAGGCGATCTACAACGCGCCCGGTTACTGGGAAACCCGCTGAGCCGAACCACGTCGCGTGGTTGCTGGTCGTAGGGTGGATGTCGCGTAGCACATCCACGCGCGGTGGCTACCGAAAAAACGCAGCCTTCGGCCATGAGGTGCATCGTGGATCGTCTGAAAATCGCCACCTTCAACATCAACGGTATCCGCGCGCGGCGGACCAATCTGCTCGAATGGCTGCAGCGTGAGCAACCTGATGTGGTCTGCCTGCAGGAATTGAAGGCGCAGGACGCGGACTTTCCCATCGACGACATCCGTGCCGCCGGCTACGGCGCGATCTGGCATGGGCAGAAATCCTGGAATGGCGTGGCGATCCTGTCGCGGGGCGACGATCCGCTGGAGATCCGTCGCGGCCTGCCGGGCGATCCCGACGACAGCCACAGCCGTTACCTGGAAGCGGCGGCCCATGGCGTCATCGTCGCCAGCCTCTACCTGCCCAACGGCAACCCGCAGCCGGGGCCGAAATTCGACTACAAGCTGGCCTGGTTCGAGCGACTGATCGAACATGCCGAAGGGCTGCTCGCCAGCGGCCATCCGGTGGTGCTGGCCGGCGACTACAATGTGGTGCCCACCGACGAGGACATCTACAACCCGCGTTCCTGGACCAGGGATGCGCTTTTGCAGCCGGAAAGCCGCGAGTGCTACCAGCGCCTGCTTGCCCAGGGCTGGACCGATGCCCTGCGCGCCAGATACCCGGACGAGCGCATCTACACCTTCTGGGACTATTTCCGTCAGCACTGGCAGAAGAATTCCGGCCTGCGCATCGATCACCTGCTTCTCAGCAAGGGCCTGGCGCCCCGCTTGAAAGAGGCGGGCGTGGATCGCTGGGTTCGCGATCAGGAACATGCCAGCGACCATGCGCCGACCTGGATCGAACTGGATATGGGCTCCATCCAGCGGGGCGGCTGAACCTTCTTTCCGGCCCCGCAGTCGACTTGAACGGGAGGCCCGCGCAGAGGCGCGGCCATTAGAACGATTGCGCAGGAGATCGGAAATGGACACGAAAGAAACGATTTCGGTACTCAACGACCTGATCGAAACCAGCAAAGACGGCGAGAAGGGCTTCCGCGAATGCGCCGAAGACCTCAAGCGTGCCGACCTCAAGACCACCATGATGCAGCGCTCCCAGGACTGCGCCAGCGCAGCGGCCGAATTGCAGCAGCTGGTTCGCTCCCTCGGTGGTGATCCGGAAACCAGTTCGAGCGTGGCCGGCGACCTGCATCGGCGCTGGGTCGACCTGAAATCCATGGTCACCGGCAAGGATGACGAGGCCATCCTCAACGAATGCGAGCGGGGTGAGGACGTGGCGCTCAAGAGCTACCGCAAGGCGCTCGACAAGGACCTGCCGGCGGATATCCGCGTGGTGGTCCAGCGCCAGTTCCAGGGCGTGCAGCGCAACCATGACCAGGTCAAGGCTCTGCGCGACGCGGCGCGGGCCCGCGGCTGATCGGCTTTTGCAGGCTGAATGAAAACGCCAGCGTGATGCTGGCGTTTTTCTTTATTGGATATCGCTTTTCATAACCACCGCACCTTGGCTTGCCGCTCGTGACTTGTAGGGCCGAACAAGTTCGTCCCTACGGTGCGGGATGGTGAGTCATGTAGGGTGGATGCCGCTTTTTACATCCACCGTAACGGCGTCCGTTAGCGTGTTTTCTGGTAGTTGGTAAGCTCGTGGATCGGTAACGCGTGATCCCCCTACGCCGGTTCCTGCACTTCGCAGCCCTTGATCACCATGCGGATGATGGTCTCGGCGGCAGCCTCGTAGTCGCTGTCGTCCAGCGTGGCTTTTCCCGTCACGGCCGATATCTGCCAGTCGAAATCGGCGTAGGTCTGGGTCGCGGCCCAGATGCTGAACAGCAGGTGGTTGGGGTCGACCCTGGCCATCAGTCCCTGGTCGATCCAGCTCTGGATGCAGGCGATGTTATGGGCGGCCTGGGCATTGAGCTGAGCGGTGCGCTCGGCGGACAGGTGCGGTGCGCCGTGCATGATCTCGTTGGCGAAGACCTTCGAGGCACAGGCGTGCTCGCGCGAGATGCGGATCTTGGTGCGGATGTAGGCGCGCAGCACCTCGCCCGGGTGGCCAGGCTGGTTGAAGGGCGCCGAGGCTTCGAGCAGCGGCTCGACGATGCTCTCCAGCACTTCGCGATAGAGGTTTTCCTTGCTCTTGAAATAGTAATAGACGTTGGGCTTGGGCAGGCCGGCGCGGTCGGCGATATCGCTGGTCTTGCAGGCGGCGAAGCCCTTTTCGGCGAACTCTTCGCTGGCGGCGCGCAGGATCAGCTCTTTGTTGCGCTCACGGATGCTGGACATTGGGCCTATTCGATTCGCTACGAGGAGGCCGGCTGGCCTGGCGCAGAATGCTAGCACCGGCCTCCGACTTCTCTCAAGCCAAGCTATGAAAGCTGCTCGATCAATAGATTGTGTGCTTGTTTGTATACAATTTATGTGGCGTTCTGATACTGTTTTCGCGGCCTTGTCTGTCGGCGCGCCCGGTTACCGGCGACTGCAGCCGATCAGGCCATGGCGGAGGCAATCGTGCTTTGTCTCGCCGTGCGGGGCCCCACAACAAGAACAATGCGTCAACAAGGAGTCACCATGAAGCACATGCTCGCCGCTGCAGCGCTCATCTTCGCTGCCCATGCGGTCGCCGAGTCGACCTATGTGGTCGGCGTCGAAGACGCTCGATTCATGCCGCACTACAGCCTGGACGCCCAGGGCCAGTATCAGGGCTTCGCGCGTGAACTGCTCGATGCCTTCGCCGAAGAAAGCGGCGTGCGGCTGATCTATCGGCCATTGCCGGTCGACGAGCTGCTGCCGGCGCTGCTCGACGGGAGTGTCGACTTCAAGTACCCGGACAACCCCTCCTGGTCCATCTCCGACAAGAGCGGCCATGGCTTGCATTACAGCCAGGCGGCGGTGGCCTATGTCGACGGCGTCATGGTCGCGCCGCGGCGCGTGGGTCTGGGTGTCGAACAGCTGAAACGGCTGGCGGTGGTCGATGGCTGGACGCCCAAGGGTTACGAGGCACGGATCGATACCGATCAGGTGTTGCTCGTCGGCAGCAGCGACCTGCCGCGGATGATCCGCCAGGCGATGCTCAAGGACACCGATGGGGCCTACTACAACATCGTGGTAGCGATGCACTATCTGAACAACGTCCGTACCAAACCCGGTGCGCTGGTCTTCGACCCGAAGCTGCCGCACACCCGGGGTACCTACCATCTCTCCAGCGTGCGGCATCCGGAGCTGATCCGGCGCTTCGACCGCTTTCTCGACGAACGTCGCGAAGACGTCGCCGCGCTCAAGGCCAGGCACCAGGTGGAGGTCAACCTCGACTCGGAATATATCGGCATGGAGCAATGGAAGGTGGACTTCCTGGAGCGGCAGAAGGCCAGGAATGCGGTAGGTGGCTGATCGCCGAGCTCTGCTCAGCCGCGCCGAATCAGCCAGACGCCAGCGAAGATCAGCACGATGCCGCCGACCTTGCCGAGGCTGATCGACGCCTGACGATAGCCGGCCCAGCCGAAGTGATCGAGCAGCAGTGCCATCAGCAACTGACCGGCCAGCAGCAACGCCATGAACAGCGAGGCGCCTACCCGTGGCGCTGCGAACGCCGCGGTGGCGATGAGGAAAACCCCGAGCAGGCCGCTGCCCCAGTGCCACCAGGTGATGCCGCGCAGGCTCTGCAGACCCGGCAGGTCGCGCTGGGCCAGCACGATGCAGAACAGGGCCAGGGTGCCCACCGCGAAGGACACCAGCGCGGCATTCATCACGCTGGACAGGTGACGCGCGACTTCGCCGTTCATCCCGGCTTGCAGCGGCAGCATTGCTCCGGCAATCAAGGGTAATGCGAGCAACCACCAGGCAACCGTGGGCATGAACTTCTCCGTAGATGAGCGTGAGGACTGCGGGCAACGCAGGCCGGGTGAGGAGGCGACAGGCAGCTGGACCGGGACGAATGTCCTTGGCGCCATTTGTGTGATTCAGATTGTATACAAGATACCGGCCAGAGACGGCAGAGGCAACGGCAGAGCGCGGCGACAGCTTATTTCGCAGCCCAGCCGCTGGCCGCTGCGTGCGCCAACGGCAGCAAGGCATGGCTCGGCAGCCGAGGGCCTTGCGAGGAAATCGATTGGATGAATGGCCTCAAGGGACGGGAGTTCGGTGCCGATAGCAGTAAGACGTCGGTGTTTATTTGTTGTACACAATCTTGCCTGCAAGGTTTACAAGAACGAGGAATTTGCCATGCGCTTCATGCAACGCAGTATCCAATGGCAGCTGATGGTCAGCATGGGCGCGGCCCTGTTGACCAGCATACTGATCGTCATCCTGGTGTATTCCTCGGCAGTCAATCGGCTGGCTGAGCGCTACCTGATCGGTGAAGCGCTGCCAGCCAATGTCACGGCCATCCGCAATGACATCGAACGCACGCTGGCGGCGCCGATCACGGCCGCCGCCGGTATCGCCGGCAATACCCTGGTGCAGGATTGGCTGCTCGATGGCGAGAACGACCAGCAGGCGGCCGCGATGAGTCGCTATCTCGACGGGGTAAAGAAGCAGCAGGACGCGTTGACGACGTCCATCGCCGTGCTCGAAAGCGGTCATTACTACACGGAAACCGGGCTCACGCGGAAGCTGGATCGCGGTAATCCGAGCGAAGGCTGGTTCTACAGCCTGATCGACGGCAATCTGGACAGGCGTGTCGAAATCGACACCGACAAGGCCACGCGACAGCTCACGATGTTCATCAATCAGCGCATCAGCGTCGACGGTCGGAAGCTGGGTGTCGTGGGGCTGGGCTACAGCCTGCGGCACATGTCCGAGCTGGTCAGCGGGTTTCGCTTCGGTGAACGCGGCGAGGTCTATCTCGTCGGTGCGGACGGGAGCGTCAAGGTCCACCCGAAGAGCGAATACAACGACAGCGCCGAGCTCGCCCAGCTCATGGGCGGCGAGGCGGCCGGACGCTTGCTGGGCGGCGAGAGGCAAACGGTACGTTTCGAGCGCGATGGTGAAGCCTTCCTGGCGCTGGCGCAGCCACTGGAGAGCCTCGGCTGGATTCTCGTCAGCGAAGTGCCGGAAGCCCAGATCTTCGGCGAAGCCGAGCGAACCATGTGGACCACCAGCCTGATCGGCTTGGGCATCGCGTTGTTCTTTCTCTTCCTGGTGGTGCTGCTGGCGCGCGGGTTGGTCAAACCCATCCGCCAGGTCACCAGCGCCCTGGTCGAGATTGGCGGTGGCGGCGGCGATCTGACGCGGCGGCTGGACGAAAGCCGGGCCGACGAGCTGGGCGACCTGGCGCGTGGCTTCAACCGCTTCATCGGCAGCCTGCGCAGCCTGATCGGCGATGTGCTGAAAACCAGCGAGCAACTGCGCACGGCGGTGGGGCAGGTGTCACATGTGGTGGACAATACCGCCGGGCGTGCCGGGCGCCAGCACGAGATGACCGATATGGTCGCCACGGCCGTGCATGAAATGGGGCTGACCGTGCAGGAGATCGCGCGCAACGCCAGCAACGCGGCGCAGGCGTCGCAAGGTGCGCGCAGCGAGGCCATGCAGGCGCGCACGGTGGTGGGCGAGTCCATCGCCCATATCGAGCGGATGTCCGGCGACATCGGCCAGGCGGCGGATGCGGTGACCGATCTCGCGCAGCAGGTCGCCTCCATCGACAAGGTGCTGGCGGTGATCCGCAGCATTTCCGAACAGACCAACCTGCTGGCGCTCAACGCCGCCATCGAGGCGGCGCGGGCCGGTGAAATGGGGCGTGGCTTTGCGGTGGTCGCCGATGAGGTGCGAACCCTGGCCAGCCGGACCCAGGCCTCGACCGACGAGATCCAGCAGATGATTCAGGGCCTCAAGAATGGTGCCGAGAACGCGGTCAGCTCGATGCATGCCGGCCAGGCGGCGACGGGCACCGGCGTGCAGGCCAGCCAGCGTACCGGGGAATCCCTGGCGACCATTACCGGGCAGATCGAGGCGATCAGCGACATGAACACCCAGGTCGCCGCGGCGACCGAGGAGCAGAGCAGCGTCACCGAGGAGATCACCCACAACGTCCAGGGCATCGCCGACCTGGCCCAGGCCACGGCGAGCGAAGTGCAGGAATGTCTGGAAAGCTGCCAGGCGCTGAGTCGTCTGGCCGATGATCTGAGCCGGCAGATGGGCAGTTTCCGGTTGTAGAAACCTCTGATGCCCACTGAGGCCGAGCACCCGCGCGGCCTCAGTGAGAGGGACCTTGGCCGCGCGCATTTGATCCTGCTGGCAGGCCCCGCCCGCATTCGCCGCGAGGGCGCGGCTCCCATGGAGCTGCGTTGCTTTCGTGGGAGCGCTGCCCTCCGCGCGAAGCTGTTGCTTTGTGCGCCGCTAAAAGCTCGCGAACAAGTTCGCTCCCACGAAAAGCGGGGCCAGCCACACCAGCCTGACAAATAAAAAATGCCAGTCAGCTGGGCTGACTGGCATTCGCTTGCCGGGTTGCTTTTCTCGCCTTCTGGCGAGGTGAGCTCAGAAGTAATGCGCCTTGACGATGAAGTTGACCACGTTGTTGTCGGTGTTGAAGGCGCCGCTGTCCTCGATGCCGTACTTGTTGGTCCAGTAATCGTATTCGATACCGACGTAGAGCATGCCGGCCTTCTGGTTCAGGGCCTTGCCCAGGTCGTACTTCACCTGCGGGTTGAAGTGGAAGTTCTTCTTCAGCTCGGTACCGCCGCTTTTCTTGTCGTTGACCACCCAGTCGATGTAGCCGTCGAAGAGAATGTCGGACTTGCCCACCGGAATGGTCATGGCCCAGGTCGGGGTGATCTGCCACTGGCCGCCGGGCTTGCCGGTGGCACCGTCGGGTTTGCGGTAGTAGGTGTTGACGGCGAAGCGGTCGAAGCCCGGTACTGCCAGATCCACGGCCGGGCCGAGCAGGTAGACCTGGTTCGGGGTGCCATCGGCCTGGCTTTCGCCGCGCTCGTAGGTGGTCGAGATCAGCACGTCCTTGATCGGGCCGAAGGACAGGTCTTTCCCGGTGACCTTGCCCAGCGACAGGCGTGGGCTGAACTCGCCGTAGTAGGTGCGTCCGTCCTTGCCTGAGTGGCCGTTGAACCACTTGTGGTCGACGAACAGGAACATGTCGCCCCAGCTCCAGCCGCTGGCGTGCTCGAAGGTGATGGTCTGCTGGATGGCGGCTTCGCGGCCATCCTCGCCCGAGTCGACCGAGAAGTTCTTGCCGTAGAGATAGGTCAGGCTGTTGTTCTGCCAGTGCATCTCGGCGAAGGCTGGCGCGGCGAGCAGGCTGCCGGCCAGGGCGAGGGAGAGCGGAGCGAGTTTGACGTTCATCTGGATACCCTTGAGTTTTTATTGTGGTGTGACGGAGGTTTCACCGCGCCGTCACGCACCGCGGTAAGAGGTGCCGGGTTCGACCGGAGTGGCGAATGGAGTGGCCGCCTCGGGCGGCGGAAACGAGGCGCAACGAGGCAAGGCTCGAGATCGGCGCAGGACGATGCGGTTCGCTGGCAACGGTAGGCAGGGAGGTGTGGTGCACGGACGATGAAGGTTCATCGTGCAGTTCGGCCGGCACTTGGCGAGGAGCCGCGAGACTCCTGGATTCGCTTGCGGACATGGTTCAGCCTGCCTGTTATTTATTGTTCGGTCTTGGCTTCGAGCCTTGCACGGCTTCTCCGTCGGAGATGTTGTCCAGACGGTCAGATAACCTGAATATAGCAATTTGTGGACATGTTGCTACACAATTATTTAATCAATTGTGCACAATTTTTTTGCGGGAAGAGTCTCGCCGGCAGCCCGATGGTGGGCTACGCGGCGAGTCGATGGAGAGGTCAGTGCTGCAGGGCGCCCGTCGTCGCGACGCGTTCGGCACCGCCCAGGACGTTGAACAGCAGGTTCAACAGCACGGCGCTGATGGTGGCCACGGCGATGCCGCTGTGCGTGATGGGCTCCATCCAGTGAGGCAGCTGGGCGAAGAACTCGGGACGAATCACCGGCACCATCCCCAGGCCGATGCTGACAGCCACCAGCAACTGGTTGCGGCGGTCACCGATGTCGGCTTCCTGCAGCAGTTTGATACCCGTGGCCGCCACCATGCCGAACATCGCGATGCCGGCACCACCCAGCACTGCGGCGGGAATCGAGGCCACCAGGAAGGCCGCCTTGGGCAGCAGGCTCAGGCTGATCAGAAACAGGCCGGCAATCGCGGTCACGAAGCGGCTGCGCACGCCGGTCATCTGCACCAGGCCGATGTTCTGCGCAAACGACGAATGGGTGAAGGTGTTCATGAAGCCGGCGAAGAAGGTCGCGCCAGCGTCGCAGAGCAAGCCGCGGCGCAGTTGCTTCTGGTCGATTTCCTGGCCGGTGATCTTCCCCAGCGCGAGAAACATCCCTGCGGATTCGACGAAGATGATCACCACCACCAGGCACATCGACAGGATGGGCGCGAGGAGGAACTGCGGGGTGCCGAAGTGGTTCGGCTCCACGACCTGGAAGCTGGGCGCCGAAGCCATGCCCGAGAGGTCGACCATTCCCAGGCTGCCGGCCAGTACGTAGCCCAGGGCCATGCCGATCAGCACCGAGACGTTGACCCAGAAGCCGCGCAGGAACTGGTTGATCAGCAGGATCACCGTCAGCACCACGGCAGCCACACCCAGATAGGGCAGGGCGCCGAACTGGCTCGTGCCGCTACCGCCGCCGGCCCAGTTCACCGCCACAGGAAACAGCGACAGGCCGATCGCGGTGATCACCGTGCCGGTGACCAGTGGTGGAAAGAACCGCACGATCTTGCAGACGAAGGGCGCGATCAGCAGGCCGAAGAAGCCGGCGGCAATGGTTGCACCGAAGATGCCGGTCATGCCGACACCCGGCATGCCGGCCATCACCACCATGCTGCTGACTGCGGCGAAACTGGCGCCCATCATCACCGGCATGCGGATGCCCACCGGGCCGAGGCCCAGGGACTGCACCAGGGTGGCGATGCCGGCGACCAGCAGGTCGGCGTTGATCAGAAAGGCGATTTCCTCGCGGGACAGGCCGGCCGCCTGGCCGACGATCAGCGGTACGGCAACGGCGCCGCCGTACATCAGCAGCACGTGCTGGAAACTTACGAGGATCATTTGCAGCAAGGGCAATCGCTGCTCGGAGGGGGACGCAGCCGTCACCGGCTTGGCCGTTGTTTCGGTCATCGAGACACCTCGGGCGCTTTTTGTTTTATCAGTCGCTGTGATCGATGCGCGTGTGTGGCCCGCGCGCATGATCGGAAGAACTGTATTAATTGTTGTGCACAGAGTTGCCACATCCTGTGGCGAGGTGATCATAACAATGTATGTAGTGCTTTTGTATGCGCACTACAAAAAAGCCGCGCTCGGATGAGCGCGGCTCTGTTTCAGTTGATTTGTGCTCCCTGTTCGATCCAGCTGGCCAGCAGGTCACGCTCTTCCTGGGTCATCTGGGTGATGTTGCCCAGCGGCATGATCTGGCTGGCAACGGTCTGCGCATGGATCTTGGCGGCCATCTGCTGGATCTGTTCGGGCGTATCGAACATCACTCCGGCCGGTGCCGCGCTGAACAGCGGGCTGGTGGGCTTCGCCGAGTGGCATACCGTGCAGCGTTCCTCGATGACACTGCTGACCTTGTTGAACGCGCTGTGAGTGGCCGTGCCTTCTTGCTGCTCACCGACGCTGGCCTGTTCCGGCGTGGTCGGGGCCAGGTTCTGCGGGACGGGCTGGCGGTTGGGGGAGAGCACGAAGGCCAGGCAGATCATGCCGACCGCGGCCGCCGGCAGGGCCCAGGCGAAGCGGTTGCTGTCGTGGCGGGTGTTGAAGTAGTGGCGTACCAGTACCGACAGCGCGCCGAGTGCGGCCAGGATCAGCCAGTTGTACTGGCTGCCGTAGGTGCTCGGGAAGTGGTTGCTGATCATGATGAACAGCACCGGCAGGGTGAAATAGTTGTTGTGGCGCGAACGCAGCAGGCCCTTGGCCGGCAGTATCGGGTCCGGGGTGCGGCTTTCTTCGATCGCCTTAACCAGCGCACGTTGGGCCGGCATGATGATGCGGAACACGTTGCCGACCATGATGGTGCCGATCAGCGCACCGGTATGGATGTAGGCGGCGCGACCGCTGAAGATCTGCGAGTAGCCCCAGCAGGCGGCGATCACCAGCACGAACAGGACCAGGCCGAGGAGTGCCGGCGTCTTGCCCAGCGGCGAATCGCAGAGCAGGTCATAGACGAACCAGCCGACGATCAGCGAACCGAAGCCGATGGCGACTGCAGCGGCGGGGGAGAGGTCGCTGCCTGGCAGGACCAGGTAGAGGCTGGGGTTGAGGTAGTAGACCACCATCAGCAGGGCGACGCCCGATAGCCAGGTGGTATAGGCCTCCCATTTGAACCAGTGCAGGTTCTCCGGCATCTGCGGCGGGGCCAGCTTGTATTTTTCCAGGTGGTAGATGCCGCCGCCGTGAATCGCCCAGAGATCGCCGGACAGGCCTTCTCGGGGGTTGGAGCGGTTGAGGTTGTTTTCCAGCCAGACGAAGTAGAACGAGGCACCGATCCAGGCGATGCCGACGATCATGTGAATCCAGCGAATACCCAGGTTCAGCCATTCGGTGAGATGTGCGTCCACGATTATTTACCTCTTGCGCGGCCGGCGAACCGACCGTTGTTTCTTGTTATTCGACTCGTCGCGAGCGGCCAGTGCGGCGCTCACTCCGAGTCCCGGTGGGGGTCGAGGAACAGCTCATCCTCGCTGAAGAAATGCTCGTCGCAGTTGTTGCCAGAACCGCTGCGATCGACCACCAGGAATTCATCCCGCTTTTCGATCGTCAGCACCGGGTGGTGCCAGACGCCGCGGTGGTAATTGACGCCCTGCCTGCCGTTGCTGCGGAAGGCACGGACACTACCTGGTACAGGTGCATCGCCAGCGGGCGCGACCACGACCAGAAAGGGGTTGCCGAGCAGCGGGATGAAAGCCTGGCTGCCCAGCGGATGACGTTCCAGCATCTGAATGGCGCGCGGCATTTCCAGGGCATCGGCCGCGAAAATGCTGATGATCGCCTGGTCTTCAGGCTGCGCGGTCTCGACCGTCGCCAGCTTGTGGTAGCGGCGGGTGGAACCGTTGTTGATCATGAAGAACTCACTGCCTTCGGTCTCGATCACATCACCGAACGGGGCGAAGGCTTCCTTGGTCAACGGCTCTATCTTGAGTGTGCGCATGGCTGGGGTCTCACTATCGTTATTCGAAGGCAGGCTTACATCGCCTGCAGGCGGAACAGGGCGATCTTGTTGATCTCGCTCACGGCACGGGCGAATTCCTGCTCGGGGGTGTTGTTCAGGCGCTCCTTGAACGCGGCGAGGATCTGGTGCCGATTGCTGCCCTTGACCGCCATGATGAAGATGAAACCGAACCTTTCCTTGTAGGCCGCGTTGAGTTCGGTGAAACGGGCGAACTCCTCGGCGGTGCACTCATGGATGCCGGCGCCGGCCTGTTCCGAGGTGCTGGAGGCGGTCAGCTCGCCGCGTACGGCGGCCTTGCCGGCGAGGTCCGGGTGGGCGTTGATCAGTGCCAGCTGGGTTTCGCGCGGGGCGTTCAGCAGAATCTCGGACATGCGCCGATGGAGCGTCTCGATGTCGTCGAGGCTTTCGTCGACGCCCTGGTCATAGGCCTGTTCGGCGACCCAGGGCGAGTGCTCGTAGATGTCGGCGAAGGTGGCAACGAAGGCGTCGCGGTCGAGGCTGGACGGCTTGATCGTCTGGAAGCGGCTCATTTCGCGCTCTCCTGGGTGAACGGGTGGGTGGCGTGCCAGTGGCGGGCGATATCGACGCGGCGGGCGAACCAGACCTGATCAAAGCCCTGCACGTATTCGATGAAGCGCTGCAGCGCGGCCATGCGGGCGGGACGGCCCAGCAGCCGGCAATGCATGCCGATGGTGAGCATCTTCGGCGCCTCGGCGCCCTCGGCATAGAGCACGTCGAAGGCGTCCTTGAGGTAGGTGTAGAAGTCGTCGCCGCTGTTGAAGCCCTGGACCTGGGTGAAGCGCATGTCGTTGGTGTCCAGGGTGTAGGGGATCACCAGGTGCGGCTGCTCCGGCGTGCTGGCCGGGTCCCAGTAGGGCAGGTCGTCGTCGTAGGTGTCGCAGTCGTAGAGGAAGCCACCTTCCTCGCGCACCAGCCTGCGCGTGTTCGGCCCGGTGCGGCCGGTGTACCAGCCCAGCGGGCGCTCGCCGGTGAGTTCGGTGAGGATGCGGATGGCCTCGAGCATGTGCTCGCGCTCCTGCTCTTCATCCATGTACTGGTAGTCGATCCAGCGGTAGCCGTGGCTGCAGATCTCGTGGCCATCGGCGACCATCGCCTTGATCACCTGCGGATGGCGTTGTGCGGCCATCGCGACGGCGAAGATTGTCAGCGGAATGTCGTGCTTCTTGAACAGCTTGAGCAGACGCCAGACGCCGGCGCGGCTGCCGTATTCGTAAAGCGATTCCATGCTCATGTGGCGCACGCCCTGCAGCGGCTGCGCGGCGACCATTTCGGAGAGAAAGGCTTCGGATTCGCGGTCGCCGTGCAGGATGCAGCGCTCGCCGCCTTCTTCGTAATTCAGTACGAACGACAGCGCGATGCGTGCATTACCGGGCCAGTGCGGATGGGGTGGATTGCCGGCATAGCCGATGAGGTCACGAGAATAGTCGGCGCTCATTTATTGTTTTTTCCTTAGTGAAGTGCGAGGTCGCCGTTGGCTGGATGGCGATGCGACCCTATGGCAGTAATTGTATACAAAAGCTTTTGCGGTTTGTAAATCAAAAGCCCGCGAAAAAATGATGGGCGGCTTTTCGTCGATGGTCGCGCCCTCCGTGTTGTCGGAACGGGCGTGCGGATAAGCGGCCTCGCAGCAAAGGCGCAACGCGGGAAAAGGTCGTGCAATAAGTTGTGTACAATTTTTGTTGAAACTGTCTTTTATGTGGCGGTGCGCATGCTATGCTCCCGACAGACCCACAACATCGACAAGAGGAGGCAGGCGCCTGCAGAGCGGCTCCGCTGCAGCGCCGGAAATCTATGGGACGTTTGACTACTCACGTGCTGGACGCCGCCCACGGCTGTCCGGGCAGCGACATCAAGATCGAGCTTTATCGCGTCGAGGGCGCTGGCCTGGAGCTGGTCGCCAGCCGGCAGACCAATGCCGACGGCCGCTGCGATGCGCCCCTGCTGGAAGGCGACGAGTACCGCTCCGGCGTTTACCAGCTGCAGTTCAGTGCAGGCGATTACTACCGCGCGCGTGGCGTACAGCTTGCCGAACCTGCCTTCCTCGACGTGGTGGTGCTGCGCTTCGGCATCAGCGCCGAACAGGACCATTACCACGTGCCCTTGCTGATTTCGCCGTACAGCTACTCGACCTATAGAGGCAGCTGACGGCTACCGGACCATGCGCTGCTGGCTCCACTCGTGAGCCGGCCACCCGCCCTCGAGGCGGGTGTTTTTTATCAGGGATCGCCCACGGCAGTGTTCAAGCGCACGCCAGGCTCAGGCCAGGGTCTCGTCGGATGCTTCCGGCATCTGTCCACATCCTCAAGCGACGCGTGACGATTGCGCCCGCGAGGTCAGGAAGGTCAAGGCGGCCGCGATCAACAGCACGGATCCGCTGGCGATGAAGGTGGTTCGATAGCCACTCGTATCGAAGAGCATGCCGCCAATGGTCGAGCCCAGGGCGATGGACAGCTGAATCACCGCCACCATCAGGCCGCCGCCGGCTTCGGCATCCCTGGGCATTGACCTGGCCAGCCAGGACCACCACCCCACGGGAGCCGCCGTTGCCACCAGACCCCACAGCCCCAGCAGCAAGAAAACCATCGCCAGGTTGCTGCCAAAGGCGATCAGCGCCAGCGCGATGGCCGTCATCAGCAGCGGGATGATCACCAGCGTGCGATACAGACCCAGCCTCAGGAGGCTGCCGATCAGGGTGGTGCCGACGAAGCCTGCGATGCCGACCACCAGCAGGATCATCGACAACGTGGAAACGTCCACCTGAGTGACGGTCTCCAGAAAGGGGCGCAGGTAGGTGAACAGCACGAACTGGCCCATGAAGAAGGCGCCGACCGCCAGCATGCCGAGCGTCACCAGGCGGCTTCTGAACAGCCTGAAGACATTGCCCGAACCCGCTACGCGCGGGGCGGCCTTCATCGACGGCAGGCTGATCCATTGCCAGACCAGGGCGATCAGGGTCACCGGCACCAGACAGAAAAAAGCGCCACGCCAGCCGATGACGCCGCCGAGATAGCTTCCCAAGGGTGCGGCCACCACGGTCGCCAGCGCGTTGCCGCCGTTGAAGATGGCCAGCGCCTTGGGCACGCTAGGGGTTGGCACCAAGCGCATCGCCACGGCCGCCGACATGGACCAGAAGCCGCCCACCACCACGCCGATCAGTGCGCGGCCGATCATGTAGACCACATAGTTGGGCGCGAGCCCGACGATCAGGCCAGAGACACCCATCAAGCCGGTCAACAACAGCAGCAGCGTCTTGCGGTTCAATGAGCCCGCGATCGTGGAGATGGACAGGCTGGTCAGTACCGCAAAGGCGCCGGAGATGGCGATGCCATAACCCGCCAACCCCTCGCTGACCTGCAGGGCTCCCGCGATGGGGGTCAGCAGGCTGACGGGCATGAATTCCGAAGCGATCAGCGCAAAGACGCACAGCGTCATCGCGAAAACCCCGCTCCAGTACGCGGGTTGCTCCTGTGCCTGCTGGTGGTCGGGGGTGGAGACGAGGGGGTTGTCGGAAACTTCAACGCTCATGAGTGCTCATGCCAGGTACTTGGGTGAAACGAAGCCAGATCGGAATCAGAACCACGCGCTGGCCGTCGTGAATGGCGATCTATCTTGACGGAGCCATCGCAATTCCATTAGTAGGACTAATCTTCATGTACTTATGAGAAAACCTCAGTAATGGCTCAGAGCAAAGTCAACGATCTGCAGGCTTTCGTGGCGGTGGCACAGGACCGGAGCTTCACCAAGGCGGCGGCGAGGCTGGGCATTACGCCCTCCGCCTTGAGCCATACGATGAGGGCGCTCGAGGAGCGGCTGGGCGTGCGGCTGCTGGCGCGCACGACACGCAATGTGTCCACCACGGAGGCGGGGGAACGGCTGCTGCGCTCGATCGCACCGCTTTTCGATCAGCTCGCCGCCGAGGTCGAAGCGCTTGGGGAGCTACGCGACAAGCCCGCGGGGACCATTCGCATCACGTGCACGGACGACTCCATCGAAATGTCCGTGAGGCCCATGCTGGCAGGCTTTCTCAGGGAGTATCCCGACATAACGCTGGAGTTCTACGTCGACTATGGATTCACCAATGTGGTCGAGGAGCGCTTCGATGCCGGCATTCGCCTGGGTGAAGCGATCAGCCAGGACATGATCGCGACGCGCATCGGGCCGGACTGGCGGTTGGTCGTGGTGGGCGCGCCTGAATACCTGGAGCGGAACCCACTGCCGGAAACGCCTTATGACCTGACCCGGCATGCGTGCGTCAACATCCGGCACAGACCCTCCGGCGCCATCTACGCCTGGGAGTTCGAGAAGGATGGCCAGGAGGTTACCGTGAAGGTCGAGGGCCAACTCGTCTTCAACAGCATGCCTCACGTGATCAATGCCGCCGTGGACGGTATCGGCCTGGCCTATGTCACCGAAGACACGGCCAGACCCTACCTGGCCGATGGCCGGCTTGAAATGATTCTGAGTGACTGGTGCCCCTATTTTTCGGGCTTTCACCTGTACTACCCGAATAGGCGGCAGGCTTCCCCCGCTTTCTCGGCGTTCGTCGAAGCGCTTAGGTATCGTGGTTAGGGTCTGGACGTTGACGGGGCGACACAGCCATTCGCCAGGAATGAAAAGCGAAGAGGCCGGTGCAGGATCTGCTATGAGCCCTGCATCTCGAGCCGGGCCTTGGCTTGCGTCACGGAGAACGTGCGCGGCAGCGCCACGCCATTCTTCACGGCGAGGATCTCGGCCATCACGCTCACCGCGATCTCGGCCGGCGTCTTGCTGCCGATGTAGATGCCGACCGGCGCGTGCAGGCGCGCAAGCGACTCCTCGGTTTCGTCGAAATGCTCCATCAGTCGCTGTCGCCGGCTGATGGTATTGCGGCGCGAGCCGATGGCGCCGACATAGAAAGCGGGGCTGTGCAGCGCTTCCAGCAGGGCCAGGTCGTCGAGTTTGGGGTCGTGGCTGAGGGCGACGATGCAGGTGCGCGTGTCAGGGTTCAGGGTGCGCACGGCGTCATCCGGCATTTCCCGGGTGATCCGTACATCCGGCACGGACCAGGTGCCCAGGTGTTCGAGGCGCGGGTCGCAGACCGTCACCGCGAAGTCGTTGAACAGCGCCATGGTGGCCAGGTATTCGGCGAGCGCGCCGGCACCGATGAGCAGCATCCGGTACTGCGGGCCCAGGGTGCTGGTCAGCCTGGCGCCATCGAACCGCAGCGCCTCGGGCGCCGGGGCAGGCGCCAGAGTCACCGCGCCGGTGATGCAATCGACCGTGCGCTGCATCAGTTGCCCGGACTCCAGCCGCTGCACCAGCGTCTCCAGCGCCGCGAGATCCGGCTGGAATTCCAGCAGCAGTTCCAAGGTGCCGCCGCAGGGCAGACCGAAGCGGTGCGCCTCATCCGCCGTGACGCCGTAGCGCACCAGCGCGGGTGTGGTTTGCGCCATGGCGCCGTCCCCATAAGCGCAGGTGTAGCGATGCACCAGGTCGTCCTCGATGCAACCTCCGGAGACGGAACCCACGCAGCGGCCATCTTCGCGCAGCGCCATCATGGAACCGACGGGCCGAGGCGATGAACCCCAGGTCTTCACCACCGTGATCAGCAGCAGCCGGTGCCCCGCTGCATGCCAGTCGCGCGCGGTGCGCAGTACCCGTACATCAATGCTTTCCATGGTGCGGTTTCCTGTCTTATTTCGGGGTGCCGAGCCAGGCTTCGGCCGATGCCAGGTCTTCCAGGGTGTCGATGTCCGTCACGATGCCGGGATCGTCCACCTGAAGCTCCAGCAGCTGGCCGTTCCGGCGGTATTCCTGTACGACAGCAGCCGCGCCCATATCGCCGCATAACCCAGTCAATGCCGCGAAACATTCGGCGCCAAAGGCTACCGGGTGACCCCGTCGACCGTTCCAGAAAGGTTGCACCACCGGGTGGCCGGCCAGGCCCTGGGCGACCCGGAGCAGGCTGTCCGAGGTGACCAGTGCCAGATCCCCGGGCAGGATGAGCCAGCCTGTTGCGCCTGCCGTGGCGGCCACGCCCCGGGCGATGGAGTCGCCCATGCCATCGGAAACCGCCGTTACGCCGCTTGCCGGCCGCACCACATGGCAGGGCAGCCCGGAAGCCGCTACGGCATTCAGCACCCGCTGCAATACCGGCACGCCGCCCAGCGGTGCGTCGAGCTTGTGCATCACGCCACCTGACTGGCGAAAACGCGTCCCCTGGCCGGCAGCCAGAACGATGACGGTGGGCTGCTCCGGTTGCGCCATGGTCACGCGAGCCTACGCACCGGCAGGCTGCGCACGCGCTTGCCGGTGGCGGCGAAGATGGCGTTGCACAGCGCCGGCGCCACGGGAGGCACCGGCGGCTCGCCCACGCCACCGGGTGGCAGGTCGTGGTCGTCGTTCACCAGGTGGGTGCGGATCAGGCGCGGCGAGGCGGAGTGGCGCAGCACCTCGTAGTCGTGGAAATTGCTCTGCTTCACGCGGCCGTTCTCGAAGGTGATTTCACTGTCGAGGGCCAGGCTCAAGCCCATGATGGCGCCGCCCTCCATCTGCGCGCGGATGCGTTCGGGGTTGATCTGCGGACCGCAATCCAGGGCCATGTCCACGGCCACGACGCGCACCTCGCCCTCGGCATACACCGCCACTTCCACCACGCTGGCCGTGTAGCTGACGAAGCTGTAGCAGAAGGCCAGGCCCAGGCCGTGGCCCTCGGGCAACTCGCGTCCCCAGCCTGCGCCTTGGCAGGCGGCTTCGATCACTCCGCGCAGGCGGCCCGTGTCATAGGGATAGCGCTCGGGCGATTCGCTGTAGTTCCAGGTATCGGCCAGCGTGCCGGGATCGATCCTGCGCGCCGGTCCGATCAGGTCGAGCGCGAACTGCCTGTGGTCCTTGCCGGCGCGGTGCGCCAGCTCGGCGATGAAGCATTGCGCCGCGAAGGCGTGCGGGATGTTGGCGACCGAGCGGAACCAGCCGATGCGCGTATGGGCGGCAACCTCGGCCGTTTCCACGCGTACGTTGGCGATGCGGTAGGGCATGTTGATGGCCGACATGGCCGACTCGAACAGCTGCTGCCCCTTGGCCCCTTCGGTGAACAGCGAGGCGATGGTGGGTGCGGCGCTGCGGTGCAGCCAGGATTGCACCTGCCCGTCCTCGCCCATCACCGCCTCCAGCCGTTCGACCGAGACCGTGTGCAGGTAGTCGTGGTGGATGTCATCTTCGCGCGTCCACACCAGCTTGACGGGCGTGCCTTCCGGCATGGCCATGGCGACGATGGCGGCCTCATCGACGAAGTCGGGTTTGGACTTGCGGCCAAAGCCGCCACCGAGCAACAGCACGTTGACCGTGATGTTCTCGGGCTCGAGTCCAAGCCGCGCAGCCACCGCGTCCTGGGCGGCGGCGGGGTTCTGGATCGAGGTCCAGACCTCGGCGCCGTCGCCCTTGATCCGCACCGTGGCGACCGGCGGCTCCATCGACGCATGCGCCAGGTGCGGCACATAGTACTCGGCAGCCAGGCGCTCGGTTTCGGGCGCCCGGGCCCAGGCCCGCGCCGCATCGCCGGCATTGCGCATCACCCTGCCGGGCGCGCGGGCGGCAGCCTCCAGGGTCTTGCGATAGGCCTTCGAATCGTAGCGGCCGTTGGAGCCATCGTCCCATTCGATCTGCAGCGCGGCGCGACCCTGCATGGCAGCCCAGGTATTGCGTGCGACCACGGCCACGCCCCCCAGTGGCTGAAAACCCGGTGCGTCCTGGAATGCGGGAATCTCAACCACTTTCAGCACACCAGGGATCGCAAGCGCCTTGCTGCTGTCCACCCGGTGCAGCTTGCCGCCTACCACCGGGGGCCGCGCCACCACGGCGTAGACCATGCCGGGCAGGCGCATGTCCATGCCATAGATGGCCTGGCCCCTGCCGATGGCTTCCAGGTCGACTGGCCGCACCTGGCTCTTGCCGATGTAGCGGAACTCGTCACGCGCCTTGAGCTTGAGCGCGTCGGCGTTCGGCACCGGCTGCCGGGCCGCGTCCGCAGCCAGCTCGCCGTACCCCAGGCGGCGACCGCTGGGCAGGTGGACGACCTCGTGCTGCACGGCCTTGACCTCCATCAGCGGCACGGACCAGCGCGCGGCGGCGGCCATCTCCAGCATCTGGCGGGCCGCGGCGCCCACGCGCCGCATGGGCATCAGGAAATGCCGCATGCTGCGCGAGCCGTCCACGTTCTGGTTGCCGTAGCGGGTTTCGTTGGCTTCGGCCTGCACGACCTTCACGCGATCCCAGCGGGCTTCCATTTCGTCGGCCACCACCATCGGCAGGCTGGTGCGCACGCCGGTGCCCATCTCGGCGCGATGCGCCACGAGGGTGACCGTGCCGTCCGTTGCGATGGAGACGAACACCAGTGGATCGTCCACCGTGCCGCCGGGCATGCTGTCCGCGCCGAAAGCGGGGGATGGATCGGCCGCCCAGGCGGCGGTGACCAGGCCCTTGGCCGTGACCGCCAGCAGCAGTACGCCGACGCTACCCTTCAGGAAGCGGCGGCGGGAAAGTTCGGTGGTGCCTGTCATTGCGCGTCTCCCTTCGCCAGCTGGTCCGCTGCCTGATGGATGGCAGCACGGATGCGCGGATAGGTGCCGCAGCGGCAGATATTGCCGCTCATGGCCTCGTCGATCTGCTGTTCGGTGGGTGCGGGGCTGGTCTTGAGCAGACTTACCGCCGACATGATCTGCCCCGCCTGGCAATAGCCGCACTGGGCGACGTTCTGCTCGATCCAGGCTTGCTGCACCACCTGGCCCACTGGATCGGCTTGCATGCTTTCAATGGTGGTTATCGTTCGTCCGGTCACGTCCGCGACCGGTGTGATGCAGGCGCGGATCGGCGTGCCATCCACATGCACCGTGCAGGCGCCGCACAGCGCCATGCCGCAGCCGAACTTGGTGCCGGTCATGCCCAGCTCGTCACGCAGCGCCCAGAGCAGCGGCATGTCGTCGGGGACGTCGAGGTCCCTGGCCTGACCATTGACTTGAAGTTGTGGCATGGCGAACTCCTGGCTTCTGGGGGCGGGGCTGCGTGGCTGAAGGCTTGCTGGCTCTTGGGCTGCCCCGCCGTTTCTCTGGTGGGTTAGGTTAGAAGCGAGGCTTTCTTCGATAAAGGCCGATTGTCTTCATGTGGTTGTGAGAAAAACTCAGTAATTGCAGAAGCACGCGGAAATGAGTGCAGGGGACGCGCTTATCAGACAGTAGCGATGTCGTGTTGACGCCGCTCGCGCTGCCCTGGCCCTTCAGTCTGCATGTGCTTGTGAGCGGCTACAGGCGGCTTCTTTCGTCGCCGCGGTGGCCGCTTGACCTTCCAGCGGTGGCAAGGTCCAAGCTGCCAGGCGTCTCAACACGAAGGAGCTTTCCATGCAATTTCATCTCGACAACATGACCTGCGGCGGCTGCGTCCGCTCCGTGACCCGGGCGATCCAGTCGGTCGACGCCGATGCCGGCGTCGTCGCCGATCCGGCGGCTCGCCTGGTGGAGGTGCAGACTTCCGCAACCAGGGAGCGGATCATCGCGGCACTGCGCGAGGCAGGGTTCCCGCCCCGCGAGCAATGAGAAATCCTCACGGGCTGCCGATCTGCCTGGCAGCCCGTGAGGCGAACTATTCGGCGCCGGTGGCCTTGCCGCCGTGCGTACGACGAGCCACCGCACCGGTGCGTTTCGCGCTGGCGGCAGGGGCATCGTCCGGCTGCTGCAGCTCGTCCAGGATCGGGCAATCCGGTCGTTCATCCCCCGCGCAGCAACTGACCAGGGTTTTCAGCGTTTCCGCCATCTGTCGCATGTTCTCCATGCGGCGCTCCAGTTCGGCGATGTGCTCCTGGGCCAGGCGCTTGACGTCCGCGCTCTGGCGCGACTTGTCATTCCACAGACCCAGCAGGTTGCCGATCTCGGCCACCGAGAAGCCGAGATCGCGGGCACGGCGGATGAAGTGCAGACGATGGATGTCGGCCTCGGTATAGGCGCGATAGCCCGAGTCGGTCCGATGCGCCGGTGGCGTCAGACCGATCTGCTCGTAGTAGCGGATCATCTTGGGCGAGACCCGGGATGCCCTGGATGCTTCACCGATGTTCATGGTGGTCCTCCTCGTTCAATGGCCGGTATCCGCTGCCAACGGTGGCTGGAAACGCCGCAGCCGTAGCGCATTGCCCAGGACGAACACACTGGACAACGCCATCGCGCCTGCCGCGAAGATGGGCGACAGCAGCAGCCCGTAGGCCGGGTACAGCACGCCTGCGGCCAGTGGAATCAGTGCCGTGTTGTAGCCAAAGGCCCAGAACAGATTCTGGCGGATATTGCCGAGGGTGGCCTTGGACAGCGCGATGGCGTTGGGCACCCCCTGCAGGTTGCCGGACATCAGCACCACGTCGGCGGATTCCACCGCCACGTCGGTGCCGGTGCCGATTGCCAGCCCCACGTCGGCTGCGGCCAGCGCCGGCGCGTCGTTGATGCCGTCGCCGACGAAGGCGATCTGGCCGTGAGCCGCCTTCAACCGGCGCACCGCTTCCACCTTGCCTTCGGGCAGCACTTCGGCCACGACCTCATCGATGCCCAGTTGCCTGGCGATGGCCTGTGCCGTGTGGGCGTTGTCGCCGGTGATCATCGCTACCTTCAGGCCCAGCTGGTGCAGCGCGGCGATGGCGGCCGGGGTGCTGGGCTTGATCGGGTCGGCGACGGCGACGATGGCGGCCAGCCGGCCCTCGATGGCGGCATACAGCGGCGACTTGCCTTCGCCGCCCAGGCGTTCGGCGGTCCCGGCGAAGCCGCCCACATCCAGGCCCAGTTCACGCATGAAGCGGTCAGCGCCGACTTCGACGCGCACGCCATCCACGTTGGCACGCACACCCATGCCGGTGACCGACTCGAAATCGGTCATCAGCGGCAGCTCGATAGCCGCCTGCTCGGCAGCCTCGACGATGGCACGGGCGATCGGATGTTCCGAACGCGCTTCCACGGCGGCGACCTTGGCCAGCACCTCGTCGCGGTCGAAGCCTTCGGCGATCTCCAGGTCGGTCAGCACCGGGCGGCCTTCGGTCAGCGTACCGGTCTTGTCCACGGCCACCACCTGGGCGTCCTTGAGCAGTTGCAGCGCCTCGCCTTTGCGGAAAAGCACGCCCATCTCGGCGCCCCGTCCGGTGCCGACCATGATCGAGGTCGGTGTCGCCAGCCCCATGGCGCAGGGGCAGGCGATGATGAGCACGGCTACCGCATTGACCAGGGCAAAGGTCAGCGCCGGCGAAGGCCCGAAGACCAGCCAGACCAGGAAGGTCAGCGCCGCCGCCAGCATGACCGCGGGCACGAACCATAGCGTCACTTTGTCCACCACGGCCTGGATCGGCAGCTTGGAGCCCTGGGCCTGTTCGACCAGCCGGATGATCTGCGCCAGCATGGTCTGCCCGCCCACGGCGGTGGCGCGCAGCGTCAGGGCGCCGTTCTGGTTGACGGTGCCGCCGACCAGCGTGCTACCGGCGCGCTTCTCCACAGGAATCGGCTCGCCGGTGATCATCGACTCGTCGACGAAGCTGCCGCCCTCGGTCACTTCGCCATCGACCGGCACCCGCTCGCCGGGGCGTACCTCAACGAGGTCGCCTAGGACTACCTCGGTGATTGGAATGTCCACCGTGCGGCCCTCGCGCACGACATGCGCCACCTTGGCCTGCAGCCCGACCAGGCGCTTGATGGCTTCGGAGGTGCGCCCCTTGGCGCGGGCCTCGAGAAAGCGCCCCAGCAGGATCAGCGCGACGATGACGGCCGCCGCCTCGTAGTAGACGTTCACCGTACCGGCTGGCAGCAGGCCGGGAGCGAAGGTGGCGACCAGCGAATAGCCGAACGCGGCAGCGGTACCGACGGCGACCAGCGAGTTCATGTCCGGCGCCAGGCGTATCAGGGCGGGGAAGCCCTTCTGATAGAAACGCCGGCCGGGAATGACCAGTACCAACAGCGTCAGCGCGAACTGCAGATACCAGCTCTGCTGAAGGCCGATGGTCGCCATGACCCACTCGTGCATGCCGGGAATCGTGTGCGAGCCCATTTCGAGCACGAACACCGGCAATGCCAGCAGCGTGGCCAGGATCAGGTCACGCTTGAGTTCGGCTCGCTCGGCGTCCTTCTTTTCCATATCCTCGTCGCTGGCCTGCGCGGCGCTGTCGACAGCGCGGGCCTCGTAGCCAACCTTGCCGACAGCGGCGAGCAGATCCTCCACGGCTATCACGCCACGCACCCTGGCCCGTTCGGTCGCCAGGTTCACCGTAGCTTCCGCGACGCCGGGCACGGCCTTGAGTGCCCGCTCGACACGGTCCACGCAGGAGGCGCAGGTCATGCCCTCGATCGCCAGCTCGACGGTATTGGCGGGCACGTCGTAGCCGACCTTTTCGACCGCCTGGACCAGCGCCAAGCGATCGACGGGACCCGCCAGGCGAATGTCCGCTCGTTCGGTGGCCAGGTTGACGGATACACTGTCCACGCCTTCGATCCGGGCCAGGGCCGCCTCGACTCGGCCGACACAGCTGGCGCAGGTCATGCCTTCGATGGGCAGACTGATGGATGTGGTGGCACGAACATCACTTGTGTTTGACGTGCTCATGGTTCGTTCCCATTGGTTGTATTCGAGATGGCGACAAGCTAGGCCTTGCCATCGTGGGAAGGTCAAGTACTGTGCGTTCTTTAACGGCGAAAGGGCAGGGCTTTCCAGATATGTCTTCCAACAAACGGGGTGACGCCCATGGTGAAAGTGTCGACCTGGCTTCCCTGTCACAGAATGATGTGACCATCCTTGCCGAGACCTTTCGCCTCCTGGGCGATCCCTCGCGCCTGAGGATCATGTTGCGGTGCATGCAGGGCTCGTCTCCGGTTGGCGACATCGCCGAGAGCCTGGAGCTCTCGCAATCGCTGGTCAGCCACCATCTGCGGCTGCTCCGCGGCGCCCGCCTGGTCAAGGGCGTGCGCCATGCCAAGCATATCTTCTACGAGGTCGACGACAGCCATGTGAGCCAGGTGCTGCTGGACATGGCCAGCCATATCGTCGAGGACCGTGGCGAAGAGTAGCCAGCCGCCAGTTCGAGATACGCAGGGGCAGTTTTTGAAATAAACATATGAATATGTGTTCATGTGTTATGGTTGATGCACGTGCAACCGACCGTCCGAGGCTCAGATGTCCCGTTCTCACTCGCATCATCATGGTCACCACGACCACGACCACGACCACGACCACACGCCGACCGTGACCAGCGCCAACGAGCGCAAGGTCCTTCTGTCCTTCTTCCTGATCTTCACCTTCATGGTGGTGGAGGCGGTCGGCGGCGTGCTGTCCGGTTCGCTGGCGCTGCTGGCCGACGCGGGCCACATGCTGACCGATGCGGCAGCGCTGGCCCTGGCCTATGCCGCATTCCGCTTCGGCCGGCGCGCCGCCGACAGCAAACGCACCTTCGGCTATCTGCGCTTCGAGGTCATTGCCGGTTTCCTGAACGCCGTGACGCTGTTCGGCATCGTCGCCTGGATCGTCTATGAAGCGTGGCAGCGCCTGTCTGCGCCCCCGGTGATCCTGGCCGGGCCGATGATGATCGTTGCCGTGCTCGGCTTGCTGGTGAACCTGGTGGTGCTGTGGATCATGACCCGCGGCGAGACCGACCACGTCAATGTGAAAGGCGCCATCCTGCACGTAATGGGCGATCTTCTGGGCTCGGTCGGCGCCATCGTCGCCGCGGTCGTCATCTACTTCACGGGCTGGACGCCGATCGATCCCATCCTGTCGGTGGTCGTGGCGGTGCTGATCCTGCGCAGCGCCTGGAAGCTGCTGGCCAAGTCGCTGCATATCCTGCTGGAGGGCGCACCCGAGGAGGCGTCGCCGGAGAAGGTGGCGCGCGGCCTGCTGGATTCCGTTTCAGGCCTGGCGGCTGTCAGCCATGTGCATGTGTGGCAGCTCACCTCCGGGCGGACGATGGCCACGCTGCACGTGCGCCCGCACCTGGACGAGGAAGCGAAGGCGGTGGTCAGGCTCGTCGAGCAGGCGCTACGGGAGCAGTTCGGCATCGAGCATGCCACCGTCGCGATCGACTGGAACTCGGAGGAGGGCGGGCCACATTGCAGCCTGCAACGGACTGCCGAGTGTCCCGGTCATGATCATTCGGCTGAAGGCCACAGGCATTGAGCCTGTTTCCCCCTCCAAAAACGAAGCCCCCAACGCAAAGGCGTCGGGGGCTTCGTTTGCCGGCTGCGCTTCCTGATCAGAGGAAGGCGAACTTGGCGATGAACACGATGCACAGGACGTAGAGGCTTACCGAAACCTTGCTGCCCTGGCCGGTCAGCAGCTTCAGCGTCGCGTAGGTCAGGAAGCCCAGGGCGATGCCGTTGGCGATGGAGAAGGTCAGCGGCATCATCACCACGGTAACGATCGCCGGGATGGTATCGGTGTGGTCCTTCCAGTCGATGTGCGCCATGCCGCTCATCATCAGCATCGCGACATAGATCAACGCACCGGCGGTGGCGTAGGCGGGAATCATGCCGGCCAGCGGGGCGAAGAACATGGCGGCCAGGAACAGCAGACCGACGGTGATGGCGGTGAGCCCGGTGCGGCCACCGGCGGCCACGCCCGAGGCACTCTCCACGTAGCTGGTGACCGGCGGGCAACCGACGAAGGCACCGACGACACTCGAGGTACTGTCGGCTTTCAACGCGCGGGAAAGGTTCTGGATCTTGCCGTCTTCGTCCACCAGGTTCGCCCGGTGTGCGACGCCCATCAGCGTGCCGGCGGTGTCGAACATGTTGACGAACAGGAACGCCAGGATGACGCTGACCATCGCCACGTTGAAGGCACCAGCGACGTCCATTGCCAGGAAGGTCGGCGCCAGGCTCGGCGGCATCGATACCAGCCCGTTGTATTCCACCAGCCCCAGGGCCAGGCCGACGCCGGTGACGGCGAGCATGCTGACCAGGATCGCGCCGAACACGTTGCGATGGCTGAGCACGGTGATCATCAGGAAGCAGATCGCCGCCAGCAGGGTGGTGGGTTCGGCGAAGGAACCCATGGACAGCAGCGTGGCAGGGTTGTCGACGACGATGCCGGCGGTCTTCAGGCCGATCAGCCCGAGGAACAGCCCGACCCCGGCACCCATGGCGAAGCGCAGGCTCATCGGAATGCTGTTGAGCAGCCACTCGCGCAGCCGTGACAGGCTCATGATCATGAACAGCACACCCGAGAGGAACACCGCGCCCAGCGCGACTTCCCAGCTGTAACCCATCTCGCCGACCACCGTGTAGGTGAAGAAGGCATTCAGGCCCATGCCCGGCGCGAGACCCACCGGCCAGTTCGCGTAAAGACCCATGAGCAGGCAGCCCAGCGCGGCCCCGACGCAGGTCGCGACGAATGCCGCACCGTGATCGATGCCGGCCTCGGCCATGATATTGGGGTTGACGAAGATGATGTAGGCCATGGTGACGAACGTCGTCAGGCCGGCGAGCAGTTCCGTTTTGACGCTGGTGCGGTGTTCGCTGAGTTTGAAGAATCGATCGAGCAGCCCGGGGTTTTGCGGCTGCACGGCAAGGGCGTGCTGCTGTTCCTGCTTGGTGCTTTCCAAGGGGTAATCCTCATCGTTCTTGTTGTCGTTCACCCAGAGTCGGGTGACTCTCGAGGCAGGTGATGCAAGGCGCATCCCGTCTCGTTGTTGACTTGAGGGTCAGGAAGGCCTTGGGCGAATTATGCTTTTGTATACAAGAAAAGCAACCATGTTTTGCCCGCGCTCGATCTTTATCTGCGTCAATGCGACGCATGGGTGGGCGCAGAGCGAGCAATACCGAAGGCAAAAGCGGCGTCGCTGAGGGTTTGCGACACGTTTTGTGCACAATCTCGACGAAAAAAATCAGCTTCTATAACCAACGGCTACTCCAGTCGGAGGGTGAAACGAAGTAAAGTTCGCTCTGCCGAAACCTCGATGCGAGCCATCATGAACGAACAGCTGCAGCCTCTGAAAAAGCCGACCCGAAACGGCAAGGTGCGTACCGGGACACAGGACGACATCGTCTACGCCCATATCTTCGATGCGATTCTCGAGCAGCGCCTGGCGCCGGGCACCAAACTCAGCGAAGAAGCGCTGGGGGAAATCTTCGGAGTGAGCCGCACCATCATCCGGCGTGCGCTGTCGCGGTTGGCTCATGAAGGGGTGGTGTTGTTACGGCCCAACCGTGGCGCGGTGGTGGCCTGCCCGAGCGTCGAGGAGGCTCGGCAGATATTCTTCGCACGGCGCCTGGTGGAGCGGGCGATCACCGAGCTGGCGGTGCAGCACGCCAGCGACGAACAGCTCGCCGAACTGCGGCAGATGGTGATCGACGAACAGGCCTGCTTTGCCCGCGGCGACCGGGGCGCTGGCATTCGCCTGTCGGGCGAGTTCCACCTGAAACTGGCCGAGATGGCCAAGAACGCCCCCTTGGTGAGTTTCCAGCGCAGCTTGGTCTCCCAGACCTCGCTGATCATCGCCCAGTACGAAAGCGGCAACCGCTCGCATTGCTCCTATGACGAACACAACCAGCTGATCGACGCCATCGCCGCGCGCGACAGCGACAAGGCCGTGAGCCTGATGATGCATCACATGGATCATGTCGACAGCAAGCTCAACCTCGACGAAGACAGCGCCTCGGATGATTTGCACGCGGTGTTTTCGCACATCCTGGGGAAGGCGGGAAAGGCTGCGAAAAAACGTTGAGTAGGGTGGATGGCCGAAGCTATCCACGCGGTTCTGCAGTCAGGCAGGTGCGGGGCGTATCCGGGCACGGCCGGTGGAAAACCGCTTCGCGGGTTTTCCACCCTACGATTGGTTACGCCTTGCGGTGCACCGATACGCCAGCGGCGTAGGTTTCCTTCACGGCGCGGTCGTCGCCGAGGGTCATCAGCGCGAAGAGACGTTCTTCCAGGCTGGATGCCTGCTTCAGGCGGTACTCGATCAGCGGCGTGGCCTTGTAGTCCAGCACCACGAAATCCGCGTCCTTGCCCGGCTGCAGGCTGCCGATGCGGTCGTCCAGGTAGAGCGCCCGGGCGCCGCCCAGGGTGGCCAGGTACAGCGACTTGAATGGGTCCAGCTTCTTGCCCTGCAGCTGCATCACCTTGTAGGCCTCATTCAGCGATTGCAGCTGGGAGAAGCTGGTGCCGGCGCCAACGTCGGTGCCCAGACCTACACGGACGCCGAAGCCTTCCACTTTTTCCAGATCGAACAGGCCGCTGCCCAGGAACAGGTTGGACGTCGGGCAGAAGGCAACCGCCGAGCCGGTTTCACCCAGGCGTTTGCATTCGTCGTCGCACAGGTGCACGCCGTGGGCGAATACCGAGCGTGCACCGATCAGGCCGTGATGGTCGTAGACGTCCAGGTAGCCCTTGCGCTCGGGGAACAGCTCGCGCACCCATTCGATCTCCTGACGGTTCTCGGACAGGTGGGTGTGCATGTACAGGTCCGGGTATTCCTTGAACAGCTTGCCGGCGGCCGTCAGCTGCTCCGGCGTGCTGGTCGGCGCGAAACGCGGGGTGACGGCGTAATGCAGGCGGCCCTTGCCGTGCCAGCGCTCGATCAGCTCCTTGCTGTCGGTGTAGCCGGATTCGGCGGTGTCGGTGAGGTAGTCCGGCGCATTGCGGTCCATCAGCACCTTGCCGGCGATCATCCGCAGGTCGAGCTTGTGCGCCTGCTCGAAGAAGGCATCCACCGATTCCTTGTGCACGCTACCGAACACCAGCGCGGTGGTGGTGCCGTTGCGCAGCAGTTCGCGCAGGAACACCTGGGCGACCTCGCCGGCATGGGTCTTGTCGGAGAAGGCGCGCTCGGTGGGGAAAGTGTAGGTGTCGAGCCAGTCCAGCAGCTGTTCGCCATAGGAGGCGATCATGCCGGTCTGCGGGTAGTGGATATGGGTGTCGATGAAGCCGGGGGTGATCAGCGCATCCTTGTATTCGATCACCTCGGTGCCGGCCGGCAGGGTGGACAGCAGGTCGGCGGCGTGGCCGTTACGGACCACCTTGCCGTCTTCGACCACCAGCAGGCCGTCTTCGAAATACTCATGGGACGCCTCGATACCCACTTCGCGGGGGTCGGCTAGGCAGTGGAGCAGGGCGGCACGATAGGCTTTGATCTGGGACATGACGGTTCTCGGAATCCTTGTGTTGAATGCTGCGGGCAACATTGTGGGAGGCGCGCCCTCGTGCCGAAACGGGCCATCGGCTCGCCGAGGCTGAACGTTCGGCCGGAGGGCGGGCCTCCCACAGAAGAATGGCGGCGCGATTAGCCTGTTTGAGAACGGCGCGCGGCTGGCACCAGCATCGGTACAGGCTTTTCTCCGTCCGCACTTTTCTCACCGAAGTTGGCGTTGTAGATGGCGATCACCTCGCCGGCGATGGACACCGCGATCTCCACCGGCAGCTTGCCCTTCACTTCGGCGATGCCCATCGGGCAGCGCATGCGTTGCACGGTTTCCGGCTGGAAGCCGCGGTCGCGCAGGCGGTGTTCGAACTTGGCGCGCTTGCTCTTCGAGCCAATCAGGCCGTAGTAGGTGAAATCGCCGCGCGAGAGGATCGCCGCGGTCAGCTCGAGATCCAGCTGGTGATTATGCGTCATGACGATGAAGTAGCTGCCGGCGGGCATGTTCTCCACTTCGTCGACCACCTCGTCGTTGACCACCTTTTCCACGCCAGCGGGGATCTGCGCGGGGAACTCGCTCTCGCGCGAGTCGATCCAGCGCACCTTGCACGGCAGGCTGGCCAGCAGCGGCACCAGTGCACGGCCGACGTGACCGGCGCCGAACACGGCGATGTGCGCCTGCGGTTGGCCCATGGGTTCGAACAGCAGCACCGTGGCGCCACCGCAGCACTGGCCGAGGCTGGCACCGAGGGAAAAGCGTTCCAGGCGGGTTTCGCGCACGCGGTTTTCCAGCATCTCGCGGGCGATCTTCTGCGCCTTGTATTCCAGGTGGCCGCCGCCGATGGTGTCGTACAGCCGCTCACGGCTGACCACCATCTTCGAGCCGGCATTGCGCGGCGTCGAGCCGCGCTCCTCGATGATGGTCACCAGCACGCAGGGTTCGCCTTGCTGCTGCAGCTCGGCGAGGGCATTGATCCAGACCGTGTTGCTCATGGTTCTGTCCTTCGTATGTATGGGTGGAAGCTTGCGAAGCGTTTTTCACCCATACGTTTGTGTTGCGCCAACGGTGGACAAGCGGAGCGTTGTCCACCCTACGTCAGGCTGGTGTCGTTTCTGTTGCGGCAGGTGCGGTCGCCTGTTGCCTCAGCTTGCGCATCTGCTCGACGCCCCAGAGCACGCGCTCGGGTGTCGCCGGCGCGTCGATCTTCGGTTGCACCTTGTAGTCAGCGAGGCTGGCTACGGCGTCCTTGATCGCGCACCACACCGAGATACCGAGCATGAACGGCGGCTCGCCCACGGCCTTGGAATGGAACACCGTGTCCTCAGGGTTCTTGCGGTTTTCCACCAGCTTGACCCGCAGATCCAGCGGCATGTCGGCCACTGCCGGCACCTTGTAGCTGGCCGGGCCGCTGGTCATCAGCCGGCCCTTGTCATTCCACACCAGCTCTTCCATGGTCAGCCAGCCCATGCCCTGGACGAAGCCGCCTTCGACCTGGCCGATGTCGATGGCCGGGTTCAGCGAGGCGCCGACGTCGTGCAGGATGTCGCTGCGCAGCATGCGGTATTCGCCGGTCAGGGTGTCGACCAGCACTTCCGAACAGGCCGCGCCATAGGCGTAGTAATAGAAGGGTCGGCCACGCGCCTGGTCGCGGTCGTAGTAGATCTTCGGTGTGCGGTAGAAGCCCGTCGAGGACAGCGATACCTGGCCGAAATAGGCCTGCTGGATCAGCTCCTCGAAGGCGACGAAGCGATCGCGGATGCGCACCTGGCCGTTCTTGAACTGCACGTCTTCCTCGGTGACGTTGTAGTGCCGCGCGGCGAACTCGACCAGCCGCTGCTTGATGGTCAGCGCGGCATTCTGCGCGGCCTTGCCGTTGAGGTCGGTGCCGCTGGAAGCCGCCGTCGGCGAGGTGTTCGGTACCTTGTCGGTGTTGGTGGCGGTGATCTGGATGCGCTCGATATCCACCTGGAACACCTCGGCCACCACCTGGGCGACCTTGGTGTTGAGCCCCTGGCCCATTTCGGTGCCGCCGTGGTTCAGGTGAATGCTGCCGTCGGTGTAGACGTGCACCAGCGCGCCGGCCTGGTTGAGGAAGCTGGCAGTAAAGCTGATGCCGAACTTCACCGGTGTCAGCGACAGGCCCTTCTTGAGGATCGGGCTGCTGGCGTTGAACGCGCGGATCTCCTCGCGGCGGCGGGCGTACTCGCTGCTGGCCTCCAGCTCGGCGGTCATCTCCTCGAGCATGTTGTGCTCGACGGTCTGGTAGTAGGGCGTGATGTTGCGCTCGGTCTTGCCGTAGTAGTTGCGCTTGCGGATATCGAGCGGGTCTTTGCCCAGCTCGCGGGCCACGGCGTCCATGATCTCTTCGATGGCGACCATGCCCTGCGGGCCGCCGAAACCGCGGTAGGCGGTGTTGGAGGCGGTGTTGGTCTTGCAGCGATGGCCGTTGATGGTGACGTCGCCCAGGTAGTAGGCGTTGTCGGAGTGGAACATCGCGCGGTCGACGATTGAGCCCGACAGGTCCGGCGAATAGCCGCAGTTGCCGGCCAGGTCGATCTGGATGCCATGCAGCAGGCCGTCGTCGTCGAAGCCGACGTCGTATTCGACGTAGAAGGGGTGACGCTTGCCGGTCATGGTCATGTCTTCCATGCGCGGCAGGCGCATCTTGGTCGGGCGACCGGTCAGGTGGGCGATCACCGCGCACATGCAGGCGGGCATCGAGGCCTGGGTTTCCTTGCCGCCGAAACCACCGCCCATGCGTCGCATGTCGATGACGATCTTGTTCATCGGTACGCCGAGGACTTCGGCCACCAGTTTCTGCACCTCGGTGGGGTTCTGCGTCGAGGTGTAGACGATCATGCCGCCGTCTTCGGTGGGCATTACCGAGGAAATCTGGGTTTCCAGGTAGAAGTGTTCCTGGCCGCCGATGTGCAGCGTGCCCTGCAGGCGACGTGGCGCGGCGGCCAGCGCGGTGGTGGAATCGCCGCGCTTGTGGGTGTGACTGTCGAGCACGAAATGCTTCTTGCGCAACGCATCGACCACGTCGAGCACCGGTTCCAGGTCCTCGTATTCGATGATCGCGGCCATGGCGGCCTTGCGCGCGGTTTCCAGGCTATCGGCGGCGACGGCGATCACCGGCTGGCCGATGTATTCCACCTTGCCGTCCGCCAGCAGCGGGTCGCCGGCGACCACCGGGCCGATGTCCAACTGGCCGGGCACGTCCTCGGCGGTGATGGCGATGGCCACGCCCGGAATCTGGTAGCAAGGCGAGGTGTCGATGCTGACGATGCGGGCGTGGGCGCGGTCGCTCATGCGCGCATAGACGTGCAGCTGGTTGGGAAATTCGAGGCGATCGTCGACGTATACCGCTTCACCGGAAACGTGCTTGTCCGCGCTGTCGTGCTTGACGCTCCGGCCGACGCCGGTGACCAGGTCCTGCTTGAACAGGGCGGCGATTTCTTCCTGGGTCTTGGCAAGGCTGTGGTTAGACATAAGCGGTCACCCTCGTTTCGGTTTTCGGTGCGTGCTGTTCCAGGAAGCACTTGCGCAGCAGGTTCTGTGCTACCAGCAGGCGGTATTCGCGGCTGGCGCGGAAGTCGGTCAGAGGCGTGAAGTCCTGGGCCAGGGCCTCGCAGGCGCGTTCGGCCGTCTCCAGGGTGAAGGACGCGCCAATCAGCGCGACCTCACAGGCCACCGCCCGCTTCGGAATCGCCGCCATGCCGCCGAAGGCGACGCGGGCATCGGCGATCACGCCGTTCTCGACACGCAGGTCGAAGGCCGCGCATACCGCGGAAATGTCATCGTCCAGACGTTTGGACACCTTGTAGGCGCGGAATATCTGCTCCGGCCGGGCGCGCGGAACGAGGACCTTCTCGATGAACTCGCCGGGTTCGCGGGCGGTGACCTTGTAGTCGATGAAGTAATCCTGCAGCGGCAGGGTGCGGCTGCGTTCGCCCTTGCGCAGCACCACCTGGGCGCCAAGGGCGATCAGCAGCGGCGGCGAATCACCGATGGGCGAGGCATTGCCGATGTTGCCGCCCAGGGTGCCCTGGTTGCGGATCTGCAAGGATGCGAAGCGATGCAGCAGCTCGCCGAAATCGGGGTACTCGTTGGCCAGCGCTTCGTAGCAGTCGGTCAGGGCGGCGGCCGCGCCGAGTTCGATATGGCTGTCGCTGACTTCGACCTTCTTCATTTCGCCGATGTGGCCGACGTAGATCATCACCGGCAGTTCGCGGTGGAACTGGGTCACTTCCAGCGCCAGGTCGGTGCCACCTGCCAGCAAGCGGGCGTCCGGGTTGGCGCTGTAGATTTCGGCCAGGTCGGCCACCGTCAGCGGCGACAGGCAGCGCTTGTCGCCGCTGTTCAGCTCGGCGGTTTCGCGGGGCTCGATGGCTTTCAGCTGGGCAATGGTTTCGGCTTCGCGCGCGTCGAACTGGTCCCGCTGCTTGCTGCCGCAGGCCTGTTCGGCGGCTTCGAGGATCGGTCGGTAGCCGGTGCAGCGACAGAGGTTGCCGGCCAGGGCTTCGTGGGTCTGGGCCGGATCGTATTCGTTGACAGCATTTTTCTGCAGGGCGAACAGGCTCATGATGAAGCCCGGTGTGCAGAAGCCGCACTGCGAGCCATGGCAGTCGACCATCGCCTGCTGAACGCTGTGCAGCTGGCCCTGATCCTTCAGGTCTTCGACGACGATCAGCTGCTTGCCGTGCAAGGCTGAGACGAAGGTCAGGCAGGAGTTGAGCGTGCGATAGCGCAGACGGTCGCCAACCAGCTCGCCTACCACCACGGTGCAGGCACCGCAGTCGCCGGAGGCGCAGCCTTCCTTGGTGCCGGTCTTGCCACGGTGCTCGCGTAGGTACTGCAGTACCGTGGTGTTGGGGTCGAGAGTCTGCTCGCTGCGCAGCTCTCGATTGAGTAGGAACTGGATCACGGGGCCTCCTGGGTTTCTTGTTCTGGGCTCTGGGTGATGAAATTAGCCGTATCTGACTTTTCGGTCAAGAATTAGCTGACTGAAAAGTCAATGCGGCCTGCGAGCGCACCTTTTTAACTGTCTATTAGGAGTGTGGTAGCTGGCGCGGCAACAGCGAGTGCCGTCCGACGGAGGCATCTCTGTTGCCGCTTCGGGAGAAGCGGAGGGGAGTGATCAGCCGGCGATCAGCTGTGCGGCGGCCTGACGATGATCGGCGATCAGGCCGGCGACATCCAGGCCTTCGATCTGCCCGTCGACCACCTGCCAGCGACCGCCGACCATTACCCGGTCGGCCCGGTCGGCGCCGCAGAGTAGCAGCGCCGACAGCGGGTCGTGGCTGCCGGAGAAGCGCAATTCGTCCAGCTTGAACAGCGCCAGGTCGGCCTGCTTGCCGACCGCCAGCTCGCCGAGATCCTCACGGCCGAGCAGCCGCGCCGAGCCGCGCGTGGCCCAGCCCAGCGCCAGCTCCGGCGTGATCTTTTCGGCGCCGTAGCGCAGGCGCTGCAGGTACAGCGCCTGGCGCGCTTCGAGAATCATGTTGGAGGCGTCGTTGGAGGCCGAGCCATCGACGCCCAGGCCGATGGGCGCGCCTGCGGCCTCCAGCTCCAGCGTCGGACAGATGCCGGACGCCAGGCGCATGTTGGAACTGGGGCAATGACAGATGCCGGTGCCGGCCTGGCCGAGGCGGGCGATTTCGTCTTCGTTGAAATGGATGCCGTGGGCCAGCCAGGTGCGGTCGGACAGCCAGCCGACGCTGTCGAGGTAATCCACGGTGCGCAGGCCGAAGCGCTCGAGGCAGAAGTCTTCCTCGTCGAGGGTTTCCGCCAGATGGGTATGCAGGCGCACGTCCAGGCGCTCGGCCATGGCGGCGCTGGCGCGCATGATCTCCGGGGTGACCGAGAAGGGCGAGCAGGGCGCCAGGGCGATCTGGATCTGCGCGCCGGCGCCGCGCTCGTGGTAGCGACCGATCAGCCGCTCGCTGTCGGCCAGGATCACTTCGGCTTCCTGCACCGTCTGCTGCGGCGGCAACCCGCCATCGGCCTCGCCCAGGCTCATCGAACCGCGCGTCAGCATCGCGCGCATGCCCAGCTCGCGCACGGCCTGGACCTGCACGTCGATGGCTTCTTCCAGCCCTTTGGGGAACAGGTAGTGATGATCGGCCGCGGTGGTGCAGCCGGACAGCAGCAATTCCGCCAGGGCAACCTTGCTCGCCAGCTCGAGCTTTTGCGGTGTCAGGCGCGCCCAGACCGGATAGAGCGTCTTCAGCCAGGGAAACAGCGGCTGGTTGACCACCGGCCCCCAGGCGCGGGTGAGTGTCTGGTAGAAGTGGTGATGGGTGTTGATCAGCCCCGGCAGCACCACGTGCTCGCGGGCGTCGAAGGTGCTGTCCACCGGTGCGGTGGGTGACTGGCCGGCGGCGAGCAGTTCGCTGATGACGCCGTTCTCGATGACCAGCCCGCCGGCGGCGCTGCGGTCGTTGGCGGTGAAGAGGGCGAGGGGGTTCTTGATCCAGATGCGGGTAGCGGCCATGGCCGGCTCCTCCTGAAATGATGGGTTCAGAAAAGCCAGCTCAGTTATGCCCTGTCTGCTGATCCAGGGGCGCTTTCGCGAGGGGCAAGATATCGCTCCGGGTCGGTTTTGTCATCCCGAACCGCTGCACGGATGCCCTGAAAAGGGGACGTCGCCTCGTCGGCCTGCACTGTTTCGGTTCGGCCTCGCCGCCTGCTGGCGCGGCAAGACGAATGGGTCTGATGGCGGGCCATGGTGAAGATGCCCAGTGTTCACGCTGCCTCGAGCCCGGTCATGGGCTTCGAAAGAGGACTGGCATACAAACTGCAAAGTCCCGGCTGTCCCTGCTGCGGGCGCGCCTTGATCGCTGACGATCACCCGGCCACTGCGATGCAGGGTGGGCAAGGCCCGGCAACGTCGCCAGGGCAATCCCGATGAACATGATTCAGGCAAAGGCGCCTGGAGCTGCTCGACAGCTTCGGGCGCTTTTTTTTTGGATTCACAGCACGACAGCGCTTGAAACGAGGTAGGTGCATGAAAAATTTGGTCATCGTCGGCAACGGCATGGTCGGCCATCACTGCGTCGAGCAACTGATTGCGCGTGGCGCGCTGGAGCGCTACCAGATTCATGTGTTCGGCGAAGAACGCCAGCGCGCCTATGACCGGGTCCATCTTTCCGAATACTTCGGCGGACGCGACGCCGACGGCCTGGCGTTATGCGATGCCTCCTGGTACGCCGACAACGGCGTGCAGCTGCATCTGGGCGTCGAAGTGCTGGACATCGATCGCACCCGGCGGGCGCTCGTCACGACCCGTGGCCTGCAGCCGTACGACCGGCTGATCCTGGCCACCGGTTCCTATCCCTTCGTGCCGCCGATCCCTGGTGCCGAGGGCGCTTCGCGTCTGGTCTACCGCACGCTGGAGGATCTCGATGCGATCCGCGCTGCCGCCGCCGGTGTACGCCGCGGCGTGGTGGTCGGCGGCGGTCTGCTCGGCCTCGAGGCGGCCAATGCACTGAAGTCGCTGGGCCTGGACGCCCATGTGGTGGAGTTCGCCCCCCGGCTGATGCCGGTGCAGCTGGACGAGCTGGGCGGCGAGGCGCTCAAGGCGCGCATCGAGGCGCTGGGCGTGGGCGTGCACCTGTCGCGTGCTACCGAGGCCATCGTCGCTGGCAACGAGTATCGCTACCGCATGGAATTCCAGGGCGGCGACAGTCTGGAAACCGACCTGATCGTGTTCTCCGCCGGCATCCGTCCGCGGGATGCCCTGGGCCGTGCGGCCGGCCTGGAACTCGGCCCACGGGGCGGCGTGGCGGTGGACAACCTCTGTCGCAGCAGCGACCCGGCCATCCACGCCATCGGCGAATGCGCGGCCTGGAATGGCCAGGTGTTCGGCCTGGTGGCACCGGGCTACGCCATGGCCCGCAGCGTTGCCGACCAGTTGTCGGGTGTTGAAGCCACGCCGTTCACCGGCGCGGACATGTCCACCAAGCTCAAGCTGCTGGGCGTGGATGTTGGCTCCATCGGCGACGCCCACGCCGCCACGCCCGGCGCGCGCAGCTACCGCTTCATCGATGAGGCCACGGCCGGCTACCGGCGCCTGGTGGTGTCTGGCGATGGCAAGCACGTGCTCGGTGCGGTGCTGGTCGGCGACAACAGCTATTACGACACCCTGCTGCAGTACGCGCAGAACGGCATCAAGCTGCCGGACGATCCTTCCAGCCTGATCCTGCCTGTCTCCGACGGCGCGCCGGCGCTGGGCGCCGATGCCCTGCCCGACACCGCCACGATCTGCTCCTGCCACAACGTCACCAAGGGCGCAGTGTGCTGCCAGGTGGATGCGGGCATCACCGACCTGGGCGAACTCAAGGCGGCTACCAAGGCCGCCACCGGCTGCGGTGGGTGCGCCAGCCTGCTCAAGCAGGTGTTCGAGCACGAACTGTCCGCACGCGGCGTGGCGGTGGACAAGAGCCTGTGCGAGCACTTCGCACATACCCGCCAGGCGCTCTATGACATCGTTCGCGTCGAAGGTATCGAGCGTTTCGAGGACCTGCTGGCCCGCCACGGCAGGGGCGAGCTGGGCTGCGACATCTGCAAGCCGGCGGTGGGCTCGATCCTCGCTTCCTGCTGGAATCGGCCGGTGATGGACCCGGCGCTGGTGCCGCTGCAGGACACCAACGACACCTTCATGGCCAACATGCAGAAGAACGGCACCTACTCGGTGGTACCGCGAGTGCCCGGCGGCGAGATCACCCCCGAGGGGCTGATCGCCATCGGCCAGGTGGCCAGGAAGTACGACCTTTACACCAAGATCACCGGCGGCCAGCGCATCGATCTGTTCGGCGCGCAGTTGCACCAGCTGCCGGACATCTGGGCCGAGCTGATCGAGGCCGGTTTCGAAACCGGCCATGCCTACGGCAAGTCGCTGCGCACGGTGAAATCCTGCGTGGGCAGCACCTGGTGCCGCTACGGCGTGCAGGACAGCGTCGGCATGGCCCTGACGCTGGAGAACCGCTACAAGGGGCTGCGCGCGCCGCACAAGATCAAGTTCGGCGTCTCCGGCTGCACCCGCGAATGCGCCGAGGCGCAGAGCAAGGACATCGGGGTGATCGCCACCGAGAAGGGCTGGAACCTCTATGTATGCGGCAACGGCGGCATGCGCCCGCGCCATGCCGAGCTGTTCGCCACCGACCTGGACGACGCCGGCCTGATCCGCACCATCGACCGCCTGCTGATGTTCTACATCCGCACCGCGGACAAGCTGCAGCGCACCTCGGTCTGGCGCGAGAGCCTGGAAGGCGGCCTGGACTACCTCAAGGCGGTGGTCCTCGACGACAGCCTGGGCCTGGGCGCGGAGCTGGAACGCCAGATGCAGCTGGTGGTGGACCGCTACGAATGCGAATGGGCCAACGCCCTGCAGGACCCGGAGAAGCTCAAGCGCTTCCGCACCTTCGTCAACGACCGGCGCGACGACCCCGACATCCACTTCGTGCGCGAACGCGGCCAGCGCCGCCCGGCGCGCGGCAACGAACTGTCCCTGATCCCCACCGAGGAGGTGCTCTGATGAACATGCCCGCTACGCTTCATTCCACAACCGCATTGCAGTGGCAGACCCTCTGCAGTCGCCAGGACCTGGTGGCCAACTCCGGCGTGGTCGCCTGGCTGGACGGCACCCAGGTGGCGCTGTTCCACCTGCCCGGCGACCAGGTGCATGCGGTGGAGAACCGCGACCCGAAATCCGGCGCCAATGTCATCGGGCGCGGCATCGTCGGGTCCCTCAAGGGCCAGGCGGTGGTTGCCGCGCCTCTCTACAAACAGCACTTCCGGCTCGATGACGGCGCCTGCCTGGAGGATCCGCAGCAGCGCCTGCGGGTCTGGCCGGCACGCCTGAACGGCGACGCCGTGGAAGTTGCCCTGATCTGACCGTCCCGAGAAAAGGAAAGCCCGCATGTCCTACATCGTCCCAGCCGAATTCGTCACCAAGATGGTCGACGCCGGCGAATCCAAGATCCACATGGCCACCCGCGACACCCTGATCCGCGCCTTCATGGCCGGCGCCATCCTCGCCCTGGCGGCGGTGTTCGCCGTCACCATCACGGTGCAGACCGGCTCGGCGCTGGTGGGCGCCATGCTCTTCCCGGTCGGTTTCGTGATGCTCTACCTGATGGGCTTCGACCTGCTCACCGGGGTGTTCATGCTCACCCCGCTGGCGCTGCTCGACCGCCGCCCCGGCGTTACCGTCGGCGGCATCCTGCGCAACTGGGGGCTGGTGTTCCTCGGCAACTTCGCCGGCGCGCTGACCGTGGCCTTCATGATGGTATTCGTCTTCACCTACGGCTTCTCCACCGAGCCGGGCGAAGTGGCGCAGAAGCTCTCGCACATCGGCGAGGCCCGCACCCTGGGGTATGCCGAATACGGCGCGGCCGGCTGGGCGACCATCTTCCTGCGCGGCGTGCTGTGCAACTGGATGGTGTCGATGGGCGTGGTGGGCGCAATGATCTCCACCACCGTCGGCGGCAAGGCGATCGCCATGTGGATGCCGGTCATGCTGTTCTTCTACATGGGCTTCGAGCACTCGGTGGTGAACATGTTCCTGTTCCCGGCCGGGCTGATGATGGGCGGCGACTTCTCGATCATGGATTACATGCTCTGGAACGAAATCCCCACCGCGCTGGGCAACCTGGTCGGCGGTCTGGCATTCACCGGCCTGACCCTCTACACCACCCACATGCGCACCGCGCCAAAGCGGGCGATGATTTGAGCCTGCCCCAAGCCAGGTGTTTGCACCTGATTCCCCTCTCCCCTTGCGGGAGAGGGGCTATGGGGCGCCCGGCTAGGGGAGAGGGGTAAAGTCCATGCACCAGGCCGCTCACCCTCTCCCCCGGCCCCTCTCCCGTCAAGGGAGAGGGGAGGCCGGAGCCACCCTGCCAGCCGCCCTTGCTGTCACCGTCGGCCAGTTCTCCGACAAAGGCCGCAAGCCTCTCAACCAAGACTTCTACGGCGTGCGCCTGCCGTCGTGGGAAGAACAGCACAGCAAGGGAATCGCCCTGGCCATCGCCGATGGCATCAGCAGCAGCGACGTTAGCCATATCGCCAGCGAAACGGCGGTGAAGAGCTTTCTCGAAGACTACTTCTGCACACCGGACGCCTGGTCGGTCAAGCAGTCCGGCCAGCGCGTGCTGGTGGCGACCAACGCCTGGCTGCACGCGCAGACGCGGCGCGGCCCTTACCGTTACGACCGGGACCGCGGCCATGTCTGCACCTTCAGCGCGCTGGTACTCAAGTCCACCACCGCGCACCTGTTCCATGTCGGCGATGCGCGCCTCTACCGGCTGCGCGCCGGCCAGCTGGAGCTGCTCACCGAGGAGCATCGGGTCTGGTTGTCGCCGGAGCAGAGTTGCCTGGGCCGTGCCCTGGGCATCAATCCGCATGTGGAGATCGACTACCGCACCTTGCCCTTACAGGTGGGCGACCTGTTCCTGTTGCTTACCGACGGCGTGCACGAATGGCTGAGCGAAGCGTCGCTGCTCGCGCTGATCGACCCGGACCTGGACGCCAGCGCGCGGCGCCTGGTGCGTGAAGCCCACGCCCGAGGCAGTCCGGACAATCTCACTGCCCAGCTGGTGCGCATCGACGCGCTGCCCGACGGGCAGGCCGGAGAGGTCCAGCGCCAACTGGACGAGCTGGCGCTGCCGCCGCTGCTGAAGCCGCCGACGCGGTTCGAGGGCTACCACATCCTGCGTGAACTGCACGCCAGCAGCCGCAGCCATGTCTACCTGGCCGAAGACGAGCACAGCGGCGAGCGGCTGGTACTGAAGACCCCGTCCCTGGACCAACGCCACGACCGTGCCTATCTCGAGCGCCTGCTGCTGGAGGAGTGGATCGCCCGGCGCCTGCACAGCGTGCATGTGGTACGGGCCCCGGCATCGAACCGCCCGCGGCAGTACCTGTACAGCGTCACGGAATACATCGAAGGCCAGACCCTGGCCCAATGGATGACCGACAACCCGAACCCGACGCTGGAACGGGTGCGCGACCTGCTGGAGCAGATCGCCCGTGGCCTGCGTGCCTTCCATCGTTTGGAAATGCTGCACCGCGACCTGCGTCCGGAAAACATCCTGATCGATGCCAACGGCACCCTGAAACTGATCGACTTCGGCTCGGCGCAGGTCACCGGCCTGGCCGAGGGCGGCATGGACGCGGACAATCCAGTGCCCGGCGCCCTGGCCTACACCGCGCCGGAATACTTCCTCGGCGAAGGCGGCAGCTTGCGCTCGGATCTGTTCTCCATGGGCGTGATCGCCTACCGCCTGCTGGGCGGCGACCTGCCCTATGGCGCCGAGGTGGCCCGCGCCCGCAGCCGCACCGCCCAGCTGCGCCTGCGCTACCGGCCGCTGTGGCGCGAGGACCGCGCGTTGCCGCCCTGGCTCGACGCCGTGCTGCGCAAGGCCGTGCATCCCAATCCGGCGCGGCGTTACGGCGAGCTTTCAGAGTTCCTCCACGACCTGCGCCAGCCACCGCCGGACCTGCTGCAACGGGCCAGGGCGCCGCTGCTGCAGCGTAACCCGCTGCGCTTCTGGCAGACGCTGGCCTGGGTGCAGATGCTGATGCTGCTGGTCCTGTCGTTGTGGTGAGTTTTTCGCTCCCGCGGGAATGCCCTACCAGGGCAGTGGCTCGCCCTGATAGTCGATAAAGCGATGGCCGCCCTGGCCGGCGGCGCCAATCACCTGTTCGGCCAGCCCCTGGGTGCTCGTCTCGACATCCAGCGGTGCTTCGGCGCCGCCCATGTCGGTTTTCACCCAGCCAGGGTGCAGGCTCAGCACGGTCAATGTCGTATCGCCCAGCTCGGCGACGAAACTGCGCGTCAGGTGATTCAGCGCTGCCTTGCTGGCGCCGTACAGCGACATTCCCATGCCCGGGCCGGTTTCGACACTGCCCATGATCGAGCTGACGAAGGCAATCACCCCGGTGCGCGGGTTCAGCAGCGGGCGCATGGCTTCGGCCAGGCGAATCGGCGCCACGGCGTTGATCATGAACAGCTGTCCCACTTCGTCGATGGTCGCGGCGCTGGCCGCTTTGTCCTGCGGTCCGGCGATGCCTGCGTTGATGTAGAGCAGGTCCAGGGTGACGCCGGCCAGGCGCGCGGGCAGGGCGTCGACCTGGGCGGCGTCGGTGATGTCCAGCGCTTCGACGCGGACGCCGGGAATGGCTGCCAGCTCGGTAGCGCGCTGCGGATCCCTGGCCGTGGCGATCACCTGCCAACCCGTGGTGCTCAACTGCCTGGCCAGTCCGAGACCGAGTCCGCGCGAGGCGCCGATGATGAGTGCGGTTTTATCCATCGATGTTCTCCAGAGTGTCTGATGCCGGTAACGACCCATACTTTAGGGGCTGTTGCCGTTTCGTCGCGAGCCGCGGTGCTGCGAAAAATGGCGCCAGGTTAGGCGTAGGACGCAGGTAATGGCCTCGGCCGGCCGCGTCATTCCTACAACGACAGCTGGCGCCATCCCGCGCAACCCTTCGGGCCGGGCCTGTTTTTACGCGATGCGGCGTTACTCGTCGTTCATTTGGAATGACCAAACTTCTCTCCTCATGCCTTGCCTCGCGTAAAAACAGGCGCCGGCGCGGCCGCGGACGAAATGGCAGCCGACCCTAGCCCGGTGCCGCGAGCCATGGGCAAGTCGATGTCGCGGCCTGCTAAGCTCGATTTCTTTTCGCACCGACGGCCGACCGACATGGCACTGACTTCCGTCCATCCGGACACTGAAATCGCACAGCAGCGGGCTGCCCTGACGCGGCTCATCGAGCGTTGCATCGGCGCGGACGGGATCCATCCGACGGCGATCGAATCGCTGCACCTGATCCGCAGTTCATCCCCCAGCCAGTTCATCCACGGGCTGCACAAGCCGGGCCTGTGCATCGTCGTGCAGGGGCGCAAGGAGGTGCTGCTGTTCGACGAACGCTACCTGTACGACCCCTTGCACTACCTGGTGGTGTCGGTGACCGTGCCGGTGGCGGGGCGGGTGATAGAGGCCTCCGCCGAAGCGCCCTATCTGTGCCTGCGGCTGGACATCGACCCCGCGCTGATCGCCACGCTGCTGGCCGAGACCGGCTGCGACGCCGGCCCTGCGCAGGACGAAGGGCGTGGCCTGTATCTGGATCGCATCGACGCGCCCCTGCTGGATGCCACGCTGCGCCTGGTGCGGTTGCTCGAAACCCCGCAGGACATCCCCGTGCTGGCCCCGCTGGCGATTCGCGAAATCTTCTATCGGTTGCTGCAGGGCCGCCAGGGCCGCCACCTGCGCGAGGTCGCGGTACGGGACAGCCAGGGCCATCGCGTCACCCGCGCCATCGAGTGGCTGAACCGCAACTATGTCGAGCCGCTGCGCATCGAGGAGCTGGCGCAGCGAGTCAACCTCAGCGCCTCCACGCTGCACCACAGGTTCAAGGCGCTGACGGCGATGAGCCCGCTGCAGTACCAGAAGCAGCTGCGCCTGCAGGAGGCCCGGCGTCTGCTGATGGGCGGCGGGCTGGATGTGTCCAGTGCCGGCTACCGGGTCGGCTACGAAAGCCCTTCGCAATTCAGCCGTGAGTACAGCCGGCTGTTCGGCACCTCGCCGGCCAAGGACATCGCCCGGCTGCGCAGCACGGCCTGAATATCACCGATCAACTGCAGGGTCAGGCACTTCGCGCAGCGCCTGCGCCGCGTCGATGGCGCGCGGAAAGCCGGCGGTGACGGTGGTGAGATAAACCACTTCCTTCAACTCCTCTCGTGTCACGCCCAGGTGCAGCGCGTAACCGGCATGGACCTTCAGGTACGGCAGGTTGCCCTGCGCGGCGAAAGCGGCCACGGCGGCGAGCTGTCGAGTGCGGTCATCCAGACCAGGTCGGCTCCAGACGTCGCCCAGGGCGTAGTCGGTGATGCCTGCGGCCAGGAAGGGGTAGTCCTCGCGCAGCGCGTCGAGTACCGGCTGCCCGGCGCCGCCGGAAAGGTGATCCATGACCGCCAGGCCGCGTTCCTGCCGTTCGTTGCCGAATACCTCCAGCGAGGCCAGAGTGAGTGGGCCGAGCAACCCCAGACAGGCCACAAGAAACGGACCTTTCACGTTCGCTTTCATGGTGGCTTCCTCAATAGGGGCTGGCGGTAGGGCGAACCACCAGTTCACTGACGTCGACATCGGCCGGCTGCTCGACGGCATAGGCGATCGCGCGGGCGATGGCCTCGGCCGGAATGGCGACACGGCGGAAGTCGGCCATGGCAGCCTTTGCGCCTTCCTCGGTAATGCTCTCGGCCAGCTCCGATTCGGTCACGCCGGGGGAAATCAGAGTGACGCGAATGTCGCCTCCCACTTCCTGGCGCAGGCCTTCTGAGATCGCCCGTACCGCATACTTGGTCGCGCAATAGACGGCCGCGGTCGGACTCACGGCATAGGCGCCGATCGAGGCGATGTTGATGAACTGGCCGCCGCCCTGGCGCTGCATCAGCGGCAGCCCGGCGGCGATGCCGTGCAGCACGCCGCGGATGTTCACGTCGATCATCCGGTTCCATTCGTCCAGCTTGAGGGCGTCCAGGCGGGACAGCGGCATCACGCCAGCATTGTTGATGATCACGTCGACCCGGCCGAACTGCTGGCAGGCGTAGTCGACGAAGGCCTGGGTGTCCTCGCGGCTGGTGACGTCCAGCCTGCGGAACAGTGCCGTACCGCCCGCCTCGTTGATCTGTCCGGCGAGTGCCTGCAGACGTTCCACCCGTCGCGCACCCAGTACGACCTGGGCACCCTGGTGCGCCAGCAGACGGGCGGTGGCTTCGCCGATGCCACTGCTGGCACCGGTTATGAGGATGATTTTGCCGCTGATGTTCGACATGTCGCTTCCTCCGCATGGTTTGGATCTCGCAGCACTGTTCGTGCTGCGAGATAAAACTATTGCGAAGTGAGGCGTTGGCGTTACGTCGATCCTGTCGAGGACTTGCCTGATTCTGGCGTTAGTCAGCCCCGGTTTCGGCCCAGCTGTCCGGTCGGTTGATGTAGTCGGTCAGCTCCCGCAGCCGGCCATGGTCGCGGCCGTTGAACACGAAGCTCAGGCGTGGCAGCGATTGCAGTTCGGGCTCGTCCAGTTCCTGTTCGCAGCAGGACTGTTGCTCGAACTGGCCGCTCAGGCAGAGGTCGGCGAAGTGTTCGTTGAGGTGATCCAGCGTGGCGTCGCTCAGAGCATGGTTGAGACGCATGACGAAGCGCTCCTTGAAGCGCCGGCTGGAGTGGAAGTTGCGATAGAAATCGGCGATTTCCCGCGCGGCCTCCTCGGGATCCTCGACCAGGCGCATCAGGCGCATGTCGTTGGGCAGGATGTAGCGGTTGTCGACCAGCTGCCGGCTCATGAACTGCAGCGCATCCTTCCAGAACGAGCCGCCCGGCTGGTCGAGCAGCACCACCGGCACCAGCGGGCTCTTGCCGGTCTGGATCAGGGTGAGCACTTCCAGTGCCTCGTCCAGGGTGCCGAAGCCGCCCGGGCAGAGCACCAGCGCATCGGCTTCCTTGATGAAGAACAGCTTGCGCACGAAGAAGAAGTGGAACGACAGCAGGTTATTGGTGCCGTCCACCGTGGGGTTGGCATGCTGCTCGAAGGGCAGGGTGATGTTCAGACCGAGGCTGTTGTCCAGGCCCGCGCCCTCGTGCGCCGCGGCCATGATGCCGCCACCGGCACCGGTGATGACCATCATGTCGTAGCGCGCGAGGGTGGCACCCAGTTCGCGGGCCTGGGCGTAGAGCGGGTTCTCGATGGGGGTGCGGGCCGAGCCGAAGACCGTTACCTTGCGCCGCCGCTTGAACTGGTCGAGGCGGCTGAAGGCATGTTCCATCTCGCGCATGGTCTGCAGCAGGATCTTGGCATCCCAGCGGCTGCGGTCGGCTTGCGCCATGCGCATCACGGTGACCAGCATCTCGCGGTAGAGCGGCAGGTTCTGGCTGTTCTGCGGCACCGCCAGCGCGGCCAGCTCGTCGATCTTCTGCGACAGGTCGGTGCTGCCGACCTTGAAGTGCCGTGCAAGGTAATCGTCCGGTTCGAAAGACATTCAACTTCTCACTTATGTTCGTGACCCATCGTGCGAGACCGCCGATACGGCCGCACGGAAGTGGCACCTTACCCGGAACGCGCCGGCCTGTGTGGCGCTTCGACCACCCTCGCGCGCGCCCCTGGCTCAGAGTGCGATGCGGTCGCCGAGCTCGGGAATGTTGGCTTCCCAGCCCAGACGGTCGCGCAACGCCTGTTGCAGGGCCTGCATGTTCTCCAGCTCGCCGTGCACCAGGTGCAGCTCGGGGCGTGGCTGGAAATGGCTGACCCAGTCGATCAGTTGGGACTGGCCGGCGTGGGCCGAGAAGCCGCCCAGTGTGTGCACTTGCGCGTTCACCGCGATGCGCTGGTGCATCAGCTTGACGGTCCGGGCGCCATCGACGATCGCCCGCCCCAGCGTGCCGCGGGCCTGGAAACCGGGTATCACCAGGTGACATTCCTTGCGCCAGAGGTTGTGCTTGAAATGATGCAGGATGCGCCCGCCGGTGCACATGCCGCTGCCGGCGATGATGATCACGCCGCTTTTGAAGCGGTTGATGGTCATCGAGTCCTCGGCGGTGGGTGTGGTTTTCAGCACCGGCAACCAGCGCTCGATGCGGTAGCGGCCGTTCTGCTGCGGTTCGATGGGCGCCTCGCCGCTGATTTCCAGCTGCTCCTGGAAATGCGAGTAGATGGCGTTGGCGCCGATCGCCATGGGGCTGTCGAGGAACACGGCCTGCTGTGGCAGGCGACCTTTCTGATAGAGCATGCCCAGGTAGTAGATCAGATCCTGGGTGCGGCCCACGGCGAAGGAGGGCATCAGGACGTTGCCACCGTCCCGGTGGGCCTGATGGAGGATCGCCTCCAGTTCGTCGATGGTCGCCTGGTGGTCGCGATGGTCGCGGTTGCCATAGGTCGATTCCATCAGCACCACGTCCGCCTGCTGCAATACGGTCGGCGCATGCATCAGCGGCGAGCAGCTGTTGCCCAGGTCGCCCGAGAACACCAGCCGGCGGGTGCGGCCGAAGTCCTCGACGTCCAGCTGGACGATCGCCGAGCCGAGAATGTGGCCGGCATCGTGGAAGGTCACCTGAACGCCCGGTGCGGCTTCGAACGGCTCGCCGTAGTCGTGCGGTCGTCGCTGCTTGAGCATGCGCTCGGTATCGGCGACGGTGTAGAGCGGTGTGATCGGCGGCTTGCCGAGACGGGCCCGCCAGCGGTTTTCCCACTCGGTGTCCTTTTCCTGGAGGTTCGCCGAGTCCAGCAGCATCAGCTCCAGCAATTCGCCGGTGGCCGTTGTCACATGAACCGGGCCCTTGAAGCCTGCCGCCGTCAGCCGTGGCAGCAGGCCGCTGTGGTCGATATGCGCATGGGACAGCACCACCGCATCCAGTGTTTGCGGGTCGAAGGGGAAGTTGGCGCGGTTGCCTGCTTCGTCCTTGCGGCGGCCCTGCTGCATGCCGCACTCCAGGAGTACCCGGGCACCCGCGTGGGTTTCGATCAGGTAGCAGGAGCCTGTGACCTGCTGGATGGCGCCGAGAAAACTGAGCAAAGCCATGGAATGGACTCCTGTCTGGTCGATGTTGCCGAGGATGCCTGCTGCCAGCCGCCTGCGTCTTGATTCACATCAGAGATGGCCCCATGAGAGCTGTCTAGACTTCCCGTACCGCCAAGCCACGGAGCGATCCAATGAGTCAGCTATTGCCCAGCCTTGCCGAACTTGACCAGCATGCCGAGGCCCAGCCGGCGTTCGCCGCCTGGCGAGCCGGGTATGGTCCGTTCGAGCATGCGCCGCAAACCCAGGCGGCGGTATTCCGTCTGGCGCACCAGTTGGTGCAGGCGAACCTGCAGCCGGACGTCGACAGCGTTTACCGATTGCTATCGGCCGTCGACCGCCTCGGCTCCGCCGGGTTGTGGCTGGTGGTGCACATGACCTATGCCCGGCGGGTTCGCCTGGATGGTGCGCCGCTGGAGGCGGAAGACTTCAAGGAAACGCCCGAGGGGCACACCGGCGGCGCCTTGAACATGGTGCCGGCCTACGTGGGCTATCTGGGGCTGAATGCCCTGACGGGCAGTACCCGCGGCTGGCTGATGGGGCAGGGCCACTGCGTGGCGGCCATCGAGGCGCTGAACTTGCTGACCGGCAACCTGCATCCCGAGCAGGAACAGGCCTATGCCGACGGCGAAACCGGCATGAATCGGTTGCTGCAGGATTTCTATGGCTATCACCAGGCCAGCGATGGCAGCCCGGCCGCGCCGCTGGGCAGCCACGTCAATGCTCATACCGCCGGTGGCATTGCCGAAGGCGGCTACCTGGGCTTCGCCGAACTGCAATACGCGCACATTCCGTTGCCGGGCGAGACGCTGGTGGCATTCCTGTCCGACGGCGCGGCCGAGGAACAACGTGGCAGCGACTGGATTCCGCGCTGGTGGCGTGCCGAGGATTGCGGCCTGGCCCTGCCGGTCATGATCGCCAACGGCCGACGTATCGAGCAGCGCACCCAGCTGGGCACCCACGAAGGACTGGAAGGTTTCCGCCAGCACCTGGCTGGCTGCGGATTCGACCCGATCCCGTTCGATGGCCGTGATCCGGCGGCCTTCGTCTGCATTCTCTGGGAGATGGAGCAGCGCCTGGCCAGGCGAGTGGAGGAGAAGGCCCGCGGCATCCTGAATTATCCGCTGCCGATCCCTTACGGCATTGCCGAGACGGTGAAGGGTTTCGGCTTCTACGGCGCCGGCAGCAACGCGGCGCACAACCTGCCATTGCCGGCCAATCCGCGGCTGGATGCCGAGTCCCGCGAGCTGTTCAACCAGCACGTCGCACCCCTGTTCGTCGCCCAGGAAGAACTGCAGGCGGCCCGCACGCTGCTGGCACGCAACCGCCAGGGCCGCCCGCTGGAGCGGGACAATCCGATGGCGCTGCGGCGCCCGCCGGCACCGGTCATGCCCAGGTTGAGCTTCCGCGACGACAGCTGCTCGCCGATGGCGGCGGTGGATGAGTTCTTCGTCGAGCTGGTGCGGGCCAACCCCGGCCTGCGGCCACGGGTCGGCAATCCCGATGAACTGGCCAGCAACCGCCTGGGTGGCGTGCTGCGTGCGCTCAAGCATCGCGTCATCGATCCCGAGAACGAGCTGGAGGCGGTGGACGGCAGCATCATCACCGCGCTGAACGAAGAGGCCGTGGTGTCCGCCTGCCTGGCCAACCAGGGTGGCCTCAACCTGGTCGCCAGCTACGAAGCCTTCTGCGTGAAGATGCTCGGTGCGGTCCGCCAGACGCTGATCTTCGCGCGCCTGCAAAAGGAGGCGGGGCGCCCCGCCGGCTGGCTGGGCTGGCCGTTGATCGCCACCTCGCATACCTGGGAAAACGGCAAGAACCAGCAATCGCACCAGGACACCACCTTCTGCGAGGCGTTGCTGGGCGAAATGAACGACATGGTGCGCGTGCTGTTCCCCGCGGACCACAACAGCGCCAAGGCGCTGCTGCCGTCGATCTACCAGGCGCGCGGGCAACTGGCTTGCCTGGTCATGCCCAAACGCGAGCGGCCGCAGTTCTTCGATCAGGCCCAGGCCGAGCGCCTGGCGCGTGATGGCGCCATCGTGGTCGAGGAGTACCAGGGCGACGACCCGTTGCTGCTGATCGCCTGCGGCAGTTACCAACTGAGCGAGATGCGCCGTGCGGCGGCCCGCCTGAAAGAGGCCGAGTGCGGCTATCGACTGGTCTACCTGCAGGAACCCGGGCGTTTCCGCGCGCCGCGCGACCGCTGGGAAATCGAAGCGCTGGCCAGCGACGGGGTGGCGGAAAGGCTGTTCCCCGACCGCCTGGAAATGCGCGTGCTACTGACCCACATGCGCCCCGAAGTGGCGCGTGGTCACCTTTGGCCGATCCTGCCGGATGCGCGCAAGAGCTCGGTGCTGGGTTATCGCAACCGGGGCGGCACGCTGGATGAAAGCGGCATGCAATTCGCCAACCGCGCGACCTGGGCCAACGTGCTGGCCGCCTGCGCGCGCCTGCGCAATGTACCGCGCACCGCCTTGCTGACGCCCGACGAGGCGGCAGCGGTGGCGGGCAAGGGTGATCCGGAAATCCTCCGGTAGTGTCGCCGGGCAGCCGGTGTTCAAACCTGCGCGGGGCGCTGGGCTAACAGGCCGTTGAAATGTAGGCGAGGCAGCCAGTGCAAGGCAAAAACAGGCGAAAAAGCGCAGTTTAGGCGTTCTAAATGAGCATTTTGAGCCTGTTTTTAACGCAGCAATGGCAACGTAGGTAGTTTTTCAACGGCCTGCTAAGGGCGGTTGGTTGCTGCGGTCATGCCTCTGCTCGGTGATATCGATGGGTGGCAGATAGAGCCCTTCGATGGCGGTAGGTCAGGCCGCCACGGATGGCCGCAAGATCCGCGACATCGGAGGCCTTTGCTTTCTGCATCATGTCGCCGCCTTCATATCGAAGCCGCGAGTGTCGAAGTAGCGCTGCCCACCCAGCGACTTCGCCGAGCGTTGGGCCGTACTCTGTACCAACTGGTCGTGAATGAAGTGGCCGAACAACAGGCTCACCTCGTCTGGCAGCGGTTGGGGGCGCGCGTTGAACCACTCGTGATCCAGCAGCACGTTCCACACGTCGAGTTGCCGCGCGCCGCCCGCCGCCGCATAAGCGTACTCCGTCCGGGCGGCGCGCATGTGGCGGGCCTCGCTGTCCACATCCTCCAGCCAGCTCAGTTGCGCCCGCAGCGCCTCGCGTTCGGCCTGTAGCGCTCTGCTGCGTTCGAGGCGGGCCAGTTTGTGCTCCCGGCTTTCCTGCGGGAGCCCGAGCAGGCCGCGGCTATTGCCTGCCTGGAACTGGCTGGCATGCAGGCGATCCTCCTCTTCGCCGATCTTGCGCAGGCGCTGCTCATAGGGTCGCCAGAGCGATGCCAGCCAGCGGATATACAGGCGCATATGGCCGAGGAAGAGGCCCTGCTGGCCCAGGTCGAGTCCGCGCAGTTGCGCAACGCTGAGCTCAGCTGCGCGCTGGTAGTGCCTGACCAGTGCATGGGCGTTCTTGCCGGCGATATGGTCGTTGAAGATGAATAGCTGGGCTGTCTTGAGATCAATGTCTGCTAGATCCTCAAGATGTGGGAAAGGCACGCCCGCCCGAAATGCCGCCTGGTACATCCGGTGCAGGCTGACCAGGGCCAGTTCGGCGCTGGGCTTCTGTTCACCGGGCAACAGGCTGCCACCGATGTCCTCGCTGACGCCGGGCATCAGTTCCTCGCGCCACCTGGGATTGCCGGTGCCGAGCAGATGGGCGCGGCGGTAGAAGCGTCGCTCGTGGGCCGCGACTAGGTGCAGGGTCTGGCGTACCTGCGGGGGCAGGCTCCCGGCATCGCCCAGTACGTTACGCAACGGGCCGAGCAGGAGGTCGTCGAGCAGCGGCACCTCGATGTGGCTGCGGTCCACGGCATCGAACAGGCCGGCGAACAGCACGACCAGGCGAATGCCCTGGTACTCCACCTTTTCCCCGTCGATCAGGCAGCGTCCCAGCAGGCGGTGCAGAAAGCCACGCGCCAGGGTGGCCCCGTAGTCGAAGCCGTAAACCGACAGCTCGATGCGTTTCAGCGGCGGGCCTCCCAGCGCCTTGATCTTGTCGATTTCAGTGTTCAGGTAGTCGATCGCGCCATCGATCCGGGTGTTGGCCCCGCTCTTGAGCAACTGGGCGGCGATGGGCGAGTCGCGCAGGGGCGCCACGGCCTCCATTGTGGCATCGACCACCGCACCCTTCAGTACCCGGGCAGCCTTGGCGGGATGCTGGCCCAGCTCGCTCAGATCATGCTTGAGACGCTCCCACCAGTTGCGCTGCTTCAGCACATCCTTGAGCGCTTCCATCCCCTGGTCCACGGTGACTTCCCGCGGTACCTCGGACACTGCCCCGCCAAAGCTGTCCAGGCTGCCATTAGCCATGGTGGTCAGGTCGGCGTCGTAGTCTTCGCCCAATCCCGAGATATAGGCCTTGCGGTAAGCGAAAAAAGGATCAGGTATCTGGTTAGGCATGTCGACAGGGTGGGCCAGATACAGCTTGCCCACATTGCTGACCCGTCCAGACTGCAAATCCTTGAGCAGGTGACGACCGAAGCCATCGAAGAAAAAGCCAATCCGCAGGGTGCGCTCGCAGCTCATGACATGGCTGTTCTCCAACGGTCCGGCGCAACGAGCTGCGGCTGACGCAGCGAGGTCGAAATGTCGCGTGCTCATCGAATTCTGGTCTCCTTGCCTTCGAATACCGACTGCGCCGGCGCTTCCTTGAGCTTTTCGTAGGGCGTGTCCAGATTGGCGCTCCAGGCCAGGCGGATTTGATCGCCCGGGAAGAAATGCATGTGCAGATAGCGATCCCCCCGATTGCGTGGCGGGTTGGGCAGTTCGAGCGAGAGGGTTTCTTCCCGCGCACCTTGTTCGTATTGGGTACGGGTCATGCTCTTGATCCACTCCACCTTCAGCGTCTCGCCCTCGATACGCCAGCAGCAGGTCATGCCGCCCCCTCCATGAGCCGCTGCATTCCCACCCCAGTTGTCGTTGACGAAGTAGCTGAAGATCGGCCGGTCCGTATGGTTATGCCCGTACAGCGCCGCGCCCGGCATCCGCAGGGCCTGCCAGATGACGTAGGCCACGACCAGCGTTCCCCAGAACAGCAGCTGGATCAGCCCCTTGTGCAGTGGCGACAGGGCGCGCCAGCGGGTTTGCAGGCTGTGCAGTCGACTCATGCCGCGCTCCTTGCGGTGCGAGCCATCGCGGCCCGATTGAAATGACCTGTACTCATCGAATGCTGGTCTCCTTGCCTTCGAATACCGACTGCGCCGGCGCTTCCTTGAGCTTTTCGTAGGGCGTGTCCAGATTGGCGCTCCAGGCCAGGCGGATTTGATCGCCCGGGAAGAAATGCATGTGCAGATAGCGATCCCCCCGATTGCGTGGCGGGTTGGGCAGTTCGAGCGAGAGGGTTTCTTTTTGAATGCCTTGCCGTACCTGTTCGCCTGTTCGTCCCTTGATCCATTCCACCTTCAGCGTCTCGCCCTCGATACGCCAGCAGCAGGTCATGCCGCCCCCTCCATGAGCCGCTGCATTCCCACCCCAGTTGTCGTTGACGAAGTAGCTGAAGATCGGTCGATCCGTATGGTTGTGAACGTACAGCGCCGCGCCCGGCATACGCAGGGCCTGCCAGATGACCAAGGCCACGGCCAGCGCTCCCCAGAACAGCAACTGGAGCANTCGATCCGTATGGTTGTGAACGTACAGCGCCGCGCCCGGCATACGCAGGGCCTGCCAGATGACCAAGGCCACGGCCAGCGCTCCCCAGAACAGCAACTGGAGCAGCCCCTTGTGCAGCGGCGACAGGGCGCGCCAGCGGGTTTGCAGGCTGTGCAGCCAGCTCACATCAAATTCCTTCTTGTGCTGCCAGTACGCATTCGAGTGTGGTCTGCTCCTCATTGACCCGGCGCAGGATATCGGGCCAGTCGGGGCATTCGTGTAACGGGGTCCCTGTCATGAGGCTGTACAGCACGAAGAACGCCTGGTCATCCGGATGGCCCAGCTTCTGCTCTCTTGCGACAGCCAGCAGTCGCTGCACCTGTTGCAGGCGCTCCCCGTGGCAATCGCTGGCGAATGATTCTGGCGCAGCCTTTCCGACCTGCTGCAGCAATCGCTCGGCCTGGGCGTCGTGCTGCAAGCTGCGCATCAGCGCTTCGTCCAGGCGTATAGGGTGGTACTCCGGGTTTTCGCATCGCGCCAGCCCGGTGAAACGTTGCCAGCCCTGTTCGGTTCGGCTCCACCAGGCCTCGACAGGCCCGAACAGCCAGTGGTGCCATGGCTGGTCCGACTGCTGGTGCAGCAGCGGCAGCGCGGGCGGGGCATAGCTGCGAATCAGCAGCAACGCGTCGTTCCCATCCAGGCAGGCCAGTGCGTCGCCAAGATGACTCGCCAGTTGCCGGGCGGGCAATTGACTATTCAGCCAGCCGATCAGGCTGGTATCGAGTCGGTTGTGGAGCGCGACAAGGCTCTCGAACGGTTGACCGGTCATGTCCAGCAGCAGCGGCCCGTCGTTGCGCAAATGGGCGATTTCCGCTTGCTGCATCAGGGGCCAGTGGACGCATTCGTGCTCGGCCAGGGCGTTGCGCTGTTCAGGGGTAAGCGTGGCCTGTTCGATGATCGCAGCCAGGGTATGGCCCTCGGTACAGGCGCGAGTCCAGTCCTGTTTGCTGTGTTCGAAGCCGCTCATGGCTGTTCTCCAGAGAGAATCGCCGTTTGCTCGCGGATGGCTTTATGCAGGCATTCCACGCAAATACCGGCGGGTGGCGCCAGCCGTGAGATGTCCTGTGGAGGATGACGCTCCAGCAGATTACCCGCTTTGTCGGTATCGGCCAGCCGCGCCTGCCCCGGCAGGATGGGTCTGGCACCCGAGCCGCTGCCAGGCGCCCCACCCGAATTTATCCTGATGGTCGCGCCGTTCAGCGTTACGC
>NZ_RFFL01000017.1 GCF_003696285.1 Stutzerimonas nitrititolerans
GCACGATGGACAGGCGATAGGAGTAGACCGGGCGCTCGGCCTGCTTGGGAACGAAGTAGTACATGATTCCCAGGAAGCCTGCGGTCAGGAAGAAGCCCACGGCGTTGTGGCCGTACCACCACTGCACCATGGCATCGGTGGCGCCGGCGTACAGCGAGTAGGATTTCATCGCGGTAACCGGGATTTCCAGGTTGTTGACGATGTGCAGGATCGCCACGGTCAGGATGAAAGCACCGAAGAACCAGTTGCCCACGTAGATGTGCTTGGTGGTGCGCTTCATCAGCGTGCCGAAGAACACCAGGGCATAAGCGACCCAGACGATGGCGATCAGGATGTCGATCGGCCATTCCAGCTCGGCGTACTCCTTGGACGTGGTGAAACCCAGTGGCAGCGAGATCGCGGCCAGCAGGATGACCAGTTGCCAACCCCAGAAAGTGAACGCGGCCAGCTTGGGCGCGAACAGAGTGGTCTGGCAGGTGCGCTGGACCGAGTAGTAGGAGGTCGCGAACAGGGCACAGCCACCGAAGGCGAAGATCACCGCGTTGGTGTGCAGGGGGCGCAGGCGGCCGAAGCTGGTCCAGGGCAGGTCGAAGTTGAGTCCGGGCCACGCAAGCTGGGCTGCGATGAAAACGCCGAGCCCCATCCCGACGATTCCCCACACCACCGTCATGATGGCGAATTGGCGGACCACCCTATAGTTATAGGCGGTACTGGTTGCTGTGTTCATGTATGGGCTTCCATCCACGGGTAGTGAGCAGTTTTTGTTGCGACAAGCAGTCATTTCTTTCATAGAAAGAGCGAGGCAAGCATGGTGAATGGGCACATGGCCGGTATTGACGCCGGTCAATACACGCAGGGTGGGGAAATACCGCAAATTGTCGCGGATCGGCCGGCTGGCGAAACGTTGGCCAGCCTGATCCTGGCCCATGGCGCGGGTGCGCCGATGGACAGTCCGTTCATGCAGGAAATCACCGCGCGGCTTGTAGAACGCGGCATAGCGGTGTTCCGCTTCGAGTTCGCCTACATGGCCGAACGGCGCCTCACCGGTCGCAAACGACCGCCGAACCCGCAGGCGCAACTGCTGGAGCAGTGGCGGGAGGTGTATGAGCGGGTGCGACAGCAAGTCGCGGGCCGGTTGGCCATTGGCGGCAAGTCGATGGGAGGGCGCATGGCCAGCCTGCTGGCCGACGAGTTGCAGGCCGATGCGCTGGTCTGCCTGGGCTATCCCTTCTATGCGGCGGGCAAGCCGGACAAACCCCGTGTCGCACACCTGGCCGGGTTGCGCACGCCGACCCTGATCGTTCAGGGCGAACGCGATGCGCTCGGAGATCGGGCCAGCGTCACCGGCTATGCATTATCGCCGACCATCCAGCTGCATTGGCTTGCCGTGGCCGATCACGATCTGAAACCGCTGAAGCGTTCGGGGCTGACCCATGAGCAGCATCTCGATGACGCGGCCAGCGCCGTCGCCGCGTTCATCGTAGCCAAGCGGTAGAGCGCCCCGCTGTTGCTACCGGTTGAAGCGCTCCACCAGCGAATACTGTGCCTGGGCCGTGGTGGCCAGGTCCTCGCTGAGTTGCGCTGCGCTGCACGCGTCGCTCGACGTCTGGTCGGCGAGGCGCGCGATGGTGTTGACGTTCTGGTTGATCTCGTCGGCTACCGCGCTCTGCTGTTCGGTGGCCGAGGCGATTTGCGTCGTCATGTCGATGACATTGGCCATGGCATCACCGATACCGGATAGCGTCTGGTCCGCCTGGATGACCTGCTCCACGCCATGGGTGGCCTGAATGCGGCCTTCCTCGGTGGTTTCCACGGCGTGGCGGGCCTGTAGCTGCAGTTTTTCGATCAGCTGGTGAATCTCACCGGTCGCCAGCGCCGTGCGCTGTGCGAGCTGGCGTACCTCGTCGGCCACCACGGCGAAACCGCGGCCGCTGTCGCCGGCGCGGGCCGCCTCGATAGCGGCATTGAGCGCCAGCAGGTTGGTCTGATCGGCGACGTTCTTGATCACGTCGACTACCTTGCCGATTTCATCGCTGCCATGGGCCAACTGGTTCACCGCCTCGGCAGTTCGTGCGACCGAGTCGGACAGGCGCTGAATCGCTTCGCGCGTCTGTGCCGCCACATCCCGGCCTTGCTCGGTGAGCTGGTTGGCTTGCTGGGTGGCTTCGGCGGCGCGCGCGACGCTGCCGGCGACTTCCTGGGTCGTCGTGGCCATCTGGTTGATGGCGGTGGCGACCTGTTCGGTTTCCTGATGCTGTTGCGTCAGGCCGCTGGAGAAACTACGAGCCAGCGCGTCCGATTGCCGGGCTTGGGCCTGCAGTTGAACGGCGCTGTCCTGCAGGCGTGTCAGGCAGGTTTTCAGGTGCGCTCGTTCGCTGAGCATGGCCATTTCCAGCTGGGCTTCAATGCCGCGGCTGTCGGTGTACATCGTTGCGATCAGAGGGTCGCTGGTGGTTTCCCGGGCGAGATACAGCAATCGTTTCAGGCCGCGTTGCTGCCAGTGCAGGCCGGCCAGCCCGAGGGGTACGGAGAGCAGGGCGGCAAGGGCGAAACCGAGGGAGTGATTCAACCAGGCGCCGATCACGAAGCCGAGCTGGCTGACGAGAATGAAGGGCAGCCATTTGGTCAGCACCGGTAGCCAGCGGTCGCGCCTGGGCACGCCGCTCTTGCCGGCGTTGAGCCTTGCGTAGAGTGTCTCTGCCCGCTGTACCTGTTCAGGGGTGGGTTTTGTACGCACCGACTCGTAGCCGATTACCTTGCTCTGCATGTCCAGCACGGGTGTCACGTAGGCGTTGACCCAGTAGTGGTCGCCGTCCTTGCGGCGATTCTTGACCACGCCCATCCACGGCTTGCCCTGCTTGAGCGTGGCCCACATATGTTCGAACACCGCCGATGGCACGTCGGGATGGCGAATCAGGTTATGGGGCGCACGAATCAGCTCGGCGCGATCGAAGCCGCTGACTTCGGCGAAAATGTCGTTGCAGTAGGTGATCCGGCCTTTGAGATCGGTGGTCGAGACCAGGCGCTGCTGGTCGGGAAAAGCGTACTCACGCTGGGTTACGGGCTGGTTATTACGCATCGACAATCACGCCTGCAAGGTTATTCGTAAGGATGCACCTGAGCTGTTCTGGTTATCGTTTCAGGGCATAAGGACACAATCGGCTGTTGATGGGACCTCTTGAATATAAAAAACTGATCGCCCGATCAGTTTTTTATATGAGCCCCTGAAGCGCTTTCATTTTCCTGCAATCTTCGCCGTCTACTGTCAGCTCATGTCCGGGCGTTCTCGCAAGCGTGAACGAAAGAAGTTTTACTGCCAGGGAACCGGACATGGCGCATGGAACGACCTGGGATGCAGCAGGATGGCAGGCGAACGAGGCTGAAGGATCGGCATGCGCCGGTGCGAAGGAACCGCACCGGCGTTTTCGTTCATACCCTGAGCAGGGGGTCCCTGGCTCGTTCAGCTGCCGAGTAGCTGGCGCAGCACGAAGTGCAGGATGCCGCCCGCCTTGAAGTACTGGACCTCGTTCAGGGTGTCGATGCGACATAGCACCTGGAAGCTGTTGCGGGAACCATCGGTGCGTTCGACGTCCACCGTCAGCATCTGCCTCGGCTTGATGTCGGCGCTCAGCCCGCGGATCGACAGTTTCTCCGTGCCATCGAGCCCAAGCGTCTTGCGCGTCTGGCCGTCGACGAACTGCAGCGCCAGCACGCCCATGCCGATCAGGTTGGAGCGATGGATACGCTCGAAGCTTTCGGCAATCACCGCTTTCACGCCCAGCAGATTGGTGCCCTTGGCGGCCCAGTCGCGACTGGAGCCCGTGCCGTATTCCTTGCCGGCGATCACCACCAGCGGCACACCCTCTGTCTGATAGCGCATCGCCGCATCGTAGATCGACAGCTTTTCACCGCCTGGCTGGTAGAGGGTATTGCCGCCTTCCTCGCCGCCGAGCATCTCGTTCTTGATGCGAATGTTGGCGAAGGTGCCGCGCATCATCACTTCATGGTTGCCGCGCCGCGAGCCGTAGGAGTTGAAGTCTTCCGGCTGGACGCCCAGCTGTTGCAGGTACAGGCCGGCTGGGGAGCTGGCCTTGATATTGCCCGCGGGCGAGATGTGGTCGGTGGTGATCGAGTCGCCGAACAGCGCGAGGATGCGCGCGTTCTCGATGTTCCGCGGCGGCTGGGGCGGTTGCCCGATGTGCTCGAAGAACGGCGGGTTCTGTACATAGCTGGAGCTGTCGTTCCAGGTGTAGGTGTCGCCTGGCGTCACGGCGATTGACTGCCAGTGTTCGTCGCCCGTGAAGACATCAGCGTAACGGGTGCGGAACATCTGTCCGTCGATCTTGGCCACGGCCTCGCTCACTTCGGCGCTGCTGGGCCAGATATCCCTGAGGTAGACGGGGCGATTCTGCGCGTCGTGGCCAAGCGGTTCGCTATTCATGTCGATTCGCGTGGTACCGGCCAGGGCGAACGCCACCACCAACGGTGGCGAGGCCAGCCAGTTGGCCTTGACCATCGGATGCACGCGCCCCTCGAAGTTGCGGTTGCCGGAGAGCACCGAGGACACGATCAGGTCGTTGTCGGTGATCGTCTGGCCGATCGCCTCGGGCAGGGGCCCGGAGTTGCCGATGCAGGTCGTGCAGCCGTAGCCGACCAGGTTGAAGCCCAGCTGGTCGAGGTAGGTCGTCAGGCCGGCGCGCTCCAGGTAGTCGGTCACCACCTTGGAGCCGGGGGCGAGCGATGACTTGACCCAGGGCTTGCGCTGCAGGCCCCGCTCCAGCGCTTTCTTCGCCACCAGGCCGGCGGCCATCAGCACGTTGGGGTTAGAGGTGTTGGTACATGAGGTGATCGCCGCGATGACCACGGCGCCGTGTTTGAGATCGAACTGCTCACCGGTCACGGCAAAGCCTTGGTCAGCCTGCGGTTTCCTGCCGCTGGTCTCCAGCAACAGGTCGAACGAGGCGCCGATGTCGCCCAGCGAAACCCTGTCCTGGGGCCGCTTGGGACCGGCCAGGGAGGGTTGCACTTCGCTGAGATCGAGTTCCAGCGTGGCGGTGAACAGCGGGTCCGGCGAGCTGGTGTCGCGCCACATGCCCTGCGCCTTGCTGTAGGCCTCGACCAGCGCGATGCGCTCCTCGTCGCGGCCGGTCAGGCGCAGGTAATCGAGCGTGATCTGGTCGACGGGGAAGAAGCCGCAGGTCGCACCATATTCAGGGGCCATGTTGCCGATGGTGGCGCGATCGGCCAGCGGCAGGTGATCTAGACCGGGGCCGAAGAACTCGACGAACTTACCGACCACGCCCTGCTTGCGCAGCATCTGCGTGACGGTCAGCACCAGGTCGGTGGCGGTCACGCCCTCGTTGAGCTTTCCTGTCAGGCGCATGCCGACGACTTCGGGAATAAGCATGGAGACCGGCTGACCCAGCATCGCCGCTTCCGCCTCGATGCCGCCGACGCCCCAGCCCAGTACGCCGAGGCCGTTGATCATGGTGGTGTGTGAGTCGGTACCGACCAGCGTGTCGGGATAGGCGATGGTCTTGCCGTCCTCGTCGCGCGTCCAGACCACCTGCCCGAGGTACTCCAGGTTGACCTGGTGGCAGATGCCAGTGCCCGGCGGTACCACGCGGAAATTGTCGAAGGCCTGCTGGCCCCAGCGCAGGAATTCGTAGCGTTCGCCGTTGCGCTTCATCTCCATGGCGACGTTCTGCTCGAACGCCTGCTCGCTACCGAAGCGGTCGACCATCACCGAATGATCGATCACCAGGTCCACGGGCGACAGGGGGTTGATTCGCTGCGGATCGCCGCCCGCTTTGGAGACCGCATCACGCATTGCCGTGAGGTCGACCACGGCAGGCACGCCGGTGAAGTCCTGCATCAGCACCCGCGCGGGGCGATACTGGATCTCGCGGTCGGAGCTGCGGGACTGCAGCCAGGCGGCCAGTGCGGCGAAATCCTCGGCGTGGACGGTCAGGTTGTCTTCCCAGCGCAGCAGGTTTTCCAGCAGCACCTTGAGCGAGGTCGGTAGTCGGCTGATGTCGCCCAGCTGCTTGGCGGCCTCGGGGAGGCTGTAGTAATCGTAGGCCTTGCCGTTCACCTCGAGGCTGCGGCGGCATTTCAGGCTGTCCACGGATGGCATTCGTCGTCTCCTTAAGCCCGCACGGTCGGGCAGGGTGAAGAAGGGCATGTCTTGACCTTAGCCCTCGGTGACGCATCTGGCCACGGAAGCCTGTACGAGGCAGCTCCGTGGCTATCGATTTGCAGGCTTGGTCGCGCATGGCGTGCCCGTTGTCCGGCGGCGTTTGCAACCGAGAGGGGCTTGCCTGCAACTGTTCACTGGACCGGGCGAACGAGCCTGGGGTTCCCGTTCTTTTCCGCCTGCGGCGTTGTCGGTGAGGTCCGGGGTGACCTGAAGCAGCGCTTGGGCGACAATGCCGCCCTGTTTCAGGAGTGACTCATGTCCCAGACAGCCGAAATTGCAATCGACGCGACCCTTGACGCGAGCGGTCTCAACTGCCCCGAGCCGGTGATGATGCTGCACAACAAGGTGCGCGATCTGGAGGGGGGCGCACTGCTCAAGGTGATCGCCACGGATCCTTCGACCCAGCGCGACATACCCAAATTCTGTGTTTTCCTCGGGCACGAGCTGGTCAGCCAGCAGGAGCAGGAAGGCACCTATCTATACTGGATCCGCAAGAAGAGCAGCTGAAAGGTAGCTTTTTTAGTTGGCGTCGCTGCCGAGCCCCTGCTGCGCCATGAGCTCGGCGACCCACTCGATGAACACCCGCAATTTGGTGCTGACGTGCCTGTTCGGTGGAAATGCCAGATACAGAGGCATGGTATCCAGCTGCCAGTCCTCGAACAGCGGCACCAGTTCGCCGCGCTGCAGATGTTCGCTAGCCATGTATCGCGGTAGCCAGATGATGCCCAGACCGGCGACGCCGGCCGCAAGATAGGCATTGCCGTCGTCGACCGCGAGCACGTAGCGGCCCGCCACGCTGATGTGCTCGTCGGCGCTGTGCATGACGTGCGGGAAGACCCTGCTGGCGCGCGCCCAGTGAAAACGCACGATGCGGTGGTGCGAGTCTTCCAGTTCCCGGGGGTGGGTAGGTGTTCCGGCGCGTTGCAGGTAGCTCGGAGCGGCATAAATCCCAAAGTGCAGTTCGCCCACGCGGCGCGCCATCAGCGATTGATCGGCCAGTTCGCCGCCGCGCACGACGCAATCCACGTTCTCTCTGATCAGGTCCACGTTGCGATCGCTCACGCCCATGTCGAGCTGGATGTCCGGGTAGCGTGCGTGAAAGTCCGGCAGGGCGGGTATCAGAATCAGGCGCGCCAACGGGCTGGGCACATCCAGCCTCAGCTTGCCGCGAGGAAGGGTAGCGGCGCTGGACAGGCTGGTTTCGGCATCGTCCATGTCGGCCAGCAGACGTACCACACGTTCGTAATAGGCGGCGCCATCAGCCGTGACGTTGACCTGGCGCGTAGTGCGGTTGAGCAACCTGACGCGCAGGCGCGCTTCGAGCTGCTGTACCAGCTGCGTCACGCTGGTCTTGCTCATGTGCAGGGTGGCCGCTGCCTTGGTGAAGCTGCCTGTCTCCACCACGCGGGCGAAGGCCTGCATCGCGTCGAACCTGTCCATCGAAGCTCCTGGCCAGAATTGTTTGGCATCTGCAAACAGTGATGGGTGGACTCGCGAGTTTATCCAGGCGCCGGAGACTTCTACAGTCTCGGCTCGATAAACAGGGCCGCCAACGGCCCAGGATGGAGGCAGATCATGATGAGGGGTGATGTGGTTTTTCCCGAGGGGCGCCAAGCGCTCTATGAGCGCAACAGGTATTCCCCGGCGATTCGGTCGAACGGATTTCTGTTCGTTTCCGGGCAGGTCGGCAGTCGCGAGGATGGTTCGCCCGAGCCAGATCTCGAGGCACAGGTCCGGCGCGCCTTCGACAACCTGAGTGCAATTCTGAGGGCCGCTGGCTGCACCTTCGAAGACGTGGTCGATGTCACGGTCTTCATCGTCGACCCGGAATCCCATTTCGAGAAGATCTGGAGCGTGGTTCCCGAGTACTGGGGCGGCGCTCCACACCCGACATTGACGGCTGTGGGCGTGACCTGGCTCTACGGCTTCCAGTTCGAAATCAAGGTGATCGCTAAGCTGCCGGAAGCCTGAGGAAGGAGCGGGGGCTGTTCTGGTCGGGCAAGGCGCCGCTCAATCCCCGCGGTATTCGCAGCCGCTGGTGCAGGTCTCGTGGATCCGAACCCGCGACAGTTCGGGAAGCACGGGCTTCAGCTCGCCCCAGATCCACTTCGCCAGATTCTCGCTGGTCGGATTTTCCAGGCCTGGCAGGTCGTTCAGGTAGTTGTGATCGAGGCGCTCATAGAGCGGCTTGAAGATGGCCTTGATCTCGCCGAAATCGCGAATCCAGCCGGTGTGCGGGTCGACCTCACCCTCTATATACAGCGCCACTCGGAAAGAATGGCCGTGGAGGCGGCCACACTTGTGCCCCTCGGGTACGTGCGGCAAACGATGCGCGGATTCGAACGTAAACTCTTTGAAGATTTCCACTGGACTGGCTCACCCCAAGCAGGCCTCGACGGCCAAAGCGCGCATTTTATCTTCTTTTCTTCGCGACGGGGCCGAGAACGCGGATTGCCCGTCGCTCGGTTCTTTTGACACGGCTTGCCACGTGCTGCAAAGTACGCCGCTTTTTGTCAGGTCTGCCAGTTACAAGGGGATGGTATGAATGCGGTAGTCGCAGCGGTAGCGATCATGCTGGTTCTCAGCTTGTGCCGGGTTCACGTGGTGGTGGCGCTCATAGCTGGCGCCATCGCGGGGGGACTGTTGGGCGGGCTGGGCATCGAGGGTAGCCTGGCTGCCTTCAACAAGGGTTTGGGTGGCGGTGCCACGGTCGCGCTTTCCTATGCATTGCTCGGCGCATTTGCCGTGGCGATCGGCAAGAGCGGATTGGCCCATGCACTGGCAGACAAGGTGCTGGCCGTACTCGGTCGGAAAGAGGTGAGCGGTGGTGGCGCGGTCAAGTGGATGCTGGTCGGCCTGCTGCTGGCTGTGGCGATTTCGTCCCAGAACATCCTGCCGATTCATATCGCCTTTATCCCGCTGCTGGTTCCGCCACTGCTTTATGTGCTGACCAAGCTTCAGATCGATCGCCGGCTGATCGCCTGCGTCCTCACATTCGGTCTGATCACGCCGTACATGTTCCTGCCGGTCGGGTTTGGCAATATCTTCCTCAAGGAGATCCTGCTCGCCAACGTCGCCAAGAGCGGGGCAGATGTAGCGGGCGTCGCCGTTACTCAGGCCATGCTGATTCCGGCGCTGGGAATGGTCACCGGCCTGTTGATCGCGCTGTTCAGCTATCGCAAGCCGCGGGCGTACGAGTTGCAGAAAGTCGATGGCTCGGTGCAGGCGGGCGTCCAGTACAGCCCGCTGACGCTGCTCGTCGCGGGCGTCGCGATTGCGGTCGCTTTCGCCATTCAGTTGTGGCTCGACTCGATGATCATCGGCGCGCTGGCAGGCTTCGTGATCTTCTCGGTCTCGCGGGTAGTGCGTTGGCGCGAAGCCGATGACCTGTTTACCGAAGGCATGAAGATGATGGCGATGATCGGCTTCATCATGATCGCCGCCTCGGGTTTCGCCGAAGTCATGCGCGAGACCGGTCAGGTGAAAACGCTGGTCGATGCGTCAGCGCAATTGATTGGCAACAGCAAGGCGGTAGGCGCGCTGCTGATGTTGTTGGTTGGCCTGCTGGTGACCTTGGGCATAGGCTCGTCGTTTTCCACCGTCCCGATCATCGCCGCGATCTTCGTGCCTCTCAGCATGGAGCTGGGTTTCAGCACCCTGGCCATCGTCAGCCTGGTCGGAACCGCTGGCGCCCTGGGCGATGCCGGCTCGCCAGCTTCCGACTCGACGCTGGGCCCGACGGCGGGGCTGAACGTGGATGGCCAGCACAACCATATCTGGGATACGGTGGTACCGACCTTCCTCCACTACAACCTGCCGCTGCTGGTATTCGGCTGGGTTGCGGCCATGGTGCTCTGATACGCGACATCGAAAGTTGGATGTTGCAGCAAGCAACATCCAACGCTACTGCCTGCACTCCTTCCGGCGAACGTTGACTAAAAGGAACAACTACCGCGACAGGGTGCATGATGGTCAACTCGAGGCTCGAACAGAAAGTATTCCTCGCTCTGTTGCTTGTCGTATCGGTGGCCTTCGGCTGGATACTCCTTCCTTTCTACGGTGCGGTGTTCTGGGCCGTGATCCTGGCGATCATCTTCGCCCCGATACAACGTCGTTTGCTCGCCCGCCTGAATGCTCGGCGGAACCTGGCAGCTCTTGCCACCCTGTTCATCTGCCTGTTGGTGGCGGTGCTGCCGGTCATTCTCATTGCCGGGGTGCTGGTGCAGGAAGGCACGACGCTCTACAAGCAGATCGAGAGCGGTGAAATCGATATAGACAGCTTCGTCAGCCATGCGAAGGAGTTGTTGCCGGCATCCTGGCAAGCGCAGATGCAGCGTTTCGGGTTGGGCGACATGGACCAGATTCGCGAACGCCTGGCCAGTAGCGCCCTGCAGGGCAGCCAGTTCCTGGCGACCAAGGCCTTCAGTTTCGGGCAGGGTACCTTCCAGTTCATGCTGAGCTTCTTCCTGATGCTCTACCTGCTTTTCTTCCTGCTGCGCGATGGCCGCGAACTGGTCGCTCGCATCCGAAAGGCGGTGCCGTTGAGCGATAACCAGAAGAGGCGACTGTTCAGCAAATTCACCCGCGTGGTTCGCGCCACCGTAAAGGGCAACATCGTCGTCGCGGCGACGCAGGGGGCACTGGGAGGAATCATTTTCGCGATACTGGGAATCCCCAGCGCGGTGCTCTGTGGTGTGCTGATGGCTTTCCTGTCGTTGTTGCCTGCCGTCGGCGCCGGGGTAATCTGGACGCCCGTGGCGATCTATTTCCTGATGAAAGGCCTCATCGTACAGGGCGTGATCCTGATTCTGTACGGCGTGCTGGTCATCGGTCTGGTCGACAATATCCTGCGTCCCATCCTGGTGGGCAAGGACACCAAGATGCCGGACTACGTGGTGCTGATTTCCACGCTCGGTGGCTTGAGCCTGTTCGGACTGAACGGATTCGTCATCGGTCCGCTGATCGCTGCCTTGTTCATTTCGGCGTGGGGGCTGTTTACCTCGCCGGGGAATGAAAACGCTGCCTAGGCTCCGGCGCGGACGCGTACGAAACGGGAACGGACCCTAGTGCCGTTGCGTCGGCGAAGCCCCTGAAGCTCAAACGAAAAAAGCCCCGGCGAATGCCGGGGCTCTCGTATCAGCACCTGCCTGGCCCGAAGGCCAGGCGGCAAACCGTTCCGCTTAGTGGAACTGGTTCATGGTGTTGTCTTTACCGCTTGCCTTCAGAGCCGCTTCGCCAGCGAAGTACTCCTTGTGGTTGTCGCCGATGTCGGAGCCAGCCATGTTCTGGTGCTTGACGCAGGCGATGCCCTGGCGCAGTTCCTGACGCTGAACGCCCTTGACGTAGGCCAGCATGCCTTCTTCTGCGAAGTACCCTTTGGCCAGGTTGTCGGTCGACAGCGCAGCGGTGTGGTAGGTCGGCAGGGTGATCAGGTGGTGGAAGATGCCGGCGTGGGCCGAACCGTCCTTCTGGAAGGTGCGGATCTTCTCGTCGGCGACCTGGGCCAGTTCGGTCTCGTCGTACTCGACGCTCATCAGCTTGGCGCGGTCGTAGGCGGAAACGTCCTTGCCTTCGGCGACGAACGCGTCGAATACCTGCTGACGGAAGTTCAGGGTCCAGTTGAAGGACGGACTGTTGTTGTAGACAAGCTTGGCAGTCGGAATCACTTCACGGATGCGGTCGACCATGGCCTTGATCTGGCCAACGTGCGGCTTCTCGGTTTCGATCCACAGCAGGTCGGCGCCGTTCTGCAGGCTGGTGATGCAGTCCAGCACGCAACGGTCTTCACCGGTGCCCTTGCGGAACTGGAACAGGTTGGACGGCAGACGCTTGGGACGCAGCAGCTTGCCTTCGCGCTTGATCACGACATCGCCGTTGCCCAGCTCGGCCTCGGTGATTTCTTCGCAGTCGAGGAAGGAGTTGTACAGGTCACCCAGGTCGCCCGGCTCCTTGGTCACGGCGATCTGCTTGGTCAGGCCGGCACCCAGGGAGTCGGTACGGGCAACGATCACGCCGTTGTCGATACCCAGCTCGAGGAACGCGTAGCGAACGGCCGCGATCTTGGCGAGGAAGTCGGCGTGAGGAACGGTCACTTTGCCGTCCTGGTGGCCGCACTGCTTCTCATCGGAAACCTGGTTCTCGATCTGGATGCAGCAGGCACCGGCTTCGATCATGCGCTTGGCCAGCAGATAGGTGGCTTCCGGGTTGCCGAAACCGGCGTCGATGTCGGCGATGATCGGGACGATGTGGGTTTCGTAGTTGTCGATCTGCGACTGGATCTCGGCGGCCTTGGCTTTGTCGCCGGCTTCGCGGGCAGCGTCCAGAGCGGTGAACAGCAGGTCCAGCTCGCGGCTGTCGGCCTGGCGCAGGAAGGTGTACAGCTCCTCGATCAGGTCGGAAACGGCAGTCTTCTCATGCATCGACTGGTCCGGCAGCGGGCCGAACTCGGAACGCAGGGCGGCGACCATCCAGCCGGAGAGGTAGAGGTAGCGCTTGTTGGTGGTCTTCAGGTGCTTCTTGATGGAGATCAGCTTCTGCTGACCGATGAAGCCATGCCAGCAACCCAGCGACTGCGTGTAAACGGACGAGTCGGCGTCGTACTCGGCCATGTCCTTGCGCATGATGTCGGCGGTGTACTGAGCGATTTCCAGACCGGTCTTGAAGCGGTTCTGAGCGCGCATGCGAGCCACGGACTCAGGGTTGATAGCGCTCCAGCTGCTTCCAGCTACTTCTTTCAGAGCGGCAACGGCCTTGATGTCGTTTTGATAAGCGGACATGGTCAATCCTTTCAAAGAAATTCGTGTTTGGTTGAGCACCGACTTTCCCACCGAAACCTACGTGCTAGCGCTGATCAGCGAGGCAACACGCGGCAGAGCGTCGAAATACCGACCGGGACGAGGATTGAACCAAGGAGAGGAGGGGTGTGCAGTTACGACCGCAAGAGGCCGGCCAGCTGCGGAATGATCGTGGGCATTCCGGCACACAGCGACACGGGGTCGTTGAGTGACTCAGCAGTACTGACGTCTCGAGCTGATACGTTAATCGCTTCCCCGTCCCTCGGGACGACTCGTTCCAGTCGCAACCTCGTCAGTCCGCCTTGTGGGCAGTACAGTCACGGATCGGCTCTGCTGGTTGGCTGAGCGCGTTCCGGAGACCCTTGCCAGGGCCCCTGGTTAGCGGGAGCGAGGCAATCATGCTCCGCCAAAAAAGGTTCGTCAATCGTTTTGTAGTGATTTTTTTAAGGCACTACATTTTTCGGAAGATTGCCGGAAACGGGAAGTTCGGTCAGTCCAGCGTGTCCACTTTGATTCGCAGCGACAGGTCCTGACGACCTTCCGTGGTGTGGCGGCGAAGCAGGCCGCTCTCGCTGGAAGCGCTGTTCTCGTCGATGCCGCCGAGCGGAATCCATTCGCCGAGTCTGCCGCTGACGCGGGTGTCGGTCGTTTGGACGTTGATGATATCGGGGCGGATTCGCTCGACGCGGTCGTTCTGGCTGCTGATCGTCACGTGAACCCTGTCGCCGGCGACTGTCGCGGTTGCGTAGAAGCCGCGCATCACGTTCTGGTACTGGGTCTGCTGATAGGGCTGGCCATAGCCATCGGTGCCGGTCGTGGTGAGGGGGATGCTCTGCCCGATCTGGATCAGGGCGGGGTAGCCCTCGGTTGCCTGGACCTGCTGGGTGCCGCCTCCCAGATCCTGGGTGCTGCGTCGAATGATGCGAACCTGGTCGCGTCCCCTGACTTCGCCCCGGCCTGCCTCGATCTCGACGTTGCCGATATTGGCCGAGCCGTCGACCCGGTAGCCGCGATCCGCTGAGCTCGCCGAGTTGCGGGTGTCGACGCTGATCAGCAGACGCTTGGGTTCGCTGTCCAGCTGGCCGAGTACACCGCGTAGCTCGTCGATCACCGCCGGAGGTGCATTGACGATCAGCTGGCTGCCGTAAGCGTTCACCTTGCCCTGATCGCCGACGACCGACTGCGCGATGGGAAGCACGTCTTCGGCCATGCGGTAATTCATCTGGATGATTTCGGTGGCGGCGAAGAGGGGAAGGCTGATCAGGCAAACCAGGCCGGCGAGAATACGGCGTAGCGTCATGGCAGGAAGCTCCGCAGATCGGGGTCGGAAAGACTGTGGTCCCAAGCTTGATCGAACTGTGACTGCCGGAGGCGCGCTTTGCCGGGATCGTTGTGCAGAGCATAGCCGGTCTGCTGATCGACCTTCGACCGTACCATCAGGCTGTGGCCATCGACGACGAGGAATGCGCAGTCTTCGTTGGGGTACTCGGGGTTCAGTTTGCGAATATGCAGCCTGCTGGTCAGGCGGCGCGCCAGCGCCAGCAGCAGGTGGCCCTCACGGACCGCCGACCCGGCGTCGCGTACCAGCACCCGCAGCCGGTTGCGCGGGTGTGCCAGCAGGAAACGACTGCAAACCTGTTGGATAGCGCTGTTGTTGTACAGCCAGCGCTCGAGGTCCGGGCTGTAGAGGCAGATGTCGCGGTTTGCGCCCTGAAACAGCGCGAGTGCATGTGCTCGTGCTTCTTCGGGGGAGGTGAAGTGCTGGAGTGCCCTGCCTTGCGCGATGGCGACCGCCGGCCGAGGCTCTTTGGCTGGAAGTTCGGTGTCGGGGTTGTGCACGGAGAAACGCCCCGGTGAGTCGAATTCGATAGCCGGCAAATCGGCTGATGCGTTCGAATCGTTCGGGGCGTCGCGCTGCATGACTGCTCAGTGGCTCTTGCGCAGCATGTCGACGTGGGGGATGCCGGCTTCGAGGAACTCGTCGCTGACCACGGTGAATCCCAGTCGCTCGTAGAACGAGGTGGCATGAACCTGGGCGGTGAGCTTCTGCTCCGTGAGCCCGCGGCGCTCGGCCTCGGCGATCACGGCCTGCATCAGTGCACCGCCGACATTCATGCCGCGCCAGTCGCGCAGCACCGACACGCGACCGATCTGGCCGTCGGCCAGCAACCGTGCGGTACCGATCGGATAACCGCTTTCCAGCGCGAGGAAATGCACGGCTTCGGCGTCGTCGGAATCCCATTCCAGTTCTGGCGAAACGGACTGCTCGGCGATGAAGACTGCTTCCCGGATACGTCGCAGATCGGCATTGTCCTGCTGCCAGTCGGCGAGGCGTACTTGTATCTCACTCATCAGCGAACTCCAGACTTCCCTGCTTGACCAGTTGCCACAGAAGATTACGCCCATCCTCGTCGTTCAGCCATTGGCTGAGGTTCTCGACATGCAGGGCTTCGGCGGAGCAAATCAGTTTCAGTAGCGGTTGAAGATGCGCCGGGAGCAGGCGGCTCTGGCCACTGGCGAACAGCAGCAGGCCGATGTCCACCTCGCTCCAGGCCAGGCGTGCCGCTGGATTGCGCACCAGCACGGCGCCGTCTTCCAGTGCCGAGAGCAGCTCGTCCGAATCGATCTCCGGACCTTCGACCCGCTCCGGATAGCGCGGCTCGGTCATGAACTGGCCGAACCAGGTGAGCAACAGGCGCTCGTCACCCATATGCTCGTCCAGCAGCGCTCTCAGTCGCTTCAGCGCATCGCTCTGGATCTGATGGGGATCCTCGGCTGGCTGCAGGTCGGCGTCGCTGTAGCGCTCCTCGTCAGGCAGAAATTGAGCGAGGAAATCGGTGAAATGGGTCAGTACTTCTGCTGCGCTCGGCGCGCGGAAGCCGACCGAATAGGTCATGCAGGCGTCTTCGGCGGTGCCGAAATGGGCCAGGCGCGGCGGCAGATAAAGCATGTCGCCCGGTTCCAGAACCCATTCGTCGGTGCCCTGGAAGTCGGCCAGGATACGCAGGTCGCCGTGCTCCAGCAGCGGGCTTTCACTGTCGCACATCTGGCCGATGCGCCAGCGACGCTGGCCATGGGCCTGCAGCAGAAATACATCGTAGTTGTCGAAATGCGGGCCGACGCCACCACCCGGCGCGGCGTAGCTGATCATCACGTCGTCGATGCGCCAGTTCGGCAGGAAACGGAAGTGCTGGAGCAGCTCGGCGACTTCCGGGACCAGTTGATCCACGGCTTGCACCAGCAAGGTCCAGTCACGTTCCGGCAGCTGCTGGTAGATGTCTTCGGCGAAAGGACCGCGACGCAGTTCCCAGGGGCTGTCGCCATGCTCGATGACCAGACGGGATTCGACTTCCTCTTCGAGCGAAAGGCCAGCCAGTTCGTCCGGGGAAAGAGGGTTCTGGAAATCCGGAATGGCCTGGCGAATCAGCAGCGGTTTCTTCTGCCAGTAGTCGCGCAGGAATTCCCGGGCGCTGATGCCGCCCAGAATTTGCAGTGGAATATCAGAGGTCATGCCTAACACCTTGCTCTGCGGGCAGAGCTGCAAATAAAAACGCCCGGCACGGCCGGGCGTGTGCAGTTGAAATCGTTCAGATGCGCTTGGCCTGGGCCACCGCATTGCCGATGTAGCCGGCCGGGGTCAGCAGGCGCAGTTCGGCCTTGGCTCCGGCCGGGATATCCAAGCCGTCGATGAAAGCCTGCAGCGCATCGGGCGTGATGCCCTTGCCGCGGGTCAGGTCCTTGAGTTTTTCGTAGGCGTTTTCCACCGCATAGCGGCGCATGACGGTCTGCACCGGCTCGGCCAGCACTTCCCAGCAGTTGTCCAGGTCTTCGGCGATGCGCGCCGCGTTCAGCTCCAGCTTGCCGATACCCTTCAGGCTTGCTTCATAGGCGATGACGCTGTGGGCGAAGCCGACGCCGAGGTTGCGCAGTACGGTGGAATCGGTCAGGTCACGCTGCCAACGGGAAATCGGCAGTTTGCTGGCCAGGTGCTGCAGGATGGCGTTGGCTATCCCCAGGTTGCCTTCGGAATTCTCGAAGTCGATCGGGTTGACCTTGTGCGGCATGGTCGAGGAGCCGATTTCGCCGGCAACGGTCTTCTGCTTGAAATAGCCGAGCGAGATGTAGCCCCAGATGTCGCGGTCGAAATCGATGAGGATGGTGTTGAAGCGCGCCACGGCGTCGAACAGCTCGGCAATGTAGTCGTGCGGCTCGATCTGGGTGGTGTAGGGGTTCCAGGCAAGGCCGAGGTCGTTCTCGATGAACTCGCGCGCGTTGGCTTCCCAGTCGATGTCCGGGTAGGCGGACAGGTGGGCGTTGTAGTTGCCCACGGCGCCGTTGATCTTGCCCAGCAGGGGCACCGCGGCAACCTGGGCGATCTGCCGCTCCAGGCGGTAGACCACGTTGGCCAGTTCCTTGCCGAGGGTGGTCGGTGAGGCGGGCTGGCCATGGGTGCGCGACAGCATCGGCACATCGGCGAACTGCACGGCCAGCGCACGAATCGACTCGGCCAACTGACGCATCAGCGGCAGCAGCACCTCATCGCGGCCTTCGCGCAGCATCAGTGCGTGGGACAGGTTGTTGATGTCCTCGCTGGTGCAGGCGAAATGAATGAACTCGTTGACCTTGGCCAGCTCCGGCAGCTGCTTGGCCTGCTCCTTGAGCAGGTACTCCACCGCCTTGACGTCGTGGTTGGTGGTGCGCTCGAACTCCTTGACCCGCTCGGCATGCTCCAGCTGGAAGTTGCTGGCCAGCTGCTCGAGCAGGGCGGTGGCTTCGGCGGAAAAGGCCGGCACCTCGGGAATGCCGTCATGGGCCGCCAGGCGCTGGAGCCAGCGGACTTCGACTTGCACACGGCAGCGAATCAGACCGAATTCACTGAAAATGGGACGCAGAGCGCTGGTTTTGCCGGCATAGCGGCCATCGACGGGGGAAACCGCGGTGAGCGAGGAAAGCTGCATGGGAGGCATTCTCGGACAGACGAGCAACGAAAAGAGGGCGCAGATTATACATGAAAGCACCCGCCGGGCCCGACTCAATGCAGCGAGTCTCGTTTGCGACCGCTCGGTCACCGGCGCCGCGGTGTGCCAGAGCGTGGTGAAGGTGCTGGCGGTTACTGGTCGTCGGGCTGGGAGCGCAGGCGAGGGTAGAGGGCATCGAGCAGCTTGCGGCGGCTGATCACCATCTGCCAGCGATGGCCGCCGAGCTGGCGCCACAACCTGGCCGAGCGGATGCCGGACAACAGCAGCGCACGAATCTTGGCGGCATTGTCGGGTTGTTGCAGATGGCGCATGTCGCCCTGGACCTGGATGCGCTGGCGGAACGTGCTGAGCGTGTCCTGGTAGAGGCCGCCAAAGGATGCGACGACGTTCTCGTGGGTGATGCCGAAGTGCTCGACCTGCTGCTGGATCTGGTCCAGTCGGCTGCCGATGATCTGCAGCATGTCGTCGCGCTTGGCCAGTTGACGCTCCAGGCCGATCATCGCCAGTGCGTAGCGCAGCGGTTCGCGTTGCAGGCTGCTGCTGTCGCGCTCCAGCGCCCCGACCAGCACGCGATAGCCTTCGCGCAGGTTGAGATCGTCGCCGCCGTAGATTTCCTGCGTCGTGTCCGGATTGCGCGCCAGCAGGCTGCCGAGCATGCAGCCCAGTTGAGCAGTGGGGGCCTGTCCGGTGCGAGCGATCCGATCGACCAATGCCGCTGCCTCGAACACGGCGCCAAGGGCGATCAACTGTTCCTGCAAGGGGCTCATGCGTGCGTTCCTTCGAACCAGGGCTCGGCACGTTCGATGACGCCGCCGCCCAGGCAGACTTCTCCGTCGTAGAGCACCACCGATTGGCCCGGGGTGACCGCGCGTTGAGGCGAGTCGAACACGACTCGGTAGCCGTCGGGGCCATGGTGCAGGGTACACGCCTGGTCACCCTGGCGATAACGGACCTTGGCGGTCAGCCGCAGTGGCCCGGAAAGGTCGAGCGGATTGACCCAGTAGATTTCCGAAGCGTACAGCGCGCGGGAAAACAGCCAGGGGTGATCGTTGCCCTGGCCGACGATCAGAACGTTGCGCTGCAGATCCTTGCTCAGGACGTACCATGGGTCGTCGCCGGCATCCTTGAGGCCGCCGATTCCCAACCCCTGGCGCTGGCCGATGGTGTGATACATGAGCCCGTGGTGCCGCCCGATCACATCGCCATCGATAGTCTCGATGTCGCCGGGCTGTGCCGGCAGGTACTGCTTGAGGAAGTCGCTGAAGCGTCGTTCGCCGATAAAGCAGATGCCGGTGGAGTCCTTCTTCTTGGCGGTTGCCAGCGCGTATTTTTCCGCGATGGCACGAACCTGCGGTTTTTCCAGTTCGCCCACCGGGAACAGCGTCCTGGCGATCTGCTCGCCGCCCACCGCATGCAGGAAGTAGCTCTGATCCTTGTTTGGATCCAGGCCCTTGAGCAGCTCGCTGCGGCCGTCCAGGTCGCGGCGGCGAACGTAGTGGCCGGTGGCGATGAGGTCGGCACCCAGCATCAGTGCGTAATCGAGGAAGGCCTTGAACTTGATTTCGCGGTTGCAGAGGATGTCCGGATTGGGCGTGCGGCCGGCCTTGTATTCGGCGAGGAAGTGCTCGAACACGTTGTCCCAGTATTCTGCCGCGAAGTTGGCGGTGTGCAGCTTGATGCCGATCTTGTCGCAAACGGCCTGGGCATCGGCCAGGTCGTCCTTGGCCGTGCAATACTCGGTGCCGTCGTCTTCCTCCCAGTTCTTCATGAACAGGCCTTCGACCTGGTAGCCCTGTTCGAGCAGGAGGAGGGCGGAAACGGAAGAGTCCACGCCGCCGGACATGCCGACGATGACGCGCTGTTTTTCCGGAATGATGGCTGCTGGATCGGACATGGGCATTCGGGGGTAGCGGTAAAAGGGCAGGATTCTAACAGGTTAGGGGCTGAACGCTCTCAGCTTGTTAGTCCCGTATCACTTCCAGGCCATGCAAGGGCCCGTTCAGGTAGTCGTCTATGCAGCGAGGCACCAGTTCGCTGCGCCAGCGCTGCGGCTGAGCCGCCAGCTCGTCACGGCTCAGCCAGAGGGTGCCGGCAATATCGGTATCGAGGCTGCGATCGGCGTGATGGCGCAGAGGCTTGGCGGCGAAGCAGACCCGCTGATAGGTCACTCCGTTGCTCGGCGCGGTGTACAGGTAGATGCCCACGACGCCGGTGAGCTCCACGTCCCAGCCGGTTTCCTCCAGCGTTTCCCGCAGGGCGGCCTGGCGCAGGCTTTCATTCGCTTCCAGGTGCCCGGCGGGCTGATTGAGCACCAGGCGATCCTGCTTGAGCTCTTCGACCAGCAGAAAACGCCCCTGGTCTTCGATGATCGTCGCGACGGTGATGTGAGGTTGCCAGGTCATATCGATTCGCTCGTGTCCTGATTGATGTTGTTCATGGTCGGCGCCATAAGCAGAAACCCCGGCGCGGGGCCGGGGTTTCTGCTGTTTCCAGGCGCGAACCTTGGCAGGCGTTAGGCCATCGCAGCAAGTGCCGCGTTGAAGGTCTGGCTTGGACGCATGACCTGGCTGGTCAGTTCGGGGTTGGAGCGATAGTAACCACCGATATCCACGGCCTTGCCCTGGGTATTGTTGAGTTCCGCGACGATGGCGGCCTCGTTTTCGGTCAGGGTTTTCGCCAGCGGAGCGAAGCGGGCCTGCAGTTCGAGGTCCTCGGTCTGCGCCGCAAGTTCCTGTGCCCAGTACAGCGCCAGGTAGAAGTGGCTGCCGCGGTTGTCCAGCTCACCGGTCTTGCGCGACGGCGACTTGTTGCTGTCGAGCAGCTTGCCGGTGGCGGCGTCGAGTGCCTTGCCCAGCAGCTTGGCTTTCTGGTTGCCGGTCTTGATACCGGTTTCCTCGAAAGACACGGCCAGTGCGAGGAATTCGCCCAGCGAATCCCAGCGCAGGTGGTTCTCTTCGATCAGCTGCTGCACGTGCTTCGGAGCCGAGCCGCCGGCACCGGTTTCGTACATGCCGCCGCCGGCCATCAGCGGAACGATGGACAGCATCTTGGCCGAAGTGCCCAGCTCCATGATCGGGAACAGGTCGGTCAGGTAGTCGCGCAGTACGTTGCCGGTTACCGAGATGGTGTCCTGGCCGCGAATCATGCGCTCCATGCTGACGCGGATGGCTTCGTTGTAGCCCATGATGCGGATGTCCAGGCCGCTCAGGTCGTGCTCCTGCAGGTAGGCCTCGACCTTTTTGCACAGCTCGCGATCGTGGGCGCGCTCGGGATCCAGCCAGAAGATCGCCGGGGTGTCGGACTGACGGGCACGGGTGACGGCCAGCTTGACCCAGTCGCGGATCGGCGCGTCCTTGGTCTGGCACGCACGCCAGATGTCGCCTTTCTCGACTTCGTGCTGCATCAGCACGGTGCCGTCGGCCAGCACGACGCGCATGGTGCCGTCGGCGGTCATTTCGAAGGTCTTGTCGTGGGAGCCGTACTCTTCAGCCTTCTGCGCCATCAGGCCGACGTTCGGTACGCTGCCCATGGTGGTTGGGTCGAAGGCGCCGTTGGTCTTGCAGAAGTTGATCATCTCCTGGTAGATGCGGGCGTAGGTGCTTTCCGGCATCACCGCCTTGGTGTCCTTCAGCTTGCCGTCCTTGCCCCACATCTGGCCGGAGCTGCGGATCATCGCCGGCATCGAGGCGTCGACGATCACGTCGCTGGGGATGTGCAGGTTGGTGATGCCCTTGACCGAGTCGACCATCGCCATTTCCGGGCGGCCGGCGTAGCAGGCGTGGATGTCGTCGAGGATTTCTTCCTGCTGCGAGGCGGGCAGGGACTTGATCTTGTCGTAGACGCTGCTGATGCCGTTGTTCGGGTTGACGCCCAGTTCGTCGAACAGCTTGCCGTACTTGTCGAACACGTCCTTGTAGTAGACGCTGACGGCGTGGCCGAAAACGATCGGGTGGGAGATCTTCATCATGGTCGCCTTGACGTGCAGGGACCACATGACGCCCGTTTCCTTGCAGTCCTGCAGAGTCTTCTCGAAGAACTCACGCAGCTTCTTGCAGCTCATGAACATGCTGTCAAGGACTTCGCCTTCCTGCAGCGACAGCTGTTTCTTGACCTCAACCTGGCCATCCTTGCCGACGAACTCGAGGCGCACATCACCGGCCTTGGCCATGGTGACGGACTGTTCGCTGGAGAAGAAATCGCCGCCGCGCATGTAGTCGGCGTGAGACTGCGACGCCATGCTCCACTTGCCCATCGAGTGCGGGTGCTTGCGTGCGTAGGCCTTGACTGCCGCCGGGGCGCGACGGTCGGAGTTGCCTTCGCGCAGAACGGGGTTCACCGCGCTGCCCAGCACCTTGCCATAGCGGGCACGCACTTCTTTTTCCGCATCGGTCTGCGGGTCTTCGGGGTAGTTGGGAATGTCGTAGCCCAGAGCCTGCAGCTCGGCGATGGCAGCCTTGAGCTGCGGTACCGAGGCGCTGATGTTGGGCAGCTTGATGATGTTGGCTTCGGGCGAGGTGGCCAGTTCGGCGAGCTTGGCAAGATCGTCCTCGACGCGCTTGTCGGCACCCAGTTGATCGGCAAAGCTTGCGAGGATGCGCCCGGCAAGAGAGATGTCGCGTGTTTCGACGTCGATGTCAGCGGTGGCTGCGAAGGTTTCCACGATGGGAAGCAGCGAGTAGGTAGCGAGTGCTGGTGCTTCGTCGGTGAAGGTGTAGATGATTTTCGAACGGGTGGGCATTGGCAATACTCTCTTCTTGCAGGGCGTGCACTGAATCGCTCGATGTGCGCGGGTAGACGCTCCGGCTCTTCGTTTCGTCGGGCCGGAAATCGAGGATTCGCCGCGATGATATTTGGTGCACCAATAGAGTGTTGAGCAGTTGAGCCGCAAACTGTGGTAATAGCTCGGCGGCTTTCAAGAAGCGCAAGGTTGCTTGCAACAGGCTCGCCTCTTATGACTCGTTAGTCACCTAAGGAGTATACCACCGCGCCCAGCCGTCTGAGTGCGCTCGTGGCATAGACGAACGAACATATGGTTCCACCCGTTTCCCTGAGTTACCCTTCCTGAACGACCACTGTTCAACCACAGACGGAGTCAAGCATGGGATACCAAAAGATCCAGGTGCCAGCCGGCGGTGACAAAATCACCGTCAATGCCGATCACACCCTGAATGTTCCGGATAACCCGATCATCCCTTATATAGAAGGGGATGGTATTGGCGTCGACATCAGTCCGGTGATGATCAAGGTCGTCGATGCGGCTGTCGACAAAGCCTATGGTGGCAAGCGCAAGATCGCCTGGATGGAAATCTACGCTGGCGAGAAGGCGACTCAGGTTTACGATCAGGACACCTGGCTGCCGAAGGAAACGCTGGAAGTCGTGCGCGACTATGTCGTTTCCATCAAGGGTCCTCTGACCACTCCGGTCGGTGGTGGTATCCGCTCTCTCAACGTCGCCCTGCGTCAGGAACTGGACCTGTACGTCTGCCAGCGTCCGGTTCGCTGGTTCACTGGTGTGCCGAGCCCTGTGAAGAAGCCGGCCGATGTCGATATGGTGATTTTCCGCGAGAACTCGGAGGACATCTATGCCGGCGTCGAATGGAAAGCCGGCTCTCCGGAAGCGGAAAAGGTCATCAAGTTCCTCACTGAGGAAATGGGCGTCAAGAAGATCCGCTTCACAGAAAACTGCGGCATCGGCATCAAGCCGGTTTCGCTGGAGGGCACCAAGCGCCTGGTTCGCAAGGCGCTCCAGTATGCGGTGGACAATGATCGAAGCTCCGTGACCTTCGTTCACAAGGGCAACATCATGAAGTTCACCGAGGGTGCCTTCAAGGAGTGGGGTTACGAAGTGGCACGCGACGAATTCGGCGCGCAGTTGCTCGATGGTGGCCCCTGGATGCAGTTCAAGAACCCCAACACGGGCAAGAATATCGTCGTCAAGGATGCTATCGCCGATGCCATGCTGCAGCAGATCCTGCTACGGCCAGCCGAGTACGACGTGATCGCTACCCTGAACCTCAACGGTGATTACCTTTCCGATGCCCTGGCGGCTGAGGTGGGTGGTATCGGGATCGCGCCGGGCGCCAATCTGTCCGATACGGTCGCCATGTTCGAGGCGACCCATGGCACGGCACCGAAATACGCCGGCCAGGACAAGGTCAATCCGGGCTCGCTGATTCTTTCAGCCGAGATGATGCTGCGTCACATGGGGTGGGTCGAAGCGGCTGACCTGATCATCAAGGCAACCGAAGGCGCCATTGCTGCCAAGACGGTGACCTACGACTTCGAGCGTCTGATGGATGGCGCAAAGCTGATGTCGTGCTCCGGGTTTGGCGATGCCATGATTTCCCATATGTGATTCAGGGAAATGACAAAAAGGCCGATCGATGATCGGCCTTTTTGTTATGGAGAGTCACGCTTCAGCGGTCGAGGCGACCTGTGGTGCAGGTGCTGCTACATCCACGGTACTCTGTAGTGCTTTGATGTTGGTTGCGTGCAGGCCCTTGGGACCTTGCAGAATATCGAACATGACCGCTTGCCCAGCTTTCAGCGTTCTGTACCCGTCCATCTGGATGGCCGAGTAGTGGGCGAACAGGTCCTCATCGCCGCCGTCTGCTACGATGAAGCCATAGCCTTTGGCGTTGTTGAACCACTTGACCTTACCGCTTAGCATGCTGTTATCCCTCTGCAAAGGAGTCCATCACTGGAGTAACATCCATTCCATTCCGCGCTCGATGCAGCACCATGGCTCTGGAGCGCGCAACCTGTTGCCGTTTGGCACATACTGTTTGTATCACCGTTTTGCCGATAGTCAAGGCGACTCGTCAGATGGCTGCGAAGCCTGTCAAACTTACCCGGCCTTGAAGCCGCGAGCTAGAAACGTTATCCGCATGCGTGCATTCCAAGAGATTCGACTAACATTCAATCAGGATCGTCCTGACTTCGAGAGCGACGATGCTTCCGGCCTGGCTGTCGAGGAAGCGAAGCCGGAATTGAAGGCACCACCGATGTTCAAAGTTGTCATGTTCAATGATGACTACACACCGATGGATTTCGTCGTCGAGGTGCTGGAGGGTATCTTCAACCACAATCGGGAGTTGGCGACCAAGATAATGCTGGCCGTTCATACCGAGGGGCGTGCGGTCTGCGGTGTCTATACGCGCGATGTTGCGGAAACCAAAGCGATGCAGGTCAATCAATATGCAAGAGAGTGCCAGCATCCGCTGCTTTGTGAGATCGAGAAGGACGGTTAACTCCGACTGCTTGGGAAGAGGTGAAAGCTATGTTGAACCGTGAGCTCGAAGTCACTCTGAATCTGGCCTTCAAAGAGGCAAGAACCAAGCGCCATGAATTCATGACGGTTGAACACCTGCTGCTGGCCTTGCTGGACAACGAGGCGGCCGCCACCGTGCTGCGTGCCTGTGGCGCCAGTCTGGACAGGTTGCGGCATGATTTGCAGGAGTTCATCGATTCCACCACGCCGCTGATCCCGCAGCATGACGAAGAACGGGAAACTCAGCCGACGCTGGGCTTCCAGCGCGTTCTGCAGCGTGCGGTATTCCATGTGCAAAGCTCGGGCAAGCGTGAAGTCACCGGGGCAAACGTGCTGGTGGCCATTTTCAGCGAGCAGGAGAGCCAGGCGGTCTTCCTGCTCAAGCAGCAGAGCGTGGCGCGTATCGATGTAGTCAACTACATCGCGCATGGCATTTCCAAGGTTCCCGGCAGCGAAGGCAATCCCGAAGGCGAGTCGGAAATGCAGGACGAAGAGGGAGGCGATGCCGCGACCGCCGGCAATCCGCTGGACGCCTATGCCAGCAATCTCAACGAACAGGCCCGCCAGGGACGCATCGATCCGCTGGTGGGGCGCGAGCATGAAGTCGAGCGAGTCGCACAGATCCTCGCCCGTCGGCGCAAGAACAACCCGTTGTTGGTCGGCGAGGCCGGGGTTGGGAAAACCGCCATTGCCGAAGGCCTGGCAAAGCGCATCGTCGATAAACAGGTTCCTGAGTTGCTCGCCGACAGTGTCGTGTATTCGCTTGACCTGGGTGCATTGCTCGCCGGAACCAAATATCGTGGCGACTTCGAGAAGCGCTTCAAGGCGCTGCTGAACGAGTTGCGCAAGCGGCCACATGCGGTGCTGTTCATCGATGAGATTCATACCATCATCGGTGCCGGGGCGGCTTCCGGCGGTGTGCTGGATGCATCCAATCTGCTCAAGCCCTTGTTGTCTTCCGGTGAGATTCGTTGCATCGGCTCCACCACATTCCAGGAATTTCGCGGAATCTTCGAGAAGGATCGCGCGCTCGCGCGGCGATTCCAGAAGGTGGACGTATCCGAACCGTCGGTCGAAGACACCGTCGGTATCCTGCGCGGCCTGAAGGGGCGCTTCGAGCAGCATCACCAGATCGAATACAGCGACGAGGCGCTTCGTGCCGCGGCCGAGCTGGCATCGCGCTACATCAATGATCGTCTGATGCCCGACAAGGCGATCGACGTGATCGACGAAGCGGGGGCCTACCAGCGCCTGCTGGACGAGGACAAACGCGTCAAACGCATCGATGTCGAGCAGGTCGAGGACATCGTGGCGAAGATTGCGCGCATTCCGCCCAAGCATGTCAGCACCTCGGACAAGGAACTGCTGCGCAACCTGGAGCGTGACCTCAAGCTCACGGTATTTGGCCAGGACGATGCGATCGATTCCCTGGCGACGGCAATCAAGCTTTCGCGGGCAGGCCTGAAAGCGCCGGACAAGCCTGTCGGCTCCTTCCTGTTTGCGGGCCCCACTGGTGTCGGCAAGACCGAAGCGGCCCGCCAGCTGGCGCGTGCGCTGGGAATCGAGCTGGTTCGCTTCGATATGTCCGAATACATGGAGCGCCACACGGTTTCGCGTTTGATCGGTGCGCCTCCGGGCTACGTCGGTTTCGACCAGGGTGGTTTGTTGACCGAGGCGATTACCAAACGGCCGCACTGCGTGTTGTTGCTGGACGAGATAGAAAAGGCCCACCCCGAGGTATTCAACCTGCTGTTGCAGGTCATGGACCACGGAACGCTTACCGACAACAACGGACGCAAGGCGGATTTCCGCAACGTGATTCTCATAATGACCACCAATGCCGGCGCCGAGACGGCTGCGCGTGCGTCGATAGGCTTCACCCATCAGGATCATGCTTCAGATGCGATGGAGGTGATCAAGAAGAGCTTCACGCCCGAATTCCGCAACCGCCTGGACACCATCATCCAGTTCGGCCGCCTGAGCCATGAAGTGATCAAGAGCATCGTCGACAAGTTCCTGATCGAGTTGCAGACGCAGCTCGAGGACAAGCACGTGACGCTCGAGGTCTCGGATGCGGCGCGTGGCTGGCTCGCCGAGCGCGGCTACGATGTGCAGATGGGCGCGCGGCCGATGGCGCGCCTGATCCAGGACAAGATCAAGCGGCCCCTGGCGGAAGAAATCCTGTTTGGCGAGCTGGCCGAGCATGGCGGCGTGGTTCACGTCGACATACAGGGTGAAGAACTGGTCTTCGAATTCGAAACCAGCGCCGAGCTTGCCTGACCGATCAGGGTGGTCCGAAGCGAATGAAAACGCCTGGCATGCCAGGCGTTTTCGTGTCCGTGATCCGCAAAGTGAATTTGCGGCGAAGGTAGATGATCGTACAAACAAAAAAGCCCGGCTCTGGCCGGGCATTCTTTCTCGCGTCTCGGATTAGCGAGCGCGGTAGGTGATGCGACCTTTGCTCAAATCGTAGGGGGTCAATTCTACGCGAACCTTGTCACCGGTCAGGATCCGGATGTAGTTCTTGCGCATCTTTCCGGAGATGTGCGCAGTAACGACGTGCCCATTTTCCAACTCCACGCGAAACATGGTGTTGGGCAGGGTGTCGACGACAGTACCTTCCATTTCGAAGCTGTCTTCTTTCGACATTCAGTAAAGCCCTCGATATCCAATGATTGACCCGACGCAAGAATGGCCGGGCAAAAGCGGCAAGTATTGTGCCCGAAACGGGGCCGAGAGCCAAGGGGGTTAGGACCCGTTCCCGTTTCGTCGCAATCCACGTACGAAACGGGAACGGACCTAGCTGAGGGTGATCCAGCGCTGGTTGACCAGCAGTTCGATGGGGCGGTATTCGGTTTTGTAGTTCATCTTGCGGCAGTTCTTGATCCAGTAACCCAGATAGATCGCGTTCAGGCCCAGGCGTGCCGCCTCACCAACCTGCCAGAGAATTGCGAAGCGCCCCAGGCTGCGCTGTTCTTCGTGGGGGTCGTAGAAGGTGTAGACCGCCGAAAGACCGTTCGGCAGTACATCGGTGACCGCCAGGGCCAGCAAGCGGCCTTCCAGGCGAAACTCGTAGAAGCGGCAGAAGGGCAGATCGCGAACCAGGAACGTCTGGAACTGGTCGCGGCTGGGTGGATACATGTCTCCATCGGCATGCCGCTGCTCGATGTAGTCCGCGTAAAGCGCGTAATACTCCTCGCTGAAGCTGGGACGCACGCTGGTCACCGTCAGGTCGGCATTACGCTTCAGGATGCGCCTCTGCTGTCGATTGAGGCGGATGCCTTCGGCTGGAATGCGCGCTGGAATGCAGGCTGTGCAGCGTTGGCAATGAGGGCGATAAAGGTGATCGCCGCTGCGCCGGAAGCCCATTTCCGACAGTTCCGCATAGACCTGCACATCCATCGGTTGGCTGGGGTCTAGAAACAGGGTCGTCGCCTGTTCGCCAGGCAGATAGCTACAGGTGTGCGGTTGGGTTGCGTAGAACCGGAGGCGAGCCAGTGAAGTCATGGTCAACCCTCGAAAATCATGAGTTCAGTGTAGGCCAGCTTGGCGCCCTCGACTAGGCGCCCCAACGGGCTGAACTCGGCTGGTCCAGGTATTCGGCGAGCGCCTCGGCAAAGGCGCGGCGAGAGATGGCGCGTGCGCCGAAACTGGCCAGGTGTTGTGTTGGCATCTGGCAATCTACCAGTTTGAATCCCCATGCCTGCAGACGTTCCACGAGGGTGACGAATCCGACCTTGGAGGCATCGTTGGCCTGGCTGAACATCGATTCGCCGAAGAACAGCCGGCCGATGGCCAGACCGTAGAGACCACCCACCAGCTGGCGGTCGCGCCAGACTTCCACCGAATGCGCGACGCCCATCTCGTGGAGCTTCAGGTAGGCCGCCTTCATGTGCGAAGTGATCCAGGTTTCCTGCGTGTAGCTGCGCGGCCCGGCGCAACCGTCGATGACGTCGGCAAAGGCCTGGTCGAAGGTCACGGTGAAAGATTCCTGGCGCATGCGCTTGCGCAGGCTTCGCGAAACATGAAGCTCGTCAGGGTAGAGCACGGTGCGTGGGTCCGGTGACCACCAGAGCAGCGGCTGTCCTTCCTGGTACCAGGGAAAGCAGCCGTGCCGATAGGCCGCCAGCAGGCGCTCGGCCGAGAGGTCGCCGCCTGCGGCCAGCAAGCCGTTCGGCTCGCGCAGGGCCTTGTCCAGCGGGGGAAACGAAAGATCGTCGCGCTGCAGCCAGCTCAGCATATCGATAGGCCGGAGAGGGGGCGGTTGCAGACAACCGCCGGAAGGGAATTACTGGTCCAGGTACTTCTCAGCGTCCAGCGCGGCCATGCAGCCAGCGCCCGCCGAGGTGATGGCCTGGCGATAGACGTGATCGGCTACATCGCCCGCGGCGAATACGCCAGGGATACTCGTGGAGGTGGCATCACCCTCGCTGCCGCCCTTGATCTTCAGATAGCCGTCTTTCATCTCCAGTTGGCCTTGGAAGAGGTCGGTGTTGGGTTTGTGGCCGATGGCGATGAACACGCCCGAGAGTTCGAGTTTCTGCTCTTCGCCGGACAGGGTGTCCTTCAGGCGCACGCCGGTAACGCCGCTGGCGTCGCCCAGCACTTCTTCGAGGGTATGGTTCCAGTGCAGGCGGATGTTGCCGTTGGTGGCCTTGTCCATGATCTTGTCCTGCAGGATCTTCTCCGAGCGCAGCTTGTCGCGGCGATGGACCAGGTGAACTTCCTTGGCGATGTTGGACAGGTACAGCGCCTCTTCGACAGCGGTGTTGCCGCCACCGATCACGGCGACCGACTGGTTGCGATAGAAGAAGCCGTCGCAGGTGGCGCAGGCCGATACACCGCGGCCGGCGAATGCGTCTTCGGACGGCAGGCCGAGGTATTGTGCCGAGGCCCCGGTGGCGATGATCAGCGCATCGCAGCTGTAGGTGGCGCTGTCGCCCTTGAGAATGAAGGGGCGCTGTTGCAATTCGGCGGTATGGATGTGGTCGAAGACCACCTCGGTGTCGAAGCGCTCGGCGTGTTTCTGCATGCGCTCCATCAGCGCCGGGCCGGTGAGGCCTTCTACATCGCCGGGCCAGTTGTCCACTTCGGTGGTGGTGGTCAGCTGACCGCCGGGCTGGATGCCGGTGATCATCAGGGGTTTCAGGTTGGCGCGGGCAGCGTATACCGCGGCGGTATAACCGGCCGGGCCCGAGCCGAGGATGATCAGACGTGAATGCTTGACTTCACTCATAAAAAGCCCTCATAAGCCTTTGTTGCCAATAAAGAAGCGTGCTGCAGTCGAGCCACGCTGCGAAAACTGGCGTTTATGCTACACCGAAGCATCGAGAAAAGCCCAAGCCGGCACGGAACCGGCATGTCATCGTGTCGACAAAGCCGTACAATGCCAGGGTTCTGGCTGACTACGGTTCATAGAGCGCGCCACTGGCGCAGGAAATAGAGCGTTTTGAAGAATACCCCCTCTACCTCGCCGGCTTCCGTCTGGCGACAGCAGTTACATTACCGCCTCAAGGAAGGTGCACTGATCGCGCTCGGCGCATTGTGCGTCTATCTCTGGATGGCGTTGCTCACCTACCATCCGGGCGATCCAGGCTGGACGCACACCAGCAATGTGCAGCAGGTCCAGAATGCGGCGGGGCGGGCTGGCGCCTGGTTTGCCGACGTGCTGTTCATGGCGCTCGGCTATTTCGCCTATCTGTTCCCGCTGTTACTGGGCATCAAGACCTGGCAGGTGTTTCGCGCGCGGCACCAGCCTTGGACATGGAACGGCTGGCTGTTTTCCTGGCGGCTGATCGGCCTGGTGTTCCTGATCCTGTCCGGCTCCGCGCTGGCCTATATCCATTTCCAGTTCGCCAATCACCTGCCAGCATCGGCGGGCGGAGCGCTGGGTGAAAGCCTGGGGCAGTTGGCCGAAGCGGCGCTCAACGTGCAGGGCAGCACCCTGTTGCTGCTGGCGTTCTTCCTGTTCGGCCTGACCGTCTTTACCGACCTGTCCTGGTTCAAGGTGATGGACCTGACCGGCAAGATCACGCTTGACCTGCTCGAGCTGATCCAGAGTTTCTTCAGTCGCTGGTGGAACGCTCGCGCCGAACGCAAGCAACTGGTGGCCCAGCTTCGTGAAGCGGACGACGTGGTCAACGAGGTGGCGGGCTCTCTGCCGGATCGTCGGGAGCGTGTCCGAGTGAAAGAGCGGCTGCTGGAGCGCGAGGAGTCGCTGAACAAGCACATGAGCGAGCGCGAGAAACGCGTGGCGCCGGTGATTACGCCGCCTGCACCGCCCAAGGCGGTGGAACAGAGCAAGCGCGTGATGAAAGAAAAACAGGCGAACCTCTTCGTCGATCCGCTGATCGAGGGCAGCCTGCCGCCGCTTTCCCTGCTGGACGTGGCTGAGAAGCAGCAGAAGCAATATTCCCCCGAATCGCTGGAGGCGATGTCGCGGCTGCTGGAAATCAAGCTCAAGGAGTTCGGCGTCGAGGTCATCGTCGAGTCGGTGCATCCGGGCCCGGTGATCACCCGGTTCGAAATCCAGCCGGCCGCCGGGGTCAAGGTCAGCCGTATCTCCAACCTGGCCAAGGATCTGGCGCGCTCGCTGGCGGTGATCAGCGTTCGCGTGGTCGAGGTGATTCCGGGCAAGACCACGGTCGGTATCGAGATCCCCAACGAGGACCGGCAGATCGTGCGCTTCTCCGAAGTACTGTCGTCGGCGCCTTATGACGACGCCAAGTCACCGGTGACCATCGCCCTGGGCCACGATATCGGCGGCAAACCGGTGATCGCCGATCTGGCCAAGATGCCGCACCTGCTGGTGGCGGGTACGACCGGCTCGGGTAAGTCGGTGGGCGTCAACGCGATGATCCTGTCGATCCTGTTCAAGTCCACGCCGGACGATGCGCGGCTGATCATGATCGACCCGAAGATGCTCGAATTGTCCATCTACGAAGGCATTCCGCACCTGCTTTGCCCGGTCGTGACCGACATGAAGGAAGCGGCCAACGCGCTGCGCTGGAGCGTCGCCGAGATGGAGCGCCGCTACAAGCTGATGGCGGCCATGGGCGTGCGCAACCTGGCGGGCTTCAACCGCAAGGTGAAGGAAGCGGAGGAGGCCGGCACGCCGCTGACCGACCCGCTGTACCGCCGCGAGAGCATGGAAGATGAAGCGCCACTGCTGAAGAAGTTGCCGACCATTGTGGTGGTGGTGGACGAGTTCGCCGACATGATGATGATCGTCGGCAAGAAGGTCGAAGAACTGATCGCGCGTATCGCACAGAAGGCCCGCGCAGCCGGTATTCACCTGATCCTCGCCACCCAGCGGCCGTCGGTGGACGTGATCACCGGCCTGATCAAGGCCAACATCCCGACCCGCATGGCATTCCAGGTGTCCAGCAAGATCGATTCGCGCACCATTCTCGACCAGGGTGGCGCCGAACAGCTTCTCGGTCACGGCGACATGCTCTACTTGCCGCCTGGCACCGGTCTGCCGATTCGCGTACATGGCGCCTTCGTTTCCGACGATGAAGTGCACCGCGTGGTCGAAGCCTGGAAGGCGCGTGGCGCGCCCGACTACATCGAAGAAATCCTCGCCGGTGCCGAAGAGTCCGGTAGCGGCTTCGATGGCGGTGGCGGCGAGGGTGGCGGCGAAGGCAGCGAGGAAGATCCGCTGTACGACGAAGCCGTACGTTTCGTCACCGAAAGCCGCCGCGCGTCGATTTCCGCGGTGCAGCGCAAGCTGAAGATCGGCTACAACCGTGCCGCCCGAATGATCGAGGCCATGGAAATGGCCGGCGTCGTGACCTCCATGAACACCAATGGCTCGCGCGAAGTGCTTGCGCCGCCTCCTATCCGCGACTGATTCGCTCCGAGGGCTACATGCAATTGATTCGTTTGCTGTTCGCATCCGCTCTGCTGTTTGCGCTGGTTCCGGCCCAGGCCGACCAGGCCGCCTCCGTCCAGCGGCTGACGGGCCTGCTCCAAAAAGCCGAGACCCTGACGGGGCGCTTTTCCCAGTTGTCCCTCGACGGCACCGGCACCCAACTGCAGGAAACCTCCGGCGAGATGGCGCTGAAGCGCCCTGGTCAGTTCCGCTGGAAAACCGACGAGCCGATGGCGCAACTGCTGGTTTCCGATGGCAAGCAGGTCTGGCTGTACGACCCGGACCTGGAGCAGGTCACCATCCAGACCCTGGACCAGCGGCTGACCCATACCCCTGCGCTGCTGCTTTCCGGAGACGTTTCGGCCATCAGTGAAAACTTCCAGGTCTCGCACAAGGAGGCCGGCGAGGTGGTCGATTTCACGCTCGAGCCGAAGGCCAAGGACACCCTGTTCGATAGCCTTCGTCTGTCTTTTCGCAATGGCGTGATCAACGACATGCAGATGGTCGACGGCGTCGGTCAGCGCACCAATATCCTTTTCCATGGCGTCAAACTGAACCAGCCGCTCAAGGCGGGCCTGTTCACCTTCGAGATTCCCGAAGGGACCGATGTCATATCCGAGTGAGTTGTAGAGCCCTCGATGGATCTGTTCAGCCGTGCCCCCGTTGCCCAGCCGCTAGCCGCGCGCCTGCGTGCCGCCAGCCTCGACGAATACGTCGGGCAGGAGCATCTGCTCGCGCGCGGCAAACCGCTGCGCGAAGCATTGGAGCAGGGCGCGCTGCATTCGATGGTCTTCTGGGGCCCGCCGGGCGTGGGCAAGACCACGCTGGCGCAGTTGCTGGCCAAGGTGTCCGATGCCCATTTCGAAACCGTCTCGGCGGTGCTGGCCGGGGTGAAGGAGATCCGCCAGGCGGTGGAGATCGCCCGGCAGCAGGCGGCCCAATACGGTCGGCGGACCATTCTCTTCGTCGATGAAGTACACCGCTTCAACAAATCCCAGCAGGATGCCTTTCTGCCCTATGTCGAGGACGGCACGCTGATTTTCATTGGTGCGACCACCGAGAACCCGTCCTTCGAACTGAACAATGCCTTGCTGTCCCGCGCGCGGGTCTATGTGCTGAAAAGCCTCGACGAAGCCGCCTTGCGCAAGCTGGTCGAGCGCGCGCTGAGCGAGTCGAAAGGCCTGGGTGATCTGCATCTGAGCCTGCCCGAAGAAAGCTTCCAGATGCTGGTGGCCGCGGCCGATGGCGATGGCCGGCGGCTGCTGAACCTGCTGGAGAACGCCTCGGACCTGGCCGAAGAGGGCGGCGAGATCAGCGTCGAGCTGTTGCAGGATTTGCTGGGCGACAGCCGCCGGCGTTTCGACAAGGGTGGCGAAGCCTTCTACGACCAGATTTCCGCGCTGCACAAGTCGGTACGTGGTTCCAACCCGGATGCGGCGCTGTACTGGTTCTCACGCATGCTCGATGGCGGTTGCGATCCGCTCTATATCGCGCGACGCGTGGTGCGCATGGCCAGCGAGGAAATCGGCAACGCCGATCCGCGGGCGGTTGGACTGTGTCTTTCCGCCTGGGACGTCCAGGAACGCCTGGGCAGCCCCGAAGGCGAGTTGGCTGTGGCGCAGGCGATCGTCTATCTCGCCTGCGCGCCGAAAAGCAACGCGGTCTACACGGCCTTCAAGGCCGCCAAGCGCGACGTGGCGGAAAACGGCTCGCAGGAGGTCCCGCTGCACCTGCGCAATGCGCCGACCCGCCTGATGAAGGAGCTGGGCTACGGCAACGAATACCGCTACGCCCATGACGAGCCGGATGCCTACGCGGCCGGCGAGGATTACTTTCCCGAGGCCATGGAGCCGCGCCAGTACTATCATCCGGTGCCACGAGGATTGGAGAGCAAGATTCGCGACAAGCTGGAACATCTGGCCCGGCTCGATCGCGAAAGCCCACGGCAACGGAGAAAGACGTGATCCGCCTGATGCTGGCCGTCGCCGCGGGCGGGGTGATCGGTACGCTGCTGCGCTTTGCCCTGTCGACCTGGGTATCGACGCACTGGCCGCGACATTTCTATCTGGCGACGCTTGCGGTCAACCTGCTGGGCTGCCTGTTGATCGGCTACCTGTACGCGCTGTTTCTCATGCGCCCGGACGTGTCGCCGGAACTGCGCGGTGGCTTGATCCTCGGCTTCCTTGGGGCCTTCACCACTTTTTCCAGTTTCTCTCTCGACGGCTTGCGGCTGCTCGAGAGCGGCCAGCTTGCCACGGCCTTCGGCTACATTGGCCTGAGTGTGCTCGGCGGCTTGCTGGCGACCTGGGCAGGCCTGGCCCTTGGCAGGTTATGAAGCTGGCCGCTATCGCAGTAAACTCCGCTTCCTCTTCGCCTTTCCTCAAAGCTTTCACAGACGAGACTCACCATGCTTGATTCGAAACTGCTACGCACACAGCTGCAAGACGTTGCCGATCGCCTGGCTACCCGCGGTTATCAGCTGGACGTGGCGCGTATCGAGGCGCTGGAAGCACAGCGCAAGACCGTGCAGACCCGCACCGAGCAGCTGCAGGCCGAGCGCAACGCTCGCTCCAAATCCATCGGCCAGGCCAAGCAGCGCGGCGAAGACATCGCGCCGCTGCTCGCCGACGTCGACCGCATGGCTTCCGAGCTGGACGCCGGCAAGCAGGAGCTCGAAGGCATCCAGGCCGAACTGGACCAGTTGATGCTGACGCTGCCGAACCTGCCGCACGAGTCGGTGCCGGTGGGCAAGGACGAGGACGAGAACGTCGAGGTACGTCGCTGGGGCACGCCGAAAAGCTTCGATTTCCCCGTCCAGGATCACGTCGCGCTGGGCGAGCAGCATGGCTGGCTGGATTTCGAGACCGCCGCCAAGCTCTCCGGTGCGCGCTTCGCCCTGATGCGCGGACCGATCGCCCGTCTGCACCGTGCGCTGGCGCAATTCATGATCGACCTGCACACCCGCGAGCATGGCTACGAGGAGGCCTACACGCCTTATCTGGTCCAGGCGCCGGCGCTGCAGGGCACCGGCCAGCTACCCAAGTTCGAGGAAGATCTGTTCAAGATCACCCGCGAAGGCGAGGCCGATTTCTATCTGATCCCGACCGCGGAAGTCTCGCTGACCAACATCGTCGCCGGCGAGATTCTCGATGCCAAGCAGCTGCCCCTGAAGTTCGTCGCCCATACGCCGTGCTTCCGCAGCGAGGCGGGTGCGTCCGGCCGCGATACGCGCGGGATGATCCGTCAGCATCAGTTCGACAAGGTCGAAATGGTGCAGATCGTCGAGCCGGACCAGTCCTTCGAGGCGCTGGAAAGCCTGACGGCGAACGCCGAGAAAGTGCTGCAGCTGCTGGAACTGCCTTATCGAGTACTGGCGTTGTGCACCGGCGACATGGGCTTCGGCGCGACCAAGACTTACGACCTGGAAGTCTGGGTGCCAAGCCAGGACAAGTATCGCGAGATTTCTTCCTGTTCCAACTGCGGCGATTTCCAGGCACGCCGTATGCAGGCACGTTACCGGAATCCGGAAACCGGCAAGCCCGAACTGGTGCATACGCTCAACGGTTCCGGCCTCGCGGTGGGTCGTACCCTGGTGGCGGTGCTGGAGAATTATCAGCAGGCGGACGGCAGCGTGCGAGTACCTGAGGTGCTGAAGCCGTACATGGCCGGTATCGAGGTCATCGGCTGAAAGGGTTCTGGAGCGTTTCCGGTGCGGTAAATTGCCCCGCCAGGTGCCGCATCAGGGCTCGATCCGGACTCCTTGATTCCCGACAAGGGCCACCATCGGCGTAACGGCTGAGATGGCCCTTACCTTTCATGGACACCAGGACTCGCTGATGGATTTCTTGCCGCTGTTCCACAACCTCAAGGGCCGCTTGGTGCTGATCGTCGGCGGCGGCGATATCGCACTGCGCAAGGCGCGGCTGTTATCCGAAGCGGGCGCAGTGCTGCGTGTGGTGGCGCCCCAGATCGAGGCACAGCTGGCCAAATTGTTGCAGCAGAGCGGCGGGCATTCCTTCCAGCGTGGTTATGCGAGCGACGATCTTGCTGGCTGCGTCCTGGCAGTAGCCGCCACCGATGACGAGCCGCTCAATGCGCAGGTGTCACGGGATGCGAAGGCGCTCGGCATCCCGGTGAATGTGGTGGACTCCCCCGAACTGTGCACGGTGATTTTCCCGGCCATCGTCGACCGCTCGCCACTGATGATTGCCGTCTCCAGTAGCGGCGACGCACCGGTGCTGGCGCGCCTGGTTCGCGCACGGATCGAAACCTGGATTCCCTCGGCATACGGACAACTGGCCGGGTTGGCGAAGAAATTCCGTGCCCAGGTCAAGGCGTCGTTGCCCGATGTGCAGCAGCGCCGGGTGTTCTGGGAGGATGTTTTTCAGGGGACCATCGCCGAGCGCGCGCTCGCCGGGCAGGAGCAGGAGGCCGAGCGGTTATTGCAGGCCAAGTTGTCAGGCGCCGCCCCGCGAAGCCTGGGTGAGGTCTATCTGGTCGGTGCCGGGCCGGGCGACCCCGATCTGCTCACTTTCCGTGCCCTGCGCCTGATGCAGCAGGCGGACGTGGTGCTCTACGACAGGCTGGTGGCACCCGCGATTCTCGATATGTGCCGGCGTGATGCCGATCGCATCTATGTGGGCAAGCAGCGCGCCGATCATGCCGTCCCGCAGGAGCAGATCAACCAGCAGTTGGTGACGCTGGCACGGCAAGGCAAGCGAGTGCTGCGTCTGAAAGGTGGCGACCCCTTCATCTTCGGTCGTGGTGGGGAAGAGATCGAGAAGCTGGCGGCCAACGGCATTCCCTTCCAGGTGGTGCCGGGCATCACCGCCGCCAGTGGTTGTGCTGCCTATTCCGGTATTCCGCTGACCCATCGCGATTACGCGCAATCGGTCCGTTTCGTCACCGGGCATCTCAAGGATGGCAGCTGCGATCTGCCCTGGGCCGACCTGGTCGCGCCGAGCCAGACACTGGTGTTCTACATGGGCCTGGTCGGCTTGCCAGTGATCTGCCAGCAATTGATCGCCCATGGGCGCGGCGCCGACACGCCAGCGGCGTTGATCCAGCAGGGCACTACCAGTAATCAGCGTGTATTTACCGGAACGCTGGCCGATCTGCCTGAGCTGGTTGCGAGCCAACAGGTTCAGGCACCGACGCTGGTGATCGTCGGTGAGGTCGTGACGCTTCGCGACAAGCTGGCCTGGTTCGAAGGCATGGCCAAACCGGAGTAGCTCAGCGCGACCAGATGCCCTTGCCGGGCAGTCGCTCGCGGTCGTGGGCGCGGTCCAGTGCCAGCTGCGGTCCCTTGGGAACGATGCCGTTGGCGTTGATGTGGCGATGGCTTGCGTAGTAATGGCTTTTGATGTGGGTGAAATCGACGGTTTCGGCGACGCCCGGCCATTGATAGAGCTCACGCAGCCAGTTCGACAGGTTCGGATAATCCTCGATCCGTCGCAGGTTGCACTTGAAGTGGCCGTGATAGACGGCGTCGAAGCGGACCATGGTGGTAAAGAGCCGCCAGTCAGCTTCGGTGAGAAATTCGCCGGTCAGGTAGCGCCGCTCCGCCAGGCGCCGCTCCAGCCAGTCCAGTTCGTTGAAGAGCTCGTCGAAGGCCGCTTCGTAGGCTTTCTGCGTGGTGGCGAAGCCGGCACGGTAGACACCGTTGTTGACCCTGGGGTAAATCCGCGCGTTGAGGCTGTCGATTTCCGCGCGTAGCGGTTCGGGATACAGATCCAGTTTCGAGCCGGTCAGTTCGTCGAAGGCGCTGTTGAAAATACGGATCAGCTCGGACGATTCGTTATTCACGACCCGCTGCTGCTGGCGATCCCAGAGCACCGGCACCGTCACGCGGCCGGTATAGCTGTCATCATCGATGGTGTAGCGCTGGTGGAGGTACTGCAGCCCGTCGAGCTTATCGCCGCTGGAGCCGGTGCTCTTGTCGAAGGTCCAGCCATGCTCGGCCATCAACCAGCTGACTACCGATACGTCGATCAAGGGTTCGAGCTGCTTGAGCTTGCGGTAGATCAAGGTGCGGTGGGCCCAGGGACAGGCGAGCGAAACATATAGGTGATAGCGCCCGGCTTCGGCCTTGACCGCCGACCGACCATCGGGACCGGACGAGCCGTCCGCGGTCACCCAGTCGCGACGTTGCGCCTGTTCGCGCTGGAATTCGCCGTCATCGCTGTTTTCGTACCACCTATCCTGCCACTGACCATCGACCAGAAGTCCCATGACTGCCTCCTCGTTATGAACGTTAGGGGCACTCTAGGGGACAAGGTTCGATGGATGGGACCTAATGACGGGACAAATCCATCGTTCAGTTCGATGAATTCCTGTGCTGCCAATACTGCCTTGCCAGCGCGAATGCCTGTTCCCGTGGTTGGCCCAGGCCGCGCAGGGCCAGCGCCATGGTCGCCACGACGGCCAGCTCACCATAAGCGTCCTCGGCGCCGTTCCATACGGCCAGCAGATGCTGCGGGTCCAGCTGTGCGGGCTTTACGTGACGCTGTGGCGACAGCGCAGGCCAGTCCTCATCCCAGCTGGCGCCGGTTTCGGTGCCGTATAGATGAGCGATGCCGTCGGGGTTGACTTCGATTTCGCCGCCTTCGCCCTTGATGACGATCGCGGTGTCACCCAGCAGGCGGCTGGCTTCGCGGTGATTGGCCTGGTAGCCGGGGTGGAAGATGCTCTGCAGGCCGCAGCGGGCGCCGAGTGGGTTGAGAATGCGCGCCAGCGAGTGAATCGGCGAGCGCAATCCGAGCACGTTGCGCTGATCGATCATTCGCTGCAGCACGGGCATCCAGGCGCCCAACGGCATGAAGGCCACCTCGCCACGATCCAGCGTGGCGGCGACCGTTTCCCAGTCTTCGCAACGGGAGATGTTGAGCAGGTCGAGCAATTGTTCGGTATACATGCGACCCGCGGTGTGGGCGCCGCCGCCATGCATCAGGATGCGAACGCCATTCTGTGCCAGGCATTTCGCGGCAAGCAGGTACCAGGGCAGGTGGCGTTTCTTGCCGGCATAGGTCGGCCAGTCGATGTCCACGGCAAGGGCGGGCGCCTGGATGCGTTCGCGAACGGCTTCGGTGAAACCGGCGAGTTCTTCGGCGCTTTCCTCCTTGTGACGCAGCAGCATCAGGAAGGCACCGAGCTGGGTGTCCTCGACCTTGCCGTCGAGCAGCATACCCATGGCTTCGCGGGCTTCCTCGCGGGTGAGATCGCGTGCGCCGCGCTTGCCCTTGCCGAGAATCCGCACGAAGACGGCGAAGGGGTGTTCTGCTGGCGTGACGATGCTCATATGCAGTTGCTCGGTTTCGGCAGGCCAGCCAGCTTGGCGGCGAGCTTGGCTGGCGTGCCTTTGAATAGACGGTTGAGGTGCATGCTGTTGCCCTTGTCGGGGCCGAGTTTCAAGGCGGTGTATTTGATCAGCGGGCGCGTTGCGGGCGACAGCTGGAACTCATCATGAAAAGCACGTAGCAGACGCAGGATTTCCCAGTGCTCGTCTTCCAGCGTCAGGTCTTCCTGCAGGGCGAGGGCTTCGGCCACTGGCTCGCTCCAATCGTTCAGGTCAGCCAGATAGCCTTCCTGGTCGACTTCGATGGGTCGGCCGTCGACGATCAAGATGTTCATAACCAGGCATTGGTCCGGTCATAGCGACAGCAGAGTTCGACGAAGCCGGCATAGTCGATCATTTGCAATCGTTCGGGTAGCGCCGCCAGGCCGCGCGCGATGACATCTTCCTCGAGGGCGAACAGCGCGATGCTGACAGGCATCAACTCCAGGGCCTGGCGCTGGGCCGTGCCGGTCTGCAACGCGTAAACGGCGTCGCCAGTCAGCAACAGAGCATCCTCTGCTGACAGCAGTTGCAGGCAACTGGCCAGGCGACTGTCGGCGAAAGGAGAGTGCGAAAGCAGGTGCAAGGTGGCCATCAGAGCGTTATCACCTGGTCGTAGCGGTTGATGAGTGCGCGCAGCGCGGTGTCGTCCAGCACTTCTACCGGTAGCGACAACGCGTTCTGGTCCAGGCCGCGTTCCTGGAGACTGCGCTGGGCAGCGTACAGCGAGTCGACACCGAACATGGGCAGCGCCTGCAGGTTGGCGGTGAGGTCCTTCTGCTGCAGTTGCCCGGCCTGCTGAGCCTGGACCAGCTGGAACACGCCATCGTCGAGAAACAGCATACCCAGAGGCAGCTCGAAGGCGCCTCCGGCCAGCGCGATATCCAGCGCTTCTCGCGCCGATGGGCCGGACCAGGGCGATTGCCGGGTGATGATCAGCATCGAGCGCGGCATCAGTGACCTCCGAAGCAGACGAGGCGATCGGCTTGTTGTGCCGCTTCGTGCAGCTGGCCCAGGCCGGAAAGCTCCCAGGAGGGCGAGAGATTGGCGGCGGGACGCGAATGTCGCTGGGCTTCCCGCGCGTCCAGGACGCCCCGGCGCAGGCCTGCGGCGATGCAGACGACGCCGTCGAGCGCATGGCTACGAACGAAACGCTCCCATTCACCGGCCAGGTCGAGCTCATCCTGCGCGGTCACGATATTGGCCGAGGCGCTGTGTACGCCGTCCTGATAGAGGAACAAGCGGGTGATTTCGTGCCCACCGGCAAGCACCGCTTTGGCGAAGCGCAATGCGCGCCGCGAAGCGGGGGAGTGGGCGGGAGAAAACAGAGCGATTACGAATTTCATGGCACACCTTGCTAGCTGAGCGACATGATACGCCAGCTGCAGAAACGAAAAAGCCCGCCGAAGCGGGCTCATTCAGCGACTAGCGATCAGTCGTCGCTCATGATGCCCATCAGCTGCAGCAGGCTGATGAACAGGTTGTACAGCGAAACGTACAGGCCGATGGTGGCCATGATGTAGTTGCGCTCGCCGCCATGGATGATGGCGCTGGTCTGGTAGAGGATGCAGACCGAGGAGAACAGTACGAAACCGGCGCTGATCGCCAGTTGCAGGCCGCTGATCTGGAAGAAGAAGCTTGCGACCATCGCACCCAGCAGAACGAAGAAACCGGCGGTGATGAAGCCGCTGAGGAAGCTCATGTCCTTGCGGGTGATCAGCACGAAGGCGGACAGGCCGAAGAACACCAGCGCCGTCATCGATAGCGCCGAGGCGATCAGTTCTCCGCCGTTGGCAGTACCTAGGTACATGTTGAGAATCGGGCCGAGCGTATAACCCATGAATCCGGTCAGGGCGAAGGTGGACAGCAAGCCCCAGGCCGAATTGCGCAGTTTGACGGTCAGGAAGAACAGACCGTAGAAACCGATCAGCACCACGAAGATGTTCGGGTAGGGCGCATTGGCCTGCATCGCCATGTAGGCGACCAGGGCACTGAAACCCAGGGTGATGGCCAGAAGACCATAGGTGTTGCGCAAGACGCGGCTGACTTCCCTTTGTTCAACCTGCGTGTGCGTAGATGCGTACTGTTGCTCGTGCATGGCGACGCTCCTGTAGATGTATTCAGCCTGAAAACGGATGTGTCGGATCATAGCAGAGCTTTTGTTGCGGCCTAACAACAGAGTTTGACAGTGTGTTTCGTTCCGGTACTATTGCGCCCGCTCTCTGCGGAGGAGTGGCAGAGCGGTTGAATGCAACGGTCTTGAAAACCGTCGAAGGGGAAACTCTTCCGTGAGTTCGAATCTCACCTCCTCCGCCATATCGCCAATCGAAGGCCCCGTATTCCGGGGCCTTTGGCGTTTCTGGATGGCGAGAATGGGCGTCTTCAGGTTCCGTCTTCTCCAACCGAAGAGTGCAACTTGAAAGTACTGTCATGTCGCTATACTTCATTCCCCAGGCAAAGGATTTGTCGCGATGAAGCTCATTAGACAACCCGAGGCGTTAGCGCTCGTACGCGACCACTTCAGCCCGTTGTTATTCGTGGCCAGGATGGATTCCCCTCGAACCATCCAGGCGATGCTCATGGACGAGAGCACCGGGGAATCGCTGGTGCTTACCGGCATACCCTGCGGGCTATCGCTGAGCAGAGCCCAGGTAGCCGGATTGATCAGCGCAATCGAACTTGATATCGCCGCGCTGCGGCCGGGGCTGCTGAAGCGAAGGCAGGCCGGCGGCTGATTCGTGCCTGCGGCCTTTCCAAGCCCTGGGCGATACGTCAGCGCCGCGTCTTCTTTCGATCAGCTAAAACCATCTCGCCGTTAAATGACGTTGCAGCGCCGCCGTGACATGACGTCTGGCGTGCTTTGCGATTATCGAATTGCCGGACGATAATCGAACGCCTGCCTTCGACAAGGTGTTCCCATGACCGACGACTCTCGCTCCGGCGTACCGCTTCTGATACCGCCCATCGTCGCCTCACCGGCCAAGCGTATCGAAGCCTTCGCCGGCGATCCGAATTTCATGACGTCGCTGGCCCGCGGCCTGGCGGTTGTGCACGCCTTCCAGGAGCGCAAGCGGCATCTGACCATCGCGCAGATCAGCCACCGCACCGAGATCCCGCGCGCCGCGGTGCGCCGTTGCTTGTACACCCTGATGAAGCTGGGTTATGCCACCACCGATGGCCGTACCTATTCGCTGCTGCCCAAGGTGCTGACCTTGGGGCATGCCTACCTGTCTTCCACCCCCTTGGCGGTTACCGCGCAGCCGATTCTCGATCGGTTGAGCGATCAGCTGCACGAGGCCTGCTCGATGGCCACGCTGGAAGGCGATGAGGTGCTGTACGTGGCGCGTTCGGCCACGCCGCAGCGGCTGATCTCCGTCGATCTCAGCGTCGGCAGCCGTCTGCCGGCCTATTGCACCTCCATGGGCCGGATTCTGTTGGCGGCTTTGGACGATGCGGCGCTGGACGATTATCTGGAGCATGCGGATCTGCAGATCAAGACCAGCCGCACCCTGCATACACCCGAGGCCATTCGTGCGGCGATCATGGAGATTCGTCAGCAGGGCTGGGTGATCATCGACCAGGAACTGGAGGTAGGCCTGCGCTCGCTGGCCGTGCCGCTGAAGGATTCGGCAGGGCAGGTGCTGGCGGCGCTCAATGTGGGGACCCACGCCGGACGTGTCAGTCGTCAGGAGCTGGAAACGCGCTTCCTGCCGGTGCTGCTGGAGGCAAGCAAGGAGTTGAGCACGCGGTTGTTTCACTGACTTCTTGGCGAGACTTCGGTCGAGACGTTGAAATCATTGTGTTCGATTATCGAACGATTAATCGATTATCGGATTGTTCCGCAGTGAGGCCGTGGTTAGTGTGGATTGCAGGCACCGAATACCGGGTGCAATTCCACAACCACAAGAGACTGATCCATGGCCGAGCTTCTTTCCCTTGGCGAAGCGATCGAGCGCTTCGTCAAGAATGGCGATACCGTCGCCCTCGAAGGTTTCACCCACCTGATTCCCACCGCTGCCGCCCACGAGCTCATCCGTCAGGACAAGAAGGACCTGACCCTGGTGCGCATGACGCCCGACCTGGTCTACGACCTGCTGATCGGTGCCGGTTGCGCGAAGAAGCTGATCTTCTCCTGGGGCGGCAATCCCGGCGTCGGCTCGCTGCACCGCCTGCGCGATGCGGTGGAAAAGCAGTGGCCGCAACCGCTGGAGATCGAAGAACACAGCCACGCCGATCTGGCCAACGCCTACGTCGCCGGCGCCTCGGGCCTGCCGTTCGCGGTGCTGCGCGCCTACCTTGGCTCAGACCTGCCAAAGGTCAATCCGATGATCAAGTTCATCGACTGCCCCTTCACCGGCGAGAAGCTGGCGGCGGTACCCAGCGTGCGCCCGGACGTCACTGTGATTCACGCTCAGAAGGCCGATCGCAAGGGCAACGTGCTGATCAGCGGCATCCTCGGCGTGCAGAAGGAAGCCGCGCTGGCGGCCAGACGCTGCATCGTCACCGTCGAGGAAATCGTCGACGACCTCGACGCGCCGATGAACGCCTGCGTGTTGCCGACCTGGGCGCTGAGCGCCGTCTGCCTGGTGCCGGGCGGAGCGCATCCGTCCTACGCCCATGGCTACTACCAGCGCGACAACCGCTTTTATCAGGCATGGGACCCGATTGCCCGCAGCCGCGAGTCCTTTACCGCCTGGATCGATGAATTCATCCGTGGTACCGCCGATTTCAGTGCATTCCAGGCCAAACTGGCCGCGCAGCAGGAGGCCCAGTGATGACCTACACCACCAACGAAATGATGACGGTGGCCGCTTCGCGTCGCCTCGGCAATGGCAGCGTCTGCTTCGTCGGCATCGGCCTGCCTTCCAAGGCTGCCAACCTGGCGCGCCTGACCCATGCGCCGGACGTGGTGCTGATCTACGAATCCGGCCCCATCGGTGCCAAGCCCTCGGTGCTGCCGCTGTCCATTGGCGATGGCGAACTGGCCGAGACCGCCGACACCGTGGTACCCACTGGCGAGATCTTTCGCTACTGGCTGCAGGGTGGGCGCATCGACGTCGGCTTTCTCGGCGCGGCGCAGGTCGACCGGTACGGCAATATCAACACCACGGTGATCGGCGACTATCACCAACCGAAAGTTCGCTTGCCAGGGGCGGGTGGGGCGCCGGAAATTGCCGGCTCGGCCAGGCAGGTGCTGATCATCCTCAAGCAGTCGCATCGCACCTTCGTCGACAAGCTGGCGTTCGTCACCTCGGTCGGTTTCGGGGAGGGCGGCGAGCACCGCAAGCAGCTCGGGCTGCCGGGCGAAGGGCCGGTGGGGATCATCACCGACCTGTGCATCATGGAGCCGGAAGCCGGCACCCATGAATTCGTGGTGACCTCGCTGCACCCGGGTGTGACCCGCGAGCAGGTGATCGAAAACACCGGCTGGGCGATTCGCTTCGCCGAGGATGTGGCCACCACCGAGGCGCCGCGTGCCGAGGAACTGCAGGCACTGCGCGCCCTGGAAGCACGCACCGCCGCCGCCCACGGACAATCTGGAGGTGACGAATGACACGTGAAGTCTTTATCTGCGACGCCGTCCGCACACCCATCGGCCGCTTCGGCGGCGGGCTGTCGGCGGTGCGGGCTGACGATCTGGCGTCCACGCCGATCCGGGCGCTGCTGGAGCGCAACCCGCAGCTCGATCCGGCGGCCATCGACGAGGTGTTCCTCGGCAGCGCCAACCAGGCTGGCGAGGACAACCGCAACGTCGCACGCATGGCCGCGCTGCTCGCCGGGTTGCCGGAAAGCGTGCCGGGCGTGACCCTCAATCGCCTCTGCGCTTCGGGCATGGATGCGGTAGGCAGCGCCTTTCGCGCCATCGCCAGTGGCGAGATCGAGCTGGCCATTGCCGGCGGCGTCGAGTCCATGTCCCGTGCGCCGTACGTCATGGGCAAGGCCGATAGCGCTTTCGGCCGCACGCAGAAAATCGAGGACACCACCATCGGCTGGCGCTTCATCAATCCCAGGATGAAGGAAATGTATGGCGTCGACGCCATGCCGGAGACCGCCGACAACGTCGCCGAAAAGTGGCAGGTCAGTCGAGAAGACCAGGACGCCTTCGCCCTGCGCAGCCAGCAGCGCACCGCCAAGGCGCAAGCCGCGGGCTTCTTCGCGGAGGAAATCGTGCCGGTGGTGATCAAGGGGCGCAAGGGCGACACGCTGATCGACACCGACGAGCATCCACGTCCGGACACCACTGCCGAGGCGCTGGCCAGGCTCAGGCCGATCAATGGCGCGGACAGGACCGTCACGGCCGGCAACGCTTCGGGCGTCAACGATGGTGCGGCGGCGATGATCCTGGCCAGCGCCGAAGCGGCGCAGAAGTACGGCCTGAAGCCGCGCGCCAGGGTGCTCGGCATGGCCAGCGCCGGCGTCGCGCCGCGCATCATGGGCTACGGTCCGGTGCCGGCGGTGCGCAAGCTGTGCGAGCGGCTGAACATCGCCGTGAATGATTTCGACGTGATCGAACTCAACGAAGCCTTTGCCGCTCAGGGCCTGGCCGTGACCCGCGACCTGGGCTTGGCGGACGATAGCGAGAAGGTGAATCCCAACGGCGGCGCCATTGCCCTGGGTCATCCGCTGGGCATGAGCGGCGCGCGCCTGGTGCTGACAGCGGTGCATGCGCTGGAAAAGTCCGGTGGCAGATTGGCTCTGGCGACCATGTGTGTCGGCGTGGGACAGGGCCTGGCGCTGGCGGTCGAACGGGTTGTGAGGTAGTGGTGGAAAAGTTTCACAGCGCTTCCACCCTGCGCCCGCCGAGTTCCTTCATTCGCACCCATAAGGATTTTTCCATGCCTACCGTGAAACTCGCCGATGGCGAACTGAATTACCGTCTCGAGGGCCCAGTCGATGCGCCGGTGCTGGTGCTCTCCAACTCGCTGGGTACCGATCTGCACATGTGGGATGCGCAGGTCCCGGCGTTCAGCGAGCATTTCCGCGTGCTGCGCTACGACACCCGGGGCCACGGCGGTTCGGCGGTCACGCCGGGGCCGTACAGCATCGAGCAGCTCGGGCAGGATGTGCTGGGCCTGGTCGACTCCCTCGGTATCGACCGTTTCGCCTTCTGCGGTCTGTCCATGGGCGGCCTGATCGGCCAGTGGCTGGGCATCAATGCCGGCGAGCGGCTGACGCGCCTGGTGATCTGCAACACCGGCGCGAAGATCGGCACCGACGAAGTCTGGAACGAACGCATCGATACCGTGCTCGAGGGCGGCGAACAGGCGATGCGCGACATGCGCGACGCCTCCATCGCGCGCTGGTTCACCCCGACGTTCGCCGAGCAGCAGCCGCTGCAGACCAGCCGCATCACCCAGATGATCGCCAGCACCTCGCCCGAGGGCTATGCCGCCAACTGCGCGGCGGTGCGCGACGCCGATTACCGCGAGCAGCTGGGTGCCATCCGGGTGCCGACGCTGATCGTCTGCGGCAGCAAGGACCCGGTGACCACGCCGGAGCACGGGCGTTTCCTGCAGGAACGCATTGCCGGTGCCGAACTGGCGGAGTTCGATGCGGCGCACCTCTCCAACGTCGAGGCAGGGGAGGCATACACGCGGCGCGTGCTGGATTTCCTGCGCGCCTGAGCGCTTCACTGCAGTCTGCGCCGCAAGCGCGCGGGCCATATCCGCCGTGGCTTTTGCTGCGGCGCCTTCTCCCTCGTCCGAATATCCACACCTCGGAAAGGCACCCTGGCCGCAATTCGCTGTCACTTTAGCTGACCCCTGACGCTCTGTTCGATTGAATCGGCGATAGCTCAGACGCCCCAGATGCCGCCATACCGGTACTGCTTCTTCCCCTGTCGGGTCGTTGCCACAACCGATTCGCGAGGTCTGGCGCAGAGCACGCATCGGTCATCGACAGCACAGGCACCGAAAACAGCAGCCAGCGCGCGGCCAGACGACGAGGAGATGTTCATGTTCGGATTGGAGGCTCTCGAGCTTGCGCGAATCCAGTTCGCCTTCACCATTTCTTTTCACATCATCTTCCCGGCCATCACCATCGGCCTGGCCAGTTACCTGGCGGTGCTGGAAGGCCTGTGGCTGAAAACCCAGCGCCCGCTCTATCGCGATCTCTACCATTTCTGGATGAAGATATTCGCGGTCAACTTCGGCATGGGGGTGGTCTCGGGCATCGTCATGGCCTACCAGTTCGGCACCAACTGGAGCGCCTTTTCGGAGTTCGCCGGTAGCGTTACCGGCCCCTTGCTGACTTACGAGGTGCTGACGGCATTCTTCCTCGAAGCGGGTTTTCTCGGCGTCATGCTGTTCGGCTGGAACCGCGTCGGCCCGGGCCTGCATTTCTTCGCCACGGTGATGGTGGCGCTCGGCACGCTGATCTCTACCTTCTGGATTCTGGCGTCCAACAGCTGGATGCATACGCCTCAGGGCCACGAGATCATCGACGGCATCGTGGTGCCGGTGGACTGGTTGGCGGTGATCTTCAACCCGTCCTTCCCGTATCGCCTCACCCACATGGCGATCGCGGCGTTTCTCGCCACGGCTTTCATGGTGGGGGCGTCGGCGGCCTGGCACCTGCTGCGCGGCCGGGACAATCCGGCGATTCGCAAGATGCTCTCGATGGCCATGTGGATGGCGCTGATCGTGGCGCCGATCCAGGCCCTGGTGGGTGACTTCCACGGGCTCAATACGCTGGAGCATCAGCCGGCGAAGATCGCCGCGATGGAGGGGCACTGGGACAACTCTTCCGGTGAGCCGACGCCGTTGCTGCTGTTCGGCTGGCCCGACATGGAGCGCGAGGAAACACTCTACAAGGTCGAGATTCCCTACCTCGGTAGCCTGATTCTGCAACACAGCCTGACCGAGCAGGTGCCGGCGCTGAACGAGTTCCCTCCCGAGGATCGCCCCAACGCGACGATCGTCTTCTGGACGTTCCGTATCATGGTCGCGCTGGGTCTGCTGATGATCGCCACCGGCCTCTGGAGCCTGTGGCTGCGCCGTGGCGATCGGCTGTTTCATTCCCGCGCCTTCCTGCGGCTGGTGCTCTGGATGGGCCCCTCGGGGCTGATCGCGATTCTCGCCGGCTGGTTCACCACCGAAATCGGCCGTCAGCCATGGGTCGTCTACGGGCTGATGCGCACCGCCGACGCCGTGTCCAATCACGGCGCCGAACAGCTTGGCTTGACGCTGGCGCTGTTCGTGCTGATCTATTTCGCGGTGTTCGGCGTGGGCTTCGTTTACGTGTTGCGCCTGATCGGCAAGGGCCCGGTCATGGACGAAGGCAAGGAGACCGGTATCGGCGGACCGGGTCAGAAACGCACGCCGGCACGGCCCATCTCGGCCGCCGACGAGGCGATTGCGCACGAGCATGGTGACCAACTGGGCGAGGGGAATTGAGCATGGGTGTCGATCTTTCGCTGATCTGGGCCGTGATCATCATCTTCGGCATCATGATGTACGTGGTCATGGACGGGTTCGACCTGGGTATAGGCATTCTTTTCCCGTTCATCCGCGACGAGTCCGACCGCGATGTGGCGATGAACACCGTGGCACCGGTCTGGGACGGCAACGAGACCTGGCTGGTGCTCGGTGGGGCGGGGTTGTTCGCGGCATTCCCGCTGGCCTATTCGGTGGTGCTGTCGGCGCTGTACCTGCCGATCATCTTCATGCTGATGGGGCTGATATTTCGCGGCGTGGCCTTCGAGTTCCGCTTCAAGGCCAGCAAGGCGCGCCAGCACGTCTGGGACAAGGCCTTCATCGGTGGTTCGCTGGTGGCGACTTTCTTCCAAGGCGTTGCATTGGGGGCGTTCATCCACGGCTTTCCGGTCGCCGACAGGGCATATGCTGGGGGGGCGCTGGACTGGCTGACGCCGTTCTCGGTGTTCTGCGGGCTGGCGCTGATCGTCGCCTATGCCTTGCTGGGCTGCACGTGGCTGATCATGAAGACTGTCGGCGACCTGCAGAAGCGCATGCACGACCTGGGGCCGCCACTGGTCTGGGCGGTGCTGCTGGTCACCGGGATCGTCAGCCTGTGGACGCCGCTGACGCATCCGGCGATCGCCGAGCGCTGGTTCAGCATGCCCAACCTCATCCTGTTCATGCCGGTGCCGATCCTGGTGCTGCTGTGTGCCTTCGGGCTGCTGCGGGCGATTGCCCGTTACGCTCACTACACACCGTTCCTGTTCACCCTGGCGCTGATTTTCCTTGGTTACAGTGGCCTGGGCATCAGCCTCTGGCCCAACATCATCCCGCCGGACGTGAGTATCTGGGAGGCTGCCTCGCCGCCTGAAAGCCAGGGGTTCACGCTGGTGGGCGCGCTGCTGATCATTCCGCTGATTCTCATGTACACGGCCTGGAGCTACTACGTGTTCCGCGGCAAGGTGAGTGCCGACGATGGCTACCACTGAGCGACCTCGCGGCTCCGAAACGGCGCAACCCGCCAGCCGAGCGCCCGAAACGGGTGCACCGCCGGTCAGACCGTTATGGCAGCGACTGACCTGGCTGGTGGTGATCTGGGCGGCCAGCGTGATGGCGCTCGGCGCACTGGCCTGGGGGATTCGCCAGTTCATGCAGGCGGCGGGGCTGAGTACACCCTGACTGGCGACGAGCGGCTGCGGCCGGTCATCGTTCGTTCATCTTCTGTGGTTAGGTTCTGGCATGCACATTGAATGATGCAGACCAGCTCCCAGCAGAGGACTCTCCGATGGACGATTACCAGGACGAAATTCTCGAATGGCACGCCGCGCAGCAGGATTATCCGGAGCCTGCCGAGGATGCCTTCGAGCTCTGATATTCACTGCTAGCTCTGCTCGATCCGCCGTTGCGCGCGACGGTATTCGCCCGGCGTCTGGCCGCTCCAGCGTTTGAAGGCACGTTGAAAGGCTTCCGCCGACGAGAACCCGAGCAGCCAGGCTATCTCGCCGAAGGCCGATTCGGTGTCGCGGATATAGGCCATGGCCAGGTCTCGGCGAGTGTCGTTGAGAATCTCGCGGTAGCTGGTGCCTTCCTCGGCCAACTTGCGTCTCAGCGTCCAGACCGGCAACTTCAGCCGCTCGGCGAGCTGCGGCAGATCGGGCTCGTGCCCCTTGAGCAAGGGGCCGAGCAGCTGCGTCATGCGTTCGCGCAAACTGCGCGTGCGGGTGCGCTGCTCGAGTTCGGCTTCGCACAGCTCCAGCAGGTGATGCCAGGTGCCGGGGCAATGCTCGGGATTGCGCAGCGCCAGCATGGTCTTGTCCAGCCGCAGCTGGTTGCCCGCCGCGGCAAATTCCACCGGACAGCCGAACAGCGCCTCGTAACGCAGCGCGTGATCCGGCTCGTCGAACTCTATCCGTACCAGCGTCGGCCGTACCGGTTGTGCAGCGATTGCGCTCAATTGGCTGATCCAGCTGGCCAGCACGGTATCGACGACGAAACGGTTGTAGGCGTTGTAGGGGCTGATGGAATAGAAGCGCAGCCAGGCGCCTGTCGCATCCTCCTCGAAGGCCGAGCTGCCGCGATAATTCGAGGCATACAACGGTTCGAAACGGATCAGCGCGCGTGCCGCCTCGCGCACCGTAGGTGCCTGGGCCGCGGTAACGCCGGCCAGGCCGACATGGGGCGGGGTTTGCAATCGCCCCATTTCCAGCCCTAGCGCAGGGTCGCCGGCCAGCTGGATCGCGGCATGACCCAGGCGCATGTAGCGCGGGATCGAGAGCCTGGCACGGGGTTCGGCGAGTCTCGCGGCATCCAGCCCATAGGCTTCCAGCAACGGCTGCGGATCGAGCTGCTTTTCCCGCAGCGCGGCGCTCAGGCTGTGCACGAAGCCCACCGAAAGATCGCCCAGCCTGACGCGCATCATGGGCGTGCCTGCAGCCAGCGGTTGTGCAGCTGCACCGGCGGGCCGTGACGGTGTCGTGCCGGTTGCCGCGGCGAACCGACCAGATTCCACGGCATACCGAGGGTGTGGACTTTCAGGCGTGGCGTAATGCCTGCCGGTTCCAGCGCGTTCGGGCAGCTGGATTCAGGGTCTGCCAGGGCGCCGGGCATCACGATGAAGTCGGCATCCTCCGGTGGGGCCTGCCGATAGCCGTCGCAGCCGAGCGCTACCGCGAGCCTGCCGGCCGCTGTGTCCAGCGTGACGGCGCGCCTGTTCCCGGGTGCTTCGCTGTAACGGCGTTCGTAACGGCTGAGCGCGTACTTGTACTGCAACGGGCCGATGGGCTGGCCCTGGTGATCGAAGGTCAGGCTGACCTGCCGCAACGGCCCCGTTCCCACGTGCAGGCGCTGTCGTTCCAGATGGGGTTCGGGCAACACGATGGAGCCGGCCACCAGGGTGACCGCGTAGTCCCTGGCCAGGCCACCAAAGATCGTCTGGTAGTCCTCGGCCATCCGCCCGGCCTTGATGCGCAGGACTGCCTCGGTGCGGCGGTCCTTGCTCTGGTTGTCGAGCAAGGCGCGCAGGAACTTCCAGGGGTTGCCCAGCGCGGTCCATTGCATGGCGTCGCGCAGGCTGCGGGCCTGTTGCACTTCAGCCCGCTCGCCGAGCGCGAAGAGGCCGGTGCCGACATGTTCTGGAAGCACCACGATCGTTCTTTCATTCAGCAGTCCGGCAGCGCGGGCCTGTTCGAGGTAGGTGGCGAAGCGCATGTGCAGGCGTTCTCGGCTCTGGTAGTCGGCCGGGAGCAGCTTCACCTCAATGGCCAGCAGGTTGCCCGCGTCGCCGGGAGTACCTTCGTTCTCGATGGGCAGCGTGCGCAGGTCGGACAGTAACGGGCCGCTGCGGCGGTCCTGGGTCCAGACGAGGTAAGTCGCCAGCGCCACGGCGCCCAGTACGAAGGGAACGAGCAGTTTGAAGGTGCTACGCATGATTCGAGGCTGCGCTGAATGAGCGGGCAGGTTAGGCAAACCTTTTGGCTTTGCCAAGCTTTCTGCTCTGTACGATCAGTTGGTTGTCGTTTTCGATCATTGAGCGGGCCGCGGTTGCTGTCTATCGTCCCGGCATACCGACCGTCATCCGACGAGATGCGGCAATCAAACCGTAGAAAGCCTGGCACTGCTGCCGTGCCGCCTGAGCGAGGAAGAACGAAGATGAGCGCCTTTCCACACCTGCTGGCTCCGCTGGACCTGGGGTTCACCACACTGCGCAATCGTACGCTGATGGGTTCGATGCACACCGGCCTCGAAGAAATGCCAAACGGCTTCGAGCGCATGGCTGCCTTCTTCGCCGAGCGCGCACGGGGTGGGGTCGGGCTGATCGTCACCGGCGGCGTCGGTCCCAACGAGGAAGGCTCGGTACGTGCCGGGGCGGCCAAGCTTTCGACCGCCGAAGAGGCCGCAGAGCACAAGGTGGTCACCCAGGCGGTGCACGAAGCGGGTGGCAAGATCTGCATGCAGATCCTGCACGCTGGCCGCTACGCCTACAGCCCGCAGCTGGTGGCGCCGAGCGCCATCCAGGCGCCGATCAACCCCTTCACGCCGCGCGAGCTGGACGAGGAGGGCATCGAGAAGCAGATCCGCGACTTCGTCAACTGCGCCAGCCTGGCGAAGGAGGCGGGTTACGACGGCGTGGAAATCATGGGTTCGGAAGGCTACTTCATCAACCAGTTCCTGGTCGCCCATACCAACCATCGCAGCGATCGCTGGGGCGGCAGCTACGAGAATCGCATGCGCCTCCCGGTGGAAATCGTGCGCCGTGTGCGCGAAGCGGTGGGGGCGGAGTTCATCATCATCTATCGCCTGTCCATGCTCGACCTGATCGAGGGCGGCAGCACTTGGGACGAGGTCGTGGTGCTGGCCAAGGCCATCGAGCAGGCTGGCGCCACGCTGATCAATACCGGCATCGGCTGGCACGAGGCGCGCATCCCGACCATCGCCACCAAGGTGCCGCGCGCGGCGTTCACCAAGGTCACGGCGAAACTGCGCGGCGAGGTGAAGATTCCGCTGGTGACCACCAACCGCATCAATACGCCCGAAGTCGCCGAGCAGGTGCTGGCCGAGGGCGATGCCGACATGGTGTCCATGGCGCGGCCCTTCCTGGCTGATCCGGATTTCGTCAACAAGGCGGCAGCCGACCGCAGCGACACCATCAATACCTGCATCGGCTGCAACCAGGCATGCCTGGACCATACCTTCAGCGGCAAGCTGACGACCTGTCTGGTCAACCCGCGCGCCTGTTATGAAACCGAGCTGAACTACATTCCGACCCAGTCGGTGAAGAAGATCGCGGTAGTCGGCGCGGGTCCTGCGGGCCTGTCCGCCGCCACGGTTGCCGCCGAGCGCGGCCATCAGGTGACACTGTTCGATTCGGCCAGCGAAATCGGCGGCCAGTTCAACGTCGCCAAGCGCGTCCCCGGCAAGGAAGAGTTCTACGAAACCCTGCGTTACTTCAACAGCAAGTTGCAGAGCAGCGGCGTCGATCTGCGACTGAACACCCGGGTCAGCGCCGCCGAGCTGCAGGCTGGCGGGTATGACGAGGTCATCCTCGCCACAGGTATCGTCCCGCGTACGCCGGACATCCCCGGCATCGAGCATCCCAAGGTGATCAGCTACCTCGACGCGATTCTCCAGCGCAAACCGGTGGGGCAGCGCGTGGCGGTGATCGGTGCCGGTGGCATCGGCTTCGATGTCAGCGAATTCATCACCCATGATGGCGAATCCACCAGCCTGGATCGCGAAGCATTCTGGAAGGAGTGGGGCATCGACCTGGGGCTGGAGGCGCGTGGCGGTGTCGCAGGCGTCAGGCCCGCACCGCATGCGCCGGCGCGCCAGGTGTATCTGCTGCAGCGCAAGAAATCCAAGGTAGGCAACGGCCTGGGCAAGACCACCGGCTGGATTCACCGCACCGGGCTGAAGAACAAGCAGGTGCAGATGATCAGCGCCGTGGAATATCTCAAGGTCGACGACGAAGGGCTGCACCTGCGCATTGCCGAGGGCGAACCCCAGGTGCTGCCGGTGGACACGGTCATCGTCTGCGCCGGCCAGGACCCGTTGCGCGAGCTGCAGGCCGAGCTCGAGCAGGCTGGTCTTCCCGTGCACCTCGTCGGTGGTGCGGATGTCGCCGCCGAGCTGGATGCCAAGCGTGCGATCAACCAGGGCTCGCGCCTCGCCGCGCAACTCTGAGCTGGCGCCGTTTCGGTCGCAGGCAGGCTGAAACGTCTGTCTGCGCCATCACAGTTTCCCCGCGCCGCCCGACGAACCACCGGAACGACCGGGGGCGCTGCCAACGGAGTCACATTGCCCGTCCGGACTTTTCTCCTAAACTTGCCCCGACATAGTTACAGCGCCTGCTGTTGAAACGGTTTGCCTGCCTTGCCAGGTCGACTTCATCCGTTGCTCGGCTGTTTCAGGCAATTGCGGCTCGGTGAGCCAGAGGGGATATCGGACATGCAGATCAAACCGCAGACGGTCGAGGCCGTACTGTTCTTCAATGACGGCGGTATCTGCAAGGAGATGTTGTACCCGGAGTTCGAAGCCATACTCGACGGCGTGGTGAACTTGCCGGAGTACGCCGACCAGCAGATGCGCGCCGTTTATGTGCTGGTCAACGGACGCCTGCAGGTTCGTGCGGCGGTGTTCTTCTACCTGGATTTCAACGAGGACGGCTCGGCGGACAGCGGCTGGAACATCCCGCTGCGCAGCCTCGCCGAGCGGAGCGGACGCGGTCCGGACCTGGGCGGCGGCGCGATACGCCTGGCCTGCCGCAGCCAATGTCCGGTTTCCTGGCAGCAGATGCATCTCTGGGACCCGGAGCTGACCTCGGGAAACAACCATTTCGCGCTGTTGCGCGACCGTATCAAGCGCAACCAGCTGGGTCTGCTGGTCGAGGAAGAAGTGCCCCAGGCAGTGCCGACCGATCGCCTGCAGGTGGTCGCCGAGGAAACCTGGTACGCGCCGGCCCAAGCCGCCAAGGTCGCGGCCGTGAAGGCGGAGAAGCTCCAGCAGGAGCAGCGACTCAAGGCGGCTCAGTTGATCAAGCAGCAGCGCGCGCGCATCGCCAGCCTGGAGCAATTGCGTGAAGCGGATATCGCCAAGCTGCGCGCACTTGCCGCGGAACAACAGGAGCGCCTGCAGCAGGAGATTCACGAGTTACAGGAGCGTCTGCGGCAGCAGGAAGAGCTCAATGCAGATCTGCAGGCGCAACTGATTGGCCAGACGGACAGCTTCCGCAAGCATCGTGAGGAGCTGAGCCAGCAACTGCGCATGCTCGAGCGCAACGGTCGCGCCGAAGCCGAAGCGGCTCGTGCCGCATTCGCGAGCGAAACCCGTGAGCAGGTCGAAGCGGCGGTGGCCGAACTCAAGGAACAGATCGCCATCCGCGACGTGGAGCTGGCCTACCGCAACGAGCTCGATACCCAGTTGCAGGAGGAAATCGAGCAGCTCACGCAGGCGCGGGACAAACTGGCTGCAAACAGCGCCGAGCGAGTGCTCGAGCAACTTTCAGGGCAGGGCGTGCAGTTCATGGCCTATCACCCCGGCGCCGGACACCTGACCATCGCCTTGCACGACATCGCCACCTATCAGAAGAACCCGCTGGCCTATGCCGCTGCCAGGTGCGCTGTCTCGGAGGAGCAGTATCGGCAATGGCTGCAGCATTATCAGGAGCCCAGTTGCGTGGCCAAGTTGGCGAGCGGCGAGCGCTGCGCAATGCCGCTGGACAAGATCGACAGTCCTGGCCGTTTCGTCGTCGGTGAGACCAACTGCTGCGCTCGCCACCGGGCGCGGGATCGGTTGCGCACCGGCAGTTGAGTGCCTTGGTCTCGAGCGCTCCCTTCGACCTGCCATCGGCTCCGCTTCAGTTGCTGACGCTCGACTGGCTACAGCAGGCCGGTGTCGAGGTCGCCGTACTGCGCCTGGATCGGGTCGATCCCGAACTGTCCGGCAACAAGTGGTACAAGCTTTCTCATCATCTCGCGGCTGCTCGTGAAGCGGGTTGCCCGGGCCTGCTCAGCCTGGGCGGACCTCATTCCAATCATCTGCACGCGCTGGCGGCTGCCGGCCGCCGCTACGGATTGTCCACGGTCGGCCTGCTACGGGGCACCGAGCAGTTGACGCCGACAGTGGCGGATCTGCTCGAATTCGGCATGCAGCTGCACTGGCTGGGTTATGGCGGCTACCGCGCGCGCCATCGGGACGATTTCTGGACGCCATGGCTGGAATGCTACCCGGGCTACCGCTGTGTTCCCGAGGGCGGCGGCGGGCTGGTCGGGGCGTTGGGCTGTATTCCGCTGGTCGCGCAGCTCGACGCTCAACTGGGTGAACTGGGTTGGAGCGACCACCACGGCTGGTGGCTCGCCGCCGGCACCGGTACGACGCTGGCGGGTCTGGTCATCGGCGAGGAAGGGCGACGCCCGGTTTTCGGTGCGCTGGCGGGACCGCCCTCGCATGCGGTTGCCCGGCAGCTCGGCAACCTGTTGGGCGAAGCAGGGATGCCGGACGGCGGCTACCTGTTGCTTGATGCCAGTCGCGGCGGTTTCGGTCGTTTCGACAGTGCCCTGATCAGCTTCCTGAAGGAGACCGAACACGCCAGCGGCATCCCGCTGGAGCCCGTCTACACGGCAAAAGCCATGATGGCGTTGCGCCTCTACGTGGAGGGCGGTTATTTTTCCCGGGGTACCCGACTCGTCTTCGTCCATACCGGCGGCCTGCAAGGCCGGCGTGCTGCCCTGGCGCAGTGGCCGAGTTGAGTACCGACCGATCGTTTCTGGAAGTTTATGGATGAACAAGCCTCTGCACCCCGACCAGCTACGCAGCCTGACGCCCCTCAATGCGCTGTCGTCCCGACAGTTGCAGGAGTTGCGCAAGCAGTTGATCCCCCAACCCTTGCTCGCGGGAGAGCTGCTGTTCGGACCGGACAGCGCCCCGACGTCCAGCTATTTTCTGCTTGCCGGTGCGCTTGCATTGCAGCACGACGATGGCGAGGAGTGGCGTCTGCACGCCGGTACGATGGAAAGCCTCCATGCTCTCTCGGCCGGCTCGCGGGTAAGGCGGATACGGGCGCTGGACGATTGCAGCCTGCTGGTCATCGACAGCGGCGAGCTGGATCGCTTGCTGGCCTGGCGCCAGAGTTATCAGGATCTGCTGCTGGAGCTTGCCATGGCGGGCGAGCTCACGGATTGGCTGGAGGAGGCGCTGGAGAACCCGCTGTTCGCCAAGGTACCTCCGGAAAATATTCGACGCATGCTCGGCGAGCTCGAGAGCATCGAGCTGCCGGCTGGATATGAATTGCTGCGCGAGGGCGAGGGCGGCGATTGTTGCTATTTCCTCAAATCCGGTCGGGCAGAGGTCATCAGCGGCGTCGGCAGCGACCGGCAGGTGGTGGCCGAACTGGAAGTGGGCGCCTGTTTCGGCGAGGAGGCGTTGTTGAGCGAGCGTCCGCGCAACGCCAGCGTCACGTTGCTCGAGGATGGCAGCGTGTTGCGCCTTTCGCGCCAGGCGTTTCTCGCCCTGCTGAAGGCTCCGGTGGTGGCGGAGATCGATTATGCGGCGGCCACCGACCTGATCGATGCAGGCGCCCAATGGCTCGACGTGCGACTGCTCGAGGAGTACCAGCACGGACACGCGACCATGGCACTGAACATGCCGCTGCACCTGTTGCGACTCAAGGCCCGCTTGCTGGATGGCAGCAGGACCTATCTCTGTTACTGCGACAGCGGCAAGCGCAGCTCCAATGCGGTCTTTCTGCTGGCGCAACTGGGTTTCACCGTCCATGCGCTGAAGGGCGGGCTGGATGCCTTGACGGCGGGGCAGCGCCAAACCTTGCTGAGCGAGCAGGGCAGTGGCTATGTAGCGCGTTCGGGAGGGCGAATCGAGCGCAGCGATTAGTCGCCATTCGTCGCTGTCATTCCTCAGAACAGGGCCAGCGCCCAGCCGGCAGCGCTGCCACCGGCAACCACCAGCCAGGCCGGCCATTTCCAGACTGCCAGGGCCATCAGGGCAAGCAGCGCCACGGCGAAGTCGGCCAGGCTGAAGATGGCATGGGTCCATACCGGATCGTAAAGGGCGGCAAGTAGCAGGCCGACCACTGCGGCGTTCACCCCAGCCAGCGCCGCTCGCATGGACTGGTTGTTGCGCAGACGTTCCCAGAACGGCAAGAAGCCGCTCACCAGCAGGAACGAAGGGGCGAAAATCGCCACCAGGCAGATCAGCGAGCCGGCCCAGCCGCTCGGCGTGTCCTGCATCGAGGCGCCGAGGAAGGCCGCGAAGGTGAACAGCGGGCCAGGCACCGCTTGGGCCGCTCCATAACCTGCGAGAAAGCTGTCGTTGTTCACCCAGCCGCTGGAGACGACCTCGGTTTGCAGCAATGGCAGCACCACATGGCCGCCGCCGAACACCAGCGAGCCGGCACGATAGAAGGCATCGATCAGCGCCAGCACCTGGCTCGACGATGCCTTGGCGAGAACCGGCAAGGCGATCAGCAGCGCGAAGAACAGCCCCAGCAGTACCAGGCCAAGACGGCGACCCACGGGTGAGCCTGTGGCCCTGGCGGGTTGTGTAGCGGCGGGATGAATCAGCACGCGACCGAGCAGGCCGGCGAAGAGGATGACCGCCAGCTGTGTCCAGACAGCGGCCAACAGCAGCACCGCCGTGGCCGCTGCCAAAGCCATGGCGATACGCAGTCGGTCGGTACAGAGATTGCGCGCCATGCCCCATACGGCATGGGCGACTATTGCCACCGCCACGATCTTCAGCCCCTGCAGGATGCCTGCCGGCAGTGCCTCGCCCCAGCTCGAGATGCCCAGCCCGAACAGCGTCAGCGCGAGGGCCGAAGGCAGCGTGAAGCCGGCCCAGGCCGCCAGCGCACCAGGAAAGCCGCCACGCAGCAGGCCGATGGCCAGCCCCACCTGGCTGCTGGCCGGGCCGGGAAGGAACTGGCAAAGCGCAACCAGATCGGCGTAGCCGCTTTCGTCGAGCCAGCGCCGCCGGGTCACGAACTCTTCGCGAAAGTAGCCCAGGTGCGCCACCGGACCACCGAAGGAGGTCAGGCCCAGGCGCAGGAAAATCAGGAAAAGCACCCAGCGACTCGCGGGCTGCGGCTCGCTGTTATCGTCAATCGTCATGCAAGGTTCGTTTGGTCGGAAGCGCCATGGCTTGGCGGAAAGGATAGCGGCCGAATGTGACAACTCCAATACGAGACCCCACTGTAGGAGCGAGCTTGCTCGCGATCAGCCATCACAGCCTGAAGGAATCCGCTCCCTCAATCCATCACTCGCTCAGGCCAGGAATCCGCCACCAGGAACAACCGCTCGCATTCCTCCCAATGGCCTTCGCGGCCAGGCTGCAGGTGCACCAGCAGTTGGGGGCGCTGTTCGAGCGAGGTTTGCCGCAGCCAGGCGTCGAGGGCCGCAGGCGGCCAGATATCCGCTTCGGCCAGGCGCGCCGGCGACAGCCAGGCGCTGCGTGGTAGTGGTTGCCAATGATGGTTCGGCCGCGCGGCATGAAAGGCCGGCCAGTCGGCCACGCGCAGCCAGCGGCCGCGCAGATGGCTCGGATTGGCGCCCGCAGGGGATGCGCAGCCGTCGGGCCAGGGTTCGAACAGGTAGCCGCCGAGCCAGAGGGCGCTCGTCACGTCGCTGCAGGTCAGCTCGGCAAGCACGGCCCGGGCCCGAGGATCGGCCGAGAGGGGCAGCTGGTGATTGCACAGGCGTTGGAGCTTGGTATCCAGGCGATCCTGGCCGCCGGGGCCGATCCAGTGGTCGTGCCGGGTGCAGTCGCCCTCGCCGAGACCGAGGTAGAACTTCACCGCCAGTTCCAGGTGGTGCACGCCCTGGGCATCCCGCAGCAACAGGTCCAGCTCGCCGAGCGTGTGGTTCGCCTGGCGAATCGGCAGGTTGGCGATCAGCAATTCGACATCCGGCGCTTGGCACAGCGCGAATTGCCAGAGGCGTTCGTAGTAGGTACCGAGCCGCCGCAGGTTGTTCTGCGCGAGCCAGGTATGGAGCGCTGATGGTTGCTCGTCCAGGCGCAGCAGCCAGTCGGCCAGCAACCCCGGCTCGCTGCTCCAGCGGCTGGCGCTGAGTGGATGGCGCTGGCACCAGGGGCCTTCGCCAAGCAGGGGCGGGGAAAGGATCGCCCACGCGAGATCGCGCACCTGTGGATGGCGTAGTCTCGAAGGAAAGTCGGCAAGGCTGGCGAGGGTCATGCCTTGAGCATAGCCTAGGGTCTGTTGACGTTTCGCTCGCGACCGCGCCGGAGCCTGTTTTTGCACGGAGCAAGGCATGAGGAGAGAAGTTTGGTCATTCCAAATGAACGACGAACAACGCAGCGCCGCGCAAAAGCAGGCCCGGCCCTTTGGGTGGGGCCGCCTAGGTTGCGCGGCAAATATCGCCATGCGGCTTTGCGGGACTTGGCAAGGGAATGACCATTGCCTGCGTCCCGCGCCTTGCCTGGCGATATTTGGCGCAGCAACGCGACTCGCGCCGAAACGTCAACAGACCCTAGGGCCGTGTGCGAAACGGCAACGGACCCCGGTTTGCCGCTGCCTCGGCCTTTCCCCCATAATCCGGCGCCTGTGTGGCGGTGGCCGTAGTTGAACTCGGTGATGCCGTTGCTACCCAAGCAATTGCCGGCTACGGATCGCTGTGGCCATTGCCGGTGCGTCAGTGTCGCTAGCCTAGGAAACCTCAATGGAGCAATTTCGCAATATCGGCATCATCGGTCGCCTGGGCAGCACCCAGGTGCTGGACACGGTTCGCCGGCTCAAGAGATTTCTTGTCCAGCGCCATGTACACGTGATCCTCGAGGAGAACATCGCCGAACTGCTCCCCGGCCACGGCATGCAGGTTTCCTCGCGGCAGCGACTGGGCGAATCCTGCGACCTGGTCATCGTCGTGGGCGGCGACGGCAGTATGCTGGGCGCGGCCCGCGCCATGGCCAAGCATCGCGTGCCGGTGCTGGGCATCAACCGTGGCAGCCTGGGCTTTCTCACCGACATCCGTCCCGATGAGCTGGAAGAGAAGGTCGCCGAGGTGCTCAACGGCCAGTACATGCTGGAAAACCGCTTCCTGCTCGAAGCCCAGGCGCGCCGCTTCGACGAGGCGATCGGGGAGGGGGATGCACTTAACGACGTGGTGCTGCATCCCGGCAAGTCCACCCGGATGATCGAGTTCGAGCTGTACATCGAGGGCCAGTTCGTCTGCAGCCAGAAGGCCGACGGCCTGATCATCGCCACGCCGACCGGCTCCACTGCCTATTCGCTGTCCGCCGGCGGCCCGATCATGCATCCACGCCTGGATGCGATCGTTGTGGTGCCGATGTATCCGCATACGCTGTCGAGCCGGCCGATAGTGGTGGACGGCAACAGCGAGCTGAAGATCGTGATCTCACCGAACATGCAGATCTACCCGCAGGTGTCCTGCGACGGCCAGAACCATTTCACCTGCGCCCCCGGCGATACCGTCACGGTGCGCAAGAAACCGCAGAAGCTGCACCTGATTCACCCGCTCGACCACAACTACTACGAAGTCTGCCGCACCAAACTCGGCTGGGGCAGTCGGCTTGGCGGAGGCGACTGATGTTGGTCGATCCGGCCCGCAGCTATGACCTGATAGGCGATGTGCATGGCTGTGCGCACACACTGGCGCACCTGCTCGATGCCATGGGTTACCGCAAGCAGCGTGGCGTCTGGCGTCATTCCGAGCGCCAAGTGATTTTCCTGGGCGACATCATCGACCGTGGCCCGCGAATCCGCGAGGCGCTGCATCTGGTATGGGACATGGTCGATGCGGGCCAGGCCCATTGCATCATCGGCAATCACGAATTCAACGCGCTCGGCTGGTACATGCCGGCTCCGCTGGAAAGCGGCAAGGCCTTCGTGCGCGAACATTCGCCCCGTTTCGCCATGCTGCTGCAGGAAACCTTCGATCAGTTCGAAGCCTATCCGGATGAGTGGAAAGCCTTTCGCGACTGGTTCTACGAGCTGCCGCTGTACTTGGAGAACGACAGGTTTCGCGTGGTGCATGCCTGCTGGGACAGCGCGGTCATCGACCGGCTGCGCCCGCGTCTGGAGAACGGCTGCCTCGATCCGGCATTCGTCAGGGAGGCGGGCATCGACGGCGGGTTCGCCTGCAAGGCACTGGATCGATTGCTGCGCGGCACCGACATGCCGCTGCCCGACGGGCTGACCATGACCAGCGAAGAAGGCTTCGTGCGGACCTTCTTCCGCACCAAATTCTGGGAAGCCAATCCATCCACCTACGGTGATGTGGTGTTCCAGCCGGGCGGCTTGCCGGAGCAGGCGGCACGGGTGCCTCTTTCGCAGCGGCAGAAGAGTAGCTTGTTCCTCTACGGTCCCGACGAGCCGCTGTTGTTCGTCGGGCATTACTGGCGTCGAGGCACTCCCGGTCCGATCCGCGACAATCTCGCTTGTCTGGATTACAGCGCAGTGAAATACGACAAGCTGGTGGCCTACCGGCTCGACCAGGAAACCCGCCTCGATCCGGCGAAGTTCGTCTGGGTCGACGTGCAACGATAGGAGTCACACCTTGGTAGCTGTCGAGGCGTTGCGCCTGCCGATATCGGAAGATCTGAGCGGGTTCCTGGCCCTGTTGCGGCGCCTGCAGGTGCCTTGCCGGGTCTCCGAAGAGGCGGGTGAGCAGGTGTTGCGGGTGCCGGGCGAGCTGGCCGAGCAGGTTCGCCAGCTGTATGCGCAATATCCACAGGGCGACGGCACGCTGGTGGCCGAGCAGCCGCCCAGGCGCACGGGTGGGTTCGTGGCCAGCCTGCGTGCCAACCGCTTCACTGCCGGGGTGTTACTGGTGACCCTGGTCGTCGCGGCGATCACCTTGCTGGGGGAGCATTTCCCCACGATCCGCTGGTTCAGCTTCACGGACTTTCGCATCGAAGGCGAATACGCCTACTTCGCCACGCTGGAGCAGACCCTGGCCGAGGGCGCCTGGTGGCGATTGCTGACGCCGATATTCCTGCATTTCGGTTTACTGCACCTGGCCATGAACAGTATGTGGTACTGGGAGCTGGGCCGCCGCATCGAGCATCGCCAGGGGGCGCCGATGCTGCTCGGGCTGACGCTGCTGTTCGGTCTGGTATCCAACCTGTCGCAGTACCTGTTCGGCGGCCCGGGAATCTTCGGTGGTCTGTCGGGCGTGCTCTACGGGCTGCTCGGCCACTGCTGGCTGTTCCAGAAACTGGCCCCGGACGAGGCGTACCGCCTCCCTCCGGGCGTGGTGGTGTTGATGCTGATCTGGCTGGTGGTGTGCCTGAGCGGCGCCATCGAAGTGCTCAGCTTCGGCACCATGGCAATCGCCAACGCGGCGCATGTTTCCGGGCTCGTTGCTGGCTGCGTGACGGGCGTGGTCGGTGGGCTGCTGGCAAGCAGGGCCAGGCGATAGCTTTCTTTCTGAACCGCTTGGCTGACGGGCGGTCTACCCGCTTGGCTGTCAGGAGAACATCGGTTGTCGATTTCACGCATCTGTACCATCGCGTTACTGCTTTTCATCACCATCACCACGGCTCAGGCGCGCGAGTATCGCTATAGCGATGCGCACCTGCATTTCGTGGATTTCTTCCAGGAAAGCGACGGCACCGCGAAGCTCATCGAGGCGATGGATGCCGGCGGCATCGACCATGTGATGATCAGCGGCATTCCGGTTGCCAAGAAATGGCACGAGAACGAACCCAAGCGGCCACGCTACTATGCCGGCGATGACGCGCCGGTGTACTGGTACAGCGCGACCGACGTGATAGTCGCGGCCGCCATGAACGAACTGGATGCGGAGCAGCGCAAGCGCTTCCATCCCTTCCTGTCTGGCTTCAACCCCAACGACAAGAATGCCGATGCGCATATCCGGCGCATGCTCGAGCTGGATCCCGGTCTCTGGCAGGGGATCGGCGAAGTGTTCACACGTCACGATGACATCACGGCTCTGACCGAAGGCGATACCCCACGCGCCAACAATGAGGCGCTGGCACGGGTCTATCACCTGGCGAGCGAATTCGACCTGCCGGTGATGCTGCATTCCAACATCACCTCCAAGCGCGAACGCAATCCGCTGTACCTGGCCGAACTGGAAGAGCCGTTGCGCAATCACCCCCATACCCGCTTCATCTGGGCGCATGCCGGTACCAGCATGGAACTGCATCGCCATCAGGAGAAACTGGATTTCCTGCTGCCTACGGTCTCGCGTCTGCTCGACGACTATCCCAACCTTTACATCGATCTGTCCTGGACCATGCTGCGGCCTTACCTGCTGGACGCGTCCGGCAAGCCTCGGAAGGCATGGCTGGAGCTGGTCGAGCGCCATCCGACACGCTTCATGCTCGGCAGCGACGTGGTGGGGCGCTTCGACAACCTTGCCGAAGGCATGCAGGCCTTCGAGCCTTTCCTCGATGCCTTGCCGGAGGAGGTGGCCCATCAGGTGGCGCGGGACAATTTCCTCGCCATCCTGCCGCGCAAAGACCAGGCGTCGATTCGCTGAGCCCGGTCTCGCGTCATGGCCCTGGTATTACAGGCGCAGCAGTTCTCTCCGCTAACTCGGCTAGCTAGCCGTTGATCTGAATAGCCTGGTCGCGCGCTTTCGCGTCTGAAGCCCGGCGTTCGTCGTCGTTTCGTCGCATATGCGCTGTGACGACGACGGACCTGGTCGGCGCGGAGGCTGGGCATCCCTGCCCAAGGGGCGTAGTATCCGGCGGTTTTCAGCGGACGAGCAGGCGATTGGTCGCTGGCCGGAATGGCCGTTGCGCATGCTGAAGAAAGCCGTCCGGCCCCTAAAAGCACGAGATGTGTTCAATGTCTGATCTACCCACCCGTTTTTTCCGCTTTCTCAACCGTACCAGTCTGGTCGTCCAGATCATTGTCGGTCTCGTCGCCGGCTGTGTGGTGGCGCTGCTTTTCCCTGCGGCGGCCCAGTCGCTCAGCCTGCTGGGAGACCTGTTCGTCCAGGCGCTGAAATCGGTTGCGCCGGTTCTGGTCTTCGCGCTGGTGACCGCCTCGCTGGCCAATCATCGGCGCGGCCAGCCGACGCATGTGCGTCCTATCCTGTTGCTGTACGCGCTGGGCACCCTGAGCGCGGCGGTCGTCGCAGTCGTGGCTAGCTTCCTGTTTCCCACCGGTCTGGAACTGGTCAGCGACACGGCGGACATAACGCCACCGTCGGGCGTTGCTGCGGTGCTGAAGACCCTGCTGTTCAATGTGGTGGATAACCCGGTGCGGGCGCTCATCGATGGCAACTACATCGGCATTCTGGCCTGGGCGATCGGTCTTGGCTTTGCGTTTCGCCATGCCGGAGAAAGCACGCGTCAACTGACTGCGGATCTGTCCGCGGGGGTGTCGTTGATCGTCAAGGTGGTGATCCGTTTCGCGCCGCTGGGTGTGTTCGGCCTAGTGACCGGCACCCTGGCCCAGTCGGGCTTCGCGGTGCTGCTGGGTTACTTGCAGCTCCTGCTGGTACTGGTGGGCAGCATGCTGTTCCTGGCATTGGTGATCAATCCACTGATCGTGTACTGGCAGATTCGCCACAATCCATACCCGCTGGTATTCACCTGCCTGCGTGAAAGCGGTATCACGGCGTTCTTCACGCGCAGTTCGGCGGCGAACATTCCGGTGAACATGCAGCTTTGCCAGCGCCTGGGTTTGCACAAGGAAACCTATTCGGTGTCGATTCCGCTGGGGGCCACCATCAACATGGGGGGCGCGGCAATCACCATCACGGTGTTGACCCTGGCAGCCGTGCATACGCTGGGCATTCAGGTGGACGTTCCTACCGCGATTCTGCTGAGCCTCCTGGCAGCCGTCTGTGCCTGCGGCGCCTCGGGTGTGGCGGGTGGTTCGCTGCTGCTGATTCCGTTGGCCTGCAGCCTTTTCGGAATTTCCAATGACCTCGCCATGCAGGTGGTGGCGGTAGGTTTCATCATTGGCGTGGTGCAGGATTCGGTCGAAACGGCGCTGAACTCCTCGACCGACGTGCTGTTTACCGCCGCTTCCTGCATCGCCCATGGCGATACCGTCGAAGTGGAAGACCAGCAATCGGTGTGAACCAGGGGTTGGCCATACGCTGCCAGCCTTCGACTTGAGCTCAAACGAAAACGCCCCGATCGGATCGGGGCGTTTTCGTTATTGCTGCTGTCGTTCGATCAGCCTTTCCAGCGCTTGAGCACCAGGGTGGCGTTGGTGCCGCCGAAACCGAAGCTGTTGCTCATCACGGTGTCGATCTGTGCGTTCTCGCGCGTCTCGCGAACGATCGGCATGTCGGCGACTTCAGGGTCCAGCTCGTCGATGTTCGCCGAGCCGGCGATGAAGTTGCCCTGCATCATCAGCATGCAGTAGATCGCCTCGTGAACACCGGCAGCGCCCAGCGAGTGGCCGGACAGGCTCTTGGTCGAGCTGATGGACGGGACCTTGTCGCCGAACATGTTGCGCACGGCCTTGATCTCCGCCACGTCGCCCACTGGCGTGGAAGTGCCATGGGTGTTGAGGTAGTCGATCGGGCCTTCGACGGTGGCCATCGCCTGCTGCATGCAGCGCAGCGCGCCTTCACCGCTCGGGGCAACCATGTCGTAGCCGTCGGACGTGGCGCCGTAGCCGACGATTTCCGCGTAGATCTTGGCGCCGCGCTTGAGTGCGTGCTCCAGCTCCTCGACCACCACCATGCCGCCACCGCCGGCGATGACGAAACCGTCACGCTTGGCGTCGTAGGCGCGGGAGGCTTTTTCCGGCGTGTCGTTGTACTGGCTGGAGAGGGCGCCCATGGCATCGAACAGGCAGCTCTGGCTGTAGTGCTCTTCTTCACCGCCGCCGGCGAAGACCACATCCTGCTTGCCCATCTGGATCTGCTCCATGGCATGGCCGATGCAGTGTGCGCTGGTGGCGCAGGCCGAAGCGATGGAGTAGTTGATGCCCTTGATGCGGAACGGGGTGGCCAGGCAGGCCGAGACGGTGCTGCTCATGGTGCGCGGCACGCGGTATGGGCCGATGCGCTTGACGCCCTTGTCGCGCAGGATGTCAATGGCTTCCATCTGGTTGATGGTCGAGGCACCGCCCGAGCCGGCGATCAGGCCGATGCGCGGATTGGAGATGTCATCGGCGCTGAGACCCGAATCTTCCAGAGCCTGCTGCATGGCGAGATAGGCGTAGGCCGCCGCATCACCCATGAAACGCAGGACCTTGCGGTCGATGAGCTCTTCCAGGTTCAGATTGACCGAGCCGGAAACCTGACTGCGCAAACCCATGTCCGCGTAAGCCTGATTGAAACGAATACCAGGGCGGCTGGCGCGCAGATTGGCGGAGACGGTCTCTTTGTCATTGCCAAGGCAGGAAACGATACCCAGGCCGGTGATCACGACACGACGCATGCGGATGTCCTTCAGAAGCTGTCGGTAGAGGTGAACAGGCCGACGCGCAGGGCTTCGGCACTGTAGATCTCGCGGCCATCGACGCTGACGGTGCCGTCGGCGATGCCGAGGATCAGCGAGCGACTGATGGTGCGCTTGATATGGATGTTGTAGGTGACCTTCTTCGCGGTCGGCAGGACCTGACCGAAGAACTTGACTTCACCCGAGCCCAGGGCGCGACCGCGACCGGGGTTGCCCTGCCAGCCGAGGTAGAAGCCGACGAGCTGCCACATGGCATCCAGACCCAGGCAGCCAGGCATGACCGGATCGCCTTCGAAATGGCAACCAAAGAACCAGAGGTCAGGATTGATATCCAGTTCGGCGACCAATTCGCCTTTGCCGTACTTGCCGCCCACTTCGCTGATATGAACGATGCGATCGACCATCAGCATGTTCGGTGCGGGCAGTTGCGCATTACCGGGTCCGAACAATTCGCCGCGGCTGCAACGAAGCAGATCTTCCCGAGTAAAGGCCTGTTGTTTGGTCATGCGTATTCCTCAATGGTCCCTCTTGCATGGAGGGGCTTGCTGCTTTCGTCCGTCCCAATCGGGGACCGGATTATAAGACTAGACATAGACTGCCGCCTTGCGCCTAAAGTCACAGGGCGAGGCGTGCCGATGCCGTCCGCTGCCTCCCGAGGTGGCATGAGGGGAGAAACGGGCGGCTACTTTAACACTCCTCGCCTGATGACGAGACCTCGTGATTGTCCGATTCCTCGAGGGTGGCGACCGATGTTCCGGCCAGGCCGGCGCGGCACGCGGGCAAATTGCCGAACGTTCAGGATTTATGACCGCAAATGTAACCTGATGATTCGCCTGTTTCCGCTGTCGGCTGGCTGCCGAACGTGCGCGACGTATAATGCGCGGCACTGCCACGCTGACAGGCCAACGCAGGTGGTTTTTCAACAGCCTGTTAATTACGGAAAACTCATGACAGAACAACCAATAGGGGTACTTGGCGGTGGCAGCTTCGGCACCGCGATCGCCAATCTGCTGGCCGAGAACGGTCACAGGGTCCAGCTCTGGATGCGAGATCCCGAACAGGCGGAGATCATTCGTAGCCAGCGGCAGAACCCGCGCTACCTGAAGGGGGTGACGGTGGCGGCGCTGGTCGAGCCGGCCACCGATCTGGAACAGGTGCTCGAGCGTTGCGAGCTGATTTTCGTGGCGCTGCCCTCCAGCGCATTGCGGCAGGCGTTGCAACCCTTCGCGCAGCGGTTGTTGGGCAAGATGCTGGTGAGTACCACCAAGGGCATCGAGGCCGAGGGCTTCATGCTGATGAGCCAGATACTGGAGCAGATCGCCCCGCAAGCCAGAATCGGCGTGTTGTCGGGGCCGAACCTGGCCCGTGAGATAGCCGAGCATGCGCTGACCGCCACGGTGGTGGCGAGTGCCGACGAGGGGCTCTGTGCGCAGGTCCAGGCGGTGTTGCATGGGCGCACCTTTCGCGTGTATGCCAGTACCGATCGTTTCGGAGTGGAGCTGGGCGGTGCCCTGAAAAACGTCTACGCGATCATGGCGGGGATGGCCGCGGCGCTGGGCATGGGCGAAAACACCCGCAGCATGCTGATCACGCGGGCGCTGGCCGAAATGACCCGCTTCGCGGTCAGGCTCGGCGCCAATCCCATGACTTTCCTCGGCCTGGCCGGGGTCGGGGATCTGATCGTGACCTGCACTTCCGCGAAAAGCCGCAACTTCCAGGTCGGGCACGCGCTTGGCGAAGGGCTGAGCCTTGAGCAGGCGGTCTCTCGCCTGGGAGAGGTCGCCGAAGGCGTCAATACTATCAAGGTGCTGAAGAACAAGGCCGAAGAGCTGCAGGTATACATGCCTCTGGTGGCCGGGTTGCATGCCATCCTCTTCGAGGGCTGTACGCTCGAACAGGTCATCGCGCTGCTGATGCGCGGCGAACCCAAGACCGACGTGGATTTCCTGTCCACCGAAGGCTTCTGAGAATCACCACGGAGACTCTTTGATGAATCATTCGAAAAGCACTGCCGAGCGCGAGTCGCTGGTCCTTCGGACGATCTGGATGCTGGTGTTCTTCTTCGTCTGGCAGCTGGCCGAGGTGGTACTGCTGGTGGTCGTGGTCGTGCAGTTGATCCAGCGCTGTATCAGCGGCGAACCCAGCCGGACCCTGCAGGAATTCGGTGACAGCCTCAGCCAGTACATTGCGCAGATCGGCCGTTTCGGCACTTTCAATACCGAGCGCAAGCCCTGGCCGCTGTCCGACTGGCCAACACCGCGACCGGCGGATATGGAAACAGCCGTGAGTCCTGTCGCCGACGAGCCGAAGAACGAGGCACAGCCATGAAAATCTGGCTGTTGCGTCACGGGGAGGCCGAGCCGCGCGCGCGTACCGATGCACAGCGCTGCCTGACCGAGGCGGGTCGCAATGAGGTCCGTCGCAGCGCCGCTCACCTGGTTGGGCGGCCGTTGCAGACGATCCTCGCCAGTCCTTATGTGCGGGCCCAGCAGACGGCCGAGCTGGTGCGTGAAGTGCTCGGCTTCGGCGGCATGGTGGAAACCGTGCCCTGGATGACGCCCGATTCCGACGTCGACGACGCCATGCTCTACCTGTCCCGGCGCAGCGAAAACGATCTCCTGCTGGTGACCCATCAACCCTTCGTGGGAGCCTTGGGCGGCTGGCTGGTGAGCGGCCAGCGCAGCGACGCGCTGCCGATGGCGACCGCGAGCCTGGCCGAGCTGGAAGGCGAGGGCGTCGCGGCCGGTTTGATGCATCTGCGTTCGCTGCGTCATCCGAACAAATAACGACAAGAAGGAAACGCCCTTGAGTATCTGGCAGCGCCAACCTGATCTCGAACAGCTCAGCGTCAGCGGCAGCAACTCCATCGTCGAACTGCTCGACATTCGTTTCGAAGCGTTCGACGAAGAGTCCATCACCGCCAGCATGCCGGTGGATTCACGCACCCATCAGCCCTACGGCCTGCTGCATGGCGGGGCCTCGGTGGTACTGGCGGAAACGCTGGGCTCCATGGCCAGCCACCATTGCATCGATCCCGAGCGCTTCTACTGCGTAGGGCTGGAGGTCAACGCCAACCATTTGCGCGGCCTGCGCAGCGGACGTGTCACCGCCGTGTGCCGACCGGTACACCTCGGGCGCTCTACTCACGTCTGGGACATTCGCCTGAGCGGCGAGGATGGCAAGCCGAGCTGCATTTCGCGGCTGACCGTCGCAGTGGTGCCACTGGGAGCCGATCGGCCGGGTCGATAACCGGCGCCGCTGGCGCCTTGTTTGGCGTGACTGCCACCTATTCCGCCAGTAGGGCTGATTGCCGCATGGGAAGAGCTGCCAGACAATGGAGCACCTTTTCCGTCTTGCCTTGAGCTCATGTCGCAACCCATCTTCTTCGCCCACGCCAACGGCTTTCCTGCGGGCACCTATCGCAAGCTGTTCGGGGCGCTGGCCCCGGATTACCGCGCCATTCATCTCGATAGGCACGGCCATGATCCGCGCTTTCCCGTGGACGACAACTGGCAGAACCTGGTCGACGAACTGATCGAACAGCTCGCGGCGCTGGACGAGCCGGTCTGGGGCGTCGGTCATTCTCTGGGTGGCATGCTGCATTATCACACCGCGCTGCAGCGCCCCGAGTTCTACCGGGGTGTGGTCATGCTCGATTCACCGATGCCCACCTGGCTCGACCAGGCCATCATCTGGACCGCCAAGCGCCTGGGCTTCATCGACAGCCTGACACCGGCCGGCCGTACCCTGGGCCGCCGCGAACAGTTCGCCAGCGCCGACGAGGCCCGAGAGTACTTTGTCGGCAAGACACTGTTCCGAGCTTTCGATCCGGATTGCCTGGAGGCCTATATCGAACATGGCCTGGTCGCCAGCGAGCAGGGTGTGCGCCTGCGCTTCGACCCCGAAACCGAAATTCGCATCTACCGCAGCGTGCCGCATGTCACGCCCGGTTGGCCGCATGCCCTGAAGATCCCTCTGGCGGTGGTGCGGGGGCGCGAGAGCCGCGTGGTGCTGCCGCACCATGCCTATCTGGCGCGTCTGATGGCGCATGGCGAGATGCACACCTTGCCCGGTGGCCACATGTTCCCGCTGGAGCATCCGCACGATACCGCCGCGCTGCTCAGGCGCCTGTTCTCGCGCTGGAGCGAACTGCCCGCCGGACAGCGAGGGGCGGCATGAGCCACACGTTCGAGGAGGTCCGACTGCGCCTGCCGCACCTGGAGGTGGCGGCGCATCTCTACGGCCCGGAGGACGGGAGGCCGGTCATCGCCCTGCATGGTTGGCTGGACAACGCCGCCAGCTTCAGCCGCCTGGCACCGTTGCTGAACGGTGTGCGCATCGTGGCGCTGGATTTGCCGGGGCACGGCCTTTCCGATCATCGCCCGCCAGGAGCCGGCTACAACATCTGGGACTATGCCCACGACATTCTGCAGACAGCCGAACAGTTCGGCTGGCAGCGCTTCTCGCTGCTCGGCCACTCGTTGGGTGGTATCGTCTCGGTGCTGCTGGCCGGCGCCATGCCCGAGCGCATCGAGCGGCTGGCGCTGATCGACGGAGTGATTCCCTATACCGGCGAGGCGGAGTCCGCGCCGCGGAAACTGGGCGAGGCGCTGCGCGCGCTGCTGGCGGTCGAGCGCAAGCGCAAGCCGGTCTATGCCCGCTTCGATCAGGCCGTGGCGGCGCGGATGAAAGGCGTCGGTGCGGTCAGCCGCGAAGCGGCCGAGCGGCTTGCCCAGCGCGGTCTGATGCCCGTGCCCGGTGGCTACACCTGGCGCACCGATCCGCGTCTTATGCTGCCTTCGCCGTTGCGCCTGACCCTTGCCCATGCGCAGGCCTTCGCGCAGCGGGTGGAATGCCCGACCAGCCTGATCATCGCCCGGCAAGGGTTGATGACCGACGCCAAGGTGATCGAGTTCATCGATTCGCTGCCCTTCGAGTCACATCGCTTGCACGGCGGGCACCACCTGCATCTGGACGATGACGAAGGCGCGGCGGCGATCGCGGCGGTTTTCAACCCCTTCTTCGCAAGCTGATCGGCGCAGCTCTGGGACCGAGCGCAAGAATCTGTCGCAAAGCCTTGCTTGACTTGGGTTTGCCAACTGGCGAGGCTGAAGTCATCGTCCAGTCTGGAAACCTGCCAATGACCGATCCCTACACCGCGGCCAGCGCCCATGGCCATGAAGTATTCGCCGCGTTCGAGGAGCTTCGCCTTGCCAGCAGGATGCTTGCTCATTATCTCGAGATGCAGGTGCCTATAACCCAGTCGATGCTGATCCGTTGAGGTTGTATATGCGAAGCGCATGGATTGCCGGATTGACCTTGCTCGGTTGCGTTGCAAGCGCCGCGGACCTGCCGGGCAGCTCGGACCTCGAAGGGCTGGCGCGCTTTCCGCAGTCTCAGATCGTCGGTTTCAAGCAGGACAGTGACGTGGAGCGGATCTATCCGCTGGATTCGATCAGGCGCATCAGTGGAAAGCTGCGCATGAGCGATCAGGTCAATGCCACGGGTGATCTGCTCGCCATCACCTATCAGTTGCCCGATCACCATTCGGGAATCGAGGCCTTCAGCCAGGCCCGCGAGCAGCTGGTCGAGCAGGGCGCGCAGCTGCTCTACTGGTGCGAAGGCCGTGCCTGCGGCTCGAGCAGCCTGTGGGCCAACCAGATTTTCCAGCGCTCGATGCTCTATGGCCCCGAAGCCCAGCAGGCGTTCCTGCTGGCGCGCGTGCCCGCCGAGGCGGACGATCTGGTCGCGCTGTACGGCATTACCCGTGGCAACGGCCGTCCCTATCTCCAGGTGGAAAGGCTGCAATCCGCCACGCCGCTGGGGGTGATACGACCGAACCCCGCGACCCTGTTGCGCCAGTTGGAAAGCACCGGGGAGTTACGCTTGCCGCTGCTGCCCGCCGAGCCTGTGGCAGACTGGGCGGCGCTGTTGGCCAATGTCCTGCGGCTCGACAGCACCATCCGCATCAGTCTGGGCGGCGAAGGGGCGCCGGCCTGGCGCGAGGCGCTGGTAGCCGAGCGCATATCCGCGCGGCGCCTGGAACTGGATGATGGCGACGAGGCCGGCTTGAGCATCATGCTCTTGCGTTAATCCGCCGTTGCGCTTGGAATACGGGATTCGTTTGGCGCGCCTTAGGGTCTATTTCCGTTTCTTGCGCGGCCGCGCCGGAGCCTATTTTTGCGCGAGGCAAGGCGCGAGGAGCGAAGTTTGGCATTCCAAATGAGCGACGAGGAACGCAGCATCGCGCAAAAACAGGCCCGGTCCTTCGGGTTGCGCGGCAAATAGCGCCATGCGGCGTTGCGGGTCTTGGCAAGGGAATGACCATTGCCTGCGTCCCGCGCCTTGCCTGGCGCTATTTGGCGCAGCAACGCGGCCCGCAACGAAACGGAAATAGACCCTAAACAAGGCGCGCCATTTTTCTTCTAGGATGCATGCATGCTCAACAATGATCGTCTGCTGGTGCAGATCCTGCTTCTGCTGTTGCTCGGTGCCTGCCTGTGGGTGCTGGCGCCGTTCGCTTCGGCGCTGTTCTGGGCCGCCGTGCTGGCGTTCGCCAGCTGGCCGCTGATGCGCCTGCTGACGCGCTGGTTGAACGGCAACGCGACGCTGGCGGCGACCGCGCTGACTTTCGTCTGGATGGTGCTGGTCGCCGTTCCGCTGGTCTGGCTGGGCTTCAATATCGCCGACCAGATTCGCGAGGCGAACATGCTCCTTCACAGCCTCCAGGTCGAAGGGCTGCCGCCGCCGCCGGACTGGTTGGGGGACGTGCCGCTGATCGGCGACAACCTGCTGGCGTTCTGGGATACGGTCGACGAGCAGGGCACAGCGCTGTTCGCCAGCGTGCGCCCCTATATCGGCCAAGTGGGCAACTGGCTGCTGATGCGCAGCGCGCGTATCGGCGCCGGAATGCTCGAACTGGCGCTGAGCCTGGTGCTGGTGTTCTTCTTCTACCGCGATGGCCCCAAGCTGGCGGCCTTCGTCCACAGCCTGCTGGATCGCCTGATCGGCAGCCGCGCCGATCACTATTTGGAGCTGGTTGCCGGCACCGTGCAGCGGGTGGTCAACGGCGTCATCGGAACTGCCGCCGCGCAGGCCGTGCTGGCCTACATCGGCTTCAGCATCGCCGGCATACCGGGTGCGCTGGTACTGGGCTTGCTGACCTTCGCCTTCAGCTTCCTCATGGTGCCTCCGCTGGTCTGGGGGCCTTCGGTGGCCTGGCTGATCTGGCAGGGCGAGTACGGCATGGCGATCTTCCTTGGTATCTGGGGCATGTTCGTCATCAGCGGCGTGGACAACGTGCTCAAGCCCTACCTCATCAGCCGGGGCGGCAACCTGCCGCTGGTGGTGGTATTGCTGGGGGTTTTCGGTGGCGTGCTGGCCTTCGGCTTCATGGGCCTGTTCCTCGGGCCGACGCTACTGGCGGTGGCCTACAGCCTGCTGGGCGACTGGGTGACCAAGGAAGTGCCCGAGGTCACCGCGCCCGAAAAGCTTCCGGGCAAGGGGCTGGAATAGGCTCGTGCGGTACCTGCCAGGCCGTCGAGAAAACGCCGGTGGTTCTCAGCGGCCTGTCACAGCTCGTCTCGTTCATATTTGTCGAGCGTGTCGCGGGCAATGATCCGACCCAGCATGATCAGCTCCGGCGCCTTGTAGAACTCGTAGAAGCGGCAGGCCCGCTTGGGAATGTTGACCAGCACGTTCGGCGGATAACCGGCGATCTTGTACTGCGTCAGGGACGACTGCATCACCTCGAAACTCTGGTTGATCAGCTCCAGCAGTGACGCGGGTCCGCCCACGTCGATCACTTTCGAACCTTCGGCCGATTTCGGTGCGCTCTGCCCGGAGGGCGCAGCCGCTACCTGGCTGTCGCTCGCCATGCCGCCGGCGTGGAGCTCGGTCAGGTGTTCTTCGAGTCCCTGTTCTTCCTTGCGCCAGAAGGGGATGTGGGCGCTGATGGAACCCATCATGGCGTCGAAGCGTCCCGGGCGGACGACTTCCGGCAAAGGGTACTGGCGATGATTGTTGGCGTTCAGGTTCACCGCGATGATCAGGTCGCTGTGGCTGGACACCACCGGCACGATCGGCAGCGGGTTGAGGATGCCGCCGTCGACCAGCATGCGGTTGCCCTGCATGACCGGTGTGAACAGGCTCGGAATGGCCGCCGAGGCACGCATGGCCTGTTCCAGGTTGCCTTCCTGGAACCAGATTTCCTGCTGGTTGGTCAGGTCGGCGGCCACGGCGGTGAAGGGAATCGGCAGGTCTTCGATGTCGATATCGCCGAGCATGTCGCGGATGCGCCCGAAGATCTTCTCCCCGCGGATGGCGCCCAGGCTGAAGCTGGGGTCGACCAGCCGCAGCACGTCCAGATAATCCAGGCTCTCGATCCATTCGCGGTATTCCGACAGCTTGCCCGCCGCGTAGATGCCGCCCACCACGGCGCCCATCGAACAGCCGGCGATACAGTCGATTTCGTAGCCCCGTGCGGTGAGTTCCTCGATGACGCCGATGTGCGCATAGCCCCGCGCCCCACCCGAGCCCAATACCAAGGCGACTGTCTTGCCCATGCTTTTCTCCCTGTTGGCGATGGTTCCTAGGGTCTGTTGCCGTTTCGTCGCGAGCCGCGTTGCTGCGAGAAATGGCAACAGACCCTAGCTTCACGCCTGAGGCGCCAGGCTTCAAGCGCTGGTGCGCATTCGGCAGCACGATGGAAACGGCTTGGGTTTGCCCAGCCGGCCAGTCGCGCCCTTTGCTACAATCATCGCCCGTTTTGCCAGCCGCGAGAGCCCTTCGATGAGCGAACCCATCCGCCTTACCCAATACAGCCATGGCGCCGGTTGCGGCTGCAAGATCTCGCCCAAGGTGCTGGACGTGATTCTCGCCGGCAGTGGCGCGCAGAATCTCGATCCGCGCCTGTGGGTGGGCAACGCATCGCGTGACGATGCCGCGGTGTATGGCATCGACGACGAGCGCGGCGTGGTTTCGACGACCGATTTCTTCATGCCCATCGTCGATGACCCCTTCGACTTCGGGCGCATCGCCGCCACCAACGCCATCAGCGACATCTACGCCATGGGCGGCGACCCGCTGATGGCCATCGCCATTCTCGGCTGGCCGGTGAACGTGCTGCCGCCCGAGGTCGCCCGCGAGGTGATCGCCGGTGGTCGTGCGGTCTGCGATGCTGCGGGCATCCCGCTGGCTGGCGGGCACTCCATCGATGCGCCCGAGCCCATCTTCGGCCTCGCGGTGACTGGCCTGGTGAACAAAGCGCAAATGAAGCGCAACGACACCGCTTCGGTGGGCTGCAAGCTCTATCTGACCAAGCCATTGGGCATCGGCATCCTGACCACGGCCGAGAAGAAGGCCAAGTTGCGGGCCGAGGATGTCGGCCGTGCCCGTGACTGGATGTGCACGCTCAATACCCCCGGCAGCCGCTTCGGCAAGCTCGACAGCGTGCGCGCCATGACCGACGTCACCGGCTTCGGCCTGCTCGGGCACCTGGTGGAGATGGCCGATGGCAGCGGCGTGACGGCGCGCATCGACTATGCACGGGTGCCGCGTCTCGAGGGTGTCGAATACTACCTGGAGCAGGGCTGCGTGCCGGGCGGTACCGGGCGCAATTTCGACAGCTATGGCGAGCGCATCGCCACGCTGGACGAGGCACACAGGCAGTTGCTCTGCGATCCGCAGACCAGCGGCGGGCTGCTGGTCGCCGTGGCGCCCGAGGGCGAGGCGGAGTTCCTGGCCGTGGCAGGCGAGCTCGGCCTGAAGCTGGAGCCGATCGGCGAGCTGGTCGAAGCCGGTACCTTCGCGGTCGAGGTTCGCTGATGCGCAGTGACACCGACAACTACCGCGCGCTGTTCCTCAATGACGTCCCCATGATGGATGCGCGGGCACCGGTGGAGTTCGCCAAGGGCGCCTTTCCCGGGGTCGTGAACCTGCCGCTGATGACCGATCTCGAACGGCAGAAGGTCGGCACCTGCTTCAAGCAGCATGGGCAGACGGCGGCCATCGAGCTTGGCAACCAGTTGGTCAGCGGCAGAACCAAGGACGAGCGGATTCAGGCCTGGGCCGATTTCGCCCGGAACAATCCGCAGGGCTACATCTACTGTTTCCGTGGCGGGCTTCGTTCGCAGATCGTCCAGCAATGGCTGAAGACCGAGGCGGGTATCGACTACCCGCGGGTGACCGGCGGCTACAAGGCGATGCGGCATTTCCTGCTCGACTCCCTCGAACAGGCGGCCGCCAACGAGGACTTCATTCTGGTCGGCGGCATGACCGGCACCGGCAAGACCGAAGTGCTGGCGCGCCTGGATCACAGCGTCGATCTGGAAGGGCTGGCCAATCACCGAGGTTCGAGTTTCGGCAAACGCGCCACCCCACAGCCGGCGCAGATCGATTTCGAGAATGCCCTGGCGATTCGCCTGTTGAAGATGCAGGCGGCCGGCACCCGGCAGTTCGTTCTCGAAGACGAAGCCCGTCTGGTGGGGCGCTGCTCGATTCCGCTGGCGCTGTTCCAGGGCATGCAACGTTATCCGCTGGTGTGGCTGGAGGACAGCCTCGAAGGCCGCGTCACGCGGATCCTGAAGGACTACGTGATCGATCTCTGTGCCGAGTTCGTTGTCGAACAGGGTGAGGAGGGCTTCGCTGCATTCGCCGAACGTCTGCAGCAGAGTCTGGACAATATCCACAAGCGGCTCGGCGGCGAGAACTACAAGCGCCTGGCGGCGATCATGGACCAGGCGCTCGCCGAGCAGGCCCGCAGCGGCTCGGTCGACCTGCATCGCGAATGGATAGAGGCATTGCTGAGGGACTACTACGACCCGATGTACGTCTATCAGCGTCAGAACAAGGCCTCGCGAATCGAATTCGCGGGCGAACAGGATGCCGTAGTGGAATTCCTCCGGCAGCGAGCGACACAAGTGAACCCGAGGACGTGACATGAAGAACTGGATCTGGCTATCAATGCTGGCAATCGCCCTGACCGGTTGTGCCGGCAAGACCGACTATCGCAACAGCTGCGCCACGCAACTGGATGCGGCCTGGCAGGAGCAGAGCCTCGCCGAGGCCGAAGGCTTTGCCGGCACCGTGAGCTATTCCAAGGCCCTGGCGCTGCTCACCGGCGCCAAGACCCAGCAGCAGTTCGAAGCCTTCCGTGGCTGCACCGAAAAGGCCAAGAAAGCGCGCTTCTATCTGCGCGAGTCCCGCGCCGGTCGTTGACCGATCTCGCCAGGTAAGGCGGATATCCGGGCTAGGGTCGGGCTATGGCGGAAGCGGCGGATGAGCCATTTCTCCAGCTCCGACCCGATCAACACCAGCGAGGCGGCTCCGAGGACACGCAGCCAGTCCTGGAGTCCCAGCGCCGTCGAGCCGAACAGGTTCTGCAGCGGCGTGCTGTAGGTGTAGAGCAGCTGCAGGGCGGCGCAGACGGCGATGCTCAGCAACACCCAGGAGTTGCCCAGAAGACCTTCGCGGTTGAGCACCGAACTGAACACGTGGCGGCTGCACAACAGGTAGAGCATCTCGCCGACCACCACCACGTTGACGGCCAGGGTACGGGCGTGTTCCAGAGATGTGCCACGTTCGAGTTCCCAGAGAAACAGGCCCAGGGCGCCGGCCGCCATCAGCAGCGAGACCATCACCACCCGCCAGACGAAAAACCCCGAGAGCAGCGCTTCCGATGGCGGCCGCGGCGGGCGGCGCATGATGCCGCGCTCGGTGGGTTCGGCGGCCAGCGCCAGGCTCAGGGTGCTGGAGGTCACCATGTTGATCCACAGCACCTGTACCGGCGTCAGCGGCAGCGCGAACTGGAATAGGATCGCGGCGATCACGATCAGCGCCTCGCCGCCGTTGGTGGGGAGCATGAAGAGGATGAATTTCTTCAGGTTGTCATAGACCGCGCGGCCCTCGCGCACCGCGTTGCCGATGGTGGCGAAGTTGTCGTCTGCCAGCACGATATCGGCGGCGTCCTTGGCCGCTTCGGTGCCCTTGCAGCCCATGGCCACGCCCACGTCGGCGCGCTTGAGTGCCGGCGCGTCGTTGACGCCGTCGCCGGTCATCGCCACCACTTCGCCGCAGGCCTGCATGGCGCTGACCAGGCGCAGCTTGTGTTCGGGACTGGCGCGGGCGAATACGTCGATTTCCAGCACTACCTGACGCAGCGCCGCGTCGTCCATCAGCGCCAGTTCCGCGCCGGTCAACGCCGGCTTGCCGACCCCGATGCCCAGCTGGGCGCCGATGACCCTGGCGGTGTCGGCATGGTCGCCGGTGATCATCTTCACGCGGATGCCGGCCGCATGGCATTCGGCGACCGCCGCGATGGCCTCGGTGCGTGGAGGATCGATGATGCCGACCAGCGCCAGCAGAGTGAAACCGCCCAGGTCGATATCCTCGAAGCCCAGCAGGCGTTGCTCGTCATCGACGCTTTTCTCGGCGAGCGCCAGCAGGCGCAGGCCACGCGCGGCAAGGTCGGTGATGCGGCGTCGCCAGTAGTCGGGGGCCAGCGGCTCATCGCCGGAGAGACCGCGCTGCTGGTTGCACATTTCCAGCAGGCGTTCGGGCGCGCCCACTACGAAGATGTGCGTGTGCCCGCTGCCATGGTGATTGAGGCTGGCGCGAAAACGGTGTTCGGATTCGAAGGGAATGCTGTCGCGGCACGCCCAGTTCGTGCTTTCGGTCGTTGCCTCCAGACCGGCCTTGCCGGCCAGCACCAGCAGCGCCGCCTCGGTCGGGTCGCCTTCCACTTGCCAGCCGCCGTCGATTTCGCGTAGCCGGGCGTCGTTGCACAACAGCCCGGTGCGAGCGACGTCGAGCAGCAATCGCCGGTCATCGGCAGCCAGCGGCTGGCCATCGCGGCTGAATTTGCCGAGCGCGGCGTAACCGACGCCGCTGACCTGGTATTGGCGGTCCGCGCAGACCAGGTGTTGCACGGTCATTTCGTTGCGGGTGAGGGTGCCGGTCTTGTCCGAGCAGATCACCGTCACCGAGCCCAGCGTCTCGACGGCTGGCAGCTGCCGCACGATCGCCTGCCTGCGCGCCATGCGCTGGACGCCGATGGCGAGCATCACGGTCATGATCGCCGGCAGCCCTTCGGGGATCGCCGAGGCGGTCAGGGCCACCGCCATCATGAACATTTCCCCTGGCGGGTGGCCGCGCCAGAGCGTACCCAGCACGAAGGTGGCCGCGACCATCAACAGGATGACCGCCGCCAGCCAGCGGCCGAAGCGGTCGATCTGCCGCAGCAAGGGCGTGGATATGGCCTGCACCTGGGTCAGCATCCGGTTGATCCGGCCCAGCTCGGTGTCCGCACCGGTGGCTACCACCAGGCCGCTGGCCTGGCCATACACAACCAGGGTGCCGGACCAGGCCATGCCGCTGCGATCGCCAAGCGGGGCGTCCGGCTCGACGGCATCGGCGGTCTTCTCCATGGGCAGCGATTCGCCGGTCAGCGCCGCTTCCTCGACCCGCAGGTTGCGTACCTCCAGCAGGCGCAGATCGGCCGGCACCTTGTCGCCCGAGGCCAGCAGCACGATATCGCCGGGCACCAGTTTGCCGGCATCGACCTCCACCCGCTTGCCGTCGCGCAGGACCGTGGCGCGGGTCGACAGCAGCTTGCGAATGCTGTCGAGCGCCGACGCCGCCTTGCCTTCCTGGATGAAACCGATCACCGCGTTGACCAGCACGGCGGCGAAGATCACCGCGGTATCGACCCAGTGGCCGAGCAGGGCGGTGACCACCGAGGCGAACAGCATGATGTAGAGCAGGACGTTGTGAAACTGGTGCAGGAAACGTATCAGCGGCCCGCGCGGCTTGATGCCGGGCAGCTGGTTGGCGCCGTAGCGCTGCAGTCGCCGGTCGGCTTCGTCGCCGGTGAGCCCTTCCGGCTGGCAATCGAGATGTGCCAGGCACTGTTCGGCGCGAAGGGCGTGCCAGAGGGCTTTGTCCGCGGGTTCCATAGGCAGGATTCCGGCTTGGAAATGAACGACCCTACTTAACGTGCGGCTTTCCAGGCAAGACCTGGTTCGCATGCTTTGTCAGTAAAGATTGCCGTTGCTTGGCGTGCCGCCGGCGCGCCAGTAGGATCGCCGGACTGACTGGGGAAGGGGTGTTTCATGCGTGCGAAGCTCGAGGCCTGTCTGGCCGGCGTCAACCAGATCGTGCTCGGCAAGGAGCCACAGGTGCGGCTGGCGCTGACCTGCCTGCTGGCGCGTGGGCATCTGCTGGTCGAAGACCTGCCCGGCATGGGCAAGACCACGCTCAGCCACGCCCTGGCGCAGATACTGGGGCTCGAGTTCCAGCGCATCCAGTTCACCTCCGATCTGTTGCCGGGCGACATTCTCGGGACCTCGGTGTTCGACAAGGACAGCGGCCAGTTCGTGTTCCACCCGGGGCCGATCTTCGCCGAGCTGGTGCTGGCCGACGAGATCAATCGCGCCACCCCGAAAAGCCAGAGTGCCCTGCTCGAGGCGATGGAGGAGGGCCAGGTGACCATCGAGGGCGCCACGCGACCCTTGCCCGAACCCTTCTTCGTGATCGCCACGCAGAACCCGGTCAGTTCCGGCGGCACCTTCGCCTTGCCGGAATCGCAGCTCGACCGTTTCCTCATGCGCCTGTCCCTGGGCTATCCGGCGCAGGCGGCGGAAAGGGCACTGCTGCTCGGCGATTCGCGCCGCGCGTTGCTGACCCGCCTGGAGCCCTTGCTCGATCACGCCGGCTTGCTGGCGATTCAACAGGCGGTGACCGAGGTACGGGTGAGTGATGCGCTGGTCGATTACGTGCTGCGGCTGGTGGAAGCCACGCGGACCCAGCCGCAGTTCGCCTGGGGCCTGTCGCCGCGCGCCAGCCTGGCGTTGCTGGCCGCAGCGCGCGCCTGGGCATTCGTCGACGGCCGCGACTACGTGATACCGGAAGACGTGCAGGCGGTGCTGCCCGCGGTGGTCGGCCATCGTCTGCGCGAGCGCAGCGACCCCACCGGCCATGGCGGTGGCGCGCTGGTGAACTGGTTGCTGCGCGAGGTGCCTGCGCTCTGATGGGCAGGTCCGCAGCTCATCTGGAGCGTGCAGCATGAGATTCCTGCCGCGCTTTCGCGAACGCTGGCTGCTGCGACGCATTCCGCCCGCGTCCAGCGTACGTCTCGACCAGCGGCGAATCTTCATCATGCCCACCGCGGTTGGCGTGGCGTTCGTCGTGGCGCTGCTGCTGATGCTGGTGGCGGCCATGAACTACCAGAACAGCCTGGCCTATGCGCTGACCTTCCTGCTCGGCTCGGTGTTCCTCGTCGCCATCGTGCATACCTGGCGCAACCTGGCGGGCCTGGTACTGCAGGCGGGCGGCTCGATACCGGTCTTTGTCGGCGAACAGGCGCGGCTGCAGGTTCGGCTGGAAAGCCGCGGGCGCATGCACCAGGCGGTGGCGGTGGGCTGGCCGATAAGCGGCCTGCAGCTCACCGACGTACCGGCTGGCGGCATCCGCGAGCTGGAGCTGATGCTGCCGACGACTCGCCGCGGCTGGCTGCGACCCGGACGCTTGCGGGTCGAGAGCCGTTTCCCGTTGGGCATACTGGTGGCCTGGACATGGGTCGACCTGCAACTGGCCGCATTGATCTATCCCCAGCCGGTGGAAGGCGAGCTGCCGCTGAGTGCCGGAGCAACGGATGACGAAAGCACTGGCGCGCGCATCCAGGGCGGTGGCGTGGACGACTACCAGGGGCTCAGGTCGTGGCAGCCGGGCGACTCGAGACGGCGCCTGCACTGGAAAGCCTTCTCGCGCGGCCAGGGTCTGCTGGTCAAGGATTTCGCCGCCCTGGCCGGGCACGAACCCTTGCTCGATCTGGGGTTGCTCGACGGCGATCTCGAGGCGCGACTCTCCCTGCTTTGCCACGGGGTGATCGAACTGTCCGCCCGGCAGCAGCCGTTCGCCTTGCGACTCGAAGACCGGCAGATCGGTCCCGATAGCGGGCAGCGCCATCGCGACGAGTGCCTGCGGGCGCTGGCGCTGTTCGGCCTGCCGACAGGGAAGGCGCCATGAGCGCACGGCCTGGAATACCTCGCAATGGCCTGATCTGGCTGCTGGTGGCGCAGGTGCTGGTGATACTGCCGCACCTGGGGCATCTGCCGTTGTGGATCACCGCGTTGTGGCTGGCATGCGCCTCCTGGCGAATCCAGATCTTCCGCATGCGCGCCCGCTATCCGAATGGCTGGACCAAGGCGGCGATGATGATCGGTGCCGGTTTCGGCGTGTATTTCTCGCGCGGCAGCCTGGTCGGGCTGGAAGCCGGCGTGGTGCTGCTGATCGCCGCCTTCATCCTCAAGCTGGTGGAGATGCGCACGCGGCGCGACGGCCTGGTGCTGGTATTCCTCGGTTTCTTCGCGGTGGTGACCAGCTACCTCTTCGAGGACAGCCTGGTGGCCGGCGTGTACAGCCTGCTGCCCGTCATCGCGTTGCTGGCCGCGATGATCGGCCTGCAGCAGAACAGCCTGGCCGGGCGCCCCTGGCCTACCTTGCGCCTGGCCGGCAGCTTGCTGCTCCAGGCGCTGCCGATCATGCTGGTGCTGTTCGTGCTGTTTCCGCGACTCGGCCCGCTGTGGTCGCTTCCGCAACCGAGGGAGCGGGCCGTATCGGGGCTGGCCGACAGCATGGCACCGGGCGATATCGCCGAGTTGAGCCGATCGGGCGCGCTGGCCTTTCGGGCCAGCTTCGAGGGACCGATTCCGGAGCGCGATCGCCTGTACTGGCGCGCGGTCACCTTCGAGCGTTTCGACGGCAAGCGCTGGTCCCAGTCCTTCGCTTCGCAACTGCCGCAACCACCGCAGTGGCAACGCCAGGGCGAGTCGCTGAACTACAGCATCGTCATGCAGCCGAGCGGGCGGCCCTGGCTGTATGCGCTGGATGTGCCGCAAGTCGAAAACGACGGCACGCGGATGATGGCTGATTTTCATCTGGAGCGCCGGCAGCCGGTGGACAAGCCGCTGCTCTATCAACTGACGTCATGGCCTGAATCGCTGCGCGAAGCGAGTGCAGCGCCCGCCAGTCTTGAGCGGGCCTTGCAACTGCCCGCCGAGGGCAACCCACGCAGCCGCGCCTGGGCCGTGGAGCTGCGCCGTGCTCACCAGGACCCCGAGGCCGTGGTTCAGGCATTGCTCCGGCATTTCAATCGCGAGCCCTTCGGCTACACCCTCAAGCCGCCCGCGGTGGGTGCGGATATCGTCGACGGTTTCCTGTTCCAGACACGCAATGGCTTCTGCATCCACTTTGCCGGGGCCATGACCTTCGTGTTGCGCGCAGCCGGCATTCCCGCGAGAGTGGTTGCCGGTTATCAGGGCGGTGAAGTCAACTCGGCCGGCAACTACCTGAGCGTGCACCAGTTCGATGCCCATGCCTGGCTGGAATACTGGGTAGCCGGGCGCGGCTGGGTGAGCGTCGATCCCACTTTCCAGGTGGCACCGGAGCGTATCGAGCAGGGGCTGGAGCAGGCGCTGGCGGATGAACAGAGCTTCCTCGAGGGCTCGCCGATGTCACTGATGCGCTACCGCGATATCGGCTGGCTCAACTCGCTGCGCCACGGCTGGGACAACCTCAACTATGGCTGGCAGCGCTGGGTGCTCAGCTATCAGGGCGAACGCCAGCGCGACATCCTGCAGGGCCTGTTCGGCCCGCTCGACTGGCGCAAGCTGGGGGTGGCGATGGTCGCCATCGTGTTCCTGATGGTCATGTTGCTGGTGCTGCTGTCGGTCAAACCCTGGCGCTACGAGCGCGACCCGCAACAGCGGTTGTTCGGCCGTTTCGAGCGTTTGCTGGCGCGCCATGGGGTCATTCGCCTGAAGGGTGAGGGAGCACGTGCCTTCGCCACGCGCGCGGCGCAGCAGCTGCCGGGGCAGGCCGAGAGCCTGATGGCATTCGTGGAACTGTACGAGCGCCAGCGCTACGCAGGGCAGGTGTCGGACACCGCCATGCTCAGGGCGTCGCTCGCCAGGCTGCGGGGGCAACTGCCCTGGCGCCCGGCCGGGCTACTGGCCGCGCATACCGAACGGGAATGACCTGCCATTAGGCAGTTTCGATCATGTCCGCTGCCTTCCGCTCGGCATTAAGATGGCGTGCATAACGACAACCAGAGGTAGCCATGACTCTTTCCGAGTTGCTGCAATGCGTGCGTGAAACGCCCCAGAACATGCAGGTTCCCGCGAGCTGGGGCCAGGGCCGTGCCGGTTTCGGTGGCCTGGCCGCCGCGCTGGTGTACGAGGCCATGCTGGCGAAAGTGCCGCAGGGGCGTCCTGTGCGCTCGCTGGCGATCACCTTCGTCGGTCCGCTGCAGGTCGATACCCCGGTGAGCTTCGAAGCCGAGGTACTGCGCGAGGGCAAGGCGGTGAGCCAGATGCTCGGCCGTGCCGTGCAGAATGGCCAGGTGGTCACCCTCGTACAGGGCAGTTTCGGCGCCTCGCGCGATTCGGTCGTCGAGGTAGCTGCCGAGCCGGCACCGGCGATACCGCCGCTCGAACAATGCCAGTCGTTGCCCTATTTGCCGGGAGTGACGCCCGAGTTCACCCGGCACCTGGAGATGCGCTGGGGCATCGGTGGGCTACCGTTCTCGGGCAACACCTCGCGCGAAATGGGCGGTTGGGTCCGCCAGCGAGGCGAGGTGGAGCGCGAGACGCTGACGGTGTCGCACCTGCTGGCGCTGGTGGATGCCTGGCCGCCGGCCGTACTGCCGCATCTGAAGAGCTTCGCACCGGCCAGTTCGCTGACCTGGACCATCGAGTTCGTGCAGCCCTTGCCCCGTCTGGATACGCACGACTGGTGCCAGTATCGCGCAGTGATCGAGCACGCACGCGAGGGTTATGGGCACTGCGCGGCCGCCTTGTGGAATGCCGAGGGCGAGCTGATAGCGCTGAGCCGGCAGACGGTGACGGTGTTCGGATAAGGCACGATGGCCTCGAAGAAGCACGCTCCTTCGAGGCTCGCGGTCAAAGCTTGAACTGGCCGATGGCCTTGCTCAGCTCGGCGGAGAGTGCCGCCAGTTCGGTACTGGTGGCGGCGGAGGCGCTGGTCTGCTGAACGGTCTGCTCGGTGACGTCGCGGATGCCCGTAACCGAGCGGCTCATCTCCTCGGCCACTTCGCTCTGCTGTGCGGCGGCCACGGCGATCTGGGTATTGCTGTCGCGCATCTGCGCCACGGCGGCGGTGATTTCTTCGAGGGCCAGCCCGGCCTCGCGCGCTTCACGTACGCAATCGTCGGCCTTGAACGAACTTTCCTGCATGAATTCCACGGCGTCGCGCGTCATGCCCTGGAGTCCGGTGATCATCTGGGTGATTTCGTCGGTGGAGGTCTGAACCCGTTTGGCCAGGTTGCGCACCTCGTCGGCGACCACGGCGAAGCCGCGGCCCATTTCGCCGGCGCGGGCCGCTTCGATAGCCGCGTTGAGCGCCAGCAGGTTGGTCTGTTCGGCAATGCTGTGGATGACGCTGACCACGCCGTTGATCTTCTGGCTGTCGGTGGCCAGCTGACNAATGCTGTGGATGACGCTGACCACGCCGTTGATCTTCTGGCTGTCGGTGGCCAGCTGACCGATGGTTTCGGCGGTCTGCTGGACGCCTTGCGACAGGCTGGCGATCGATTTCTCCACCCGCGCGACCACATGATGGCCTTCGCTGGCCAGGCGGTCGGCGTTCTGCGACTGGTCGCGGGTGTCCCGCGCATGCTCGGCGATATGGTTGACGGTGGCGCTCATCTCGTTGATCGCCGTGGCGGCCTGGTCGGTTTCGCTCTGCTGGCCGAGCATGCCCTGTTGCACCTCGGCCATGCTCGAGGCGAGGCGACCGGCGCCCTGGTCGAGGCGTGCCGCTGCCTGCGCCACGGTGCCGACGATGCGCTGGTAACCGGTCTGCATGGCGTTGAATGCGCTGGCCATCTGGCCGACTTCGTCACGGCTGTCTAGCGGAACGCGGGCGGACAGGTCGCCGCTGCGCTCCACGTGCAGCATCACGTCCTTGAGGGTGTTGAGGTGCTTGAGCAGGAAGCGGATCAGCAGTTGCGAGGCCGCGAGCAGCCCCAGCATCAGCAGGGTGACGGCCATGCCGTAGCTGAAGAAGTGCTCGGCGAGCAGTTGCCTTACGCTGGGTGCATGCGCCAGCACCGCGACATGGCCTTCCGCGCCCCGGGCGACCAGTTGCGCGCCGATGGTTGGGTTCGTGCCCAGGAGTCGATCATGGTCCAGCTCGACCCAGCCGCTGCGCGCACCGAGCGTCTGCCCTTCGATCACGATGCGCTGGCCGCCGGGAAAGCTCGTCAACGCCGCGTGGCGGGGCAGCGCCGCACCCTCCGGCCAGGCCTGGATGACCTGCGCTAGGCGCTCGGCAGCGGCTCGGGCGTCCTGGCTGCGCGTCTGCTGTTCCAGCTGCAGGGCAAACAGTACCAGCACCAGGACGATGATCAGCGAGACCATGTTCAGCGCCCAGAACTTGTACTTGAGGGACAGATCGCGAATCCAGACAACAACCATGACTGCTCTTCTTCGGGCTTGGATGACGGGAATGATTTCGCCTGGCACGTATCGGCTTGCCAGCCTTAACGGCCGCAAGCGGCCAAGCTTGAGGGGTTTCTTGCGTTCAGCTCAACGCTGGCAAACCGAAGAAGCGTCGTGCGCAGGCGGTGGTGTGGGCTGCCAGCTCCGCCTCGCTTTCCCCCCGATGCAGCGCCACTTCGCGCACGACCTCGGTAAGAAAGGCCGGCTCGTTCTGGCCGCTCTTCGGTTTGGGGCGCAAGGTGCGCGGCAGCAGGTAGGGCGCGTCGGTTTCGAGCATCAGCCGCCCCTGGGGAATCTCGCGCACCAGCGGCTGCAGGTGAGTGCCTCGGCGTTCGTCGCAGATCCAGCCGGTGATGCCGATGTGCAGGTCGAGATCCAGATAGGCATAGAGTGCGCGCTTCTCGCCGGTGAAACAGTGCACCACGGCCGCGCAGAGATGATCGCGGAAGGGCCGCAGGATCTCTACCAGGCGCTGGTCGGCGTCGCGCTCATGGAGGAATACCGGCCGCTGGGTGCTGACGGCCAGTTCCAGATGCGCTTCGAGTACCCGCTCCTGTTGCGCGCGCGGCGAGAAGTCGCGGTTGAAGTCCAGCCCGCATTCGCCCACCGCACGCACCTCCGGCTCGGCCAGCAGGGCGCGCAGTTGCGCCGCGCTGTCGGCCGTCCATTCGCTGGCATCGTGGGGGTGAATGCCGGCGGTGCAGAATAGATGGCGGCGTTCTTCGTCCAGCGTGCGGCACAGCCCTACGGCGGCCTCGCTGTCGGCAAGGCTGGTGCCGGTCAGCACCAGCTGCTGCACCCCGGCGGCGTAGGCGCGGTCGAGTGTCGCGCGTGGGTCCCGGGCGAATGTGGGGTGGGTAAGATTGACGCCGATGTCGACCAGTTGCATGTGCGGCCTCGCGCTCGTAACGGAAAACAATGATAGATCAACGGGTTGCATTTGCGGGCCAGCCCGCAGACGAGCGTGACTGGCGATCGGAAGCCTGTTGTGAGACCCTTCGACGCTTTTTATTTGGCGGCATCCTCGATGCGGCCAGCCCCAACCCGGTACTGCCAATGTCCCGATTCCTGTCACTGCTGCTCTGCCTGATGCTGTTCCTGTCCTGGCCGGCAGCTGCCAGAGTGGCAGGGCCGCAGGCCTGGCAAGCGCCGACCGAAGTGCGCGACCTGGCCGAGATTCGCCGCAGTGGTGTGCTGCGCGTGCTGGTCAACCAGAGTCGCAACAGTTCGGGCGAGGTCAAGGGAGAGGCGATTGGCGTCGAGTACGTTCGCTTGCGTGCCTTCGAGCGTTATCTCAATCGCGATGCCCGCAAGCCCATCAGGCTGAAGATCGTCCCCAAGGCCAAGGACCAGCTGCTGGGGGCGCTGCGGCGCGGCGAGGGCGATCTGGTTGCGCCAGGAGAGTTGCTCGAGACGAATGGCGTACGACAGATCGCCCGCAGCCGGGCGGTGGTCGGCGATGTTCCGCTGATCCTCGTCACCCGCCAGGGCGCCCGGCACTTCCAGCGGCTGGAGCAACTGGCCGGACGCAGCGTGGCATTGCCCGCCGGCAGTGCTGCCGGGCCAGCGCTGACCCGGTTGAACCGGCAACTGATGGCCGAGGGAAAGGCGCCGGTCGTCGTCGAGTGGGTCGATCCGACGCTGGCTGTGGAGGATGTGCTGGAGATGGTGCAGGCCGGCATCTACTCGGCTACCGCGGTCGAACAGAGCATCGCCGAGCGCTGGGCCAAGGTGATGCCCAAGCTGCGCGTGGAAAAGCAGCTGGTGCTGGGCGAACCCGCCGATATGCACTGGTTCATGCGCAAGGAGGCGAGCATGCTGCGTGCCACCGCCGATCGCTTTCTCGAAAGCTACAAGCCGCCGGCCAACCAGGACGCGGCCTTCGAGCGGGTCTACCGGCGCCTGTACCGGGTGCAGTATCCGCTCGATCGCACCGGAAGGCAGCGCCTGGAGAAGGTCCGCTCCACGCTGCAGCGCCATGCCAGTCAGCAGGATTTCGACTGGCTGAACCTCGCGGCACTGGCCTTCAAGGAATCGACCCTGAACCCGAATGCGCGCGGCGCCGCGGGTGCCACGGGGCTGATGCAGGTGACCCCCGCGACCGCGCGCAGCATGGGCGTGAACGATTTCACCCAGTTGAACGGCAACGTCCAGGCCAGCGCCAAGTACCTGGCCAGTATCCGCCGCAAATTCTTTTCCAGCCCGCGCCTCAACGAGCGCGAGCGCATGGCCTTCGTCCTGGCGGGCTACAACCTGGGGCCGCAGCGCGTGCAAAGCATGCGCGCCGAGGCGCGGCGGCGCGGCCTGAATCCCGATCAGTGGTTCTTCCAGGTCGAACGGATCGCCATGGAAACCATGGGCATGGGCGTGGTCAGCTACGTGAACGCGGTGAACAAGTATTACCTGGCCTACAACCGTGAGCGCTATCTGCTGGAAACGGTCGAGGAAAGCGCCGCCGCAAACTGAGCGTTCGTTTCAGGTTCGGCGGCTATGCAATCACAGGTAATCGATGGCAACGACATACCAGCATCTGGTGCCGGTTGGCGTCTGCACCTGCACCTCGGCGTCCAGCGGTTTGCCTACCAGGGCTCGGGCCAGCGGCGAGTCGATGCTGATCAGTCCCTGCTTGAGATCCAGCTCGTCGGGGCCGACGATGCGGTAGCGCGCTTCCTCGCCATCTTCATCCTCCAACGTCACCCAGGCGCCGAAGTAGACCTTGCCATGATCGCTGGGCGGCTCGCTGACCACCTTGAGCTTCTCCAGACGCTTGGTGAGAAAGCGAACCCGACTGTCGATCTCACGCAGCATCTTCTTGCCGTAGGTGTATTCGGCGTTCTCCGAACGATCGCCTTGCGCGGCCGCTTCGCTGACAGACTGCGTGACCTGTGGCCGTTTCACGTGCCAGAGCTCGTGCAGTTCGGCCCGCAGGCGGGCCTCGCCTTCTGGCGTGATCAGCGGGGTGCCGGCGGGGCGGGGCGGACGGTAGCGGCTCATGGTGTTTCCGGGCAGTGAATGGGTGAGTCGGTCATATCAGCTTTCGCGCAGTACGTTCAGCGGGCTCGCGTTCAGCGCGCGACGGGTGCCCAGCACTCCGGCGCCGCCGACCAGCAATGCGCCAACGAGGGGCAGCAGGAGCAACCAGGGATGCGGTTGCCAGCGCAGGTCGAAGACGAACTGGTAGAGCAGTGCGCTGACCAGCTCGCAGCCGAGCGCGGCGAGCAGGCCGCTGGTGGCGCCGAGCAAACCGAACTCGGTGCGCCGCGCCTTGAGCAGCAGAGCGCGATCGGCACCGAGCGCCCGCAGCAGCGCGCCCTGGCGAATGCGTTCATCGAGGGTGGCCTGCAGGCCGGCGAACAGCACGGCCAGGCCGGCGGCGAGGACGAACAGCAATACGTATTCCACGGCCAGCGAAACCTGCGCGAGGATGCTGCGCAACTGACCGAGCAGCGCCTCGACCTGCAGCAGTGTCGCCGAGGGGAAATCGCGCGCCAGCTGCACCAGTTCGCGATCGCGGCCGGGCGGCAGGTGGAAGCTGGTCATGTAGGTGGTGGGCATGTCCTGTAACGTACCGGGCTCGAAGATCATGTAGAAGTTCGGCTGGAAGCTGTCCCAGTTCACTTCGCGCAGGCTGGTCACGGTGACGTCACGCGTCAGACCGCCCACGGTGAAGCCCAGGTGATCGCCCAGCTGCAACTGGAGGCTTTCGGCCAGCTCGGCTTCGACCGAGACGCCCGGCAGCTCAGCCGCTGAGCCCGGCTGCCACCATGTGCCCGCGGTGAGGTGGTTGTCGGCGGGCAGTTCCTGGGCCCAGGTCAGGCTCAGGTCGCGCCGAACGGCGCGTTCGCCCTGGGACTCCTTGCTGACCAGCTGGCGCACCGGCTCGCCGTTGATCGCCACCAGGCGACCGGGTACCACCGGGTACAGCGGCACGGAGCTGGTGGACAGGGCCTGAACTCGCTCGTTGAAGGCGTCCCTGTCGGCGGGCAGCACGTTCAGCACGAAGTGATTCGGCGCATCGGCCGGAAGCTGGTCCTGCCAGGTGTCGAGCAGTTCGCCGCGCAGCAGCGCAATCAGCGCCATGGCCAACAGGATCAGGCCGAAAGCCAGCGACTGGCCGGCAGCCGCCAGGGGATGGCGCAGCAGCTGGCCCAATCCCAGTCGCCAGGGCAGGGATGCGCCCGCCAGCAGGCGTCGCAATCCCTTGAGCGCCGCCAGCAGCAAACCTCCCAGGAGCAGCGTGGCCAGCAGCCCACCACCGATCAGGGCCAGGGTGAGTTTCAGGTCCAGGCTCAGGCGCCACATGATCAAGCCCAGCGCGAGCAATGCCGCGCCGTAGACCAGCCAGGAGCTGGGCGGAATCGGCAGCATGTCGCGGCGCAGCACCCGCAACGGCGGAACCCGTCCCAGGGCCGCCAGCGGTGGTAGGGCGAAGCCGGCCAGTGCCACCAGGCCGGTGGCGATGCCGGACAGGGCTGGCCAGAAGGTCGCCGGAGGCACTTCACTGACCACCAGGTTGCGCAGCAGGAAAAACAGGCCATGTTGGGCCGCCCAGCCCAGCAGCGCGCCAGCCAGGCTGGCGATCAGCCCGAGCAGGCCCAGCTGCAGCGCGTAGAGCCCAAGGGCCTCACGACGCGACAGGCCCAGGCAGCGCAGCAAGGCACTGGCATCGAAGCGCCTGGCGGCGAAGCGTGAGGCGGACAGCGCGACCGCCACGCCAGCCAGCAACACCGCAGCGAGACTGGCGAGGTTCAGATACTGTTCGGCGCGGCCCAGGGCGCCGCCGATCTGGCGATTGCCGTCCTTGGCGGTCTCCAGCCGTTGGTGTGGCTGCAGATCGGCTTCCACGGCCTGGCGATAGCGTTCGAGATCGGCCGCCGGGCCACGCCATAGCTCGCGATAGCGCACTCGGCTGCCCGGCTGCACCACACCAGTGGCAGCCAGGTCGTCCAGGTGCATCAGCACGCGCGGGGTCAGGCTGTAGAAATCGCCGACGCGGTCCGGCTCGTAGGTCAGCACGCGGGTCAGCCGCAGCGGCTTGCTGCCGACTTCGATGATGTCGCCGATGTTCAGGTTCAGCGAGGCGAACAGCCGCGCCTCGGCCCAGGCTTCGCCGGGTCGCGGGCCGGGTCCGGGTTCCTCGGCCTGGTAGGGCGCTGCCGCGCTGCGCAGTTGGCCACGCAGCGGGTAACTGTCGCTGGCAGCCTTGACGCTGCTCAGTTGCAGGTTGTCGTCGGTGGCGATGACGCTGGAAAACTCCACCACCTGCGCATGCTCGAGCTGCAGGTGCTTGCCGGCCTCGATCTGCGCAGGCGTGGCCGGCTCGCTGCCATTGAGTACCAGGTCGGCACCGAGAAACTCCGTGGCGCGCAGCAGCATGGCGTCGTTCAGGCGTGCGCCGAAGTAACCGATGGAGGTACTGGCGGCAACTGCGATCAGCAAGGCGAAGAACAGCACGTGCAGTTCGCCCGCGCGACCGTCGCGTAATAGTTGGCGCAGCGCCAGGGCCACCAGCCGGGTGGCGGGCATCTGTTTCATTGCACTGCCTCGGCCACAAGCTGACGGCCGCCTTCCAGGCGCAGCAGATTGTGGCAGCGCTGCGCCAGACGCTCGTCGTGGGTGACCAGTACCAGCGTCGTGCCGCGCTCGCGGTTGAGCTCGAACAGCAGCTCGGTGATGTTGGCGCCGGTGTGACTGTCCAGATTGCCGGTGGGCTCGTCGGCGAACAGCACGTCCGGTTCGGCGGCGAACGCACGAGCCACCGCCACACGCTGCTGCTCGCCGCCGGAAAGCTGCCGCGGATAATGATGCAGGCGTGCGCCGAGGCCGACCCGCTCCAGCAGGTCGCGTGCCCGCTGCTGGGCATCGCGTCGCCCATGCAGCTCCAGCGGCAGCATGACGTTCTCCAGCGCGTTGAGACTGTCGAGCAGCTGAAAGGACTGGAAGACGAAACCGACATGCTCGGCTCGCACCCGCGCCCGCTCGTCTTCGTTCAGCGCACCGAGCAGGTGGCCGGCCAGTCGCACCTCGCCCGAGCTCGGCAGGTCGAGGCCGGCGAGCAGGCCGAGCAGGGTAGATTTGCCGGAGCCGGAGGTGCCGACGATGGCCAGGCTGTCGCCCTGGTCCAGGCTCAGCGAGAGGTCGTCGAGAATAACCAGCTCGCCTTCCGCGCTGGTTACCACTTTGCTAAGGTTCCGGGCGTTGAGAATGCTGGCGCTCATGGAGAATCCGATGCGAATGTGGCTGAGAGGTGGTGTCCTGGCGGCGATGCTGTGGGCTCAGGGCGCCCTGGCCGGGACGGCGCTGGTGGTGGGAGATAGTATCAGTGCCGCTTTCGGGCTGGAAACCAGCCAGGGCTGGGTGCATCTGCTGCAACAGCGCCTGAATGACGGCGAACATGACTATCGGGTCGTGAACGCTTCGATCAGTGGCGACACCTCGGCCGGCGGCCTTGCGCGGCTGCCCGCGCTGCTTAGCGAGCATGAGCCGGATATCGTGATCATCGAGCTTGGCGGCAACGACGGCCTGCGAGGACAGCCGCCTGCGCAATTGAAACGAAATCTTGCAGCGATGGTTGAGATGTCACAGGAGGCGGATGCGCGAGTGCTCATTCTGGGGATGCTGATGCCCCCGAATCTGGGCAAGAGATACACCGAAGCATTCGCCAAAGTGTTCCCCGAGGTTGCCTCTGAACACAACGTCCCGCTGGTCCCGTTCCTGCTGGAGGGCGTAGCTGGCGTGCCTTCCATGATGCAGGGTGACCAAGTTCATCCAACTGCTGAAGCCCAATCGAAACTTCTGGATAACGTCTGGTCTGCTCTCAACCCGCTACTCTGATTCGTTCTTGAAGAAGTGAGCGAGTGGACCAAGCGTAGCGGCATTACGTCAGCAATGTCTAACACTCTTCGAACAGATTTCTAACACTCAGGTCCATCGTCGGGCCGGATCAGAGAGCTTTTCGGAGGGTGGTACGGGGGGAAGCGGGTGGGCTTCTTATTGATAAGGGGTCTCAGATTTTTCTGCCAGATTCTTAAGGCCCACCGAATGATCAACGGGACAATCAGCAGCAGCCAATGGACAGTCTGTAGCTTGGTCATCCTAATATCCCAGTGCTCTCGTCAGGTATTGCGAAAAAGAAGCCCCAGGACCAAAGGGTCAAGGAGCTTTAAGCAAGGTACTTCACAAGGGAGTTACAACTATTGGCAGGTGGCCCTCAGCGGTCCGAGGCTCCGGCCCTTTAGCCTGCTGGAGTTTCCTCTGGGGTCTCTGGGAGCGCCTCTGGTGCCTCGCTGAGGATCAACTGCTTGATAATCGGCAGAGCTACCGGCGTGGTCTCCCAGTCGGAGCCGCCCAGCTTCACGTCAACCATTGCAGTCGCCATCACGTCCACCACAGCGGACACCTCAAGGTCCCAGCTTTGGGTTGAAGCGTTGCGGCTCAGCTCGATTCGCCAGACATCACCGTGTTGATCCTCACGGAATGACAGCAGGGCGAACGCCTTGGGAACCAAGAAGACGCCACGGTCTGGACCGCTGTAAACCTGAACACGAGTGCCGACCAGCTCGTCAATGTCCCCAAGGCCAGCCCGTTGGGCGGCACGGTTGAGCATTGGACGAAGGGCTACGGGAATCAGAATGCCGAACTCGGAAATATCACGGCCCCAGAAGGTATCGAGGTGGACCGCCAAGATGTCCAGCAGGTCCTCAGCTTGGGCAGCAGGGGAGCCGCTGAGGGCACCGACATAGGCCGTAGTGACCGAGGGTTGCCCTTCGAGGCTCTGAGCGATCTTGCCCGCCAGGGTAAGCTCCAGGTCATCCAGCAGTTTTGTCCCGGTCTGCTCCATGCTGCGCTCGGTGAAGCCGAACTGGACGGTGTGGTCGAAGATCGACACACGACCCGATACCAGAATGCCGACCTCTGGGGCCTCCATGGACACCAGTGAGCCCGCTGTGGCTTCACCGTGGGTCATGGTGCGACCATCGTAGGTCTGCCGTGGATCGAAGGTAACTGAGCGGTCTTCCATCAAGGCGACTTGGGGAGCGGTTGGCTGAGAGCCATATGGTCGCACCTCAGAGGGGAACGCATTGTTCATGTTCTCCCGCCACTCTTCGCCGTTGAGGTGGTCGTCTGCGGCTTCATACATGGCCTGGGCATACGTCAACGGGTCCGTAGCGGCCATGTGTTCCGCTCGGATGTCTGAGGCATGGAAGGTCGCTTGAGTCGCAGTCTGGCCGTGGGCCGTGGTGATGCTCTGGGTATAAACGCTATCGGGCTTTTTGTACTGAAAGGGTTTCATTGTCTGTGCTCCTTGATTTTGGTGAAATTACCGGCCACGCGCGGCGCGTAGGCGTGCGCCATGCTCGCGAATCTCTCGGGCCCGGCGCGCCTTCTCGGCGTGGTACTCCGCGATCTCTTGGCGAGACGGCTCACGGCATCGCTCGGCGTGCGCTCTGGCTTCAGCTTCCAGACGTTCCTTCTCGCGTTGCTTTTCGTGGACATGCCCGGCGTACAGGCGTGAAGCCTTCGGGTGCGCTTCAAGGCTCAGCCCGGCGCCGGTGAACGCCTCGGCCACCTTCACGATGCCCGCGTGGTTTTCGCCTTCGGATGCGATCAACAGGCCCAGCAGAACCGTTTCGGCATACTCGCGGGCTAATGTCTGGCCATGGATGCACACGGTTTCGGGAGTTACAGCAGTGATGTTTATGGTGTTCATTTTGGGTAGGTCTCCTATCCCATAGAGCAGCCCTCAGTCCGCACGGAGGGCGCGACAAGACATCAGGAGACGGACACGCCGACCCTGAGGGCTGCTCTATGGATTCTTGGTTTCGGTTGAAGGCCCAGCGGTGGGCAGTGGGACCTCAGGTGGGAACTGAGGGTGTTACGGTCTTGCAGTCATATCGAAGCGGACGGGCAACAGCATTGCCTCTGGGAAACTCATACCGCAGCGTCTCAGTGCCTCGGCCAGATCGTCATGGACGGGCGCGCTCTCGGCTGCTCGGTAGGACTTCACTGCCGTTCGGGCTGAATGGAAGAGACGTCGCAGCGCGGAAGTCGAGAGGGCCGCATTGAGCTGGTCACAAAGGTCAGAAGGACACCCCGTGCCGGGGATCAGGCGGTAGCGCATTGGCTAACCTTAGGCCCGTGGCGTTTCTTCTTATTGGCTGTTTGCTGGGCTCGAACGCCCTCGTTGATCCATTGGGACGGGTTCTACCCCGTTAGCACGGACACTTTC
>NZ_RFFL01000018.1 GCF_003696285.1 Stutzerimonas nitrititolerans
CGGCTGAGCGAATTCAAGGCTGGCCACGCCGGAAACGACGTGGCTTTGGAAGAGCCGTCAGTGGCCGCCCAGCAGGCGTGAAAAACCTCCTGGAGCGCGATTTCACTGCACAGGAACCGGAGCGCAAGTGGGTCACGGACATCACGGAAATAGCCACACTGGAAGGCAAACTCTTCCTGTGCGTAGTGCTCGACCTGTACAGCAAGCTGGTGATCGGTTGGTCGATGCATCACCGCCAGGATCGGCAAATGGTGATCCGAGCAGTGGAGATGGCAATCTGGCAGCGCCAGGGTGACTGGTCAGTGATCCTGCATTCGGATCGCGGCAGCCAATTCACCAGTGCTGACTACCAGCGCTTTCTGAATCGCAACACGCTGGTTTGCAGCATGAGTGCCGTCGGGCATTGCGGCGACAACGCTGCCTGTGAAGGCTTCTTCGGTCAGCTCAAACGGGAGCGGGTTGCCCATCAGTCGTATCGAACTCGCGATGAAGCACGAGCAGATCTATTCGATTACATCGAGCGGTTTCACAACCCGAGAATGCGTCGTAGAGTCGCCAGGTAAGATCTGAAGTTTTCAGCCCTTTTCAAACCGTCCGTGGAAACGGGGTAGAACCCCATTGGACGGTTCGGCTTGAGTGTCCATCGGCTGAAACCCTTGTGGCTACTGGGGTCTCGCCTCTATCCTTCAGATTGAAACGAAATCTTGCGGCGATGGCCGAGCAGGCGCAGCAAGCCGGCGCCAAGGTATTGTTGCTGGGCATGCGCATGCCGCCGAACCTGGGACAGCGCTACACCAGCGCCTTTGCCGATGCCTTCGATTCGCTCGCCGCAGAGAAGGACCTGCCCTATGTGCCGTTCCTGCTCGAGGGGATCGGTGGCGTGCAGGGCATGATGCAGGCCGATCGTGTCCACCCCACGGCGCAGGCCCAGGAATTGATGCTGGATAACGTCTGGCCGGTGCTCGAACCCTTGCTTTGAGGCGGCGGCGCGGCTACTGTCGCGCCCCTCACTGGAGCTCTCGATGTCGCGCTCGGCCTCATCCCTTTTCGCCTATCGACTCATCGTGCCGGACGAGCAGTTCGACCTGTTCGCCTGTCGCGAGAACCGTCTGCATCTGGCATTACGGCAGCTGGAACTCAATGGCCTGGTTGACCGCACCCTTTGCGGCGGCTTTTTGCCTGCGCATCCACGTTGGGCCGAGCCGGACCGTGGTCTGTTGAAGGACCGCCGCTTGTGCCCGTTGTGCCGCGAAGCCTTCGATGCGCGACGCAAGGGCCTTCCGTCTGCGATCAGCGCCTGGTAGCTCGGCGCTGACGGCCGCTTCGCGTACAATCGCCCGATGAACGCCTCCCTCTCGACCAAGGAATCCTGAATGTTTCCGCGCGCGTCCGCTCTTGCCTTGTGTGTCTCCTTCGCCGCTTTGCTTTCTGCGGGACAGAGCGCGGCACTGGAGTTGCCGTTGCCCCCCGAAGGGGAGGATCTGGTCGGCGAGATTCAGGTCATCAAGGCGAAGTACGAGGACACCTTCGCTGCGCTGGGCGAGCAGTACGATCTGGGGTATCTGGAGCTCGTCGCCGCCAACCCGGGCGTCGATCCCTGGCTGCCCGGCGAAGGCACCGATATCGTGCTGCCGACGCGTTTCATCCTGCCGCCGGGGCCGCGCGAGGGGATCGTGATCAACCTGGCCGAGTATCGTCTGTATTTCTATCCGGAAGGCCAGAACGTGGTGCACACCTACCCCTTGGGCATCGGGAGGGAAGGGTGGGGATCTCCAGTGGGCGAAACCCATATCTCCGCCATGACCAGCAACCCGGCCTGGTACCCGCCCCAGTCGATCCGTGACGAGCACGCTGCCGAAGGCGACCCGTTGCCGCGGGTGGTGCCGCCAGGTCCCGACAATCCGCTGGGACCGTACAAGATGACCCTGGCAATGCCGGGTTACCTGATCCACGGCTCGAACAAGAAGTTCGGTATCGGCATGCAGGTCAGTCATGGCTGTTTCCGCATGCTGAACCACAACGTGCTCGAGTTGGCCGGGCGGGTCAAGGTGGGCACTTCGGTGCGCATCATCGACGAGCCGTACAAGTTCGGTATCAGCCAGCAGAAGGTCTATCTGGAAGCCCATACGCCGCTGGGCAGCGAGGAAAAGAACCTGACGCTGATGGACAGGCACGCAGCGGTGGTCAATACGCTGCTGCAACGCGACGAAGATGCCGGCAGCCTGCGGCTGGACTGGGAGACGGTGCGGGAAATCATTGCCGGTGAAGATGGCTTGCCCATTCAGATCGCCGAGCAGAACCAGGCGCTGGCCAGCCAGGAAGAATCGTTGTTCTAAAGTGTTGAAGCGGGTGTCGATATTACTGACGCACATAAAAAAGCCGACCTGTTTGCAGGTCGGCTTTTTTCATTGCCTGAAGCTTACTTGCGGCTGGCGCGTTCCAGCATACGCAGTGCACGCTCGTTGGCTTCGTCAGCGGTCTGCTGAGCCTTCTGAGCGGCTTGCAGAGCCTCGTCGGCCTTGCTGTAAGCCTCGTCGGCGCGAGCCTGAGCACGGGCTGCGGCGTCTTCGGTAGCGGTCAGACGAGCTTCGCTTTCCTTGGTCATGCTGTTGCTGCAACCAGTGGCCAGAACGGCGGCGAAAGCCAGAGCAGAAAATTTCAGAACGTTGTTCATCGTGTTCCCCTTAAGGATGAAATCCATGGCCACTTCCGGTGTGGAAAGTTGGCGCGCACATATTACCTGTTAGTTACGCTAAGTAAACTGAGCCAAAGTAAAGGCTTGCGTGTTTTTCAACGGCTTGACTGGCCTGAAACGGCTTGAACCTTTTCGAGGTTAAATGCCGCTCTGCCACCGTACCGAAAAGTGGACTCTGCGTTGGATGAAAAGTTCGTGCTATCCCTTTGCTTTGTTCAATGATCGCAAAGTGGAAAGCACCCATAACGATAGAATTGTGGGCGAATAGCGCCAGGCGGTAGCATGCTGTCGAGACGGGCGGCATGTATCCAATCACGTGGTCATTCCGGACGCCGAAGGCGGACCTGCTAAGGAGGCAAGATGAGCGACAAATTGACCATCCACCATGATCGGGCGGGGCACCAATTCGAAACTACCGTGGACGGTCACCGCGCCTATCTTGCCTATGTGGACCTGGGCAAACAGACCCTGGATATATACCGAACCTTCGTTCCGGATGCGTTGAGAGGCAAAGGGATTGCGGCAGCGCTGGCGCAGCATGCGCTGGATTACGCCAAGCGTGAGGGCTATGCGGTGATTCCTTCCTGTTCATACGTCGAAAGCTATATCGAACGACAGAGCAAGCAGGCAGACGGGGAGGCCGGCTAATCGGCCCGGCGACCAGGCCACTGATGACCTGGACGCCTGATTAGGGTTAGCCGCGGGAGCGCTTGGGCAATACGTCCTTCAGCTTGGCGTGCATGCTCAGTACGGCTTTTTCGGTGGTGTCCCAGTCGATGCAGGCATCGGTCACCGATATACCGTAGCGGAGCTCGGAGCGGTCTTTCGGAATCGATTGGTTGCCCCAGCCCAGGTGGCTTTCGACCATCAGCCCGATGATGGACTGGTTGCCTTCGACGATCTGGTTGGCGACGTTTTCCATCACCAGCGGTTGCAGCGCCGGGTCCTTGTTGGAGTTGGCGTGGCTGCAGTCGACCATGATGTTAGGGCGGATGCTCGCCTTGCCCAGTTCCTGCTCGCACAGTGCGACGCTGACCGAATCGTAGTTGGGCTTGCCGTTGCCGCCGCGCAGCACCACGTGGCCGTAGCTGTTGCCTTTGGTGGTGACGATGGAGACGCCGCCGGCCTGGTTGATGCCGAGGAAGCGATGCGGGCTGGAGACCGATTGCAGGGCATTGATCGCGACGGTCAGGCTGCCGTCGGTACCGTTCTTGAAGCCCACGGCCGAGGACAGGCCCGATGCCATCTCGCGGTGGGTCTGGGATTCGGTGGTGCGAGCGCCGATGGCGGACCAGCTGATCAGGTCCTGCAGATACTGTGGCGAAATCGGGTCGAGCGCTTCGGTGGCGGTCGGCAGGCCCATTTCGGCAAGTTCGAGCAGCAGCTTGCGACCGATGTGCAGGCCATCCTGGATCTTGAAGGAATCATCCATGAAGGGGTCGTTGATCAGTCCCTTCCAGCCGACCGTGGTACGGGGCTTCTCGAAATACACCCGCATGACCAGGAACAGGCTGTCGGACACCTTCTCGGCGAGCACCTTGAGGCGTTCGGCATATTCACGTGCGGCCTTCAGGTCATGGATGGAGCAGGGGCCAACCACGATGAACAGTCGATGATCCTTGCCATCGAGAATGTCGCGCACCACCTGGCGTCCGTGGGATACGGTCTGCAATGCGGAAGCGGTCAGGGGCAGTTCGTGCTTGAGTTGCTCCGGTGTGATCAGGGTGTCGTTGGAGGCAACGTTGAGGTCGTCGATCGGTAAATCAGCCATCGTGTTACTCGTCAGGGTCACGGATGCCGTCCGCCAGCCATCCCGGTGCGGCGGAGCAGAGCGTAGGTGCAGCGGGAAACCGGAACCTTATCGCGTATTGCCGCGGCTAGACAATGGAATTGACGCATGCTCCCTGCGCTGATTCTTCGCTGGGTGACTGCCGTGCCGAGTGGTTTGCGGCAGAGCGGAACCGTGAAGCGAGTGGACCGGCTGCCGGAGACTGGCGAAGTATCGTGACGTCGCTCATGTTCCGACTCATTGCAGGTGTGCCGTCGTCGGGGTCATTAGTGCTTTGCCTCCGCCCTGCTAAGCTCAATCGGAATCGCGAGGGGGAACCAGCTCATTGGGGCATTCCACGATCCGTTCACGGGTGAGGCAAAAAGTCTAAGGGCATTCATAGGAAAATGATCTAGAATCCGATTTTCCTAGCACCTGTAGTTATAAGGATGGCACTCGGGTTATGTCATCGGTCTTTGAGGGATTTTTATGAAGCTTCAACAACTGCGTTACATCTGGGAAGTGGCGCATCATGACCTCAATGTCTCGGCAACCGCACAAAGCCTGTTCACCTCGCAACCCGGCATCAGCAAACAGATCCGTCTGCTCGAAGACGAACTGGGCGTCGAGGTCTTCGCGCGCAGTGGCAAACACCTGACCCGCGTTACGCCTGCCGGCGAGCGCATCATCAATACCGCTGGCGAAATCCTGCGCAAGTGCGAAAGCATCAAGCAGATCGCGCAGGAGTTCTCCAACGAGAAGCGCGGCACCCTGAGCATCGCCACCACTCACACCCAGGCCCGCTACGCGCTACCGTCGGTAATCAGCACCTTCATCAAGCAGTACCCCGAGGTGTCCCTGCACATGCATCAGGGCACGCCCATGCAGATCGCCGAGATGGCGGCCGACGGTACCGTGGACTTCGCCATCGCCACCGAGGGGCTTGAGCTGTTCGGCGATCTGGTGATGATGCCGTGCTATCGCTGGAACCGCTGCGTGGTGGTGCCGCAGGGACATCCCCTGGCAAGGCTCGAGAAACTCACCCTGGAAGCTCTGGCCGAACATCCTCTGGTGACATACGTGTTCGGTTTCACCGGTCGCTCAAAGCTGGACGAGGCCTTCTCGCACCGAGGCCTGTCGCCGAAGGTAGTGTTCACCGCGGCCGACGCCGACGTGATCAAGACCTATGTTCGCCTGGGGCTCGGCGTGGGCATCGTCGCGCGCATGGCGGTGGATGCGAAGCTCGACAGTGATCTGGTGGTGCTCGATGCCAGCGAGCTGTTCGAGTCCAGCGTCACCCGAATCGGCTTCCGGCGGGGTACCTTCCTGCGCGGGTTCATGTGCGACTTCATCCAGACCTTCGCGCCACACCTTGATCGCGACACGCTGGACAAGGCCATCCAGTGTCGCAACAAGGTCGAGTTGGAAGAGATGTTCGAGGGCGTGGAGTTGCCGACGTACTGATAGAGGCGAGCTGGAGGCTGAAAGCGGGGGCGGGGCGAAAAACCGCCTCTGAGTCTTCAGTCCCGCGCCTGATTCCACCTTACGCCTTGGCGATCAGGTTCCCGGCGTGCAATCCGCATTCCTTCTGCGTGGACTCTTCCCACCACCAGCGGCCTTCGCGCTCGTGCTGGTTCGGCAGGACGGGGCGGGTGCAAGGCTCGCAGCCGATACTGATGAAGCCCCGCTCATGCAGGCTGTTGTAGGGGATTTCGAGCATACGGATGTAGGCCCAGACTTCCTCGCTGCTCATCTGCGCCAGCGGGTTGAACTTGTACAGGTTGCGTTCGGGCGTGGAGAAGGCGCCGTCGATTTCCAGCACGGCGACCTGGCTGCGTGTGCCAGGGCTCTGGTCACGGCGCTGGCCGGTGGCCCAGGCGCGTACGTCGGCCAGCTTGCGGCGCAGCGGCTCGATCTTGCGGATGCCGCAGCACTCGCCATGCCCGTCGCGGTAGAAGCTGAACAAGCCCTTTTCGTTGACCATCGGCTCCAGCAATTTCGGGTCCGGGGTCATGATCTGGATAGGAATGTCGTAGTGATCGCGGACCTGCTCGATGAAACGATAGGTTTCGCTGTGCAGGCGGCCGGTGTCGAGGCTGAACACCTTGACGCTCTTGTTCAGCTTCCAGGCCATGTCCACCAGCACGACGTCTTCCGCGCCGCTGAAGGATATCCACAGGTCGTCGCCGAACAGGTCGAAGGCGAGCTTGAGAATGTCTTGCGGGGATTTGCCGGCATAAGCAGAGGCAAGCTCGGCAACATCGATAGAGTGGCTCATCAGGCGGCTTCCTTGGTTGGCGCTTGGTGCGCTCTGGAGGCTGCGGATGTTAACAAAGAGGCTTTATATCGCTAAATAACCTTTACGGTGGGTTGAGAGGCATTTCGGGAATAAGCCGCTCCGTTGCGTCGTTCAGCCCTTGCCGTTAGAGTGCCGGCTTCATTTTTGCTGCTGTGAGGAGTGGCCCGTGGAAATAGCCTGTCTCGACCTGGAAGGTGTCCTGGTTCCGGAGATCTGGATTGCCTTTGCCGAGGCTACCGGAATCGAATCGCTGCGGGCCACTACGCGCGACATTCCCGATTACGACGTGCTGATGAAGCAGCGCCTGCGCATCCTCGATGAGCATGGCCTGAAACTGTCGGACATCCAGCAGGTGATCTCGACCCTCAAGCCGCTGGACGGTGCCGTCGAGTTCATCGACTGGCTGCGCGAGCGTTTCCAGGTGGTGATCCTGTCGGACACCTTCTACGAGTTCTCGCAGCCGCTGATGCGCCAGCTGGGCTTCCCCACGCTGCTGTGCCACAAGCTGATCGTCGACGACAACGATCGGGTCGTCGATTATCAGCTGCGCCAGAAGGATCCCAAACGCCAATCGGTCATCGCGCTGAAGAGCCTGTACTACCGCGTGATCGCGGCGGGTGATTCCTACAACGACACCACCATGCTGAGCGAAGCCCACGCCGGCATCCTGTTCCATGCACCGGACAACGTCATCCAGGAATTCCCGCAGTTCCCCGCGGTGCATACCTTCGCCGAACTGAAGCAGGAATTCATCAAGGCGTCGAATCGCAAGCTCGCGCTGTAAGGCGGGTCACCTGCCATCCGGAATGCCAGTCAGTTGAGCTGACTGGCATTTTTTTTGGGGATGTTGTGTGAGTCGTCTCTTCAGGCCGTCCTCTTCTGCCAGAGCCAGAACAGCGGTTCGGCGAGGAACATCACCAGGAACAGGCGCAGCACCTGAAGCGCAGTCACCAAGGCCACCGAAAGCTGCAACGCCTCGGCGGTCAGGCAGAGTTCGGTGATGCCGCCGGGCATCATGCCCAGCATCAGCGAGGTACCGTCGAGCGTCGTCAGCCAGCTCAGCGCAGCGGCCAGCGTCGTGGCGGCCAGCATCGCCAGCAGGGTGATCAGCAGGATGCGCAGCAGGAAAGCCGGCGCGCTGCGGAAGAACTGCCGATCGAAATGGCAACCCAGCGAGCAGCCGATCAGCCACTGGCCCAGCTGACCCAGACCTTCGGGCAGGCCGATATGCAGGTCGAACACGACGCTGGCGACCGCGCAGACGGTCAGCGGTCCGAGCATCCAGGGATTCGGTTGCCGGAGCCTTTTCCACAGTATGGCCAGCACGGCGCCGCCAGGCAGCAGCACGGCCAGCCATGGCCAGCTCACGGGCGCCGGCGGTGGCGCCTCGACCGCCGGCAGGCTCCAGGTGAACAGCGCGGGCACGATCAGCACCACCAGCAACAGACGAGTACTGTGCGCCGCGGCGACCTTGGCCGGGTGTGCGGCATGGCGGCTCGCCAGGTTGACCATCTCGCTGGCACCGCCCGGCAGGCTGGCGAAGAACGCCGTGGCGCGGTCGGTGCCGCTGCGCAGCAGGACGAAGATGCCGATCAGGCTCAGCAGCAGGGTGCCGAGGGCGCCGGCCAGTATCACCCCCAGGTGCTGCAATACCTGCTGCATCACCTCGTGGGTGAAATGCAGGCCGATGGCGCTGGCGATCAACCATTGCCCGGTGGCCCGGCCGTGTGGCACTTCCTGGAGCATGCAGCCGCCGCAACGTACCGCGATCACCGCCAGCAGCGAACCGATGATCCAGGGCAGAGGCCAGCCGATCAGGCTCGCCAGGTAGCCGCCGACAGCGCCGAACAGGGGCGTCAGCCACCAGTCCGGCAGCTTGCGGATAGCTCTTCTCAATGCATTGCCCGCTTCAAGCATTCGCCAGTTGAGCCTTCTGCTGGGCGCGTTTGCGCCAGGTGCGCCAGATCGGCAGAACGATCATCAGCACCACCAGACTCCAAACGCCCCAGGTGATCGGACTGGCGAACAGGATGCCCAGGTCACCGTTGGAGATCGACAGGGCGCGGCGCAGGTTCTGCTCCATGAGGCCGCCGAGGATGAAGCCGAGCAGGATGGCCGAGAGCGGGAAATCCATCTTGCGCAGGATGTAACCGGCTACGCCGATGCCGATCATCAGGTACAGGTCGAAGGCAGTGGCATGAATTGCGTAAACGCCGATGGAGGTGATGATGGCGATGGCCGGCACCAGCGCCCAGTAGGGCACGGCGAGGATCTTGGTAAACACCTTGATCATCGGCACGTTCATCACGATCAGCATCAGGTTGGCGACGAACAGCGAGGCGATCAGGCCCCAGACGATCTCCGGCTGGTTCTGGAACAGCAGCGGACCGGGGGTGATGTTGTACAACGTCAGCGCGCCGAGCATCACCGCGGTAGTGCCCGAGCCGGGTACGCCGAGCGTCAGCATCGGCACCATGGAGCCGCAGGCCGAGGCGCTGTTGGCGGTTTCCGGGGCGGCCAAGCCGCGCAGGTCGCCGTCACCGAATCTGTTGTCCTTGTGCGCCAGGCGTTTCTCGCTCATGTAGGCCACCGCGCTGGCCAGGGTCGCGCCGGCTCCGGGCAGGATACCGAGGCCGAAGCCGACCGCGCCGCTGCGCAGATTGGTGGCCAGCACCGAGGCGCCTTCCTTGAGGTTGAACAGCATGCGGCCCTTGGTTTCGATGGCCTTCTGGCCGAAGTGGGTGCGTTCGAGCAGCACCAGGATCTCGCTGACCGAGAACAGCCCGAGCACCAGCACCACGAACTGGATGCCGTCGGCCAGGCCCAGGCTGCCGAAGGTGAAGCGATACACACCGCTGTTGGAGTCGATGCCGACGCAGGAAAGGAACAGGCCGATACAGGCCGCGATGGCGGTCTTCATCGGCTTGTTCCCCGCCATGCCGGCCAGGCAGACGATGGCGAACACCATCAGCACGAAATATTCCGCCGGGCCGAAGGCCACCGCCCATTTGGCCAGCAGCGGGGCGAAGATCACCACGCCGCAGGTGGCCATCAGGCCGCCGACGAAGGAGCTCCAGGCGGAGATCGACAGGGCGATGCCGGCCTTGCCCTGGCGCGCCAGCGGGTAGCCGTCGAGGGTGGTCATTACCGCCGAGGCCTCGCCGGGGATGTTCAGCAGGATCGAGGAAATCCGTCCGCCGTATTCGCAGCCCAGGTACACCGCGGCGAGCAGGATCAGCGCGCTCTCCGGCGGCAGGCCGAGGGCGAAGGCGATGGGGATCAGCAGCGCCACGCCGTTGATCGGGCCGAGGCCCGGCAGCAGGCCGACGACGGTGCCGATCAGAGTGCCGCATAGAGCGGTGATCAGGTTGTAGGGGCTCAGGGCGACGCCGAAGCCCTGGCCGAGGTAGCTCAAGGTTTCCATGGTTCAGTTCTCCAGGGCGGACAGGATGCCCAGCGGAAGGGGTACGTCGAGGACTTTGTCGAACAGCAGGTAGAGGCCGATCGCAACGGCGGTGCCGGTGATCAGGCTGGTACGCCAGCTACCGTCATAAAGGCGCGCCATCGCGATGCCGAACAGGACGCTGGCCGGAATGAAGCCCAGGGGCTCGAACAGGGTGGCGTAGATCACCAGTACCAGTACGCAACCGGCGACCTTGCGCAGTACATGGCGATCCATGGGTGGTTCTGCCGAATGCGCGCTGGCGGTGGCGGGCTTGAGCAGCAGGTAGATCGCGCCCAGGCCTATCAGGGCCAGCAGCAGCACCGGGTAGGCACGGGGGCCGACCGGTTCATAGGAGAAAGGCGCCTGGTAGTTCCAGGCGGTGATGCTCAGCGCCACGCTGGCAACGAGCAGCACCAGGCCGAAGATACGTTGGTACATGAGGAGATTCTCGATATTGGGTGGCTGTCGGGCGGGCACGCGCAAGGCAGCCATCCCTGGCGCCCTGGGCGGCGGGTTCGGTTCCGGAGGTGAGTCGCAGCCATGGCATCCATGGCTGCGAGTCGCGGGTTACTGGATCAGCCCGAATTCCGTGGCCAGCTGCTTGTACTGCATGACCTGCTGCTTGACGTAGGCATCCAGTTCCGCGCCGGACATGGCGAAGGGATAGAGCTGGCGGTCTGTGCGCAGCTGGGCGAAATCTTCCGAAGCGAGCAATTGGTCGAAGGCGTTCTTCCACCAGGCGTAGGCTTCGTCGCTGACCTTCGGGCCGAGGTAGAAGCCGCGAATCACCGGCCACACCACGTCGTAATCCTGTTCCACGGCGGTGGGAATGTCGGCGACCGATTCACCGGGCAGGCGCTCTTCGGAAAGCACGGCAAGGATGCGCATGTCACCGCTTTCGATATGCGGCACGGAGTCGGCGATATCGGTGCTCGCCACCTGGATGTGCCCGCCGAGCAGCGCGGTGGCCAGCTCGCCGCCGCCTTCCATGGCCACGTAGCGCAGCTTGCGGGGATCGATGCCGGCAGACCGGGCGACCAGCGCGGTCTGCATCCAGTCCTGGCTGCCCACGGTGCCGCCGGAGCCGATCACCACCTTGCCGGGGTCGGCCTTGATCGCCTGCACCAGGTCGTCGAGCGTCTTGTAGGGCGAGTCCGCGCGCACGGCGATGGCGCCGTAGCTGGTGCCAACGCCGGCCAGCCACTTCACCGCGCTTTCGTCGAAGCGGCCGAACTTGCCCTGGGCCAGGTTGAGTAGCGAGCCGCTGGAGAAAGCCGTGATGGTGCCGGCTTCGGCCGGGCGCTGGGCGACCACGGCGTTGTAGGCCACGGCTCCGACGCCGCCTGGCATGTAGGTCACGCGCATCGGCGCTTTCAGCAGTTTGCTTTGCACCAGCGCGCTTTGCGCCAGTTTGCAGGTCAGGTCGAAACCACCACCGGGCGCGGCCGGGGCGATGCATTCGGGGCGGCGCGGTTCATCGGCGGCGACCGGACCGGCGAGGGGCAGGCAGGTGGCGGCCAGCAGGGTAGCGAAGAGGGGCATTTTCATCGAGCGGGTCTCCATTGGAGTTTTGTTTTGTGTGTTACCAGATCGGCAGGGCGTAGCTGACGATCAAGCGGTTCTCATCGGCGTCACGGGCGAAATCGGAACGGAACATGGCGTTGCGCAGACGTATGGAGACATCTTTCAGAGGCCCGCTCTGGACCACGTACTTGAGCTCGATATCGCGCTCCCACTCGCTGCCGGTGGCGGTACTGCCGGCGATCTCGGCATGGTCGCCGGAAATGTAGCGGGTCAGGAAGGTCAGGCCGGGTACGCCGATGGCGGCGAAGTTGTAGTCGTAGCGTGCCTGCCAGGAGCGCTCGTCGGCATTGGCGAAGTCGTTGATCTGCACGAAGTTGACCAGGAAGGGGTCGCTGCCGTCGACATAGGCAAAGCCGGTATCGCCGCGCATCTGCTGGTAGGCGAGGCTGACCTTGTGGCCGTTCAGGCTGTAGCCGAGCATGCCGTTCCAGGCCTGGTTGTCGATCTTGCCGGCGTTGGCCGCACCGCTGTCCTTGCTCAGACTCACGCGCAGGTCGGCGCTCAGTTTACCGGGCCCTACGGGCTGTTCGGCGAGCAGGCCGAAGAAGTGCTGGCGGTAGATGTCGTCGAGGTCGGCGAAGTAATAGCGGCCGGTGACCTTGTCGCTGAACCTATAGTCGATACCGGCCAGATCCAGATGATCGGCCTGGGCGCTACGGGCGAAGCGGCTGTTCTTGTTGTTCAGCGTGAGGTCTTCGGAATTGGTCGAGGAACGGTCGATGACCTTGTCCAGCCGCCCGCCGGTGAAGGTCAGGCCCTGCAGTTCCTCGGAGGTCAGCAGGCCGCCTTCGTAGACCTGCGGCAGGGTGCGGCTGGTGCTGGCCTTGACCACCGGCAACTCGGGAATGTGCGAGCCGTAGCGAAGTTCGGTCTCGGAGAACTTGACCTTGGCAGTCAGTCCCAGGCGGCTGAACTCGTCCGGGGTGCTGCCGTCCTCGCTCACCGGCAGCAGGTCGGTGCCGCTGCGGCCGCGGCCCGAATCGAGCTTGATGCCGAGCATGCCCAGCGCGTCGAGCCCGAAGCCGACATCGCCTTCGGTATAGCCGGACCTTATGTCGAGCAGGAAGCCTTGCGTCCATTCCTCACGCTTGGCCTGGCCGTCGCCTTCGCGGAAGTCCCGGTTGAGGTAGATGTTATGGGTATGCAGGGTGGCGCTGCTGTCTTCGATGAAACCGGCCTGGGCCAGTGGTGCCAGGGTGGCGGTCGTAACGGCCAGGGCAAGACGGGCTTGCGTGGATCCGCTGATCTTCAGCATCGGGTGTCTCCATCATTGTTCTTGTTAGTTTGCGGCGCTGTGCCGCACTCGGTGGTTCGAGCCACCTGTGGACGATGCTAGGCGCCCAAGCTTTCGCCAGGCTTTCAACGGTTGTAAGCATCGATGGTCTTGCCGTTACACTGGCCGCCGATTCGGTGAAGGGCAGAGAGCGCCAATGCGAATTCTCCTGGTGGAAGATCATCTACAGCTCGCGGAAAGCGTGGCCCAGGCCTTGCGTGCGGCGGGCTGGACGGTCGACGTGTTGCACGATGGCGTCGCCGCTGATCTCGCCCTCGCCAGCGAGGACTACGCCCTGGCGATCCTCGATGTCGGCCTGCCTCGACTGGATGGTTTTCAGGTGCTGGCGAGCCTGCGTGGGCGCGGCAAGACCCTGCCGGTACTAATGCTCACGGCGCGCAGCGAGGTGAGCGATCGGGTTCATGGGCTGAATCTGGGCGCGGATGATTACCTGGCCAAGCCCTTCGAGCTGGCCGAACTGGAAGCACGGGTGAAGGCGCTGTTGCGCCGTAGCGTGGCCGGTGGCGAGCGTCAGCAGCGCTGCGGGGCACTGGTCCACGACCTGGACGCTCGCCGCTTCAGTCTGGGCCAGCAGCCGCTGAGCCTGACCTCGCGCGAGCAGGCCGTGCTCGAGGCGCTGATCGCGCGACCCGGGCGGGTCATGAGCAAGGATCAGCTGGCAGCCCAGGTGTTCGGTCTGGACCAGGACGCCAGCGCCGATGCGATCGAGATCTACATCCATCGGCTGCGCAAGAAACTCGAGGGCGGCGCGGTGCGCATCGTCACCTTCCGCGGCCTGGGCTATCTGCTGGAAGCCGTGGATGAGTGAGGTGGAAGCGACCCCGCCGAAGCTGGGCAGCCTGCGCGCCGGGCTGCTGCGTCGCCTGACGATCGTCCTGGCGCTGCTGATGCTGGTCTCGGGCGTCAGCGCCTACTGGAACGGGCGCACCGCCGCCGACACCGCCTACGACCGGACGCTGCTGGCTTCGGCTCGTGCCATCGCCGCCGGGCTGGTGGCCAGTGACGGCCAGCTGCGGGCCAACGTGCCCTACGTTGCGCTGGACACCTTCGCCTACGACAGCGCCGGGCGCATCTATTACCAGGTGCTGGATATCCGCGGGCGGCTGGTCTCGGGTTACGAGAACCTGCCGGAGCCGCCGCCGGGAACGCCGCGTACCGACGACTATCCGGCGCTGGCGCGTTTCTATGACGGCGAATACGAAGGGCAGGGCGTGCGCCTGGTCAGCCTGCTGCAACCGGTTACCGAGCCGGGGCACAACGGCATGGCCGAGATCCGTGTCGCCGAGACGCAGGGTGCGCGCGAACGCATGGCGCGTGACCTGCTCATTGGTACGCTCTGGCGTATCGGTTCACTCGCCCTGGCGGCGCTACTGCTGGTGTGGCTGGCGATCAGCGTAGCGTTGCGTCCGCTGGGCAAGCTCAGTGAAGCAGTCGAACAGCGCCAGCCCGACGACCTGCGCCCTCTGCCGCCGCTGGGCGTGCAGCGCGAGCTGATGCCGCTGGTGGCGTCGCTCGACCATTTCACCGAGCGCCTGCGCGGGCAGTTCGAACGGCAGGCGCGCTTCATCGCCGATGCGTCCCATGAGCTGCGCACGCCGCTGGCGGCACTCAAGGCGCGCATCGAGCTGGGCCTGCGCGAGCAGCAGCCGCAGCGCTGGCGCCAGACGCTGGAGGAGGCCCAGGAGCATACCGATCGCCTCATTCATCTGGCCAACCAGCTGCTGTCACTGGCGCGAATCGAAAGCGGCGCGCAGACGATTGCCGAAGGCGGCGCCCAGCGGTTGGACTTGAGCGAGCTTGCCCGCGAAGTCGGCCTGGCCATGGCGGCGCTGGCGCATCAGCGCGGGATCTCACTGGCCCTGGAAGCCGAAGGGCCGGTATGGGTCGAGGGGGAGTCGACGCTGCTCAGCGAGCTGATCAGCAACCTGCTGGACAATGCGCTGGCCCACACGCCGCGCGGCGGCAACGTGGTGCTGCGGGTACTGGCCGATGCGGTACTCGAAGTCGAAGACGATGGCCCGGGAATCCCGCCTGCGGAGCGCAAGAACGTCTTTACGCGCTTCTACCGCGTGCAGCATCAGCGTCACGGCGCCGGCATCGGCCTGGCTATCGTCGGTGAAGTCAGCCGAGTCCATCGCGCCAGCATTGAGCTTGACCAGGGCGCACTGGGCGGTCTGCGCGTGCGGGTAAGGTTTCCCGCAGGCGAGAGTGCGCCGAGGTCTCAGTAAAGGGCGAGTGCCCCGCAGAGCAAGCCGCCGCCGATCGGCAGCCAGAGCGCCAGCCGCGGTGCGTATGGCAGCAGCATGAGCAGCATCAGGCCGCCTACCGATATCAGCCCGAACCATCCGACCAGCGCCATGCCGCCTGGCCAGACGAAGCTGGCGGCATACAGGGAAAGGCCGAGCAGGCCAATCCCCAGCGGCCTGCACAGATGCCGAACAATGTCGGGCAGGCGCGGGTCGCCCAGGTGCTTCCAGTGCTTTTCCATGCCCAGGCAGAAGCCGAGCATGCCGCCATAGGCCAGCACCAGGCTGACCAGGAATGCAGGTCCGTTCATTGTCCTGCTCCTGTAGCCGGCCGTGCGGCGGTACGGGTCGCCCGGCTCGAGACCGGCTGCGCGGGAATTCGCCAGGCGATCCAGCCCAGCAACAGGCCGAGGGCCGCAACGCTGGCATCTACCCCCAGGCGCAGGCCGTCCGGCATGCCGGTGGTGCTCAGCAGATCGAGCACAGGCAACGCCAGGGCCAGCAGCGCGGCAGCGTATAGCTGCTCGCGCCAGGCGTTCAGCGGAGCCCTGACGCTGGCGTGAAACAGCGTGAGCAGCCAGGTGCCGAAGAACAGGCGCAATTCCCAATCACCTCGGCCCGCGAGTTCCACCGGCAGCAGCCGGTTGGCCCAGAGCAGGGCGCCGCACGCCAGTGAAAGTCCGGCGACCGTGGCGACGTTGAGGCTTTCCGCTGCGTGCAGAAAGCGTCGACTGCCCTTGGCCTGTCGGCGCTGCTTCACGGTGTAGTGCACCAGCCCGGTGGCGATCATGGCGCAACTGATCAACCCGCAGACGAAATACAACCAGCGCATCGGATAGCCGCCAAACTGGGCGAAGTGCAGACCGGCCATTACGCGCTGGGTGAGCAGGCTGGCGCGCGAAGGCGGTGGCGCCTGGAGCAGTTCGCCGGTAACGCCGCTGAAGGTGATGCCTTCGCCCTTGGTCAGTTCGATACGGCTGCCCAGCAGCGGGCGTGCGGTCACCTTGGCATCGGCTCGCCCGGGATTGTCGATCGACAGCCCGGACAGCGTGCCGGGACCATAGTGCTCTTCGGCCCTGGCGATGAATTGCTCCAGCGGCAACAGTTCGGCCGCTGCCGATGGGGTCCGTTGGCCGCCGCGCTCCCGTTCCTGTCCGCGTGGCGCCTGCTGTTGTGCCGCGCCGGAGCGCCCGTCGCGGAACATGGCGTTGCGGTCGCCGTCGTAAAGCGCATCCAGCGCCGCCGGCATGTAGATGAGCAAGAAGATCACCAGCCCGGTGTAGGTGATCATCAGGTGGAACGGCAGCAGCAGGACGGCACTGGCATTGTGGCCATCCAGCCAGGATCGCTGGCCCTTGCCCGGCCGGAAGGTGAAGAACTCCTTGAAGATCTTCTTGTGGATCACGATGCCGCTGATCAGCGCCACCAGCATCGCCATCGCGGCGAACCCCACCAGCCAGATGCCCAGCATGCGCGGCATGTGCAGCGTGTAATGGAAGCGGAAGAAGAAATTGCCGCCTACCGTCTCGCGCGGTTCCAGCACCTCGCCGCTGAGCGGGTCGAGATAGGTACGCTCACCGCGTCGCTGTTCACCGGTCGATACCGCCAGCGCAGGCGCGCGCTCGGTCGGCAGGCTGATGTTCCAGCTCGCCGCGTGCGGATGCTCGGCTTCCAGCCAGCGCTGGGCCGTCCGGGTCGCTGTCGATTGATCCAGTCCGCGCAGGCTCAGCTCCGGCTGCATCCACACGTTCAGCTCCTTGTCGAAGACCGCGATCGTGCCGGTGAGGAAGATGGCGAACAGCACCCAGCCGAGCAACAGCCCGCACCAGGTATGCAGCCAGGACATGGACTGGGTGATGGTTTTCGGTTTCATCCCAGCCTCTCCAGCAATTGCGGCCAGAAGCCGATCAGCGCCAGCGGCGGAATGATCAGCAGGCTGGCTGCGACGCGTCGTAACGAATGCGTGGCGAATACCCAGAGAATGAACGCCAGGTAGATGATGAACGAGACCAGCGAAGCGACCAGGGTGGCATCGAAGCGATCCAGCGGCAGCAGGCGGGCCAGGGCCGCGGTGAAGCAGTAGGTGACGGCATAGCCGCCGACTATGGCAGCCAGGGTGCGAGAGACCACCGGCCAATATGGGAGTGAGGCTTTTTTCATGTCGTTCTTGTTGGGTTCCAGGGGCTTGGATCGTGTCGAAGTGGGCCGGCGAAGGCTGGTGGCTGCTTCAGTCGTCATCGAGACGATGGACGGCCGTTCCGCAGTCGGCAGCGATCTGGAGCTTCAGCTGATTCCTCTCGATCCAGGCCGCCAGTCGGCTCACGTGCTCCGAGGTGTCGAGGCCGTCGGGTCGTTGCGGATGGATGTCGCCGTTCCACATCAGCATCTGCAGGGATTGCGAAAGCGTGCCAAGTGCGTCTGAGAAGGCCGGTAACTGGCGGAGTTCGGCGAAGGTGGCGGGGCCTTCGGCCAATCTTTCCAGTGGCGGAGAGAAGACCTCCGACGGACCCTGAATTTCGCCAATGGGTGTTTTAAAAGTCACTGCACCTGGTAGCGATGCCTTCGGTAACGCCTGGAAGCGAAGGGCATCGACCTGACGCAGCGCATCCTGCTGTCCCAGCGGCGTCGGGGCGCGCTGGAACAGGTCGCTGCGTTGATGCTGGTTGCGTGCAAGGTCCTTGACTCGTTCTCGCAGCGCTGGTGACGCGAGGTTCGACAGCAATGGCTGCATCGCCCCCGGTACGGAGAGCTTGTCGAGGTTCTCCAAGGCGTTTGCGCTGCCCAGAAAAGTCATGCCTGCCTGAGCCACGAGGCGGTGAATATCGACCGAATGCTGGGGCGCCCAATGATCGGTCAGGAAATCGTGGGCCAGGTAGCCGGGGGGCTTCTGCTTGAGCGCACGGATCTTGTCGCTAAGTTGCGGCTGGTCGACGAAAGCGCCGGCAAGGTCCAGTTGGCAGACGAAGTCCAGGGCGGCACTCAGTTTCTCCTCGGAGGTGCCGGGCAACTGTTTGGCCAAGTCGTTGAGCAGCGCCTGAATCGGAACCATCGGCGTGGCTCCGGGATGGCACATGTAGTGCAGATAGAAGAGACCCTTGGGCTTCAGGAACTTGGCCACCAGCTGAAGGATGTTCCTCTGTTGGTTCGGCGCGATCCACGACCAGACGCCATGGCTGACGATGAAATCGAAGAAGAGGTTGTTGCTTTGGGCAAAGTGGGCGAAATCCGCATGAACGAAGTGGACGTTCGTCAGGCCGACGGATTTTGCTGCCGCTCTGGCGATGGCCAGCGCCTTGTCGTTGGCATCCACGCCAACGAACTGGCCCAGCGGATTCGTCGCAGCGGCGACCAGCAGGTTGATGCCCATGCCACAACCCAGCTCGCAACAGGAGTAGGGCCTGGTGATGTCGGGAGCAGCCGTGCCGAGGAACTGAGCCAGACTGGCTAGCCAGACGGGCTGGATTTCCTTGTGGAAATGCGGCGGGTAGGCCACGTCCATCACGTAGCCATCATGTGTATTCATGTCGCCTTGGACCTCATCGAGCCGAGCGATCGGAGCCGCCTTCGATACGTGAATGCCATACACGCGAATGCTCCCTGGCGAAAACGGATCGGCAGGGAGCATCGCTTGCAGTGGTTTAGAACGCCTGGGTCAGCGAGAAGATGAAGCGTCGGCCGTCCAGGTTGTAGGCGTACTCACCATCCGTGGTCACTTCCTTGTTGCCAAGGTTGTAGACGCCTGCCTTTAAGGTCAGGTTGTTCGTCGCTTTGAAGGCTACGCCAGCGTCGACGAAGCTGTATGCCGGATAGCGGAAACCGTTGGTGTTGGAGCCGCTGGTACCGGTCTGCCAGCGGCCGGAGGTCTTGCCACGGTAGTTGTACTGGGTCCAGACGTTGATCCGGTCGGTGGCCTGCCAGTCAAGCGAGGCGTTGAACATGTGCTTGGCAATATCGTTGAGCGGCTTGCCCTTGAAGTCGCCGGACTTCTGCTCGGTCTCGGTGTAGGTGTAGCTGTGGCGATAGGTCAGGTTGTCGAGCAGGCGGTAGTCCAGGGTCCACTCGATGCCGCGCAGCTCCGCCTCGTCCACGTTCTCGTAGGCGGTGTAGCCGAAGCGATGACCTGGGTACGTCGTACCGTTGTAAACACATGGAACGCTCTCGGTGGGGTCCTGAGGGCAAACCCGGCCGGTACGGTTGATCTTGTCCTCGTAATCGATCACGTAGGCGGTCAGGGTGGTGAGCAGCCCCAGATCCTGTTCTTCGTAGGCGATGCCGATCTCGCGGTTCACACTGGTTTCAGGCGTCAGGTCGGGGTTGCCGATGATCACGCCGCCCATGGAGGTGGAGCCGAAGTCCGTGGCGCTGGAACGCAGGTCAGGTGCCTTGTAGCCCGTGGTGACGCCGCCCTTGACTGTGAAGTTGTCGTTCAGGTGATAGACGCCATAGACCTTGGGGCTGAACTGGCTGCCAAAGGCCTGGTTGTCGTCGAGACGCCCGCTCAGGGTCAGGATGAAGCTGTCGGTCACGTTCCAGTTGTCTTCGAGGAAGATCGAGTTCTGATAACGGTTCATCTCGACGGTGGCGTTGGCGTCAGGAACGACGGGCTCGCGGAGGCCATTGGAGTTGTGTTCCAGGTTTTCGTACTTGTGGGTCAGGCCGCCGGTGATGGCGTGGGAGCCGATGAAGTAGGTCGCCTGGGTATTGGCGGTGATTACCTCGTACTCGATGCCCTTGCCGGTCTCGGGGTTCAGCGTGGTGGCATTTTCAGAGTGGTCATAGTTGACGTAGGACTTCAGCAGAAGGCTGTCGTAGTTGCCTTCATGTTCGATGAAGTAGTTCTTCTTGATGGACTCGTTGTAGGTCGGGTCGTCAGTCTCGAGCAGGCTTCTGCCCGGATTCTTCCAACGTTCCTGCTTGGTATAGCTATGGCCGAGCGTCAGATTGTTTTGCTCGTTGATATTCCAGGACAGCTTTCCGCCAGCATTACGCTTTTCGTATTTGGGATCGGTGGCTGCAGCGTCACTTCCGCCTACGAAGTTGCTCTCGTCCTGATCGTGGTAGGCACCGGTCAGCTGCAGGCCCAGGACATCCTCGATCAGCGGTACGTTGAGGTAGGCACTGGTTTGCCAGGTATCTTCATTGAGCTCGTTGGACTTGGACGGCACCGTGTATTCGGTGGTGACGCTGCCGCTCAGCTCGTTCGACACCTTCTTGGTGATGATATTGATCACGCCGCCCATGGCATCGGAGCCGTACAGGGCCGATGCTGGGCCGCGGATGACCTCGATGCGCTCGATGGACTCGAGCGGCGGGAGGAAGTTGATAGGGGTGCCCTGCTGAGAGCCCCTCTCGGAAAACGCATCGTTACCCTGAGCGGGGCGACCGTCGATGAGGAAGAGGGTGTAAGCCGAAGTCATGCCCCGGACCATGATCGACTGTTCAACGCCGCCGCCAGCAATCTGCACGCCCGCCACGTTCTTCAACGCATCGGTAATGTCGGTATAGGAACGCTTCTTCAGCTCCTCGGCCGTGATGACGGAGATCGTGGCTGGCGCATCCTTGATGTTCTGCTCGAAGCCCGACGCACTGACCACGGTGGTCGGCTGCAGCTCGAGCGCATCCTGGGCATGGGCCAGGCCGCTCATGGACGCGGCTACGGCTACTGCACAAGCCAGTCTGTTTCGTTTGAGCATGACCATCACAACAACTCCCTGAGAATCATCACGCATCATTGTTTTCAGCGTCCGGATAAACCGATGCCGACGCGGCTGGGCACAGGTAGGGCTGTGCCGATCAGGCGTGAATGCTATGTATTCTCATTTGTGAGTAAAGATCATTTACAAACTATACATCTTGTAACCGAATGGTCACCCGCAGCCCCTTGTGGCCATTTTCCGCCCAGATCCGCCCACCCTGCATGCGCACCATGCCGTGGGCGATGGCCAGGCCCAGGCCGAAACCGTCGCCCCCCGGACGGGCGGCGCTGAGGCGGGAGAAGGGGCGAAAGATCACCTGCAGGTCGTTTTCCGCCACGCCGGACCCCTGGTCTTCGATACTCAGGTTCCACCAGCCCTCCGAGCGCCTGGCCGTCAGGCAGACGATGCCCTGTTCGGGAGAATGACGAATGGCGTTGCGCAGCACGTTCTCCATGGCCTGGGCCAGCGCATTGAGGTTGCCGAGTACCTGGCAGCCCTCCGGCAGTTCCGAACGGATGCGCTCGCGTGGCCAGCCCGATTCGAAGCAGGCGTCCTCGCAAAGCACCTCCCACAGCGCTTCGATGTCCACCGGCTGACACTCGAAGCGGGGCTGCTCGCTGTCCAGCCAGGCCAGTTCCAAGGTGTTGTGCGCCAACTGCTGCATGCTGCCCACCTCGCGTTCCACCCGGTCGCGCAGCTCTTCACCCTGTAGTTCGCTTTCGCAGGCGACCCGCAGGCGGCTCAATGGCGTGCGCAGCTCGTGGGACAGGTCGCGCAACAGCTGCTGTTGTTGGGCGATGACGTCGCGCAGGCGCTGCGTGAGGTATTCGAGCGACCGCCCCAGCTCGCCCAGTTCGTCGCGGCGCCGAGCGATCGATGGCGGTATCAGCGTATCGAGCTCATTGCCGCGCAGGGCGTTGGCCTGTCGGCGCAGGCGTTCCAGCGGTGAAATCAGCAGGGAGTAGAGCAGCCAGCAGAACAGCACCGACAACACGACAGGCAGCAGGTACACGGCCAGCAAGGTCAGCACCGTGTGGTTGCGCCAGGGCCGCAGGCGTTCGGGTAGGCGCATGATCAGCTGGTCACCCGTCTCGCCCAGGGGTACGGAAATCAGTGGCAGGCGCTCGCCACGGCGGCTCATCGGCCAGTCGTGGTGGCGCACGAAGGTCAGCAGCTGGCGCTCGTCGTCGCTGAGCCTCTGGCTGCCTTGCGGATGCAGGTTGCGATCCACCACGACCGCCCAGCTGTCTTCCTTGCGTCGCAGCTCCGTCAGCCATCGGTCCAGCACCTGCGGGCCTTGACGCAGGGCAGCGCCGGCTTCGGCGGCATAGTCTTCGAGAATGGTGCGAGCGTCCTCGGAGAGGTACGAGGTGCGGTGGTCGATCTGTTTGCCGATGTAGTCCGCGGCCCAGATCATCGCCAGGCAGAAGCCGGCAACCAGAACGACCAGACGCCAGAATATCGAGTGGCGACCAGGCATCAGCTCTCCTGCCTGCTCAGCAGATAGCCCTTGCCCCATACGGCCTCGACGCGCAGACCGGTGATCTTCGCGCGCGTCAGCTTGCGGCGGATATTGCTGATGTGCATGTCCAGACTGCGGTCATGCTGCGAATAGCCGCGATGCAGCACCTGCTGGTAGAGGAAGGGCTTACTGAGCACTTCTTCCGCCGAGCTGTAGAGCAGCTTCAGCAGGCGGTACTCGGTCGCGGTGAATCCGACCCAGTGGCCTTCATGTTCGAGATCGCAGCGGCCATCGTCGAAGCGCAGCGGGTCGTCGTTCGCTGCGGCGGGTGCCGGTCGTTCATAGGCGACGCGACGCAGGATGGCCGCGATGCGGACCTGCAATTCCGCGATGCTGAAGGGCTTGGGCAGGTAGTCATCGGCGCCGCAGTCGAAGCCCTGGATACGGTGGGCTTCGCCACCCAGCGCGGACATCATCAGCACCGGCGTGCGGCGCTTGTCGCGCAAGCGAGTGAGCAGCTCCATGCCTCCCAGGCCGGGCAACAGCACGTCCAGCAGGATCAGGTCGTAATCGGCTTGGTGCGCCAGCGCCAGCCCGGTTCCGCCATCGTCGGCGAGGGTGACCTGGAAGCCGCGGCTTTCCAGTGACGTCTTGAGGTGCGCGCCCAGGATAGGGTCGTCTTCGATGGCCAGAATCTGTTGGCCGGAACAGAACTGCATGGGAATGATGCTCTGATGCAAACGCGAATGATTATAGCGTTTCGTTGTGTCGCTGCGTCAGGGGGCGCTATCGGGTTTCTCGCTCCGCGAGAGACAGGGGCTGGTACCTCGCTAGTGCTATCAATATCAATCGCTTATGATCCGCCGCCGAGTGGGAGGCCGAGCGAGGCGTTTCGACCGTAGCTGGCTCCGGGGACGCTCGCTTCGGTAAGGCTGGGCTTTTTGTTGCGTGAATGCTGGTCCGCGTAGCGGTGGTGCGAGTACGTGCACCGGCGATGCCGCAATCAATGTCATATCGGAAGAAGAGGGAGTCGCATGCGCGAGCGCTTGCTGGCGACGGAGAAAGTGAAAGCCATCGATTGGCGTGACGCTCGACTGTATCTGCTGGATCAGCGCAGGCTTCCGGCGGAAGAGGTCTGGCATGCGTGCGAATCCGCCACCGAGGTCGCACAGGCGATCCGCGCCATGGTCGTGCGTGGCGCCTCGGCGATCGGCATCAGCGCGGCCTACGGTCTGGTGCTCGGCTTGAAGGCCCGGTTGGCTGAAGGTGACGACTGGCGAGCAGCGCTGGAAGCGGATTTCGAGGTGCTGGCCGCCTCCCGGCCAACCGCTGCGAACCTGTTCTGGGCGCTCGAGCAGATGCGCGAGCGGCTGGGGCGACTCAAGCCGGGCGAGGCGCCGCTGGCGGCGCTGGAAGCCCAGGCAATCTCGATTCACCAGAGCGATCGCGAAGCCAACCTGACCATGGCGCAATTCGGTGTGGAGCTGATTCGCCGCTATCAGGGCAATCCACAGAATCTGCTGACCCATGGCAATGCCGGCGCGCTGGCCACCGGCGGTTTCGGCACCGCGCTGGGCGTCATCCGCGCCGCGCATCTGGAAGGGCTGGTCGAGTGCGTCTACGTCAACGAGACAAGGCCCTGGTTGCAGGGCTCGCGTCTGACGGCCTGGGAGCTGGCCGGCGAAGAGGTGCCGGTCAGGCTCGGCGCGGACTCGGCGGTGGCCCATCTGATGAAAGAGCGAGGCATCACCTGGGTCGTCGTGGGCGCCGACCGGGTCGCTGCCAACGGCGATGTGGCCAGCAAGATAGGCACTTACCAGCTGGCCGTGCTCGCCATGCACCACGGTGTGCGCTTCATGGTCGTGGCCTCGACTTCGTCCATCGACATGACGCTGGAAACGGGTGATGACATCCCGCTCGAGGAGCGTGCCGGCAGCGAGCTGCTGGAAGTCGATGGTCGGCGCTTTGCGGCGGATGTCGAGGTATTCAATCCGGTGTTCGATGTGACGCCGGCCGACTTGATCGATGCCATCGTCACAGAGAGGGGAGTCGTCGACCGCCCCGGAGCGGCGAAGCTGGCGGCGCTGATGAGCCCCAAGAGGCTGCATTAGGGTCTGTTGCCGTTTCGTGCGCTCGCGACGCAACGGCAACAGACCCTGGTAACGAAGAAACGAAAGAAACGGCCGGAAGGCTGACGAGCGAGCGCTTTCCTTCCTCCGGCCCCAGCGGCATGCCGCCTTGTGATAACATTCCGCGCTTAATCGCAGGACCCTGCTGACTATAAGGAACCAGGCTTCCATGGGCGAACTGGCCAAAGAAATCCTCCCGGTCAATATCGAAGACGAACTCAAGCAGTCCTATCTCGACTACGCCATGAGCGTAATCGTCGGACGGGCGCTGCCGGATGCGCGAGACGGCTTGAAACCCGTGCATCGCCGTGTGCTGTTTGCCATGAGCGAACTGGGTAACGACTGGAACAAGCCGTACAAGAAATCGGCCCGTGTCGTGGGTGACGTGATCGGTAAATACCACCCTCACGGCGACTTGGCGGTTTACGACACCATCGTCCGCATGGCCCAGCCATTCTCGCTGCGCTACCTGCTGGTCGACGGCCAGGGCAACTTCGGTTCGGTCGATGGCGACAGCGCCGCGGCCATGCGTTACACCGAAGTGCGCATGGCCAGGCTGGCCCATGAGCTGCTGGCCGACCTGCACAAGGAAACCGTGGACTGGGTGCCGAACTACGACGGTACCGAGCAGATTCCGGCGGTCATGCCGACCAAGATTCCGAACCTGCTGGTCAACGGCTCCAGCGGGATCGCCGTGGGCATGGCGACCAACATCCCGCCACACAACCTGGGTGAGGTGATCGACGGTTGCCTGGCGCTGATCGCCAACCCCGATATCAGCATCGATGAGCTGATGACTCATATCCCCGGTCCGGATTTCCCGACTGCAGGCATCATCAATGGTCGCGCCGGCATCATCGAGGCCTACCGCACCGGCCGTGGCCGCATCTACATGCGCGCCCGCTCGACCATCGAAGACATCGACAAGGTCGGCGGTCGCCAGCAGATCGTCATCACCGAGCTGCCGTATCAGTTGAACAAGGCGCGGCTGATCGAGAAGATCGCCGAGCTGGTGAAAGAAAAGAAGATCGAAGGCATCACCGAGCTGCGCGACGAGTCGGACAAGGACGGCATGCGTGTCGTCATCGAGCTGCGTCGCGGCGAAGTGCCGGAGGTCATCCTCAACAACCTCTACGCTCAGACGCAGTTGCAGAGCGTATTCGGCATCAACGTGGTGGCACTGGTCGACGGTCAGCCGCGCACGCTTAACCTCAAGGAACTGCTGGAGGCCTTCGTTCGCCACCGCCGTGAGGTGGTGACGCGGCGTACGGTATTCGAGCTGCGCAAGGCGCGCGAGCGCGGCCATATCCTCGAGGGTCAGGCGGTTGCGCTGTCCAATATCGATCCGGTCATCGCGCTGATCAAGGCCTCGCCGACGCCCGCCGAAGCCAAGGATGCGCTGATCGCGACCGCCTGGGAGTCCAGTGCGGTGGAAGCGATGGTCGAGCGCGCCGGCGCCGATGCCTGCCGCCCGGAGGACCTCGATCCGCAGTACGGGCTGCGTGACGGCCGCTACTACCTGTCGCCGGAACAGGCCCAGGCCATTCTCGATCTGCGCCTGCACCGCCTGACCGGTCTCGAGCACGAGAAGCTGCTGAGCGAATATCAGGAAATCCTGACCCAGATCGGCGAGCTGATTCGTATCCTGACCAGTCCCGTGCGTCTGATGGAAGTCATCTGCGAGGAGCTGGAAGGCGTCAAGGCCGAGTTCGGCGATGCGCGCCGCACCGAGATCCTCGAAGCGCGTCTGGACCTGACGTTGGCCGACCTGATCACCGAAGAAGAACGCGTCGTCACCATTTCCCATGGCGGCTATGCCAAGTCGCAGCCCCTGGCGGCCTACCAGGCGCAGCGCCGCGGCGGCCGCGGCAAGGCGGCTACCGGCGTCAAGGAAGAGGATTACGTCGAGCACCTGCTGGTCGCCAACAGCCATACCACGCTGCTGCTGTTCTCCAGCAAGGGCAAGGTGTACTGGCTCAAGACCTACGAAATTCCCGAAGCCTCGCGCGCCTCGCGTGGACGCCCACTGGTAAACCTGTTGCCGTTGGATGACGGCGAGAGCATCACCGCCATGCTTCAGGTCGATCTGGAGGCCCTGCGCAAACAGGCGCCCCATGATGACGAGGAGCTGGATGACGCTGACGGCCAGGTCATCGAGCACGACGAAATCGATGATGTCGATGGTGACGATGCCGACGGCGATGAAAAGGATGAGCCGACCGGCGCCTATATCTTCATGGCCACGGCCAAGGGAACCGTCAAGAAGACCCCGCTGGTGCAATTCAGCCGGCCGCGCAGCTCCGGCCTGATCGCATTGAGGCTGGAGGAGGGCGATACCCTGATCGCCGCAGCCGTGACCGATGGCGCCCAGGAAGTGATGATGTTCTCCGACGGCGGCAAGGTCATTCGCTTCAAGGAAAGCAAGGTGCGCATGATGGGTCGTACGGCTCGCGGTGTGCGCGGCATGCGCCTGCCGGAGGGGCAGCGCATCATCTCCATGCTGATCCCCGAGCCGGGCGCGCAGATTCTTACCGCTTCGGTGCGTGGCTACGGCAAGCGCACGGCGATGGAGGAGTTCCCGCGGCGCGGGCGTGGCGGTCAGGGCGTGATCGCCATGGTCACCAACGAACGCAACGGCGCGCTGGTAGGCGCGGTACAGGTGCTGGAAGGCGAGGAGATCATGCTGATTTCCGACCAGGGCACGCTGGTTCGTACCCGCGTCGACGAGGTGTCCTCGCTGGGGCGCAATACCCAGGGCGTGACGCTGATCAAGCTGGGCAAGAACGAACACCTGGTCGGCCTCGAGCGCGTCCAGGAGCCTTCCGAAGAGGATGTGCTGGAAGACGTCGAAGCCAGCCTCGACGAAGAATCGCTGGAGAAGGAAATGCCGGTGGTCAGCACCGAGCCGGACGAGGATGAACTGCTCGGCGGCGGCGGTGACGTACCTCCGGATGTGGTGCCGACCGACGACCAGGAATGACCGAAGCCAGGCGTATCCGTTTTGCGGATGCGCCTGTTTTCGGTTGAGGTGGCTGAGCCCTTAGACGAAGCGCCCGGCAAGGCGCTTGTACCCTTGCGGTGAATCCGAGCAACGAGCATGAGAGAAACAGCAGTGAGCAAACGCGCCTTTAACTTTTGCGCCGGCCCCGCCGCGCTTCCCGAAGCGGTGCTGCGCCGCGCCCAGGCCGAGCTTCTTGATTGGCAGGGCCGTGGCCTGTCGGTAATGGAAATGAGCCACCGCAGCGATGCCTACGTTGCGATCGCCGAGAAGGCCGAGCAGGACCTGCGCGACCTGATGGCGATTCCCTCCGACTACAAGGTGCTGTTCCTGCAGGGCGGCGCGAGCCAGCAGTTCGCGGAAATCCCGTTGAACCTGCTGCCCGAGGGTGGCGTGGCGGACTATGTCGACACCGGCATCTGGTCGCGCAAGAGCATCGAGGAAGCGCGCCGCTTCGGTAACGTAAACCTGGCCGCCAGCGCCAAGCCTTACGACTACTTCGCAATTCCCGGGCAGAACGAATGGCAGCTGAGCGACAACGCCGCCTATCTGCATTACGCCAGCAACGAGACCATCGGCGGGCTGCAGTTCGACTGGGTGCCGGAGCTCGGCGATACGCCGCTGGTGGTGGACATGTCGTCCGACATACTGTCGCGTCCCGTCGACGTGTCGAAGTTCGGCCTGATCTACGCCGGTGCGCAGAAGAACATCGGCCCCTCCGGCCTGGTGGTGGTGATCGTGCGTGAAGACCTGCTCGGCAAGGCGCGTTCCAGCTGCCCGACGATGCTCGACTACAAGATCGCCGCCGACAACGGCTCGATGTACAACACGCCGGCGACCTTCTCCTGGTACCTGTCGGGCCTGGTCTTCGAGTGGCTCAAGGAGCAGGGCGGCGTCGAGGCGATGGAGCAGCGTAACCGGGCCAAGAAGGAGCTTCTCTACGGCTTCATCGACGCCAGCGACTTCTACACCAACCCGATCGCGGAGAACGCCCGGTCCTGGATGAACGTGCCGTTCCGTCTGGCGGACGAGCGCCTGGACAAGGCTTTCCTGGCCGGTGCCGATGCGCGCGGCCTGCTCAACCTCAAGGGGCATCGCTCGGTCGGTGGCATGCGCGCCTCCATCTACAACGCGGTGGGCCTGGATGCCGTCCAGGCGCTGGTCGCCTACATGGCCGAGTTCGAGAAGGAGCACGGCTGATGAGCGAGGCTGACCAGCTCAAGGCCCTGCGCGTACGCATCGACAGTCTGGACGAGCGGATTCTCGACCTGATCAGCGAGCGTGCCCGTTGTGCCCAGGAAGTGGCGCGGGTCAAGACCGCGTCGCTGGCCGAAGGCGAGGAGGCGGTGTTCTACCGCCCCGAGCGTGAAGCCTGGGTGCTCAAGCACATCATGGAGCTGAACAAGGGGCCGCTGGACAACGAGGAAATGGCGCGCTTGTTCCGCGAAATCATGTCCTCCTGCCTGGCTCTGGAGCAGCCGCTGCGGGTCGCCTATCTCGGCCCGGAAGGCACCTTCTCGCAGGCAGCGGCGCTCAAGCATTTCGGTCATTCGGTGATCAGCAAGCCGATGGCGGCCATCGACGAGGTGTTCCGCGAGGTGGTCGCCGGTGCGGTGAACTTCGGCGTGGTGCCGGTGGAAAACTCCACCGAAGGCGCGGTCAACCACACGCTGGACAGCTTTCTCGAGCATGACATCGTCATCTGCGGCGAAGTCGAGCTGCGCATCCACCATCACCTGCTGGTGGGCGAGACGACCAAGACCGATCGCATCACGCGCATCTATTCCCACGCCCAGTCGCTGGCCCAATGCCGCAAGTGGCTGGACGCGCACTACCCCAACGTCGAGCGCGTGGCGGTATCGAGCAACGCCGACGCCGCCAAGCGAGTGAAGAGCGAGTGGAATTCGGCGGCCATCGCCGGTGACATGGCGGCGCAGCTGTATGGGCTGAGCAAGCTGGCCGAGAAGATCGAAGACCGCCCGGACAATTCCACGCGCTTTCTGATCATCGGCAGCCAGGAAGTGCCGCCGACCGGCGATGACAAGACCTCGATCATCGTTTCCATGCGCAACAAGCCGGGCGCGCTGCATGAGCTGCTGATGCCGTTCCACTCCAACGGCATCGACTTGACCCGGATCGAGACGCGGCCGTCGCGCAGTGGCAAGTGGACCTATGTGTTCTTCATCGACTGCATGGGCCATCACCAGGACCCGCTGATCAAGGACGTGCTGGAGAAGATCGGCCACGAAGCCGTGGCGCTCAAGGTGCTGGGTTCGTACCCGAAAGCCGTGCTGTAAGTACGGCTTTGGCTGGAGGCTTGAGGCTGAAGGCTCGACGATAAGTATGGTGCGCTGTTGAAAGCAGGCGTGCCGATGAACATGAAGGTGGGCGAGGAGGCTGATCGTCCAGCCTCAAGCCTACAGCCTCAAGCGCCGGCTCAGCCGGCTGTGAGTGGAGCTGAACATGAGTGCTGATTTCCTCACCCTGGCCGTACCAGGCGTACAGAAACTGTCCCCCTACGTCACCGGCAAGCCGATCGACGAGCTGGCGCGCGAGCTGGGCATCGAGCCGGCGCGGATCATCAAGCTGGCCAGCAACGAGAATCCGCTGGGCCCGAACCCCAGGGTGCTGGAGGCCATTCGCGGCGAGCTGTCCGAGTTGACCCGCTATCCCGACGGCAGCGGCTTCCGGCTGAAGGCCAAGCTGGCCGAGCGCTTCGGCCTGAAGTCCGAACAGATCACCCTGGGCAATGGCTCCAACGACATCATCGACCTGGTCGCCCGCTGCTGGCTGGCGCCGGGCCGTAACGCGGTATTCAGCGCACATGCCTTTGCGGCCTATCCGCTTTGCACTCAGGCCGCGGGTGCCGAAAGCCGCGTGGTGCCGGCCGTCGACTATGGTCACGACCTGGACGGCATGCTCGAGGCCATCGACGAGCAGACCGCTGTGGTCTTCATCGCCAACCCGAACAACCCCACGGGAACCTGGCTCGGCGCTCAGGCACTGGAGAGCTTCCTCGACCGTGTCCCCGAGCGTGTGCTGGTGGTGCTGGACGAGGCCTATATCGAATTCACCGAAGGCGACGAACTGCCCAACGGCCTGAACTACCTGGATCGCTATCCCAACCTGCTGGTTTCGCGCACGCTGTGCAAGGCCTACGGCCTGGCGGGGCTGCGGGTCGGTTACTCCGCCTCGTCGCCGCAGATTGCCGATGTGCTCAACCGGGTGCGCCAACCGTTCAACGTCAACAGCCTCGCGCTGGTGGCGGCCTGCGCCGCGCTGGATGACGAGCAGTATCTGGCTGAAGGGCGGCGGGTGAATCGCGCCGGTATGGCGCAGCTGGAGCAGGGGCTGGCCGAGCTGAGGCTGAAGTGGATTCCTTCGCGGGGCAATTTCCTGGCAGTCGATCTGGGGCGCGATGCGGCGCCTATCAATGCCGGACTGCTGCGCGAGGGCGTCATCGTCCGGCCGATTGCCGGCTACGGCATGCCGACCTTCCTGCGCGTGTCCATCGGCACCGAGCAGGAGAATGCCCGCTTCCTCGAGGCCTTGCGCGTAGTGCTCGATCAGTGACCCACGACATCAGCTTGCAACAGCAGAAACCTATCATTGATCGCCTGGTGGTGATCGGGCTTGGCCTGATCGGCGGCTCGTTCGCCAAGGGCCTGCGCGAATCGGGATTGTGCCGAGAGGTCGTGGGTTTCGATCCGAATGCCGACAGTCGCGTGCTGGCCGTGGAGCTGGGGGTCGTGGATCGCTGCGTCGATACCCTGGAAGAAGCCTGTCGTGATGCCTGTGTGATCCAGCTGGCGGCACCGATCCTGGCGATGGAGACGCTGCTCGAACAGCTGTCGCGGCTGGAGCTGGGCGATGCGGTGCTGACCGACGTCGGCAGCGCCAAGGGCAATCTGGTGCGTTGTGCGACCCGTGCGTTCGGTGGCATGCCGGCGCGCTTCGTGCCCGGGCATCCCATCGCCGGCTCGGAGCGAAGCGGTATCACCGCCGCCGACGGCTCGCTCTTTCGTCGGCACAAGGTGATTCTGACGCCCGTGCACGGCACGGATTCGCAGGCGCTGGCACTGGTCGACCGGCTGTGGACGGCGCTGGGTGCGGATGTCGAGCATATGGACGTCGATCATCATGACGAGGTGCTGGCGGCGACCAGCCATCTGCCGCATCTGCTGGCCTTCGGCTTGGTGGATTCGCTGGCCAAACGGCATGAGAACCTGGAGATATTCCGCTACGCCGCTGGCGGCTTTCGCGACTTCACGCGGATAGCCGGCAGTGATCCGGTGATGTGGCACGACATCTTCCTGGCCAATCGTGATGCAGTGCTGGCTACCCTGGATGATTTTCGTACCGACCTCGATGCCTTGCGCGCCGCGGTCGATGAAGGAGACGGGCATAAACTGCTGGGCGTATTCACGCGCGCCAGGGCGGCCCGGGAACATTTCAGCAAAATACTGGCTCGCAGAGCCTATGTGGACGTTATGCATTCCAATGACCTGATCTTCCTCGCCAACCCTGGCGGCAGCCTGACTGGCCAGTTGCGTGTGCCAGGCGACAAATCCATTTCCCACCGCTCGATCATGCTCGGCTCGCTGGCCGAGGGCACCACTGAAGTCGAGGGTTTCCTCGAGGGCGAAGATGCGCTGGCCACCATCCAGGCCTTCCGCGACATGGGCGTGGTCATCGAGGGACCGCACCAGGGCCGCGTGACCGTGCATGGTGTCGGCTTGCACGGCCTGCAGGCCCCGCCCGGGCCGATCTACCTGGGCAACTCCGGCACTTCCATGCGTCTGCTGGCCGGCCTGCTCGCGGCGCAGCCGTTCGATACCACCCTGAGTGGCGACGCCTCGCTCACCAAGCGGCCGATGAATCGCGTCGCCAAGCCACTGCGCGAGATGGGCGCAGTGATCGAAACCGCTGCCGAGGGCCGTCCGCCGCTGACCATTCGCGGCGGGCAGAAGCTGTCCGGCATGCATTACGACATGCCGATGGCCAGCGCCCAGGTCAAGTCATGCCTGTTGCTGGCGGGGCTTTATGCGGCCGGCCAGACTTCCGTGACCGAGCCGGCGCCCACGCGTGATCATACCGAGCGGATGCTGCAGGGCTTCGGCTACCCGGTCCGGGTCGAAGGCAGCACGGCGACCGTCGAGCCGGGCTACAAGCTGAACGCCGCTCAGATCGAAGTGCCGGCGGACATTTCCTCAGCCGCCTTCTTCATGGTCGCCGCCAGCATCGCCGAAGGCTCGGACGTCACCCTGGAACACGTGGGCATCAATCCGACGCGCACCGGCGTGATCGATATCCTCAAGCTGATGGGTGCCGATATCGAGCTGTCCAACCAGCGCGAGGTGGGCGGTGAGCCGGTCGCCGACATTCGTGTGCGGGCTGCGCAGCTCAAGGGCATCGAGATTCCCGAGGCGCTGGTGCCGCTGGCCATCGATGAATTCCCGGTGCTGTTCGTGGCGGCGGCTTGCGCACAGGGGCGTACCGTCCTGCGTGGCGCCGAGGAACTGCGGGTCAAGGAATCGGATCGTATCCAGGTGATGGCCGATGGGCTGCAGACCCTGGGCGTCAAGGCTGAGCCGACGCCCGACGGCATCGTCATCGAGGGCGGCCCCATGGGGGGTGGTGAAGTCTGGGCGCATGGCGATCATCGCATCGCCATGTCGTTCAGCGTGGCCGGGTTGCGCGCCAGTGCGCCGATCCGCATTCACGATTGCGCCAACGTCGCGACCTCGTTCCCCAACTTCCTGGCGTTGGCCGAGCGTGCAGGCATGCGTGTTTCCGTGGAGGGCGCTTCATGATCAGCCAGATTCCGGTCGTTACCATCGATGGACCGAGTGGCTCCGGCAAGGGCACGGTCGCGGCATTGCTCGCGGCGAAGCTGGGCTGGAAGTTTCTCGATTCCGGGGCGCTGTACCGGTTGCTCGCCTTTGCTGCGCGCAACCATGGGGTCGATCTCACCAATGAGGAAGCCCTCAAGGTGCTGGCCGCTCACCTGGATGTGCAGTTCGATACCGCCGAGAGCGGTCAGGGCATGTGCATCGTGCTGGAAGGCGAGGACGTCACCGAGGCGATACGCAACGAGGTCGTCGGTGCCGGAGCCTCCCAGGTCGCAGCCTTGCCGGCGGTGCGCGAGGCCCTGCTGCAACGGCAGAAGGCCTTTCGTGAGGCGCCCGGGCTGGTAGCCGATGGTCGCGACATGGGTACGGTGGTTTTCCCCGATGCTACGCTGAAGATATTCCTCACCGCCAGCGCCGAAGAAAGGGCGCGCAGACGTTACCTGCAGTTGAAGGCCAAGGGTGATGATGTTAATCTCGCGAGTCTTCTCGATGAGATACGGGCGCGCGATGAGCGCGATACCCAACGCGCGGTGGCGCCGCTGAAGCCGGCAGACGATGCCATACAGCTGGATTCCACGGCGTTGTCCATCGAGCAGGTGCTAGGACAGATTCTGAGCGAGGTCGCCGAGCGCGATCTCGCCTGATGAGCGGGCGTCGAGAGGCGCCCAGCAGCCCTCGAGGCTGCCAACAAGGAGGCATGTGGGAGACCAGATCCAGTCCCGCAGGCCTTTTTTTATATGAATGAACCCACGTTATCTGGGGCGTGGAGATAGGGCGGATCCTCGCCCGAAAACAGCAGGAATAAACATGAGCGAAAGCTTTGCAGAACTTTTTGAAGAAAGCCTGAAATCCCTCGACATGCAGCCGGGCGCCATCATCACCGGCATCGTGGTCGACATCGATGGTGACTGGGTCACCGTCCATGCCGGTCTGAAGTCCGAGGGCGTCATCCCGGTCGAGCAGTTCTACAACGAGCAGGGCGAGCTGACCATCAGCGTGGGTGACGAAGTTCACGTTGCGCTGGACGCGGTTGAAGATGGCTTCGGTGAGACCAAGCTGTCCCGCGAGAAAGCCAAGCGTGCCGAGTGCTGGATCGTTCTGGAAGCAGCTTTCGCCGCTGAGGAAGTGGTCAAGGGCGTTATCAACGGTAAGGTTAAGGGCGGCTTCACTGTCGACGTTAACGGCATCCGTGCGTTCCTGCCAGGTTCCCTGGTCGATGTCCGTCCGGTGCGTGATACCACTCACCTGGAAGGCAAGGAACTCGAGTTCAAGGTCATCAAGCTGGACCAGAAGCGCAACAACGTTGTCGTTTCCCGTCGTAGCGTCCTCGAAGCCGAGAACAGCGCCGAGCGCGAAGCGCTGCTGGAATCGCTGCAGGAAGGCCAGCAGGTCAAGGGTATCGTCAAGAACCTCACCGACTACGGCGCATTCGTCGACCTGGGCGGCGTGGACGGCCTGCTGCACATCACCGACATGGCCTGGAAGCGCATCAAGCATCCTTCCGAGATCGTCAACGTTGGCGACGAGATCGACGTCAAGGTGCTGAAGTTCGACCGCGAGCGCAACCGCGTCTCCCTGGGTCTGAAGCAGCTGGGCGAAGACCCATGGGTTGCCATCAAGGCCCGTTACCCGGAAAACACCCGCGTCATGGCCCGCGTCACCAACCTCACCGACTACGGCTGCTTCGCCGAGCTGGAAGAGGGTGTCGAAGGTCTGGTGCACGTTTCCGAAATGGACTGGACCAACAAGAACATCCACCCGTCGAAGGTCGTACAGGTCGGCGACGAAGTGGAAGTCATGGTTCTGGACATCGACGAAGAGCGTCGTCGTATCTCCCTGGGCATCAAGCAGTGCAAGTCCAACCCATGGGAAGACTTCTCTGGCCAGTTCAACAAGGGCGACCGCATCTCCGGCACCATCAAGTCGATTACCGATTTCGGTATCTTCATCGGTCTGGACGGCGGCATCGACGGTCTGGTTCACCTGTCCGACATCTCCTGGAACGAAGCTGGCGAAGAAGCCGTGCGTCGCTTCAAGAAGGGCGACGAGCTGGATACCGTCATCCTGTCGGTCGATCCGGAGCGTGAGCGCATCTCTCTGGGCATCAAGCAGCTGGAAGACGATCCGTTCTCCAACTACGCCGCCGTCAATGACAAGGGCAGCATCGTTCGCGGTACCGTGAAAGAAGTTGACGCCAAAGGCGCCATCATCGATCTGGGCAACGATATCGAAGCCACGCTGAAAGCGTCCGAAATCAGCCGTGATCGCGTCGAAGACGCGCGCAACGTGCTGAAGGAAGGCGACGAAGTCGAAGCCAAGATCATCAGCATCGACCGCAAGAGCCGCGTCATCAGCCTGTCCATCAAGTCGAAAGACGTCGAGGACGAAAAAGACGCAATCAAGGAACTGCGCTCCAAGCAGGACGTAGAGCCTTCCGCCGGCCCGACCACCATTGGTGATCTGATCCGCGCGCAGATGGAAAACCAGAACTGAGTTCGGTGATCCACTGAAAAAGGGCGACTTCGGTCGCCCTTTTTTGTGCCTGGGATTTCTTGCAGGCGCAGTGGCCTGGCTTAGGGTCTGTTCCCGTTTCGTACGCGGAGTGCGACGAAACGGGAGCAGACCCTAGTTGCGGTGGGCGAGGTTGGTCAGGGCCTGATTGACCGCCAGCCAGCCGCTGACGGCTTCTTCGCCCGCCTCGTTGAATGCCTTCTCGATAAGGCGTATCTGTTCCCGGCGCAGCGCCTGTTCAAGTTTTGCGCCTTCCCTGGTGAAGCGCAGCATGCGTTTGCGCTTGTCGTCCTCGGCAGTGAGGCTCTCCACCAGATGCATCTCGATGAGTTGGCGCAGCGGGGTGTTCAGCGCCTGTTTGCTGACCCCCAGGTAGCCAAGCAACTGCTTGACGCTCAGGTCGGGATAGCTGGCGATGAAGAACAGGATGCGGTGGTGTACGCGGGACAGACCACGGCGCGCGAGCATTTCGTCTGGCTTGGCGGTGAACGCCTGGTAGCCGAGAAAGAAACGCTCCATGATCAGACGCTGATCGCTGCTTTTTTTTAGGTCAGGCATATTGACGTATTTGTTGGAGTGAGCGTAATTTCGGTCAAGTAGTTTGACTTATTTCTCTCGCCTTCGCATCCGGTACTCCAATGGCCTTCTCCGAACGCATCGACCGCCTGAAAAGCTCGCTCATTCGTGAAATTCTCGCTGCGGCGCAGCGCCCCGAGGTGATGTCATTTGCCGGCGGCTTGCCGGCTGCGGCGATGCTGCCCCATGCCGAGTGGGCGGATATGCCGGTGGACATGGGGCAATACGGGATGAGCGAGGGCGAGCCGGCACTGCGCGAAGCCATCGCCGCCGAGGCACGCGAGCGAGGCGTACCCTGCAGTGCGGAGCAGGTACTGATCGTCAGCGGCTCGCAGCAGACGCTCGATCTGGCGGCCAAGCTGTTCATCGATCCGGGTACCGAAGTGCTGCTCGAGGCACCGACCTACCTGGCGGCGTTGCAGGCGTTCCAGCTGTTTGGTGCCGATTGCCTGGCTGTGCCGCAAGAGGACGATGGTCCGCAGTTGCAAGCCTTGCGCGAGCGACTGGCGCATCACAGGCCGGCCTTCGCCTATCTGATCCCGACGTTTCAGAATCCGTCCGGGGTGCGTTACAGCGAAGAGAAGCGCGATGCCGTGGCGGCCCTGCTCGACGAGTTCGACGTAACCCTGATCGAGGACGAGCCCTACCGCGAGCTGGTTTTCGATGATGAACTCGCACGGCCTATTGCAGGCCGCTCGCGAAGCGCCAGCTGGATCTATACCGGCACGGTGTCCAAGACGCTGATGCCGGGGCTACGCGTCGGTTACCTGATCGCAACGCCCGACCTGTTTCCCTATCTGCTGCGCCTGAAACAGTCGGCAGATCTGCATACCAACCGTGTTGGCCAGTGGCAGGCCCTGCAGTGGCTGGGCAGTGAGCGTTACCGCGAGCACCTGGCTGAACTGCGCAGCTTCTACCGGCTACGTCGTGATGCCATGCAGGCAGCGCTGAGCGAGCATTTCGCCGACCTTGCCCAGTGGCAGCTTCCCCAGGGTGGCTTGTTCTTCTGGTTGAAATTGAATCAGCCGGTGGATACGCGCACGCTGCTCGAACCTGCGCTGGCAGAAGATGTGGTGTTCATGCCTGGCGAACCCTTTTTCATGAATCCTGACTGCAACCTCGGCTATTTGCGGCTTAACTTCAGCCACGTGGCACCGGAGCGGCTGGCTGAAGGGATACGCCGCCTGGCAGCTGTGGTTCGTCAGGCAACTACCGCCGAAGCGGCCTAGGGTCTGTTGCCATTTCGTGCGCGGGCGCGCCGGCGCCTGTTTTTACGCGAGGCAAGGCACGAGAAGCGAAGTTTGGTTGTTCCAAATAAGCGACGAGTAACCGCATCGCGTAAAAACAGGCCCGGCCCTTCGGGTTGCGCGGGAAATGGCGCCAGCTGTCGTTGTAGGACTTGGCAAGGGAGTGACCATTGCCTGCGTCCTACGCCTAACTTGGCGCCATTTCTCGCTGCAACGCGGCTCGCGACGAAACGGCAACAGACCCTCGCTTCGACATGCATTCATAGGGGTGAATGAAATGTACAAGGTTTACGGCGACTATCGTTCCGGCAACTGCTACAAGGTCAAGCTCATGCTGCATTTGCTCGGGCTGCCTTACGAGTGGGTGCCGGTGAATATCCTGCGCGGCGAAACGCGGGAAGAGGCGTTTCTCAAGCTCAATCCCAACGGCAAGATCCCAGTGCTGCAACTGGACGACGGCTCCTGCCTCTGGGAGTCGAACGCCATCCTCAACTTCCTCGCGGAGGGCAGCGAGTTCCTGCCGGGCGATGCGCGGCTACGGACCCAGGTTCTGCAGTGGCAGTTCTTCGAGCAATACAGCCATGAGCCGTTTCTGGCGGTCGCCAGATACATCAAGGTGCACCTCGGCATGCCGGAAGAGCGCCGCGAGGAGTACGAAGCCAAGCGCTACGATGGCTATCACGCGCTGAACGTGATGGAGCAGCAGCTGGTGCGTACCCCGTACCTGGTGGGTGATCACTATTCCATCGCGGATGTGGCGCTGTATGCCTATACCCACGTCGCCGAGGAGGGTGGCTTCGAACTGGAAGGCTACCCGGCGATCCGCGCCTGGCTGGAGCGAGTCGCGAGCCATCCACGGCACGTCGGCATGTTCGATTAGAAGAGCGGCAGGAGCGGCTGGAGGTCAGGCGGAGAGTGGCTTGGGCGAGTAGGGTGGATGTTCGCTTTTTGCATTCACTTTCGTGACGCAGGATGGAATCACCGGCGCGTGACCCATCCTGCGTGTTCGTGCAGCGTTGGCCTTATCGGACCAGGCCGAGGAATTCGCTGCGAGTGGCGGCGTTCTCGCGGAACTGGCCGAGCATCACCGAGGTGACCATCGACGAGTTCTGTTTCTCCACGCCGCGCATCATCATGCACATGTGCTGGGCCTCGATCACAACGGCCACGCCCCAGGCGCCGGTCACCTGCTGGATCGCCTCGGCGATTTCGCGGGTGAGGTTTTCCTGGATCTGCAGGCGGCGGGCATACATGTCGACGATCCGCGCGACCTTGGACAGGCCCAGAACCTTGCCGTTGGGCAGATAGGCGACATGCGCCTTGCCGATGAATGGCAGCATGTGGTGTTCGCACAGCGAGTACAACTCGATGTTCTTCACCAGCACCATTTCGCTGTTGTCGGAGCTGAACAGCGCGCCGTTGGTGACTTCCTCCAGCGTCTGCTGGTAGCCCTTGCACAGATACTGCATGGCTTTGGCGGCGCGCTTGGGTGTATCGAGCAGACCTTCGCGGGTGACGTCCTCGCCGAGCTGGCCAAGGATCGCGGTGTAATTTTGTTCCAGTGACATTGAGCTACCTGTCGGGCTTCATGAGCGCAAGCGCGAAGGGTAGGGTGCACCTGTCGCGCTGGCAAGGGGAAAAGGGCAAGACGAGAAAAGCGGCGCGAAGCACGGTGGCGAAAGAGGATTCCAGTCGATGCGGTCGTCCCGCCGCGGGAGCGGATTTCCCGACTACTCGTCCCGTCCTTCGAGCATGTTGCGCTTGAGCATCACGTACAGCGCGCCAGTGCCGCCGTGGCGGGGCAGGCAGGAGGTGAAACCGAGCACCTGGGGATGCTGGCGCAACCAGGTGTTGACGTGGCTCTTGATCATCGGGCGCTTGCCGTCGACCCGTGCCGCCTTGCCATGGGTCACTCGCACGCAGCGAATCTCGAACTTAACGGCTTCGGCAAGGAAATCCCAGAGCAGCTCGCGCGCTTTCTCAACGCTCAGCCCATGCAGGTCAAGACTGCCTTCGAACGAAATCTGGCCGGCCTTGAGTTTGCGCATCTGGCCTTCCTGCACGCCATCGCGGGCCCAGTAGAGCTCGTCCTCGGCCGACACGTCGATCACGAACTGATCGGACAGGCCGTCGATACGGGTTTCGCCGTTGCTGAGCGTGGCGTTGGCGCGGCGGGTAGCGATCTGCTTCTTGTTGGTGCGGGGCTTGCCCACATCGGCACGGTCATGGGCGAGGGGCTTGACGCCGCGAACGGCGGATTGGAACAGAGAGAAATCGTCGTCTTGCATGGAACCTCCGCATTGACCGGCGATTTTATCTCAAAAGCGATAAGCGAGGTCCGCTGCGCTCAGCGCCTTCTCATCAGATGGCGTGACATGCTCAGGTCGCCGGATGCGCGCAAGCGCCGCCGTGCGCTTCGGCCGAGCAGCAGACCGATGAGGAACAGGCCGATGCCCACGGCCAGGAGCGCAACGCCGGCATCGCGCTCGACCATCAGTTCGGCCAGTTGCGGGCTGCCGAGCAATGCGGCGGCGGCGAACAGGGCGAGAAGCGCGCCGGCGATGGCCAGCAGCACACCGACGGCGAAGACGATGCGCAGGCGCCAGCTCCTGGGCCCGCGTGGGCGCAGGCGTCGTGCATCGAAACCATCGGTATGTTTCATTCGGGTTACCTCGCTTGGAACATGACTGTGATCGGGGTATGCCGATCGGGTTCACTCGTCTGGCAGGTAACGGTCGACGCTTGAGTGGTCAGTTGAGAGCGGCGGCGTCCGCGACGCAGACGGCAAAGTTGTCGGCCAGAATGGTCATCTCCATCCGATGTACCTGAGCGGCATCGATGGCGCCATCGCCCATGGGGAGGTCGCGGGTAGCGCAGGCCTTGTCCACCAGTGTGCAGCGATAGCCGTAGTCCTTGGCGGCCCGGACCGTGGTGCTGATGCTGGAATGGGTCATGAAGCCGCAGACGATCAGGTCCAGATGGCCGTGCTGCTGCAGCAGATCATGCAGTTCGGTACCGGCGAAGGCATTGGGCAGGCGCTTGGCTACCACGGCTTCGCCTGGTAGCGGGGCCGCCTCGGGCATGATCTGGCCGCGCAGCCCCTGTGGGTCGAACAGGCCACCGGTGATGCCGAGGTGATGAACGTGAACCACGGGTGTGCCAGCTTCGCGAGCCATGGCCAGGAGGCGGGTGATCTCGTCCAGAGCCGGCTGCAGGTTCGGTAATGCCATGGCGCCGATGCGATATTCTTCCTGCGCATCGATTATCAGCAGCGTCGCATTGGCCAGAGTCGCCGGTGCATAACTTCGGCCACTGAGCTGAAGCAAGGTCTGTGGCTTGGACATGACTGACTCTCCTTGTTTTGTGGGGGCCTGATTGTGGCGCCAGATGACCGAGATGTGAACCGTCAGTCCTTATGATTCTCGATATCGAATGCCCGATCAGCGCATAAACACCAGAAGCACAGGTAAGACTGCGGCCCTTCGGCTAAACTTCCGCGCTTTTGACAGGAGATGCTGCCGTGACCGCTTCGCCTTCCCGTTTGCGCACCTTGCGCGACTACATTCGCTGGGCCGTCAGCCGTTTCCAAGCCGAACAACTGTTCTTCGGACACGGCACCGATAACGCCTGGGACGAGGCGCGCCAACTGGTGCTGGGTGCACTGCACCTGCCCTGGGAAATGGCCGACAGCTACCTCGACTGCCGCCTCGAGGACGATGAGCGTGCGCACTTGCAGGATCTGCTGCAGCGGCGCATCGAGCAGCGCGTACCGACCGCCTATCTGCTCGGGCAGGCCTGGTTCTGTGGCCTGCCGTTCATCGTCGATGAGCGCGTGCTGATTCCGCGATCACCCATCGGCGAGCTGATCGACAGGCGCTTCGAGCCCTGGCTGGCGCAGGCGCCGGCGCGGGTTCTGGACCTGTGCACGGGGTCGGGCTGCATCGGGATCGCCTGCGCCTACGAGTTCCTCGAGGCCGAAGTGGCCCTGGCCGACCTGTCGTTCGAAGCCCTGGAAGTGGCCAACCGCAATATCGAGCATCATGGCTTGGAAGATCGGGTCTACACCGTTCAGAGCGATGGCTTCGACGGGCTGCCGAAGCAGCGTTTCGACCTGATCCTGTCCAACCCGCCCTACGTCGATGCCGAAGACATCGCCGACATGCCGAACGAGTTCCACCACGAACCGGCCCTGGCGCTCGCCTGTGGCGAGGATGGGCTGGACCTGGTGCGCCGCATTCTGGCGCAGGCGGCGGACCATCTCACCGAGACCGGTACTCTGATCGTCGAGGTGGGCAACAGCCAGGTGCACGTCGAGGCGCTTTACCCGGAGGTGGAGTTCACCTGGCTGGAGTTCGCCCGGGGCGGGCATGGTGTGTTCCTGCTGGCGGCCAGCCAGTGCCGCGAGCACCAGGCGCTGTTCCGCGAGCGCCTGCGGTAACGAATGCGGGCGCGGCAGTGCGCTCGCGGAGTGTTTTCGGCTTGCCGCTACGCCATCAGCGCGTAGCGATCCAGATCAGCAATCCGGCCTGGAACAGCGCAAAGGCCACCAGGCAGGCGATGGTGAAACGCAGCGAGCCATCTTCGCGGCGGAGCCTGCTCAGGCGCTCCTGCAGGCTGTGAACCTCGTTTTCCTGTTCCAGCAGCTTGCGGTCCGCCTGCTCGAGCATCGCCGCCGCATCCTGCAGTTCGAGGATCTGCACCTTCTCCCGGTTCCAGTCGGGGCGCAGCGCACTGACGCGCGGGGCGCCATAGCTCGCCTTGTTCTGCGATTCGACGTATTCGATGTCGAAGCCCTGCGTCTGCAGGCAGTGATCGCGATGCAGTCGCATGCGCTCATCGAGGGCGTCCTTCGCCGCCAGGGTGCCGCCTTCGACCAGGTAATGCGACCAGCGTCGTTGTGCCCAGGAAATACCCTGCGCCAGCAGGAAACGACCCAGACCGCGGTTGGCCGGCTCGATACGCAGGCCCGAGTCAGGCCCGAAACGCAGCTCCTTGGTGCCATGGTCGGCCCAGACTTCCAGCACATTGGTTTTCTTCGAATGCTTTTCGCCGGGCAGGTGAATGAACAGCCGCAGCAGGCTTTGCTGAGGGGTGTGACGCTCCAACTGGGCCAGCTCGACGAAGCGCAGCGGGCGGGCACCGCTGACCGGGTCGGTCATCAGCGGCGCCAGACGCAACAGGCGAAAGCGATCCGGTGCCAGTTCGGCCCACGGATGTTGCGCGGGCGTCGGCTCCGGTTTCGTCGCCTCTTTCGCGGCGGTTTGTGCCGGGTCGGCGTCTGATGTGAGTGGTGTCTCGGTCATGCTGCAGCGTCCATCGGCCGTCGGGTGCGGAGCACCTGTTCTGAAACTGATAAGTCGCTATCGGCCAACGGACGATTAACTGGAGGCTGGCGTTATGCCATGTGAGTCGAGAAATTTCATGATTCGTTCAGTCAGTGCCTGAGCGATCGGCCGATCAGGCTCGTTGTAGGAAGCCAGCTGTTGCTGCGGTTGCGCCGGTACGATGCGCAGAACGTGGTTCATTCCGCTGATCAGCGCCAGCTCCGCATCCGGTCGGCTGCGTTGCAGGGCACGGGCGTCTTCGATGCCGACCTGCATGTCATGCGTGCCCTGGATGATCAAGGCTGGCGCGTCCGCCTGAGCGAAGGCCTGTGCCGGGTCCTGGCGGAACAGCGAGATCAGGTAGGGCTGGACGCTGGGCCTGAACAGCACCTCGAGGGCTTCCGGGACCGGCTGATGAGTGCGTCCGGCCCTGAGTTCGTCGATCAGGTACTGGCTGCTGGCGAGCAGGGCGGGCGGCAGGCGTCCTTGCAGTTGCTCGCGCAGCACATCGTCAATGGGCCGGCCGCTGCCCGCCAGTGTTATCAGGGCGGCGACCGGTTGCCTGGCGGCGGCAAGGCTGGCGATCAGCGCGCCCTCGCTGTGACCGATCAGGATCACCGAAGAGAAGCGAGGATCTCCCTGGAGTTTTTCGATCCAGGCAGCGGCGTCGGCCACGTAGGCTTCCACGCTGAGGTCGCGCTCATCGGGGGCCAGCGCCAGGCTTTTGCCCACGCCGCGCTTGTCGTAGCGAAGACTGGCGATGCCCTGTTTCGCCAGGCTCTGGGCCAGCCGCTTGAGGCTGTCGTTGTGGCCCATGGGGTTATTGCCGTTGCGATCGGTCGGGCCCGAGCCGGCGATCAGCAGCGCCACGGGGAGCGGCCGATCGCTTTTGGGCAGCAGCAGGCTGCCATGCAGGTGACCATCCGGCACTTCCAGAACCGGCGTCTGGTTCAGCAATATCATGGACTGGGCGAAAGGGCTGATCATGGCGAGGAGAAGGATGAGCAAAAGACGCATGGGCAGACTTCAGTGACCGGCGGAGCGGGTTGGACGCGAACGGCGGCGCCGTGTTCGCGCCCGCAGTATGCGCTGCTTACACCCGGGAATCTCTGAAAAGCGTAGCGAGCGGTTGCCAGGCGAGGCGAGATGCGGCGAAAAAAGCGCAGTTTGCCGAGCGTAAATGAGCATTTTGAAACGACTTGATGTGGCCTGGCTAAAGCGTAGCCGTTTTTCAGCGGTTCCCGGCGGCGAAACCTGCGCGGGCCCGGTTATACTTCCCGCCCTTTGTTCAGGTCGATCGCGGAGCTCCCTGCATGTCCGGCAACACATACGGCAAGCTGTTCACCGTCACCACCGCTGGCGAGAGCCATGGGCCGGCGCTGGTCGCCATCGTCGACGGCTGCCCGCCGGGGCTGGAGCTGTCGCTGGAAGATTTGCAGCGTGACCTCGACCGGCGCAAGCCCGGCACCAGCCGGCATACCACTCAGCGCCAGGAAGCCGACGAAGTCGAGATTCTTTCCGGGGTCTTCGAGGGCCGCACCACCGGCTGCCCGATCGGCTTGCTGATCCGCAATACCGACCAGAAGTCCAAGGACTATTCGGCGATCAAGGATCAGTTCCGCCCGGCCCACGCCGACTACAGCTATCACCACAAGTATGGCCTGCGCGACTACCGCGGCGGTGGCCGCAGCTCGGCGCGCGAGACGGCCATGCGCGTCGCCGCCGGTGCGATTGCCAAGAAATACCTGGCGACCCTGGGCATCCAGGTGCGCGGCTACATGAGCCAGTTGGGCCCGATCGAGATCCCCTTCAGGGGCTGGGAATCGGTGGAGCAGAACGCCTTCTTCAGCCCTGATCCGGACAAGGTGCCGGAGCTGGAGGCCTATATGGATCAGCTGCGCCGCGACCAGGATTCGGTTGGCGCGAAGATCACCGTGGTGGCCGAGGGCGTACCGCCGGGGCTGGGCGAGCCGATCTTCGATCGCCTGGATGCCGAGCTGGCCCATGCGCTGATGAGCATCAATGCGGTCAAGGGCGTGGAGATCGGCGCCGGCTTCGCCAGCGTCGCCCAGCGCGGCACCGAGCACCGCGACGAGCTGACCCCGGAGGGATTCCTCAGCAACAACGCGGGCGGCATTCTCGGCGGGATTTCCAGCGGCCAGCCGATCGTCGCCCATCTCGCGCTCAAACCCACGTCGAGCATTACCACACCGGGGCGTTCGATCGACATCCACGGCAAGCCGGTGGACGTCATCACCAAGGGTCGCCACGACCCCTGCGTCGGCATCCGTGCCACGCCCATCGCCGAGGCGATGATGGCCATCGTGCTGCTGGATCACCTGCTGCGTCATCGCGCACAGAATGCGGATGTGCAGGTGGATACGCCGGTGTTGGGGCAGGCCTGACGGCCGACGCCTGCGGCGTAAGGCTGAACGCTGGGGGCTGGACGAGTACGAGCCGCTTTTTCGTCCAGCGTTCAGCCTCCAGCTTTCAGCGAAATGGCAGATCGCATGTCCCTACAGCTACCCTACTGGCGCCTCTCGGGCTTCTATTTCTTCTATTTCGCCCTGCTGGGCGCGACCGCGCCGTTTCTCGGCCTGTATTTCGATCACCTCGGCTTTTCCGCCGAACGTATCGGCGAGCTGGTGGCGATCCCCATGCTGATGCGATGCCTGGCGCCGAACCTGTGGGGCTGGCTCGGCGATGCGACCGGTCAGCGCCTGGCCATCGTGCGCCTGGGAGCGCTCTGCACGCTGTTGTCGTTCGGGCTGATCTTCTTCAGCAGGAGCTACGCCTGGCTGGCGCTGGTCATGGCGCTGCACGCCTTCTTCTGGCACGCGGTGCTGCCGCAGTTCGAGGTAATCACCCTGGCGCACCTGCGCGAACAGGCGGCGCGCTACAGTCAGATTCGGCTGTGGGGCAGCATCGGCTTCATCGTTGCGGTGGTGGGGCTCGGTGCGCTGTTCGACCGCCTCAGTCTGGATGTTTATCCGCTGGCGATCATGGGAATCATGGCCGGTATCCTGCTGGGCAGCGCCTGGGTGCCCAATGCCCAACCGCAGCAGCGTCCGGATGCGCCCGGGCAGGGCGGCTTCCTGCGGCAGCTGTGCCGCCCCGGCGTGCTGGCTTTCTATGTCTGCGTCGGGCTGATGCAGGTCAGCCACGGACCCTACTACACCTTCTTCAGTATTCACCTGGAAGCGCTCGGCTACGAGCGAGGGACCATCGGCCTGCTGTGGGCCCTGGGCGTGATCGCCGAGATTCTGCTGTTCCTGATGATGGCAGCACTGCTCAAGCGCTTCTCGGTGCGCCAGGTACTGGCCGCGAGCTTTCTGCTGGCCGCCGTGCGCTGGTTGCTGCTGGGTACGCTGGCCGATCACCTGGCGGTGCTGCTGGTCGCGCAGCTGATGCATGCGGCGACCTTCGGCAGCTTCCACGCGGCGGCGATCCATTTCGTCCAGCGCAACTTCGGCCACCGCCAGCAAGGTCAGGGGCAGGCGCTCTACGCGACGCTGGCCGGTATCGGTGGCGCATTGGGCGCGCTGTATTCCGGCTACAGCTGGGCCAGCCTCGGGCCGGTCTGGGCGTTCTCCATCGCCAGCGTGGCAGCGCTGGCCGCTGCCGTTATCATTGCCGCCTGTTTGAAGGAGAGCGGGGACTGAGCGCGAATACGTTCTGCGCTGTCCTGACGCGGCCTTCACCTACCATGACGACCAACCGGGAGCCACGCCCGGACCGGAGAGACAACGACCATGAGCATCCTCAGCGTCTATCACGAAAGTGCGCCCGAGCATCCCTTCAAGGTACTCACCCATGTCGAGGATATCGCCGCCACCCTGGCCGAAGCGGGCGTGCAGCTCGAGCGCTGGGAAGCCGGCGCGCGTCTTTCCGCAGGGGCCAGCTCTGACGAGGTGATTGCCGCTTACCGACCGCAGATCGACCGCCTGATGAACGAGCGTGGCTATGCCGCCGTGGACGTGCTCAGCGTCACCCGCGATCACCCGCAGAAGGCCGAGCTGCGCGCCAGGTTCCTGGACGAACACCGCCATGCCGAAGACGAGGTGCGATTTTTCGTCGCCGGTCGCGGCCTGTTCAGCCTGCACATCGAGAACATGGTCTACGCCGTGCTGTGCGAGAAGAACGACCTTATCTCGGTGCCCGCCGGCACCCGGCACTGGTTCGACATGGGCGAGGATCCGCATTTCGTGGCCATCCGCCTGTTCAGCGATTCCGAAGGCTGGGTCGCGCAGTACACCGGCGACGATATCGCCAGCCGCTTCCCACGTCTGGAGGACTGAGCGGGACGGACCGATATCGGCTGCAGCGCTGTCCTTGACGGTCCGGCCGCCAGTGGGCGTCACTGAACCCTCGAACCTGTCGGGCATCCTAATTACGAACCCACCGTAATCTGGAGCCACCCATGACCGATGCCTTCGGCGGTATCTTTGGCCTGATCATCCTTGCGCTGGATATCTGGGCCATCATCAGTGTGGTGCGTAGCGACGCGGCAAGCGGAAAGAAGATCCTCTGGGTGCTGCTCATCGTCATCCTGCCGGTGCTGGGCCTGATCCTCTGGGGCATCATGGGGCCCCGCGGCAACCGCCCGGATGAGCGCAGCAACATCGGGCGTTAGGCCACCATGGATGACCTGAACGGCATTCTGGCGGTGCTGATCCTGCTGCTGGATGTACTGGCCATCGTGCAGGTGTGGCGGACCCGTATCGAGACCGGGCGCAAGATCATCTGGAGCCTGGTGATTGCCTTGTTGCCGGTGGTGGGCTTGATCATGTGGTTCGTCGCCATGAGCCGTATCGGCAAGGTGCGGCTGTAACGGTCGAGTCGATATGTTGATTGGCTCTTCAGCAAGGCGAAGGCGATGCCTGTAGGGGCGAGCTTGCTCGCGATTCGGGCGTAGAGCTTCGCCAGCGAGCTGGCTCCTACAAGAGGACTGGCGCCTGCATCGCACGGAGATGCGGCCTCATGAAGCGCGCCGGTGCTTCAACCGTAGTTGTGCCAGATATGCGCGGCCGCATAGGCCCGCCAGGGACGCCAGGCTTCGGCTCGGGCCAGGAGCGCCTTGGCCGATGGCGTTTCCGCGCCCCACAGCGGTGCCTTGAGCAGGCCGAGATCGGCCGCTGGAAACGCATCCGGCTCGCCGAAACCTCTCAGGGCGATGTATTCGGCGGTCCAGGGGCCGATACCCGGAAGTTCGCACAGGCGCCTTACCAGTTCATCCGCTCCTGTCTCCACATGCAGCCGCAAGGCGCCCTCGGCCACTGCGGCCGCGAAGCGTTGCAGCGCCGTTACGCGCTTGCCCGGCATGCCGATGTTGTCCAGCGAGCCTTCGGCAATCGCGACGGCGGTCGGGAACAGCAGGCACAAGCCATCCGGGCCCTGGGACAGCGGCTCGCCCAGGCGTTCCACCAGACGTCGGGTGATGGTCACGGCAGCCTTGACCGAAACCTGCTGACCGACGATCGCTCGCACGCTCTGCTCGAAGGGGTCGAAGGCGGTTGGCAGGCGCAGCCCAGGGTTGGCCGCAACCACCGGGCCGAGCAGCGGATCAGCGGCGAAATGCGCGAGCAGGGCGGCGGGATCGGTGTTCAGGTCGAACATCTTGCTTATTCGCGGCACCAGCGATGGAGCCTGTTCGGCCAGGCTGTCGCCGAGCTGCAGTTCGAGGCGGTTCTGCTCGGGCAGCGGGCGGATGCCGAACCAGCCGCATCCATCACCCAGGCGCACGCTGCGGCTGTAGCGCAGCGGTTCGAGCACCTCGACGCCGGGTAGCAACCTCAGGGCGAAATAACGATGGAACTGTTGCCAGTCCCAAGGCGGAAGATAGGGCAGGTACAGGAGTTCGCTCATGCCGTGACGATAGCCTTCCCGAGCGATTCTGTCCCGATGTCTCGTAACGCCCATGGCACCAGTTGCGGTAATCCGAATGAATTTGCTCATCGCGAAAGCAGCTCTCGGTTTCGCCTGCCATTGGACCAAAGTAGAATGCGCTGCTTTCTTGTATACCCAGGCGGTACGCAAATTCAGCTGCCTTTTATGCCATCCATCACGGGAGATACCCATGAGCGACTATCAGGAAACTCTCTACGAGGGATACGGCCAGCGCTTCGCGGTAGACAGGATGCTGTATGAAGGTCGCACCGAGCATCAGCATCTGGCCATTTTCGAGAACGCCCGCATGGGGCGCGTCATGGCGCTCGACGGTGTGGTGCAGACCGCCGAGGCCGACGAATTCATCTACCACGAGATGCTCGCCCACGTGCCGATCCTGGCTCACGGCCTGGCCCGGCGGGTGCTGATCATCGGCGGTGGCGATGGCGGGATGCTGCGCGAAGTCGCCAAGCACCGCGATGTCGAAAGCATCACCATGGCCGGGATCGACGGCAAGCTGGTGGAGATGTGCCGGGAGTTCCTGCCCGAGCATTCCAGGGGAGCGTTCGAGGATGCGCGCCTGAATCTGTTGATCGACGACGGCCTGCGTTTCGTCCTGAGCGTCGAAGAGAAGTTCGATGTGATCATCGTCGATTCGACCGACCCGGTCGGTCCGGGTGCGGCACTGTTCTCGCAAGAGTTCTATCAGGCCTGTCGCCGCTGCCTGAACGATGGCGGCATTCTCGTCGCGCAGAACGGCACGCCTTTTCTGCAACTGAACGAAGTGCAGGCCACCGCCAAGCGAATGAGCGGGCTGTTCCCCGACTGGCATTTCTACCAGGCTGCCGTGCCGACCTACATCGGCGGGGCGATGGCCTTCGCCTGGGGCGCATGCGATAGCGAGAGCCGCAAGCTTTCACTGGGAACGCTTTGCCAGCGATTTGCCGGCAGTGGCATCGTCACGCGCTACTACAACCCGCACGTGCATCTGGCCGCTTTCGCGCTGCCGCAGTATGTGCTGCAGGCCATTGGCAAACCCAGCAACGACTGAATGACTGCGCCGGCTGCTGAAAAGAGTCGGCATGACACGGGGGGCAGCGCGGCGACTATGCTTCAAGAAGCTGCACGCCGCAGCCGTTCGAACAGAAGGAGGCAGGGGCTGTCGACTGTAGTGTCGACAGTTGATAACTCACAACGAGGCTAGGGCTTTCCAATCCGGAAAGCGGTTCATCCATGAGTGAGAGGAGGTTGTCTTATGAGTACCACCTTCCATGAGGATGTCAGCAGCAACGTTCTACTGCGAATGAAGGAGGGCGGCTTCGATTTCGCCCGTGTCCATCCCATCGAGTTCTACGCCGTGTTTCCGGCCCGCGAGCAGGCCTGTGCGGCGGCGAGCAACTTCCGTGGTGAATGCATCAACGCCCAGGTGTCTCCCAGGGACGACGGCGCCTGGGACCTGCAGGTGAGCAAGGTGATGTATGCCACCTACGACGGCATCGGGGATTTCGAGCAGGACCTGGAAAACCTGGTGGAACCCCTTGGTGGTGTCGTCGATGGCTGGGGGGTTACCCAGGAGCTGGGCACCAGTCCGGTTTAGGCGTTACGCACGACGGCCTCACGCTCACCCGAAAATCAATCCGCTGCGCAAGGCCTGGTCCCAGGGCGGGACCGGGCCGAAGCGCGTGCGCAGGAACTCCAGCAAAAGACGCGTGCGCGAGTCCGCCTCGCGGGTCAGCCGTAGCGCATAGATGCCGCTGGGCTCGGGGTCAGGCAGGCCGCTTTCACAGAACAGGGGCAGCAGCTCGCCGTGCAAGAGGTTGTCGCTGATCAGCCAGGTGGGCAGGTGCGCGATACCCAGGCCGGCGAGAACGCCGCTGAGCAAGGCTTCGGCATTGTTGGCGACCATGCGCAGGCGCCGCGGGCGAAAAAGCTGACGTTTGCCGTCGCGCTCGAAACGCCAGGCGTGAGGCGGCGCCAGTGCATCCCAGTCCAGGCCATCATGTTCAAGCAGTTCTTCCGGCGCGCTGGGCATGCCGCGTCGACGCAGGTAGTCGGGGCTGGCGCAGAGAACCCTGACCATGGGGGCAAGAGGGGTTGCGACCAGCCGGGTATCGGCCAGCGGGCCGATGCGCAGCACCAGATCGACTTCACCCAGGTGGGCTCCGTGCAGGTCGACGAAGCTGTCGATCAGCCGCAGCTGGATGTCCACGCCAGGGTAGGCCTGCAGAAACTCTGCGAGCGCGGGCGCCAGGTGCCGACGGCCGAACGGCGTCGGCGCATCGATGCGGATGCGCCCGGTCGGTGTGCTGTCCAGGGCGGCGGCTTCGGCGCGCGCCAGGTGCAGTTCATGAACGATGCGCCGGGCGCGCTCAGCGAACGCCAGCCCCGCGGTGGTTGGACGTATCGCGTGTGTGCTGCGGCTGACCAGTTGCACGCCGAAGGAACGCTCCAGCGCATCGATGCGTCGCGCGATCGCCGAAGGTGTCAGTGCGTGGCGCCGTGCGGCGGCGGAAAAACTGCCGGTATCCAGCACATCGAGGAACAATCCGAATTGCTCGGAAAGGGCGTCGGTCTGCATGGCGTTTTTCCTGTTTTGCAAAATGCGCAAAGCCATTGTGCGTGGCTGTGCGTTTCCGTTCCAGTTCTGTCAGCGTAGCATCGCGTTTTTTAAAAAGAGATGCCGGCGATGGATCCGTTGGAAAGCGTGCTGAATGTTCTGTTGGGGCTGGTGCTGGGTACGCTGGGTGGACTGTTCGGGATCGGCGGTGGGTTGATCGCGATTCCTGTCGTGGGCGTGCTGTTCGGCCTCGATCAGCAACTGGCTCAGGGCACGGCGCTGGTGATGGTGGTGCCTAATGTGCTGCTGGCCATATGGCGCTATCACCAGCGCAATCGCATCGACATTCGCCACGCCGCAGCCTTGGGAATCAGCAGTTTCTGCCTGGCCATTGCCGGCTCTTCCATCGCGGTATCGCTGGACCCTGCGCAGATGCGGATCGGCTTCGTCGGCTTCCTGCTGGCGCTGGCGCTCTACAACCTGTTCCGTCTCATCCAGCGGCCCGTGCCGAACAATGGCGAGCTGCGTTACCCCTGGCCCTGGCTGACGGCGCTGGGCGGTGCGGCGGGCGCGCTGGGCGGCTTGTTCGGGGTCGGTGGCGCGGTACTGGCCACGCCGGTGCTGACCAGCGTGTTTGGCACCAGTCAGGTGGTGGCGCAGGGGCTCTCGCTGTCGCTGGCGGCACCCAGTACGGGGGTCACCCTGGCCACCTATGCGCTGCATGGCCAGGTGAACTGGGCGCTGGGTTTGCCGCTGGCGGTTGGCGGCCTGCTGAGCATCAGTCTTGGCGTGAAGCTCGCCCACACTCTGCCTGAGCGGATGCTGCGGGTGCTGTTCAGTGCCTTCCTGGTATTCAGCGCGATCATGCTCGGCTACGAAACCTGATTGACGGCCCGTCTCGCGTACCCCGCTGTGGATGTAGCCTGCGCCGGATGAACCAGCCGTCAAGCACGGTATGATTCGCATCCGTCCGCTGCCCTGCGGACAGGATTGGTCGGGGGAGGTTTTGGATGCCGGGCAAACTGATCTATCTGATGGGCCCCTCGGGCTCCGGCAAGGACAGCCTGCTGCAGCTTGCAAGCGACGACTTGCTGGCCAATGGCTGCCGGATCGCTCGGAGAGTCATCACGCGTTCGGCCGAGTCGGTTGGCGAGGACGCCCTCGGCGTCACCGCCGAGGCGTTCGCGCGAATGGTGGAGGAGGGTGCCTTCGCCTTGCACTGGCAGGCCAATGGCCTGAGCTATGGCATCCCGAGGCAGATCGATGACTGGTTGGCCAGTGGTCTGGACGTACTGGTCAACGGCTCGCGCGAATACCTGCCGGTGGCCCGACAGCGTTATCCCGATCTGCTCGCCGTACTGCTGGTGGTGCAGCCGGGGATGTTGCGCCAGCGACTGCTGGCGAGAAAGCGAGAAACCGCCGCGCAGATCGACGCCCGTCTGGCGCGCAACGCGTCCTTTGTCGAAGCGGATGACGGCTGCGTGACGATCGACAACACCGGCCGGTTGGAGGATGCCAAGACGAGACTGATCGATCTGGTCATGGATGCCCGTAGGCGTACCTGACGCCGCCGGCGCCGATACTGCATTCGGGTCTTGTATCGAAGGCCGACGCGATAGGGGCGGCCGGGCTTTGCTTCAGGCGCTGTGTAGAGTCGTCGCGCGTGCCCGTCGAATCTCCTTGCGGGCGCTACGGGCCAGGCGAATGCTAAGCAGGACCGCTGCGCAGCTCAGGCCGGCGATCAGGCCCTGCCACAAACCGACCGGCCCGCTGGCTTTGCCGAGCATGTCCGTCAGGCCCAGCAGGTAGCCCAGCGGCAGGCCGATGCCCCAGTAGGCGAACAGCGTGAAGACCATGGTCATGCGGGTGTCCTGGTAGCCGCGCAACGCGCCCGCGGCGGTCACCTGCACTACGTCCGAGAACTGGAACAGCGCCGCATAGAAGAACAGCGCAGCCGCGACCCGGATGACGGCGGGGTCGGTGGTGTAGATGCGCGCGATCTGTTCGCTGAACAGCAGCATGGTGCCAGCCGAGAAACAGGCATAGAGCAGCCCGGTGGCGACGCCCAGCCCTGCGACGAAACGTGCATCGCGCGGCGCGTTACGGCCCAGGGCCTGGCCGATGCGCACGGTGATCGCCATGCCCAGCGACAGCGGGATCATGAAGATCAGCGATGTGAAATTGAGGGCGATCTGGTGCCCGGCGACCACGGTGGCGCCGAGCGCGCCGATCAGCAGGGCGATCACCGAGAAAATGCTCGCCTCGGCGAATACCGCGACACCGATCGGCACGCCGACCGCCAGCAGCCGGCTGAGTTCGGGCCAGGCGGGGCCGTCAAAACGCTCGAACAGCCGGCTGGCTCGGTAATATTCGGCACGGCGTACCCAGAACAGCATGGCCAGGGCCATGAACAGCATGACCAGCCCGGTTGCCCAGCCGCAGCCGACGCCGCCCATGGCCGGCACGCCGAGCTTGCCGTAGATGAAGATGTAATTGAGCGGGATGTTCAGCAGCAGGCCGAGGATGCCGATCACCATGCTGGGCCGAGTGTGCCCGAGGCCGTCGCTGTAGCAGCGCAGCACCTGGTACAGCGCCATCGCCGGAAAGCCGCACGCCACGGCGCGCAGATAGGCCATGCTGGGTTCGATCAGCGCCTGCTCGACCTTCAACAGATGCAGCACCGGCTCGGCGTTCCACATCAGCACCGCAGCCAAGCAGCCGACACCCACGCCCATCCATAGTGCCTGTCGCACCAGTGGACCGATCTGTTCATGTTCGCCAGCGCCGAAGCGTTTCGCCACGTTCGGCGTGGTGGCCAGGATCACTCCGGTGGTCAGCAGGAAGACCGGCACCCAGATCGAGTTGCCCAGGGCGACGGCCGCGAGATCATGAGAACTGACACGCCCGGCCATCAGAGTGTCGACGAAGCCCATGGCGGTATTGGCCAGTTGCGCGATCATCATGGGGAAGGCAAGGGCGAAGAGGGTACGCAGTTCGCTGCGTACCCGTCTGAGTCTCGACTCAGTAGGCATTTCCGGGCTATCCGAACTGTATACAAGAGGCGCGCTAGTCTACGCGCGCCGAAGCGTGCCCGGAAGCCACATCGCTGTTCGCGAGGTCTAGAATAGGCAAATCGCACACGGAGCCCGACATGCACATTCTTGCCGACGAAAACATTCCCCTGGTCGAAGCCTTCTTTGCCGAGCACGGCGAAATCCGTCGCATGCATGGACGCACCATCAACAGGGCCGCGCTCGGCGACAGCGAGGTGCTGCTGGTGCGTTCGGTCACCCGGGTGGATCGGGAACTGCTCGAGGGCAGCCGCGTACGCTTCGTCGGTACCTGCACCATCGGCACCGACCATCTGGATCTGGACTATTTCGAAGAGGCGGGCATCGCCTGGTCCAGTGCGCCGGGCTGCAACGCACGCGGCGTGGTGGACTACGTGCTCGGCAGCCTGCTGGCATTGGCCGAGGGCGAGGGCGTCGAGCTCGCCGACCTCCGCTACGGCGTGGTGGGTGCCGGCGAGGTGGGCGGCCGGCTGGTGGAGGTGCTGCGCGGGCTGGGCTGGAACGTGCGGGTCTGCGACCCGCCGCGCCAGGCGCGGGAGACCGGCGAATTCGTCGGCCTGGACGAGATCATCGAGGAGTGCGATGTCATCAGCCTGCACACGCCGCTGATCCTCGAGGGTGAGCACGCCACCTTTCATCTGCTCGACCAGGCACGCCTCGAACGGCTGCGCCCGGGCGCCTGGCTGATCAACGCCAGCCGAGGCGCTGTCGTGGACAATGCCGCACTGCGCGAACAACTGGCGCAACGCCCGGATATCCAGGCCGTGCTGGACGTCTGGGAGGGCGAGCCGCAGGTGGACGTGGCGCTGGCCGAACTGTGCTGGATCGCCACGCCGCACATTGCCGGCTACAGCCTGGACGGCAAGTTACGTGGCACCGCGCAGGTCTACCAGGCGTTCTGTGCCAGCCGGGGGCTGGAGCCGAAGGTCGAACTGGCCGAACTCATGCCCGAGACGCCGTTGTGCGGATTGTCGTTCGCGGAAACGGCGAGCCCGGAGGATATGCTGGCGACCATCTGCCGAGCCGTGTATGACCCGCGCCGGGACGATGCGGCCTTTCGGCGAAGCCTGGCAGGCGACGACAAGCAGCGTCGGGCCGGATTCGATCGCTTGCGCAAACAATATCCGCCGCGCCGGGAAATAGACGGCCTGGAAATCGAGGTGGGCAGCCACGCGCAACTTCAGCAGATCGTACGGGCGCTGGGCTGCAGGCTAAAAGGCTAGCGCGCAGGTGACGGGCCGGATGCAATTTGCGGCTTGCTCCGCTAGCATTACCCGTCCTCTGCTTTATCCCGCGATGGTGTTATGAGTTATCAGGTTCTAGCCCGAAAATGGCGTCCGCGCTCGTTCCGCGAAATGGTCGGGCAGACGCACGTGCTCAAGGCCCTGATCAACGCGCTGGACAGCCAGCGCCTGCACCACGCCTACCTGTTCACCGGCACACGCGGGGTGGGCAAGACCACCATCGCGCGGATCATCGCCAAGTGTCTGAACTGCGAAACCGGCGTCAGCTCCACGCCTTGTGGACAGTGCTCGGTATGCCGTGAGATCGACGAAGGCCGTTTCGTCGACCTGATCGAAGTCGACGCCGCGAGCCGCACCAAGGTCGAAGACACCCGCGAGCTGCTGGACAACGTGCAGTACGCGCCCAGCCGCGGACGCTTCAAGGTCTACCTGATCGACGAAGTGCACATGCTCTCGTCGCACTCCTTCAACGCGCTGCTGAAGACGCTGGAAGAGCCGCCGCCGCACGTCAAGTTCCTGCTGGCCACCACCGATCCGCAGAAGCTGCCCGTCACCATCCTTTCGCGTTGCCTGCAGTTCTCGCTGAAGAACATGCCGCCGGAAAGGGTGGTCGAGCACCTGACCCATGTGCTGGGGGCGGAAAACGTACCCTTCGAGCCGGATGCGCTCTGGCTGCTCGGCCGCGCCGCCGACGGCTCGATGCGCGATGCCATGAGCCTGACCGACCAGGCGATCGCCTTTGGCGAGGGCAAGGTGCTCGCCGAGGACGTGCGCAGCATGCTCGGCACCCTGGATCATGGCCAGGTCTATGGCGTGTTGCAGGCATTGCTGGAAGGCGATGCCCGTGCCTTGCTGGAGGCGGTGCGACATCTGGCGGAGCAGGGCCCCGACTGGGGCGGAGTGCTGGCCGAGATACTCAATGTGCTGCACCGTGTCGCCATCGCCCAGGCGTTGCCCGAGGCGGTGGACAACGGCCAGGGCGATCGCGAACGCGTGCTGGCGCTGGCCCAGGCGCTGCCCGCCGAAGACGTACAGTTCTACTACCAGATGGGCCTGATCGGCCGCCGCGATCTGCCGTTGGCGCCCGACCCGCGCAGCGGTTTCGAGATGGTTCTGCTGCGGATGCTCGCGTTTCGTCCGGCCGGTGATGAAAGCGCACCACGAACACCCCTAAAGAGCCTTGGAATCAGCCCGGCCACGACTGATTCCGAAGCGGCACCGGTGGCCGCCAGGCCTGCCGCCCCGGTCGCTGCGGCAGCACCGCCGCCAGTGCCGGTAGTCGAGCCGGTTGTCACCGCTGCGGCACCGGTGACACCAGCTGCTGCGCCGGTCATGTCGCAGCCAGCGGTCGTTGCCGAGCAGCCGGCACCGCAATCGGCCTCCGATACAGTGGCCCCGCCCATCGATCTTCCTTGGGAAGAGCCTGCGGCTCCGGCAGTGGCGGTCGCAGAATCCGCGCAGGCTACGCCGGGCGAGGCACTCGCCGAATTGCCCGAGCCTTCCGTCGCGGTGGTGCCAGCCGACGACTACGACGATGATGAGCCGCCACTGAGCGACGAGGATTATTTCGAAGCCGAAACCCAGGCCGAGGTCTATCTGCACGGTCTGGACGAGGCTCAGGCCGAAACGTCGACTGCCGAACCGGAGCCTGCCATGGAGCCGGCTACCGGTTTGGCGGCCGAATGGCAAGACATCTATCTCAAGCTTGGTCTGTCCGGCCTGACCGGCAGCATCGCCTCGAACTGCACGCTGATTTCGGTCGAGGACGATCGCTGGCTGATGCACCTGGACCCTGCGCAGAGCGCCTTGTTCAACGCAACGCAGCAGCGGCGTCTGAACGATGCGCTCAGCCAGTATCACGGCCGAACGTTGCAGTTGGTGATCGAACTGGAAAGGCCTCGGCAGGAGACTCCGGCCCAGGCCGCGGCTCGGCGGCGTGCGGAGCGGCAGCGAGCGGCGGAGCAGTCGATTCAATCCGATCCGGTCGTCCAGCAACTGATGGAACAGTTCGCGGCGGTTATACGCGAAGGCACCATCGAACCCGTAGAACATTCCGAACCCTGATTGACCCCGAGGTGATTTCCATGATGAAAGGTGGCATGGCCGGCCTGATGAAGCAGGCGCAGCAGATGCAGGAAAAGATGCAGAAGATGCAGGAAGAGCTGGCGAACGCCGAAGTGACCGGCCAGTCCGGTGCCGGCCTGGTCAGCGTGGTGATGAATGGTCGCCACGACGTCAAACGCGTCAGTCTCGATGACAGTCTGATGCAGGAAGACAAGGACATCCTCGAAGACCTGATCGCTGCCGCCGTGAACGATGCGGTGCGCAAGATCGAGGCGAACAGCCAGGAAAAAATGGCCGGCATGACCGCTGGCATGCAGCTCCCCCCAGGCTTCAAGATGCCTTTCTAAAACGGGCCGCCCAAGCGACGCGCATGGCTGCGTCGCTCGCAGGCGCGGGCACGCGCAGTAGACTTCGGTGCCCACGCCTCCTCGTGCCTTGCCTGCACGCCGCCTTAACGCCCTTTGCTCCGTTTCCTTTTTTCAATAACGACATCTATTTATGAGCTTCAGTCCCCTCATCCGCCAACTCATCGATGCCCTGCGGATTCTCCCCGGCGTCGGGCAGAAGACGGCGCAGCGCATGGCCCTGCAGATGCTGGAACGCGATCGCAGTGGTGGTCTGCGCCTGGCGCAGGCACTCAGCCGCGCCATGGCGGAGGTGGGGTATTGCCAGCAGTGCCGGACGCTGAGCGAAGAGGAGCTGTGCCCGCAGTGCGCCGATCCACGCCGTGACGATAGCCTGCTGTGCATCGTGCAAAGCCCGGTGGATGTCTTCGCGGTCGAGCAGACCGGCTTCCGCGGTCGCTATTTCGTGCTCAAGGGGCATCTGTCGCCCCTCGACGGTCTCGGCCCGGAGGCCATCGGTATTCCGGAATTGCTGGCGCGAGTCGCTGCAGGTTCGTTCAGCGAAGTGATCCTCGCCACCAACCCGACCGTGGAAGGTGAAGCCACCGCCCACTACATCGCGCAACTGCTGATCCCCAAGGGCCTGACCCTCAGCCGTATCGCCCATGGCGTACCGCTGGGCGGCGAGCTGGATCTCGTCGACGGCGGAACCCTGGCTCATGCATTGGCCGGGCGCAAGACCATCAGTCTCTAGGGGCTGTTTCCGTTTCGTCGCACTCCGCGTTGCTGCGGCAAATGCCGCCAGGCCGGGCGGCGTTCCGCAAGGCGCGGGACGCATGCTCCGGCGCGGACGCGTACGAAACGGGAACAGACCTAACGCAGCAGCGGCTCCGCTTATAACCGGTTATGCGGGTCATATGGCAACGCGACGGGTGCGAATGACCTACGAGATCGTGTAAAGTTCTAAGCCAATGACGATAAATAACCAAAAAGAATAATGTGCTTTCTTTTGGTTATAAGGTCTCGGCGAAGCGTGCACGTGAGGTAGAAGATGAAGGCAAGGCTCTGGCTGGTTCCCGCTCTGTTGCTGCTGAGCGCGGTCGCGCAGGCGCAGGAAAAATTCAAGGTTGGCTATATTCGCGTGATGGACGACGCCCAGGCGATGGTCGCCCATGAGGCGAAGCTGTACGAGAAGCATGGCCTGGATGTCGAACTGGTCGAATTCAGCTCAGGCACGGATTTGATCAAGGCCATCGTCGGTGGGCAGCTGGATACCGGTGTCCTCGGCTTCACCAACGCGGTTGCCTGGGCCTCCAAGGGCGCCGACCTGAAGGTGGTCGGGGGCGCACAGCAGGGCTATCACTCGATCCTGGTGCGTAACGAAACCGGCATCGAAGACGTCGCGGGCCTCAAGGGTCACAGCCTGGCTTCTCAGCGCGAGGGCAGCACCGCCGATTCGGTACTGCGTGGTGTGACCCTGAAATCCGCCGGGCTGCAGCCCAGCGATGTGAATATCATGGGCGTCAGTCCGGCGGTTGCCGTGCAGTCGCTGGTGTCCGGTCGGGTCGATGCGGCTTTCCTGTTCGAACCCTATGACCGCATCGCCCAGTTGGTGGCGCCGGTCAAGCAGATCTACGAGATCGGCGAAGTCTGGCCGTTCCCCTGCATGGTGGTGATCACCTCGGGCGAGACCCTGGCCAAGCGCAAGGATGCCGTCTGGAAATCCCTCGATGCCCAGCGTGATGCCATCGAATTGTTGGAGAACCAGCCGGCCGAAGCGGCCAAGCTGATCGCCGATTATTTCATCGCCGAGCCGACACTGAAGACCCTGGAGCGCGGCGAGCTGCCCCGCGAAGTGGTGATCGAGGAAGCCATCGCGACCCAGGACTTCACCGCCAAACTGGACGATGCCGACCTGGCGCGTATCCAGGAACTGGCCGATATCCTTCAGGAGCTGGGTTCGCTGAAAACCCGCGACGGCAAGCCGTTCGATACCAGCGCGATCCTGGATCTGTCCTGGCAGGACGCACGCGAACTCTAATACGGAACAATTACCCTTTGCCCGGCCACGTGCTGGGCAGCTTTCATTCTGCCGGCTGCTGCCGGTGAAGTTCTTTCAGGTTTTTCATGCAGCTCAGATTTGAAGAAGTAGACAAGCGCTTCGGGCAACTCGAAGTCATCAAGGGGTTCAATGGCGAGTTCGCCCAAGGCGAATTGGTGGCGCTGGTCGGGCCTTCCGGTTGCGGCAAGTCGACCCTGCTGCACCTGGTGGCCGGGCTGGAAAACCCGAGCGCGGGCCGTGTGCTGGCCGATGGCAAGCCGATTCCGGGGCCGAGCCCGCGGCGCACGCTGGTGTTCCAGGAGCATGCGCTCTATCCCTGGCTGAGCCTGCAGGGCAACGTCGCCATGGCGCTGGAGTTGCAGGGCGTGGCCAAGGCCAGTGCCTTCGAGCAGGCTGCGGCATGGTTGGCGCGGGTGAGTCTGGAAGGTTTCGAGCACTATTATCCGCATCAGGTTTCCGGTGGCATGCGCCAGCGTACGGCGTTGGCGCGGGCTTTCATTGCCAAACCCGAGGTGCTGTTGCTCGATGAGCCTTTCGGTGCGCTGGATGCGCTGACCCGCATGGCACTGCAGGATGTGCTGCTGGAGCTGATCAAGGAGCACCAGCCCACCGTGTTGCTGGTGACCCACGATGTCGATGAGGCGTTGTACCTGGCCGATCATGTGCTGGTGTTCAGTCCGCGCCCGGCACGCGTGTTGAAGACCTTCAACTTCACCCATTGCGAGAAGAGCCACGACCTCACTGCGTTCGCCACCGAGCGCACCGAGATCCTTCGCCTGCTGGGCATCAAGACGGAGGTTGCACAGGCATGAGCCAGCCTCGTCGTCTTACCGGACCCAAGAAATACCTCGCCGTAGCGCTGGCGGTCCTGTTCATCCTGTTGATCTGGCAGGCCGCGGCCTGGAGCCTGCCGTCGTTCCTGATGCCGGGAATCCCCACGGTGCTCGAACGGCTGTTCGCCACGGTGCAAGAACCGCAGTTTCGCGAAGGCCTGTACGGCAGCATGAGTCGCCTCGGCAGTGGCTACAGCTTCGCGTTGCTGTTCGGCATAGGCTTCGGCCTGGTCGGCGGGGTGCTGTTCTTCTTTCGCGAAATCCTGCGCTCGGCCATCGTCATTCTGCAGTCGATTCCCTCGATCGCCTGGGTGCCGCTGTTCCTCATCGTCATGGGTTTCGGCAACCTGCCGATCATCGTGGTGGTGGCGCTGGCGGCATTCTTCCCCATGGCGCTGTCGGTGATGAACGCCACCGAAAGCGTGCAGCCGGTGCATGTGTCGGCCGCGCGGGTGATGGGTGCTTCGCGCTGGCAGCTGCTGCGCCGCGTCTACCTGCCGGCGGTAATGCCGGAGTTGATCACCGGTGCCCAGCTGGCCTTCGGCAACGCCTGGCGGGCGCTGATTTCCGCCGAGATGCTGATCGGCTTCGGTCAGGGACTCGGGCGTTCACTGGCATATTCCGGCGAGATCGCCGACATGAGCGGCGTGATGATGAACATCCTGGTGATCGCCATCCTCGCCACGCTGATCGATCAGGTGGTGCTGGAAAAATTCAAGCAACGGATGCTGCGTTACCAATACGTCTGAGGTTCTCGCCATGCGCGCATTGCCGTTTCTCGCCTTGCTATCGGCCCTGCTGGCGCCGGGCCTGGCGTGCGCCGAGCCGTTGCGCGCTGCCTTGCCCGAATATCGCGTGCTGTCCAGCAGCGAAAGCGAGAGCTTCGAGCCGGCATTGTTGCAGGCACTGGCTGAATCCCTGGAAGAGACGGTGGACGTTGCGGAGCGCTCCGAGGCTGCCGACCTGCAGTTGGGCCCGGCGAAGGTCGGGCCGGTCTACTACCAGGCCGTACCGGCTGCCCTGACGGCCAACCAAGGCGGCGCCGTCGATTGGCCGCAACTGCGGGGGCAGCCCTTCTGCATCGCCGTTGCAAGCCCTTATACGCAGTTCATCGTGCAGCGCTTCGGTGCGCAACCACGCGAATACCCCAGCGCCGCCCATGCGCTGATCGGCCTCAAGCTCGGTGAGTGCAGGGCAGTGGTCGACGACCATCGCCTGCTCGCCGAGATGGCCAAACTGCCCGAATGGCGGCGCTACAACACCTTGCTGCCTGCCTTGCCGGACGCAGAGCAGGTGTTGCGCATCGGTACCGAGAACGGCGCATTAAGGGCGCGTGTCGATGCGCTGATCCAGGCCTGGGAAGGCGAGGGCAGGCTGGAGGAGCTGGTTCAGTTCTGGATTGATGAGGTCGCGTTCCAGGCCTATGTGCTGGCCGATACCCTGGATTGCCATTGAGCCAAGGACATCGATGATCGAGCCTGGGCGGAGCCGCCGATAAGCCTTCCTTGTGCGTCTGTATCGAAACCAGTCGACACGCCAATGACAAAACCCTGAAAACGACCTTGCGTCCAGCGCTTAGGACGGTGGTACGATCCGTCGGTCGTTTCCCTGCATGGCATCCGATGGGGCCGGCTCGCACCGATGGCTCGTATATGTAGCCGAGCCTGAGAGCATGGATCGATTCTGCCTGGCGATTGCGTACCTTCGCGCCGCGCTCGCTAGCCGTGCACTCGACTCACCAAGGCCAGGATGTCTGGAACAAACAATAAAGGGTGTCTCGAATGGAATTGCTGAATAACCTCGTCAATAGCGTCAACGGCCTCGTCTGGGGCCCGCCCATGCTGGTGCTGATTCTGGGCACCGGTTTCATACTGATGATCCTCCTCAAATTCATGCCGTTGCGCCGTCTGGGCACTGGCTTCGCCTATATATGGCGAGGCCGTGACAAGGGTGATGAGACGACAGGCGAGATCAGCCCCTTCCAGGCGCTGATGACCTGCCTGGCGGCTACCGTCGGTACCGGCAATATTGCCGGTGTCGCTACCGCCATCTTCCTCGGCGGGCCGGGTGCGCTGTTCTGGATGTGGTGCACCGCGCTGGTGGGCATGGCCACCAAGTACTGCGAAGTGGTACTGGCCGTGCATTACCGTGAGAAGGACGACCGCGGCGAGCATGTCGGCGGGCCGATGTACGCCATCAAGAACGGCCTGGGCAAGAAGTGGCTCTGGCTGGGCGGCGCCTTCGCCATCTTCGGCGGACTGGCCGGTTTCGGCATCGGCAACATGGTGCAGGTCAACAGCATGGCCCATGCGCTGCAGACGACGTTCAACGTGCCACTCTGGGTTACCGGGTTGGCGACCATGGTAGTCGTGGGGCTGGTCATCCTCGGCGGCATCAAGCGTATCGGCAAGGTCGCGGCGGCATTGGTGCCCTTCATGTGCGTGGCGTACATCATCGCCGGGATCGTGGTGCTGGTGGTCAACGTCGATGCGATCCCCACCGCCTTCAATCTGATCTTCACCCATGCCTTCACGCCGATCGCTGCCACTGGTGGCTTCGCTGGCGCTGCGGTCATGGCAGCGATCCGTTTCGGTGTGGCGCGCGGCATCTTCTCCAACGAGGCGGGTCTCGGGACGGCTGGTATCGCCCAGGCGGCCGGCACCACCACCAGTTCGGTGCGCTCCGGCATCATCGGCATGATGGGTACCTTCATCGACACCATCATCATCTGTTCGATAACAGGTCTCGCCATCATCTGTTCGGGGGTCTGGACCAGCGGTGAAAGTGGTGCGGCATTGTCGGCAGCTGCGTTCGAGCAGGCCATGCCAGGCATCGGTGGAGCGGTGCTGACCGTTGCGCTGGTGGTCTTCGCTTTCACCACCATCCTCGGCTGGAGCTACTTCGGCGAGAAATGCTGGGAATTCATGGTCGGCACCAAAGCAATCTGGCCGTTCAGGGTGATCTGGGTGCTGGCCGTGCCTTTCGGTGCGGTGGCCCAGCTGGACTTCGCCTGGCTGCTGGCCGATACGCTCAACGGCCTCATGGCGATTCCCAACCTGATCTCCTTGCTGTTGCTGAGCCCGGTGGTGGTCAAGCTGACCAAGGAATACTTCGCGCGCGACCGGCTGGCGCCTGCGGTCTGATAATCCTTGGGCCATGGGTTTCTGCCCCTGGCCCTTCACTATAAAAATCAGGAGTTCACATGACTGAAGTAACCCTCAAGGGCACCCCGATCGAGATTGCAGGCGACTTTCCGCAAGCGGGACAGCAGGCCAAACCGTTCCGTCTGGTCGGCACCGACCTGTCTGATGTCGAGCTGGCATCCTTCGTCGGCAAGCGCAAGGTGCTGAATATCTTTCCGAGCGTCGACACTCCGACCTGCGCCACCTCAGTACGCAAATTCAACGCCCAGGCCAACGAGCTGGCCAACACCGTCGTCGTGTGCATCTCGGCGGACCTGCCATTCGCCCAGGCACGCTTCTGTGGTGCGGAAGGCCTGGCGAATGTCATCAATCTGTCGACCATGCGTGGCAGCCAGTTCCTGCGGGACTACGGCGTTGCGATCACCAGTGGGCCGCTTGCGGGTCTGGCGGCGCGCGCTGTCGTGGTCATCGACGAGCAAAACAAGGTACTGCACAGCGAGCTGGTCGCTGAAATCGGTAACGAGCCCGATTACGAGGCTGCGATCGCTTCACTGAAGTAACTGCTACCTGCGGAAGCGGCGAGGCTCTGGAACGCCGCTTCCGCTTCTGTTCCGAATCCCGGCGACGTAGAACCGTCGGCAATCCCCTTGCCGTTTGTCGCCATCAATTGGCTGGAGTCTTGGCGGGCTATTAGCTTGCCAGAATCGTTTGCGCCTCAAGTCGCAGCGATCGGTTCGCAACGGCGGTGACCAGGCGGATAGTTGCCTGATTACAAAAATCTTTCACGCCGGTTGCGGTCTTAGCACGTGATGCCTTTTGAATGGATTCAGTTATGCCCAACCCGCATTCCAAAAAGATCGGTGTATCCGGCACGGGAATGATCGCGCGGGGTTTCCTGCGATTGATCAAGCAACATTATCCGGACCTGGAAATCTCCCGGATTCTGACCCGACGCCCGTTCAACTCCTTCAGCGATTTTCCACTGGCCGAACGGCTGACCCATTCGATCGACGACCTGGTCGATCATTCCGACCTTATCGTCGAATGCAGTGGTGATGTTTTCCATGGCACCGAAGTCATCGAACGCGCTTTCGAGGCTGGCTTGCCGGTGGTCACGGTCAACGCCGAACTGCAGGTGACCACTGGCTCGTACCTGGCCGGCAAAGGCTTCATCACCGAGGCGGAGGGGGATCAGCCGGGTTCGCTTGCAGCGCTGCATGAAGAAGCGCTGCAGATGGGCTTCAAACCGCTCGTCTACGGCAACATGAAGGGTTATCTGAATCATGATCCAACGCCCGAGAACATGGCCTACTGGGCGCGGCTCCAGGGCATCAGCGTCGATCAGACCACGTCCTTCACCGATGGCACCAAGGTGCAGATCGAACAGGTGGTGGTGGGCAACGGATTGGGGGCGACCATCACGCGTCAGGGGCTCGAAGGGATCGCTTCGACCAACCTGAATGACAGCGCCAGCGTCCTCGGCATGCTGGCCGAGCGCCTGGGCCAACCCATCACGGACTACGTCATTCCCTCCGGATTCCCGGCGGGCGGCGTGTTCCTGGTCTGCCGGCATGATGCCGAACAGCAGCAGGCGATCGAATACTTCAAGCTGGGGCCCGGTCCCTATTACACCTTGATTCGCCCGTTCCACCTGTGCTCGCTCGAGGTGGGCAAGACGGTGCGCCGGGTTCTCGCCGGTGGTGGCGTGCTGCTGAACAACTCGACTGCGCCGACGCTGGGCGTTGCGGCAATCGCCAAGCGGCCCATGCGCGGGGGTGAGCTGATCGAACGTGGTATCGGTGGTTTCCAGTTCCGTGGCGAGGCGGTGAAGCTCGCCGAGCATCCCGACCACGTGCCCATCGGCCTGCTGCGCAAGACGGCGCTCAAGCGTGCCGTCGAACCCGGCCAGATAATCACCTATGACGACGTGGACATTCTGCCGAGTCGAGCGCTGGAGATCGTGTTGCAGCAGGCCGAGGCGGCGACGGTGCCGCTGGAGCTCACACGGGTGGCCCTGAACGGCTGAAGAAGAACCAGAGCGCAAGGGAACCGCTTGCCCAGCGGTTCTTTTGCGTGTGCGGTCAAGCCTCGCGCATCGACCAATAGCCGGGTCTGAACAGGTCGCGCTCGCCCAGCAAGCCGACCCCCACGGCGAATCCTGCCAGCGCCATGCCGATGTACAGGCACAGTTGCAGCAGGCCGTCAGGTTTGGGCAACCAGTGCAGTGCCGTGGCCACGACCGCCGCCGTGGCGAGCCAGCGCAGCAGCAATGCCGTACCCAGCCCGCGTGGGGACGCCCGATATACGAAGATTCCCATGAGCAACGCCTGCAAGGCCGCGCCGCTGGAGAAGGCCGCGGCCAGGCCTTCGGCGCCGTAGGTGCGATAGAGCAGGGCGTCGAGCCCGATGGTCAATGCGGAGCTGGCCAGGGTGACCATCAGAAACAGGCGGGCCCGATGTTGGGCGAGCAGGGCGCGGCCCCACAGCAGTGCCAGGCCCATCGCCGGCAAACCCAGTGCATAGATGGCCACCAGCGAGGCCGTGGCGGCGGTTTGCGTGGAGCCGAACGCACCGCGTTCCAGCAGTACCGAGACGATCGCATCGGGGAAGGACAGCAGCACGACGGTCGCCGGCACCAGGAACAGCAGGGTCGCCAGCAAACCCTTGCGGATCACCGCGGCGTGGCTGTCGTGGTCGCCGTCGTTCCAGCTCGAGGCGAACCGTGGAAACAGCACGGCCAGTATCGACAACGCATAGAGCGTCAGCGGGATGGTCACGATGCGGAACGAGAAGGACAGCATGGTGATGCTGCCTTCGTCGAGAAACGAGGCGAACATGCGTTCGGCGAGGATGCACGCCTGTTGCGCGCCCGCGGCCAGCAGTACCGGGGCGAAGGCCAGGCCGAACTTGCCGCCGTGCCCCCGGGCAGTGGACGTCGACGAGTCATGCAGATAACCGATGCGTCGATGCTGAGCCAGGATCAGTGCCAGTTGCGGCAGCAGCATGCCGATGAAGATCACCATGCCGGTCGGCTGGAACAGCAGGATGCCGATGATCGCGCCGGCATTGAGCAGCACGGTGCGGGTCATCGGCAGCACGAAGACGTTGTCCAGGTTGAGCAGCGCACCCTGGCAATAGAGCACCGCCTGCACCGCCACCAGCAGCGCCCCGACGCAGAACACCAACTGACCGCTGGCGATCTGTGCATCGCTCCAGCCCGGCGCCAGCAGCGTGAGGATCCAGTGGCTCGCGGCGATGATGATGACGCTGACCACGACGCCCAGCGCCATCACCCGCCAATAGAGCATGCGCCCGACGGAGGCGAACAGCGCCTCGGACTGGCTGCGCAGCTTCTGCAGGTAGGGGATCATCGCATCGCGCAGGGCCAGGCCGAGGAAGTTCTCGAAGAACATCGGCAGGATCAGCGCGACGAAGATGAGGTCGGCCTGCCAGCTCAGGCCAAAGGCCCGCGCGATGAACAGGTCGCGGAGAAAACCGAGAAGAAAGCTGGCGACGGTCAGCGCCAGTATGATCAGTGATGCGTTCATTCCTTGATCCTGAAACGGCACGACCCGCATCCGTGCTCGATCTGCTTGCCAAATGACAACTGCCTGCGCTCGGCCGGACTCGGCCGTGTCCATGCAGCCAACGGACCTTGCATAGACTGGACGCCGCCCGCTTTGTTCCAGCCGGTGGGCCGCTGCCTTCGCATCGGATATGCGCTGATACGTAAAAATGCAGTAAAGCCCCTTTGCGAGAGGGCTCGGACTGCTTAAGGTTCACGCTCCTTTCCAGGCGAACCCAGTTCATGTCCGAGGCACATTCTTCTTCCGCGCAGTCGTCCCGTCGCTGGCTGATCATTTTTCTCTTGGTCGCAGCGCTCGGGCTGCTGATCTGGTGGCTCTGGCCCGCCGCACCCGAACAGTCCCAAGGCCCTGGTGGGCGGCCGGGTTTCGGCGCCTTCAGTGGTCCGGTGCCCGTACGTGTGGCGCCGGTGAAGCAAGGGGCGTTCGAGGTCTATTACAAGGCGCTGGGGACGGTGACGCCGCTCAATACGGTCAACGTGCGCAGCCGGGTGGCCGGCGAACTGGTGGAGGTGCGTTTCGAAGAGGGGCAGCGGGTCAAGGCCGGCGATTTGCTCGCGGTCATCGATCCGCGGCCATACGAGGTCGCCCTGCAGCAGGCCGAAGGCACGCTGAAGCAGAACCAGGCCTTGCTGAAGAATGCCCAGCTCGATCTGGATCGCTATCGTGGTCTTTTCGCCGAAGACAGCATCGCCAAGCAGACCCTGGATACCCAGCAGGCGCTGGTCAACCAGTACGAGGGGACGCTGGCCGCCAACCGTGCCGCGGTCAACGAAGCCCGCCTCAACCTGGCCTTTACTCGCATCGAGGCGCCCATCGACGGGCGCCTGGGTCTGCGCCAGCTTGATCAGGGCAATCTGGTCGCCGCCAACGACACCACGCCGCTGGTGGTCATCACCCAGACGCAACCGATGGCGATCAGCTTCACCCTGCCCGAGGGCGATCTGCTGCCGGTCCTGCAGCGCTTCCGGCAGGGCGAGGAGCTGGCGGTGCAGGCCTGGGACCGCGGCGAGCGCGTGCTGTTCGGCGAAGGCGTGCTGGAGAGCCTGGACAACCAGATCGACGCCACCACCGGCACGCTGCGGCTCAAGGCGCGTTTCGACAACGAGACGGAAATGCTCATTCCCAACCAGTTCGTCAATGTCCGGCTGCGTGTGCAGACGCTGCAGGATGCCGTTCTGATGCCGTCCGCCGCGCTGCAATTCGGTGCGCGCGGCAACTTCGCCTACGTGGTGGGTGATGACGGCAAGGTCGAATTGCGCACCCTCGAAGTGGGCCCGAGCAATGGCGAAACCACGGTGGTGACCAGCGGCCTGGCGGTAGGCGAACGGATCGTGATGGAAGGCACCGATCGCCTGCGTGATGGCAGCGAGGTGGAGGTGGTGGACAAGGCCCGGCTGGCCGAAGAAGCCGCGGCCAATCCCAAGGTGGGTGGCGAGGAAACCCGGGAGCGCCCGGTTCGATGAACATCTCGCGGCTGTTCATCCTGCGGCCGGTGGCGACCACGCTGACGATGATCGCCATCCTGCTGGCAGGCCTGATCGCCTACCGCATGCTGCCGGTGGCGGCGTTGCCGCAGGTGGACTACCCGACCATCCGCGTGATCACGCTGTACCCCGGTGCCAGCCCCGAAGTGATGACCAGCGCCGTTACGGCGCCGCTCGAACGTCAGTTCGGCCAGATGCCGGGCCTGACGCAATTGTCCTCGACCAGCTCCGGCGGCGCCTCGGTGATCACCCTGCGTTTCTCGCTGGAGGTGAAGCTGGACGTCGCCGAACAGGAGGTCCAGGCCGCGATAAACGCGGCGGACAACCTGCTGCCCAACGATCTCCCGGCGCCACCGATCTACAACAAGGTCAACCCGGCCGACACGCCGGTGATCACCCTGGCGGTGACCTCCGAAAGCCTGCCGCTGCCGCAGCTGCATGACCTGGTCGATACCCGCATGGCGCAGAAACTGGCGCAGATCAGCGGCGTGGGGCTGGTCAGCATCGCCGGCGGGCAGCGACCGGCGGTGCGTATCCGGGTCAATCCCGAGGCATTGGCCGCCTACGGCCTGACCCTCTCCGATGTGCGCGGCCTGGTCACCAGCGCCAACGTCAATCAGCCCAAGGGCAATTTCGACGGCCCCACGCGGGTGTCCATGCTGGATGCCAACGACCAGCTGAAAAGCCCCGAGGAATATGCCGACCTGATCCTCAATTACGAGGAGGGCGCGACCCTGCGCCTGCGCGACGTGGCGAGTATCATCGACGGGGCCGAGAACGAACGACTGGCCGCCTGGGCCAACGAAAACCAGGCGGTGCTGCTGAACATCCAGCGCCAGCCGGGTGCGAACGTCATCGAGGTGGTCGAGCGCATCCAGGCGCTGCTGCCGGAAGTCTCCGCCAGCATGCCGGCCGGGCTCGATGTGGTGGTTCTCACCGACCGCACCCAGACCATCCGCGCGGCGGTCACCGATGTGCAGCACGAGCTGATGCTGGCGACCATTCTGGTGGTGATGGTCACCTTCATCTTCCTCAAGAAACTCTCGGCGACGATCATCCCGTCGATAGCCGTACCGCTGTCGCTGGTCGGCACCTTCGCGGTGATGCACCTGGCGGGCTTCTCGCTGAACAACCTGACGCTGATGGCGCTGACCATCGCCACCGGGTTCGTGGTGGACGACGCCATCGTCATGCTGGAGAACATCACGCGGCATCTGGAAGAGGGCGAGACGCCGCTGAATGCGGCGCTCAAGGGCGCCAAGCAGATCGGCTTCACGCTGATCTCGCTGACCTTCTCGCTGATCGCCGTGCTGATTCCGCTGCTGTTCATGCAGGACGTGGTGGGGCGGCTGTTCCGCGAGTTCGCCATCACCCTGGCGGTAGCCATCCTGATTTCCCTGGTGGTGTCGCTGACCCTGACGCCGATGATGTGCGCCAAGTTGCTCAAGCCTGCCAAGGAGGAAAGCACCAGGCCGGACTGGGTCGAGCGGCTGATCGGCGGCTATTCGCGCTGGCTGACCTGGGTTCTGGGACACCAGACGCTGACGCTGCTGGTGGCGCTCGGCACTCTGGGCCTGACCGTGCTGCTCTACCTGGCGGTGCCCAAGGGCTTCTTCCCGGTGCAGGACACCGGCGTCATTCAGGGCATCAGCGAGGCGCCGCAGTCGGTTTCGTTCAGCGCCATGAGCGAACGCCAGCAATCGCTTTCCCGGATCATCCTGGCCGATCCGGCGGTGGCCAGCCTTTCCTCCTACATAGGCGTGGACGGCGACAACGTCACGCTCAACAGCGGGCGGGTGCTGATCAATCTCAAGCCGCACGACGAGCGTGACGTCACGGCCAGCGAGGTGATCGATCGCCTGCGTCCGGAACTGGCGAAACTGCCGGGCATCCAGCTGTTCATGCAACCGGTGCAGGACCTGTCCATCGAGGACAGGGTCAGCCGCACCCAGTTCCAGTTCAGCCTCGAGTCGCCGGATAGCGAGCTGCTGCAGGAATGGACGCCGAAACTGGTGGAAGCCTTGCGCCAGCGAACGGAGCTCACCGATGTGACCAGCGACCTGCAGAGCAATGGCCTGCAGATATTCCTGGACATCGATCGCGACGCCGCGGCACGCCTGGGCATCGAGGTGTCCGCCATCACCGATGCGCTTTACGACGCTTTCGGCCAGCGGCAGATATCCACCATCTTCACCCAGGCCAGCCAGTACCGCGTGGTGCTCGAAGCGGAGGCGGGCGATCGCTTAGGGCCGCAGGCGCTGGAACAGATCTTCGTGCAGAGCGAGGGCGGCACGCCGGTGCGGCTGTCGAGCCTGGCGCGCCTGGAACAGCGCTCGGCACCGCTGCTGATCAACCACATCGGCCAGTTCCCCGCGGTCACGCTGTCGTTCAACCTCGCCGAGGGCGTGTCCTTGGGCGAGGCCGTCGAGGTGATCGAGGGTGTCGAAGCGCAGATCGGCCTGCCGGCCGGCATCCAGAGTCACTTCCAGGGCGCCGCCGAGGCGTTTCGCGCTTCGCTGTCGAGCACGCTGCTGCTGATTCTCGCCGCCGTGGTGACCATGTACATCGTGCTCGGCGTGCTCTACGAGAGCTATATCCACCCGATCACCATCCTCTCGACACTGCCTTCGGCGGCGGTGGGCGCCTTGCTCGCCTTGCTGTTGACCGGTAACGACCTGGGACTGATCGCCATCATCGGCATCATTCTGCTGATCGGCATCGTCAAGAAGAACGCGATCATGATGATCGACTTCGCCCTGGAGGCCGAACGGCACCAGGGAATGAGCCCGCGGGATGCCATCTTCCGCGCCGCCTTGCTGCGCTTCCGGCCGATCCTGATGACCACCCTGGCCGCGCTGTTCGGCGCGATCCCGCTGATGCTCGCGTCCGGTTCCGGCGCCGAACTTCGTCAGCCGCTGGGTCTGGTGCTGGTCGGCGGCCTGCTGCTCAGCCAGTTGCTGACGCTGTTCACCACGCCGGTGATCTATCTGTTCTTCGATCGGCTCGGTAATCGCTTTGCTCGGAGGGATGGGGTAGGGCAAGGGGCAGAGGCATGAATGCTTCGAAAAAGCGCTGGAGGCTGGAGGCTGAACGAAAAGCTCATTACCGGTACCTCGGCTTTCTTCGTCCAGCCTCCAGCCTTCAGCCTCGAACGGCTTCTGGCCTATGAACCTTTCCGCTCCCTTCATCGCCCGTCCCGTCGCCACCATGCTGATGAGCCTGGCGATTCTGCTGCTGGGCGGCGTGAGCTTCGGCTTGCTGCCGGTGTCGCCGCTGCCGGACATGGATTTTCCGGTGATCACCGTGCAGGCCAGCCTGCCGGGCGCCAGCCCGGAGATCATGGCGTCCAGCGTGGCCACTCCGCTGGAACGCTCCCTGGGAAGCATCGCCGGGGTCAGCCAGATGAGCAGCCGCAGCAGCCAGGGTTCGACGCGCATCACCATCCAGTTCGATCTGGACCGCGACATCAACGGCGCCGCCCGCGAGGTGCAGGCGGCGATCAACGCCGCGCGCAACCTGTTGCCCAGCGGAATGCGCAGCATGCCGACCTACCGCAAGGTCAACCCGGCACAGGCGCCGATCATGGTGCTTTCGCTGACCTCGGAAAGCCTCGACAAGGGCCAGCTCTACGACGTCGCTTCGACCATCCTCGCGCAGAAGCTGTCGCAGGTTCCCGGTGTCGGCGAGGTGCAGATCGGTGGCAGTTCGTTGCCGGCGGTGCGCGTGGAGCTGCAACCGCAACAACTGGAGCAGTACGGCGTCTCGCTCGACGAAGTGCGCCAGACCATCGCCTCGGCCAACGTGCGGCGTCCCAAGGGCATGGTCGAGGACGCGGAGCGCCACTGGCAGGTCCGCGCCAACGACCAGTTGCACAGCGCCGCCGACTACCTGCCGCTGATCATCCGCTACCAGGATGGCGCCGCCCTGCGCCTGCGCGATGTCGCCCGGGTGCACGATGCGGTGGAAGACCGCTACAACGACGGTTTCTTCAACAACGATCCGGCGGTGCTGCTGATCGTCAACCGCCAGGCCGGCGCCAATATCATCGAGACCATCGAAGGCATTCGCAGCGAACTGCCGGCGCTGCAGGCCATCCTGCCGGGCAGCGTCGAACTGGCGGTGGCCATGGATCGCTCGCCGGTGATTCGCGCCACACTGCACGAGGCCGAGCGCACGCTGATGATCGCCGTGGGCCTGGTCATCGTGCTGGTGTTCCTGTTTCTCGGTCACCTGCGCAGCGCGCTGATTCCGGCGCTGGCGGTGCCGGTGTCGCTGGTCGGCACCTTCGCAGTAATGTACCTGTTCGGCTTCTCGCTCAACGTGCTGTCGCTGATGGCGCTGATCCTCGCGGCCGGCCTGGTGGTGGACGACGCCATCGTCGTGCTGGAAAACATCGCCCGGCACATCGACGAAGGCGTTTCGCCGATGCGTGCGGCCTACATCGGCACGCGCGAGGTGGGTTTCACGCTGCTGTCGATGAACCTGTCGCTGGTGGTGGTGTTCGTTTCGATCCTGTTCATGGGCGGTATCGTCGAGCGCCTGTTTCGCGAGTTTTCCATCACCCTGGCGGCGGCCATCCTGGTCTCGCTGCTGGTGTCGCTGACGCTGACGCCGATGCTCTGCGCACGCTGGCTGAAGCCGCACGATGCGCAGCATGAGGGCCGCCTGCATCGCTGGAGCCACGATGCACACCAGTGGCTGCTGCGCCACTACGACCGCTCGCTGGGCTGGGCCCTGCGGCACCGGCGAATCACCCTGTTCACCTTGCTGGCGACCATCGCGCTGAACGTGGTGCTCTATGTCCAGGTGCCGAAGATATTCCTGCCGCAGCAGGACACCGGCCAGCTGATCGGCTTCATCCGTGGCGACGACGGCCTTTCGTTCCAGGTGATGCAGCCGAAGATGGAGATCTACCGCAAGGCCGTGCTCGCCGATCCGGCGGTGGAAAGCGTCGCCGGTTTCATCGGCGGGCAGGGCGGCATCAACAATGCGTTCATGATCGTTCGCCTCAAACCGCTGGAAGAACGCCGGATATCCGCGCAGCAGGTCATCGAACGGATTCGCGCCACCCAGCCCAAGGTGCCCGGCGGCCGGCTGTTCCTGATGGCCGACCAGGATCTGCAGTTCGGTGGCGGCCGGCAGAGCAGCTCGCAATACGCCTACACCTTGCTGGCCAGCGACCTGGGGGCTCTGCGCACCTGGGTGCCACAGGTCAATCGCGCGCTGATGGAACTGCCCGAGCTGACCAGCATCGATGCCAACGAGGGCGAGGGCGCCCAGCAGATCAGCCTCAAGATCGACCGTGACGCGGCCAAGCGACTGGGCATCGACATGAGCACCGTGACCACGCTGCTCAACAACGCTTTCAGTCAGCGGCAGATCTCCACCATCTACGAATCGCTCAACCAGTACCAAGTGGTGATGGAGGTCGATCCGGCCTACGCCCAGCATCCCGAGGTACTGGAGCAGATCAGCGTGATCACCGAGGACGGCCGGCGCGTGCCGCTGGCAGCGTTCGCGCGCTACGAACGGAGCCTGGAGGAAGACCGCGTCAGCCACGACGGGCAGTTCGCGGCCGAGAACATCGACTTCGACCTGGCGCCGGGCGTCAGCCTCGACCAGGCGACCCTGGCCATCGAGCGTGCGATTGCGGCGATCGGCATGCCCACTGACGTGCAGGGGCGTCTGGGTGGCACCGGCAGCGTGTTCCAGTCGACCCAGGAAGGGCAGCCGCTGATGATTCTCGGCGCCTTGCTGCTGGTGTACATCGTGCTCGGCGTGCTGTACGAGAGCTACATTCACCCGCTCACTATCCTGTCGACCTTGCCTTCGGCCGGCGTTGGTGCGCTGCTGGCGATCATCCTCACCGGCGACCAGTTCAGCCTGATCTCGTTGCTCGGGTTGTTCCTGCTGATCGGGGTGGTGAAGAAGAACGCCATCCTGATGATCGACCTGGCCCTGCAGTTCGAACGCAACGACGGTCTGGCGCCGGCCGAATCCATTCGCCGTGCCTGCCTGCTGCGCTTCCGGCCGATCCTGATGACCACCATGGCCGCCATCCTCGGCGCACTGCCGTTGCTGCTGGGCGGTGCCGAGGGGGCGGAGATGCGCCAGCCGCTGGGGCTGGCAATCATCGGCGGGCTGATGTTGAGCCAGATTCTCACGCTCTACACCACACCGGTGGTCTATCTGTATCTGGATCGCCTGCGTCACCGCTTCAATCATTGGCGCGGCATACGCACCGATGCCGCCCTGGAAAATCCGTTATGAGTACCCTGTCCTTGAAGAACACCCTGCGTCCCTTGCCCGCGTTGATCATGGCGCTGTCGCTGAGCGCCTGTACCCTCGGCCCCGACTACCAGCGCCCGGAGCTGCAGACCCCGGTGGCATTCAAGCAGGCCGAAGGCTGGAAACTGGCCGCACCCTCCGACCACTTCCTCGGCGACGCCTGGTGGCAGCTGTATGACGATGCCGAACTGAACGCCTTGGTGGAGAAGCTGAATCTTTCCAACCAGGATCTGGCGGTCGCCGAAGCCCAGTATCGCCAGGCCCGGGCGCTGGTGCGTGGCGCCAGAGCCGGATTCTTCCCGTCGCTGACCGGCAATGCCGGCAAGACCCGCTCCGGCAGAGGCGTGGGCAGCAGCACCACGAGGTTGCCGGACGGCTCCACCGTCACCAGTTCGGGCGGCGGGGGCATATCCCAGAGCTACGACCTCAGTTTCGCCGCCAGCTGGGAACTGGATCTGTGGGGACGCCTGCGTCGAGGGCTGGAATCCAGCCGCGCGAGCATGCAGGCCAGCTCGGCCGATCTGGCAGCGGTACGCCTCAGCCTGCAATCGGAACTGGTGCAGAACTACCTGCAACTGCGGGTGCTCGACGCCCAGCAGCGCCTGCTGGACGCCACGGTGCAGGCCTATGCGCGCTCGCTGCGCATCAGCGAGAACCAGTACCGTGCCGGCATCGTCGGGCGCGCCGACATCGCTCAGGCGCGTACTCAGCTGAAGAGCACCGAAGCCCAGGCCATCGATCTCCGCTACCAACGCGCGCAACTGGAGCACGCCATCGCGGTGCTGATCGGCGTGCCGCCAGCGGAGTTTGCCTTGGCCGAGGTCGATGCGCTCCCACAGTTACCCGAGGTTCCCAGCCTGCTGCCATCGCAGCTGCTGGAACGCCGGCCCGACGTGGCCGCCGCTGAACGTGACGTCATGGCCGCCAACGCCGAGATTGGCGTGGCCAAGACCGCATGGTTTCCCAACCTGAGCCTGAGTGCGGCGGGCGGCTATCGCAGCGGCACGCTGGACAACTGGATCGAGACGCCCAACCGCTTCTGGTCCATCGGCCCCGAGTTCGCCATGACGCTGTTCGACGGCGGCCTGATCCGCTCGCAGATCGAGCAGGCCGAAGCGAGCTACGACCAGACTGTGGCGAGCTATCGGCAGACGGTGCTGAACAGCTTTCGCGAAGTCGAGGACAACCTCGTGCAGCTGCGTGTGATGGCGGAGGAAGCGGTGGTGCAGCAGGAGGCGCTGGAGGCGGCGCAGGAGTCGCTACGCCTGATCGAGAACCAGTATCGCGCCGGAACCGTGGATTTCCTCAGTGTGGCCACCGTGCAGACGACGGCGCTGAACAATGAGCGCACCAACCTGACGCTGCTGGGCAGCCGGCTGACGTCGAGCGTCCAGCTGATCACCGCGCTGGGTGGAGGCTGGCATAGCGATCGGCTGGAGGAAGAGCCGCCGATGGCGGCGGGGCGGGAGTGACGCCTGGGTCCGTTGCCGTTGACGAAACGGGAACGGCCCCAGGGTTGGGGTGATGGTCAGTTGCGCTGCTTACGATTGACGGTCTGTGCCGCGTTGATGATGTCTTCGCCGATCACCGATCCGAACTGCTGCCACACGGGGCGCATCTTCGCGCGCCAGGCTTCGCGCTCTTCGGGGGTCAGGGTGATGATTTCAGAAGTACCCGCCTGGAGGATGCTTGCGCGGTCGGCCTGGTTGGCATCTTCGGCAGCACGATTCACCTCGTAGGTGACCTCGTCGATGATGCCTTCCAGCTCGGTGCGAATCTGGTGCGGAATGCCGAACCAGAAGCGTGTGTTGCTGACCAGCATGTAGTCCAGCACGCCATGGTTGGTTTCGGTGATGTAGGGCTGCACGGTGTGCATCTTCTGGCTGTAGATGTTCGACCAGGGGTTTTCCGCGCCCTGGACGGTGCCATCCTGCAGCGACGTGAAGACCTTGGAGAAAGCGATCTTGTTGGCCGCCGCGCCGAGTTGGGCGAACTGGGATTCCAGCACGGCCGAAGGCTGAATGCGGAAGGCGAGTCCCGATGCGTCGCTGGGCATGCGCAAGGCGCGGGTGGCCGAAAGCTGCTTCATGCCGTTATGCCAGTAGGCCAGGCCGGTGATGTTCTCGTCTTCCATCGCGCGCAGCAGCTGGCGACCCTTGGCGCGCTTCTGGAAGCGATTGACGGCGTCCAGGTCATCGAACAGGAAGGGCAGGTCGAAGACCTGGAGCTGCTTTGTGTATTGCTCGAATTTCGCCAGCGACGGCGCCAGCAGCTGCACTTCGTTGTTGCGCAGTGCCTCGAGTTCATTGGCGTCACCATAGAGGGACGAATTGGGGTAGACCTCCACCGATACCTGGCCTGGCAGCCGCTCTTCGACCAGGCGCTTGAACATCAGCGCACCCTTGCCCTTGGGCGTGTCCTCGGCCACCACGTGGGAGAACTTGATGACGATGGGTTCGGCCTGGGCGAATGCGCTGGCGACGGCCAGCACAAGCCCGGCAAGGGTAATGATCGGTTTCATGAAAGACTCTTTATTCTGGTTGGTTGGCAGTGCGTCCGTTCGGTCTGAAGCAGCCGCCGGATGCGTTTAGACTTTCAGCCGTTCCTTATGCCAAAGATGGATGACGATCGAAAGCGCTTTGCATGACCAACACGACGGGAACGGAATCAAGTCACATTTTTGCTGTGGGCGAACGTCCGGTGGAGTCTGGGCACCGGACGTTCGCAGCAAGCGCCAAACGCTCAGCTCTCGGCTTGCCAGCCGCCGCCGAGCGCCTTGTACAGCGCCACCACGCCGCGATACAGCTCCACTTCCGCCTGCGCCTGGGCATCCTCGGCGGCCAGCCGCTCGCGCTCGGCGTCCAGCAGCACGAGGAAATCCACCGTGCCTTCGCGGTAGCGGATTTCCGCCTGTTGCGCTGCCGCGCGGCTGGCCGTGGACTGGCGCAGCAGCGACAGCAGGCGTTCCTGGGCGCGGGCGTAATCGCTGAAGGCGTTCTCCGACTCTTCCAGCGCCAGCAGTACCTGTTGCTCGTAGCTCGCCAGCGCGCCGTCGGCATCGGCTTCGGCACCGCGCAGGCGGGCGCGCACGCTGCCCAGGTCGAACGCCGCCCAGCTGATGCTCGGCGCCACGCCCCAGGCCTCGGCCGCACTGGAGCCGATCTGCGAACCGCGCCCGGCGATGAAGCCGAGGAAGCCGGAAAGGCTCACTCGCGGGAACAGGTCGGCGGTCGCCACGCCGACTGTGGCGGTTGCCGCGGCCAGCTGGCGTTCGGCGGCACGGATGTCCGGCCGCCGGCGCAGCAGCTCCGCGGGATCGCCGATCGGCAGGGCCTTGGCGATCGCCGGCAGTTCGCGCGGCGAAAGGTCCACCGCGAGCCGGTCGGCGCGCTGGCCGAGCAGGGTGGCGATGCGGTTGCGCGCACGGGCCTGCTGCGCCTGCAACTGCGGCAGGCTGGCCTCGGTGGCGGCCAGCCGCGCGTCGGCACGCAGCACGTCCAGCTCACTGCCCATGCCGGCATCGCGCAGTTGCTCGGTCAGTTCGTGGGAATTGCGCTGGTTCGCCAGGTTGTCGCGGGCGATGCGCTCGCGCAGCTGGGCGCCGCGCAGTTGCCCGTAGGCGTCGACCAGCTCGGCGATCAGGCTGACCTGCAACTGGTAGAGCTCGGCCTCGGCGGCCTCGGCCTGGGCTTCGCTGGCTTCCAGGCGGCGCTGGATACGGCCGAACAGGTCCAGCTCCCAGGCCATGTCCAGGCCCAGGTCGTAGCGTTCGGCATTGACCTGCCGCTCGGTAACGCCGGGCTGCTGTGCCTTGCCGATATCGGCGCTGGCGCCAGCGGTGACCGTGGGGAAGCGATCATTGGCGTCGTCGTCGCGGATCGCTCGCGCCGCGCGCAGACGCGAATAGGCGATGCGCAGTTCGCGGTTCTCGGCCAGGGCCTGTACGACCAGAGCGTCCAGCGTCGGGTCTTCGAACTGATGCCACCAGGCGGATTCGAAGCGCGAGCGGTCGTAGTCGCTGTCCTCGGCATGGGCGATGCGCGCGGGCTCGGGCTGCGGCGCCCGATAGTCAGGGCCGACGGCGCAGCCGGTCACGGCCAGGGCGAGCAGGGGAAGGGCGAAGAACTTCATGCACGAATCTCCTTGAATACCGCCTTGCGCGCCGCGCGTTTCTCGACGAAGGCGCGGATCACCAGATAGAACACCGGGGTCAGCAGCAGCCCGAAGAAGGTCACCCCGAGCATCCCGGAAAACACCGCGACGCCCATGGCATGGCGCATCTCGGCGCCGGCGCCACTGGACAGCACCAGCGGCACCACGCCCATGATGAAGGCGAAGCTGGTCATCAGGATCGGCCGCAGGCGCAGGCGGCAGGCTTCCAGCACCGCGGCGAGGCGGTCCATGCCTTCCTCCTGTTTGTCCTTGGCGAACTCCACCAGCAGGATGGCGTTCTTGCACGCCAGGCCCACCAGCACGATCAGGCCGATCTGGGTGAATACGTTGTTGTCGCTGCCGGCCAGGATCACCCCGGCGATCGCGCAGAGCAGCGTCATCGGCACGATCAGGATCACCGCCAGCGGCAGGCTCCAGCTCTCGTACTGGGCGGCCAGCACCAGGAAGGCCAGCAGCACGCAGAGCGGGAAGACGAATATCGCGGTATTGCCGGCGAGGATCTGCTGGTAGGTCAGCTCGGTCCACTCGAAGCTCATGCCGTTGGGCAGCTCGGCCCGCAGCAGGCGCTCCATGGCCGCCTCGGCCTGGCCGGAGCTGTAGCCCGGCGCGGCGGCGCCGTTGATCTCGGAGGTGAGGAAGCCGTTGTAGTGCATCACCCGATCCGGGCCGGCGCTGTCGCTGACCTTGACGAAGGTCGACAGCGGGACCATCTCGCCGCGGTCGTTGCGCACCTTCAACTGGCCGATCTGCTCGGGCGCCAGGCGGAACCTCTGGTCGGCCTGAACGTTGACCTGGTAGGTACGGCCGAAGCGGTTGAAGTCGTTGGCGTACAGCGAGCCGAGGTAGACCTGCATGGTGTCGAAGATCTGGTCGATGGCCACGCCGTGGGTCTTGGCCTTCTCGCGGTCGATGTCGGCGTCCACCTGCGGCACGTTGACCTGGTAGCTGGTGAACAGCCCGGCCAGTTCCGGATAGTCCGCGCTCTTGGCGATGACGTTCTGCACTTCGCTGTAGAGCGCCTCGTAGCCGAGGTTGCCGCGATCCTGCACCTGCACGCGGAAGCCGCCGATGGTGCCCAGGCCCTGCACGGGCGGCGGCGGGAAGATGGCGATGAAGGCGTCCTGGATCTGCGCGAACTGGCCATTGAGGTCGGCCGCAATGGCATTGGCCGAGAGGGCCGGGTCCTTGCGTTCGTCGAAGGGCTTGAGCGGGGTGAAGACGATGCCGCTGTTCGGGCTGTTGGTGAATCCGTTGATCGACAGGCCGGGGAAGGCCACGGTGTTCTCCACGCCCGGGTGCTTGCCGGCGATTTCCGACATGCGCTGGATCACCGCCTCGGTACGATCGAGGGTGGCGGCGTCCGGCAACTGGGCGAAGGCGACCAGGTACTGCTTGTCCTGCGGCGGGACGAAGCCGGTCGGCGTGCTGGCGAAGCCCAGGTAGCCGAGGCCGACCAGACCCACGTAGACCACCAGGGCAATGCCACTGGCGCGCAGGATGCGCCGCACCACGCCGACATAACCGTGGCTGGCGCGGTCGAAGACGCGGTTGAACGGACGGAACAGCCAGCCGCCGAGCAAGCGGTCGAGCAGGCGCGAAAAGCCGTCCTTCGGCGCATCGTGGGCCTTGAGCAGGGTGGCGGCCAATGCCGGCGACAGGGTCAGCGAGTTGAACGCCGAGATCACCGTGGAGATGGCGATGGTCAGCGCGAACTGTTGGTAGAACTGCCCGGTGAGGCCGGAAATGAACGCGGTGGGAATGAATACCGCGCAGAGCACCAGGGCGGTGGCGACGATCGGCCCAGTGACTTCCTTCATTGCCTGGCGGGTGGCGTCCACCGGCGACTTGCCGAGGCCGATGTTGCGCTCGACGTTTTCCACCACGACGATCGCGTCATCCACCACGATGCCGATGGCCAGCACCAGGCCGAACAGCGACAGCGCGTTGAGCGAGAAGCCGAGCAGGTGCATCACCGCGAAGGTGCCGATCAGCGACACCGGCACCGCCGCCAGCGGGATGATCGAGGCGCGCCAGGTCTGCAGGAACAGGATCACCACCAGCACCACCAGTACGATGGCTTCGAGCAGGGTGTGCACCACCGCCTCGATGGAGCCGCGGACGAAGATGGTCGGGTCGTAGACGATCTCGTAATCCACGCCCTCGGGAAATTCCTGCTTCAGCTCGGCCATGCGCTCGCGCACCAGGTCGGAGATGGCGATGGCGTTCGAGCCCGGGCGCTGGAAGATCGGCAGGGCGACCGCCGGCTGGTTGTTGAGCAAGGAGCGCAGGGCGTACTGGCTGGAGCCCAGCTCGATGCGGGCGATGTCCTTCAGGCGGGTGATCTCGCCGTCCTCGGCGGCGCGCACCACGATGTTCTCGAACTCCTCCTCGTCGACCAGCCGCCCCTGGGTGTTGATCGACAACTGGAAATCGGTGGCGCCCGGCGCCGGCGGCGCGCCCAGGGCACCGGCGGCGACCTGGCGGTTCTGCTCGCGGATGGCGGCGACCACGTCGCTGGCGGTGAGGTTGCGCGAGGCGACCTTGTTCGGGTCGAGCCAGACGCGCAGCGAATAATCGCCCATGCCGAACAGTTGCACGTCGCCCACGCCGTCCAGTCGCGCCAGCTCGTCCTTGACGTTGAGCGCGGCGTAGTTGGAAAGGTAGAGCATGTCGTAGCGGTTATCCGGCGAGGTCAGGTGCACCACCATGGTCAGGTCCGGCGAGGCCTTGTCCACCGTAACCCCGATGCGCTGCACCTCGGTGGGCAGCTTCGGCATGGTGCGGGTCACGCGGTTTTGCACCTGCACCTGGGCGTTGTCCAGGTCGGTGCCGAGGGCGAAGGTGATGGTCAGCGTCAGCTTGCCGTCGGCGGTGGCCTGGGACGACATGTAGAGCATGCCCTCGACGCCGGTGATGGCCTGTTCCAGCGGCGAGGCGACGGTTTCGCCGATCACCTTGGGGTTGGCGCCGGGGAACTCGGCACGCACCACCACGGTGGGCGGGACGACTTCCGGGTATTCGCTGATCGGCAGCTGGAACAGCGAGATGGCGCCGCCGATGAGGATCACCAGCGACAGCACGGCGGCGAAAATCGGCCGCTTGACGAAGAATTGCGAGAAATTCATGACGCACTCCGGGGGAGAGGGTGCGCATCACGCACCCTGGCGGAATCTGTTGTTGTGTGGTGCGGCGCGACTGCTGGCGCAGCGCCGGGCTCAGGTGCTGGGCGGCTGCGGCATGCTGCGGTCCACCACCTGCGGCTTGAGCGCGGCACTGATAGCTCGGTGCTGTTCCTGCAGCGCGGCGAGGGTATCGGCGTCGGCCATCGGCACGCTCTGCGGCTCGACCGCATTGCCCGGGCGGATGCGCTGCAAGCCGTTGACGACGATGGTTTCGCCTTCACCGAGGCCGTTGCGGACGATGCGCAGGCCTTCGAGTTTCGGTCCCAGTTCGACCGAGCGGTAATCGACCTTGCCGTCCTCCCCGAGCACCAGCACGAACTTCTTGCCCAGGTCGGTGCCCACGGCCACGTCCTTGATCAGCACTGCATCGTAGGTGGCGCTGCCGACCAGCCTCAGCCGCGCATAGAGCCCGGGGGTGAAGCGGCCGTCGCGGTTGTCGAACACCGCGCGGCCGCGAATGGTGCCGGTGTGCGGATCGACCTGGTTGTCGATGAAGTCCATGCGGCCCAGGTGCGGATGGCCGTCCTCGCTGGACAGGCCGAGGTACACCGGCGTCGTCTCGCCGCGCGCGCCCTCGCGGGCCAACTCGCGGTACTTCAGGTAGGTGCGCTCGTCGGCCTCGAAGTAGGCATAAACCTTGTCGGTGGAAACCAGTGTGGTGAGCAGCGCTTCGCCGGCGTTGACCAGGTTGCCGGCGGTGATCAGCGCACGTCCCACGCGGCCATCGATGGGTGCGGTGACGCGGGTGAAGCCAAGATCGAGCCTTGCTGCCTCCAGCTGCGCCTGGATCGCCGCCGCCGCGGATTTCGCCTCGCTGGCGGCACTGACCCGTGCGTCGGCCAGTTCGGCGGAAATCGCGTTGTTGACGCGCAGCCGCTCGCCCCGCTGGGCCTCGCTGGCAGTACGCTGCTGGATCGCGCGGGCCTGCTGCAGCTCGGCTTCCAAGCGCTTGACCTGCGCCTCGAAGGGACGCGGGTCGATCTGGAACAAGAGGTCGCCTTTCTTCACCAGGGCGCCTTCCTCGAACGCCACCTTGTCGATGAAGCCGGAGACGCGCGGGCGGATTTCCACGGATTCCGGCGCCTCCAGACGTCCGGTGAGTTCGTCCCATTCGGTGACCTGATGCTTGATGACCTGGGCGACGCTGACTGCCGGTGGCGCGGCTGCCGACTGCGTGGCCTCGGGCGCCTTGCCGCACCCGGCGGCGACGATCATGACCAGCGCGACCAGAGGGAAACGCAAGGCGTTGAGGGAAGATTCCATGCTTGACTCCACAACTCGGATTTATCGATGGGCGGGAGTCTGCGCGGTCGTGCCGTGCAGCAGAAATCGAACGAGGCAAAGGTGAATATCATCGGCGATGATGGTTGGCGATGTTTTCATTGCTGCAGGCGTAGGTGACGGCGATGGATACGGCCAGCTCTTCGTCCGTCATGCGTCCAGGAACATCGTCGGGCGCATCACGAACGCTCGGAATCCCTTGCCAGCAAACCGCGCGCAAGCCAGGGACCCTGATGCATCAGCGCCGTATGCACCTGTACCAGCTCGGCGCCCGCTTCCAGGCGTGCTCGCAGATGTGCCGCGGTCTGGATGCCGCCGACGGACATCAGCGCCAGGTCGTGGCCGCACAGGCGGTGAAGTTGCTCCAGCTGCCGGCAGGCCTGGGCCTGCTGCATGTCGTGCTGCCAGTCACGGTAGCGCTGGCGGGTGGCCGGCGGGCCTGGATCATGGGCGGCGAGCAGGCCGTCGAAACCCAGCTCCAGCAGCAGTTCGGCCAGTTCCAGCGGAGGCTGCTGCGGCAGGCTGCGCAGCTTGGCAACCAGCGGCACCCTGCGTGTGCCGGACAGATTCGAGGTGTGTGTTTCGTGCCGTAGCGCCGTGAGCAACCGGCGCAGGCGTGGTCGCTCCGTCCGCTGCATCAAGGGTTCGCTGGTCGGTCCGATCAGGTTGACGACCAGGTAATCCGCCTGTTTCCAGGCCGACCTGAACATGGCGCCGAGCTCCTCTGCCGAATGCCTGGCGTCCAGGCTGAGATTGATGCCCAGCCGGGCCGAGCCGCTGCTGGCAGGCGAACGCAGTCGTGCCATGTCGGCCGGGCCGAGGCTGCCGATCTCGTTGAAACCGAAGCCCAGCGCCGAGGCACGGCGGCCAAGGTGGCCGTAACGATCGAAACCGGCGGCGATGCCCAGCGGGGAGGGAAACTCCAGCTCCATCACCCGTACCGGCTGGCCGGGTGCCGCGAAAGCCGGAATGCGACTTGCGGCCTGGGCGAGGTCCAGCGCAAGGCGTTGCTGCAGCCGGTTGTGCAACGTACGCAACGCCGTGATTTCAGCCATGGTGGTGCGCAAAGTCGTTCATGAAATGCACCAGCCGCTCGACGGCCGCCATCTCCACGGCGTTGTACAGGCTGGCCCGTACGCCGCCAACCGCACTGTGGCCTTGCAGGTCGTGCAGCCCGTTTCGTGCGGCCTGATGGAAGAAATCATCGAGCAAGCCGGGGTTCTCGAGCTGAAAGCAGACATTGATAGTCGAGCGATCCGCCGCGACCTGCGGGCAGCGATAGAAGTCATGACTGTCAAGGCACTCATATAGCCGGCGACTCTTCTCTCGGGCGCGTGCCGCCATGAGCGTCAGCCCGCCCTGGCGAATGATCCAGCGCAGCATCAGCCCGGCGACATACAGCGCGAAGGTCGGTGGCGTGTTGAAGCGGCTCTGCTGCATGGCCTGCACCTGGTAGCTGAACGCCGAGGGCAGGCCGCGACGCGGTGGCCTGAGCAGATCTTCGCGAACGATCACCAGGCACAATCCGGCTACGCCGAGGTTCTTCTGTGCGCTGGCGTAGATGAGCCCGAAGCGCTCGACGGCAATCGGTCGCGTGAGGAAGTCCGACGTCGTGTCCGCTACCAGCGGCACCGGCAGTTCGGGGAAGCCCGGCATTTGCAGGCCGTTGCCGGTTTCGTTGCTGGTGATATGGCAATAGCCGGCGTACGGGTTGCATCGCCATCCTGCGACGGGCGGCAAAGCGGTGAAGCCACCGGCTGCGCCACTGGCGACGACGTTCACCGGTGCGTGCCGGCGCGCCTCGCCGATCGCCTTGTGCGCCCAGAGGCCGCTTTCCAGATAATCGGCTGATTGCCCCGGTTCCAGCAGGTTGAGCGGCAGCAGGCCGAACTGCGCCGAGGCGCCACCCTGCATGAACAGCACCCGGTAGTTGTGCGGAATCGCCAGCAGCGCACGCAGATCCTGTTCGGTATCGGCCATCAGCTGTTTGAAGGCGGTACCGGTAAAGGACTGTTCCAGTAGCGAAAAGCCGCTGCCGTGCCAGTCCGGCAGGTCCTCACGGATCTGTGCCAGCACCTCGCGCGGCAGCATCGCCGGGCCGGCGGCGAAGCTGCAAGGGGCGAGTCGTTCAGAAAAGGTGCAGGCCATGACCGCCGGCCGCCATCAGGAACAGCAAGGGAAAGGAGAGGATGGTGTTGCTGCGCGAGGAGAGAAAGGTGATCCGCGAGCAGCGCACGCGCTCCTCCAGCGTCGCCGGAACGAAGCCGAGCAGCTTTTTCTGGTGCGGCCAGAGCACCAGCCAGAGGTTGAGCAGCATCGCCGTACCGATCCAGGCACCGAGGCCGATGACCGCCAGCGGGCCTTGCAGCAGCAGCGCATCGACCAGCCAGCCGCGCTGCCAGAGCATGAACATCCCCGACGCCCAGACCACCAGCGAGGCGTAGCGGAAGATGCCGTGCTCGCGCTTCATCCGCACCTCCAGGTCATGGTTCAGCGTGGCAGTGTCGATGCCGTTCTGCAGCGGCACGAAGCGCGGGTTCTGGATGAAATTGGCGTAGTTGTGGCCGATCCACACCAATGCGAACAGCAGGTGTGCATAACGGGCCAGCACATCGAGGACGGGCAACTGCATGGTGCCTCCTAGATCAGCACGCGCAGCAGCAGATAGCAGCCGAGCGTCAGTACGAGACCTGTGCTGACGGTGCCGCCGAACGAGTCATGGGGCGGTTTCAAGTTCCACCCCCTGGCTGGCGTGGCGGGCGATCAGCGTGCCTTGCGGTTGCGTGGCACTCTGCGCCAGCTCGACAGCCTGGCGAATCAATTGGTGGTGCGGCGACTTGCTGCACGCTGGGTCGGCGTTGGCGCCGTTGCCGGTCAACAGCAGGGCCTGGCAGCGGCAACCGCCGAAGTCCTTCTCCTTTTCATCGCAACTGCGGCAGGGCTCGGGCATCCAGGCGTCGCCGCGGTAGAGGTTGAACACCGGCGAGTCGTGCCAGATTCGCTCCAGTCGCTGCTGGCGCACATTGGGGAAGGTCAGGTTCTTGAAGTTGCTGGCCTGGGAGCAGGGCAGTACGTCGCCGTTGGGCGCGATGGTCACGTGGATGGCGCCCCAGCCGTTCATGCAGGCCTTGGGGCGGCCTTCGTAGTAATCGGGGATGACGAAGAATATCGTCAGGCGATCGCTGTAGCGCTCACGCGCCTGCTGCACCTGATCCTCGGCGCGCTGCAGCTCGGCGTGGGTGGGCATCAGGGCGTCGCGGTTGAGCAGCGCCCAGTTGTAATACTGCACGTTGGCCAGCTCCAGATACTCGACACCCAGTTCGACGGCGAACTCGATGATGTCCGGCACCTGGCCGATGTTCTGCCGGGTGATCGGCACGTTGAGCACCATGGGGAAATCCATCGACTTGATCAGCCGTGCCATGCGCAGCTTGCGCTCCCAGGCGTCGACCCCGGCCAATTGGTGCGCGACGTTGCGGTCGGTGGACTGGAAACCGAGCTGGATGTGCCGCAGGCCGGCTTCCTTCAGCGCGCGCAGGCGCGCTTCGGTCAGGCCGATGCCGGAGGTGATCAGGTTGCTGTAGTAACCCATGCGGTCCGCCTCGGCGACCAGCGTCTCGAGGTCCTTGCGCAGGGTAGGCTCGCCGCCGGAGAAACCGATCTGCATGGCACCCATGGCGCGCGCCTGGGCCATCACGTCGATCCATTCGGCCGTGCTCAGCTCGTCCTGGCGGTAATCGGCGAAGTTGCGCGGGTTGCTGCAGAACACGCATTGCAGCGGGCATTGATAGGTCAGCTCCAACAGCAGCCAGACCGGGTTGCCGCTGCCATCAAGCCTTGGCTCGGATCCAGCCTTTGCCATGGGACACCTCCAGGAAATTCAGGGCGCCCTTGCTGATGGCGTCGATATCGGATGCGTTGTAGCGGCGCGCCAGCTGCTCGATCAGCTCGGCAACGCTGGTTCTACCGTCGCAGCACTTCAGTATTTCGCCGCCGGTGGCGTTGAGCTTGACGATGCCCTCGGGGTAGAGCAGCACGTGGGCCTGCTGCGACTCCTCCCAGCGGAACAGGAAGGGTGGGCGGATCTCGTAACGGCAGGTCGGCGATATGTTCGTTGTCATGTCCATTTCCTCGCTGACCGGCGCGACGGTCATAAACCGCCGCGCCGGCCCAGGCTCAGCGTACGTAGACGTACGCGGTGACTTCGAAGCCCAGACGAAGGTCGCAGAAGTCGGGATCGATCCACTGCATGGCATTTCTCCTCGGTTGGTTTTCGGAACAGCGGTGTTGCACCTCGAAGCTAGGTGCTTGGAACGGCTTGACTAATAGGACTTTGGGGTCGGTTTTGCGGGCATTTGGTAGGATTTTTTTTGCCTTGCGAAAATATTTTCGATGCGCTCTGTCGTTCTTGTTTCTGGTCAATTGCGCATACGCATAACCGGTCAAACTGGCCGGTTTTTTGGGTGGCTATTTGTCGGTTTTTTGATGTTTTGTTCGCGGTACGCGGGGGCCGTTTTGCACGAGGTAAAGCACGAGACGTGAAGGGGGAAGGTTTCAAACGAGCGGCGAATAACTCAATTGCGCAAGAACAGGCTCGGCTCTTAGGGGCATCCAGGGCAAACGGCGCTAGCAGGCAATGTAGCTCGCGACGAAATACGAACTTTTGGCTTGTTGCGTCGGCAGCTGGATACGTTTAGGTCTCGGTTGCGTTCATGGCTACCTGAACAGAGAGTTTGGCAATGGGATATTCTCTCAGTTTTCGCTTACCAAGGGGCGGCGTCAATTGTTGAACGTCGGCAAGTAACCAAGCTCCACCAGCTTGGTGTCGATCGTGCCTACCGCCCTGAAGTGCTCGCGATTGGCAGGGTCCATCACCTCGGGGCAGGACACGACCAGGGTACCCCTGCCGGGTAGCTCGACCAGCTTGGTTGCGTCGGGATAGTCGCGTGGGTGCAGGGCATGTGGGCAGAAACCGATCCAGCCGATCGTTTGTCGGTCCGGGAAAACCTTGCCATCCAGGTAGTATTCCTCGGGAGCGATCACACCCCAGTCGATTTCAGGCCAAATCGAAACCGCGATGCGCATCATGGCCAACAGTATCGGTTGAGGATCATCCAGTGCCATAACCAAGGCACCGGCATCTTCGAAGCCCATGCTCGCCACCGACTCCATATCATGAGCGTCGTACTGGAATGAAAGTCCCCCCTTCAGGGGGTTCTGTTCGCCATTCCAGACCGAAAGGGAAAGCCAGGCGGGGAAATCCGCATCGAAGTTTTTGGTGACCGCCTGCTCCAGCAGATGTGGGGCGTTCATGACGTTCAGACTGAGCGCTTCAGACAAGGAGTCTGCTTGCAAGAACCAGCGGCCCAATAACGGGCGCAATTCGCCCAGCGCGTGTAGATAACGGAATATCCGCTCTATCTGTTCGTCATGCGATACCTTCGAGATGGCTTGCTTGTCGAAGCGCATCTGGAAGACGAAGGATTGAAAGTTGTTCATCAATTACCTCAAGACTTAAGCCAGCAAATCGGGATTGCTACGGTAATAGTCCTCTAGTTCCCTTTGCTCCTGGCTTCGCTGCTCACGATAGTCGTCATATTCCGGGGTGTCGGGCATCGGATTCCAGAATGCGTTGAGATTCACCAAGCCCGACCGACGATATTGTGACGAGCAGTACTCATAGACAATGCGTTGCAGAAAGTGCCATTCCACTCTTACTGGCGGAGTTGGCCGAGCCTTCGCCGAGTGTCGACGTGCCGGGTCAATGAGGACCGACTTCACTGGTGCCCAAGGCTTCGGAATGCCCACGACCGGAACGAACATGAAGGCATAGTTGGCCTTAGCTTCGAGCCGTGCAGCGCGGCTCGTCGAAACCGTCCCACCAGGTGGCGTTCCATCGCCATTCGTAAGGGGGCGCGAAACCCGTCACCCATCCCTGGTAGCGCGACGACAGATCGGACATGGAGTGGCCCTTGCCATCGTTGGGCACGGACATCATGCCTTCGGTGGGCGGGCAACCCACGCATTCGCGGTCTCGCTGTGCATCGCAATCCCGTGTGCCTTCCCGAGCGTCGTCCTTCGTCCGAGTCTGCGGCATGACCTGCGGTTGAGGAATGGGGCGTGGCACCAGACGCGCTCCGGACTGGGGCAAGGCCTCGGGTAGCGAGCGTGGTGCCGGCCGAGCCGGTGGCACCGGAAAGCGGGGCAGGGGCGGGCGCGCCAGAGGGAGCCCGGGTCCGAATCGTGGCGCAGCCCGCAGGCCCATGGCCGCACCCCCTGGGTTGCCCAGCGTCGCGCCGGCTCCCGAAATCAAACCTGTCATGTCGAGCGACTCCTTGTCATTGCCATGCTCCGTGCTTCAGCTGCCACACGAATTCCATGACGCGCTGGTAGTCTCGAAAACGCTGATCCGGATCGTCCGCACTCGGGCGTGCCATCCATTCCACGAAGGCCTGCTCGCGGTTGAAGCCGGGAAACATCATCCCGTAGCGCATGAAATCCTCGATGGATTGGCGCTCGGTCAGGCCGAGCGTTTCAGCGTCCCGCCGATAACCGGCGAGGTAGCTGATGCCGCCGGCCAACCCATGACGGTCGTACCAGTCCGGATCCTGCGCGCGAACCTCAAGCAAGAGCTTCTCGATGAGTTCGTCGCGGCGCACCGCTTCGAGCTCGGTCAGCTGCTTGGTGGATAACTCAAGCATCACGCCACCCCTGTGCATCGATGACCAAGCAGCGATCCTCAAGGGGCTGCCAGGTCAGCCAGTAGGGAATGGGTGCCATGAGTTGCGCGCGTTGCTCGCCCGAGAGCACGTTTTCGAGCGCGCGACGCACGAGCGGGTTGTAGTAGCGAAACAGGGCGCGCCGTCCATCGGGCATCCGAACGAACAGCTGGTCGCCCAGATGACGGGCCAATGCCTCGAAGTCGATGTCGCTCAGCAGCCAGGACACCAGCGGAGTCTTGCGGTCGCGGGTGATCAGCCAGTCCCTGAATGCGTTCGCCTGGTCCATCCGGACCAGGGCGGGGCCGGCCTGTCGAAGGTCGTTCAGCTCGGTGCCCGCCAGCAGCCACTGCCAGTGCAGACCGGCTTCGCGATCGAGTCGGTCACCGAGGGTTCGATAGCGAGCGCCGTCGATTAGCGCATAGAGCAGCAGGTTTGGTGAATGCGCCCGCCCCAGACGCAGTGCTTCTTCGATCGAGCGAACCACAGAGGCTGGCTTCACGGCTTGGCTACCAGGCTTTCCAGAGGCACCAAGGCGTCATTGCGCGCCGCGGCTGCCAGCAGGCAGGGCAGGCAGAGCCCAGGCTTTGCAACCGGCGAGGAGATGGAGGACGCCGGCGCGGCGGTATGCACCGTCCCGATGATCACCGTGCCGGAGCCACCGATGATCACATTGCCATGGCTGCCAATGCTGCCGAGCGTGGCCACGGGCAAGCCGTTGATGAAAACGTTGGGTACCAGATTTCCGGACAGGGTGCCGCCGCAGGCGGAGGGGTCCCCCTGGCGTGCCACCGGCAGGCCGTCGAAGAAGACATCGGGCGAGCCGGAGACGATGGGGCTGGTGCCATGGCCCGATACCGGGCAGGCAGTTGGGTCCGAGACCCGGGCGGCAGGCTTTCCTTGCATGAGCGACATCCTTGTCCGAGCGTGAGCGCATCATTGCACGGCAACCGGACCCCGAAGACAACCGAAGGCTGGCTTGTTTGTGCGCTTGCTCATGGAAAACCTCTCGGCTGTGCAACATGTTGCGCAGCACGCTCTTGCTGCTCAGCCTGGCGTCCGCGTGCATCAGCCGCAGCGAATCGAAGCGCCCCTGAACCCGTTGGCATCTACTACCAAATGAGGAACCCTCCGCTGCCATGGGTGCATACCGAGGGCGGTGGGCGCTGCCTAAGATCGGCTCATGCCCTGCGTCCGTTCTGGCGCAGGCTCTGACACGCAGAAGAAAGAGAGGCCCATCATGATCTACGCCCAACCCGGTACCGCAGGCGCCGTCGTTTCCCTCAAGCCGCGCTACGGCAACTACATCGGTGGCGAATT
>NZ_RFFL01000019.1 GCF_003696285.1 Stutzerimonas nitrititolerans
CGATCTACGCGGCGAAGGACATGACGGCGAAGGAGATAGCACGCCGCATGGATTGCAGCCCTTCGACGATCAAGAAGCAGCTGGACACGGCGCGCTTCAAGCTGGGCATGCAGCGCACCATTCGCGGCCTGTGCCTTGAGGCCATGCGACGCGGAATCATCGCCCCGCTGATGGTGGCCCTGCTGATCGGTGGCGGCAACGTCCAGCAGATTCAGCCAGTGCGCCGCCCGGACGCGCCGAGAGTGCAGACGGCTGTACGGATTCAGAGAATCCAAGACGGGCTGCTGGCCGCATGAGTCGGGACAGGAAGGAGCGCGATATGAGTGAAACCAAGACGATTTACGTTGTTTGGACGAACACCGACCTAACAGAAGGTCGCGGACACCAGGTACCGATTGCCTACGCCGATTCAGTGGCTACTGCGGCGCGCCTGGCAAAGAATCGAGGCGTCATGGGCAGCGATGCCGACTGCAGGCGTTTTGAGGCTGTAAAGCATGGCGGCCACTGGTGTGCGCCGGTCAGCATTGAGCCACCAAGCGAAGATGACAAGTTGAGAGACGAAGCGAACGCGCGCAAGGCAGCAGCTCTTGCGAAGGCACGCCAACTCGGCCTGACGGACGACGATCTTGAGGCCCTGCAAGCCAAGGGCTACCGAACCAAATAACGCATCACATCCGCGCGCGGCGGACCTTCGGGATACCCGCGACGAGGAATAGCCGGCAGTGCCTCGATTGCTCAAAACACCGGCAGCCGTTGGCGGGCTCTCACAGCTTGCCCGTTGAGATGGCCGTCTTGCCGCCGATAGCGGCCCATCTATCGAGGATCACATGCTCATTCTAATCCTGATCGGCGCTTCACTCGGGCACGAGCGGCCAGACACTGCTGTGCCCGAGCTAAGCGGCGCCGACTTACCGCCGTATCAGCCGTGGAAGCCGCGAATATCCTTCGGGGTCGTTTGAAGGTCTGGCTTCAGCTTCCCCGCCAAGAACCCCCGAAACATCGAAAGCCCGGCGATCGTCGGGCTTTCATCTGCACCCAGCACTCACCGCAAAGCCTCCCCTTGTAACCACTGGTCCTGCGATACAGGACGGGGGCTTTGCAGTGGGTGCCATATCGAGGAAATCCCCATGAACGCAGCGTTACGCAACGCCCGCGCCCTTTCGGCTGGGCAATTCGCGTGGGACAACGCCACGCCAGAGGACAGCATCGGCCCGAAAGAGCTGATCGAGGAATCCATCGTGGAGCAGATCGACAGTGGCGAGCCGGCAGTTATCGACGCCTGCGCCGAGCACTGCGTCCAGCACCTCGACGCAGCGATGGCATTCAAGCTCACGGCCGCGATGATTCTCCAGCTGAGCCTGACCGCAAACTGGGAGCGCCTGAGGGGTGATATCGCCAAGACAAACCCTCTGCTGGCCGATGCGCTACAGGACGTTGCCTGGATGATCGGCAAGCGTCAGCCGGAGTTCGTTGAACAGGAGGCCGCGCGGCGGCTGGAAAAGCAGGAGAAGGCGGCATGAGCACATCCCCCGTTAAATCACTCATCGACGAGCAGCTCGAAGAAATCATAACCCGCTTCCAAGCCTGCAACGTCGGGAACATGTGGCACATCCACGACAGGGTTACCGGCAAGACAGCGGGTTTCTGCGTCAGCCATAGGGCGGCGCTGGTTAGGGCACAGCAGCTGGAGGTGATGCATGGGCGTTGAATCTGACCGCGAACTGCTGGAGCTGGCTGCTAAGGCGGCTGGTAGGCCTATTCACGACTGGAATGGAGGCTGGCCGGTTGAGTACGTCGAGCACTGGAGCGGGAGTCCCAACGAGCCGCCAGAGCAGGAGGTTGTTTACTGGAATCCGCTTGAAGACGACGGCGATGCGCTAAGACTGGCCGTAACTCTAGGGTTAACGGTTGAGTGCGACTTCCATGATAGCGACACCTGCGCCGCATACCAGACAAGGGGCGAGATTGTTGCGGATGAGCAGAGCGGGATGCTTGGAGAAGTCATAGGTAGCCCCGAGTTCGCCGCCACCCGCCGCGCCATCGTCCGCGCCGCTGCGGAGATCGGGAGGGCGATGCCATGACAACCCAGCCAGAAGACCGCCACTCCTTCGCCGCCGCCTGGCTCGCCATGTTCGCATTCGGCGCCCTTGCCCTGTTCGGCCTCGCTATCGCAGCAATGTGGATGGTTGAACACCTGTTCGCCTGATCCATTCCTTCCCTTTCAATTCATACCGCTGCGCGCAGCCCGCAGGGCTCTGTGTGCCTGGAGAAACATATGACCGACCTCGCCGTATCGCCCAGCAAGGGCTTCAGCCTCACGCCTCAATCACTCGACGAGGCCATGCGCTTCGCCGACATCCTGGCCAAGTCCAGCATCGTGCCGAAGGACTTCAACGGCAATCCCGGCAATATTCTTGTGGCCATCCAATGGGGCCTGGAGCTTGGCCTGCAGCCCATGCAGGCCATGCAGAATATCGCGGTGATCAATGGTCGCCCAGCGCTCTGGGGTGATGCGGTGATCGCTCTCGTTCGAGGATCGCCGCTGTGTGAGTACATCTACGAAACGGACGATGGCCATACCGCTACCTGCCGGGTGAAGCGCCGCGGCGAGGACGAGCAGGTCCGCACTTACAGCATGGATGACGCAAAGCTCGCCGGCCTGCAAGGCAAGTCCGGTCCCTGGACGCAGCATCCCAAGCGTATGCGCCAAATGCGCGCCCGCGCCTTTGCTTTGCGCGACGTATTCCCTGACGTGCTGCGCGGCATGCCTGTGGCCGAGGAAGTGCAGGATATGGTCTCGGAGCGGGACATAGGGGCTGCGCATCGGCCGGATCCGCAGCAGCAAGCGTTGCCCACATCGCTGCCGGCCTACCCCGACGAGAAGCTGGCCGAGATGCTGCCGACCTGGCAGACCGCCATCGCCGAAGACAAAACCACCCCTGAGCGGATCATCAAGATGGTGCAGTCAAAGCACGTTCTGACTGATGAACAGCGCCAGAAGATCATGGAACTGCAGCCAGCCCTGGAGGGCCAGTCCGAATGAATATGACCATCCACGAAGTTGCCCAGGGCTCGCCCGAATGGCTCTCCCTGCGTACTACGCACTTCACCGCCTCCGAGGCGCCGGCCATGCTTGGCGTCTCTAAGTACCAGAGCCGCAGCGATCTGCTGCAGCAGAAAAAGACCGGCCTTGTGCCAGAGGTTGACGCCGCCACTCAGCGCCTGTTCTACAACGGCCACGCCACCGAGGCCGCAGCGCGCCCCATCGTCGAGCGGCTGATCGGCGAAGACCTCTACCCCGTGGTCGGCACTCTCGGCAACCTGCTGGCCAGCATGGATGGCATGACGATGCTGGGCGACACGCTGTTCGAGCACAAAGCGCTCAACCAGTCGCTGATTCAGCAGATCGATGCCGGTGAGCTGGAGGCGCATTACTGGGTACAGCTTGAGCAGCAGCTGCATGTCAGCGGCGCCGAGCGGGTGATCTTCGTTTGCTCGGACGGCACCGAGGAAAATTTCCATCACCTCGAATACCGCCCGGTACCAGGCCGCATTGAGCAGATTCTTGCCGGCTGGAAACAATTCGAGGAAGACCTGGCAGTGTTCGAGCCGGTCGCCCCCAAACTGCCGGAAGCAGTAGGCCGTGCTCCAGAAAACCTCCCCGCTCTTCGCATCGAAGTAACCGGTATGGTTACCGCGAGCAACCTGGCCGCTTTCAAGGAACATGCCCTGGCTGTCTTTGAGGGCATCAACCGCGACCTGCAGACCGACCAGGACTTTGCCAACGCCGAGTCGACGGTCAAGTGGTGCGGCGAGGTCGAGGACAAGCTGAAGGCGGCCAAGGCGCACGCCCTGAGCCAGACCGCCAGCATCGACGAACTGTTTCGCGCCATCGACGCCATAAGCGACAGCGCTCGGGCCACCCGCCTGGAGCTGGACAAGTTGGTTAAGGCTCGCAAGGAAAGCCGCCGCCTAGAGATCAAACAAGGCGCCGAGCAGGCCTTGGCTGCGCATATCGCCACAATCAACAAGCGTCTTGGCAAGGTTCAGCTGCCCCACATCGCCGCGGACTTTGCCGGTGCGATCAAGGGCAAGCGCACCATCAGCAGCCTGCAGGATGCCGCCGAGAGCGAGCTGGCACGTGCCAAGATTGAGGCGAACCGGATTGCCGAAAGTATCGAAACCAACCTAGCCAGCCTGCGCGAGCTGGCGAAGGATCACGCCTTCCTGTTCTCGGACGCCCAGCAGTTGGTGCTCAAGGACAACGAGGCGCTGGAGGCGATCATCAAGGGCCGCATCAATGAGCATGAGGCCGAGGAGAAGGCCAAGGCCGAAGCTCGCGCAGAAGCCGAGCGCGAGCGCATTCGCAACGAAGAACGCGAGCGTCTGGAGAAGGAGGCGAAGGCCGTACAGGCCCAGCCAGAAGCGGAGCCGGCGCCTGAGCCGGAGTCGCATGCCCAATCCCTGGCTTCCGCCCCGCTTCAAGCTCAAGCAAAAGAACTGGCAGGCAATCTGGTGCAAGTGGCACGCAGTCTCGACCAGGACGCCAAGTCCACGCCCGACGACGGCCAGCGCATCAAACTCGGCGACATCAATGCCCGCCTGGGCTTCGCGCTGACAGCTGAGTTCCTGCGCGGACTGGGCTTCGAGCCTGCCGGTCGCGACCGCGCCGCCGCGCTTTACCGGGCCATGGACTTTGCCGGTATCTGCGCGTCACTCATAGCGCACATAGGCCGCATCGACCAAGGCCAGCGAGCGGCATAAGCAACCTGCCCAGGGCCTTCTTGTGGAGGCCCTGGGCACTCTCCCCGGACAATCCCATGCAGAACTACGCCTACGACCGCGTTAACACGCTGGCCGCGCACGAGGCTGCGCGCCAAGAAATCGCCCGCAAGATGGAGGAGTTCGAGGCCGAGCACGGCCCTGTCGAAACTCTGCCAATCCTCAACCACGACAAGCGCGTTCCCTTCCGGTTGACCTGTCCCGAGAAGAAGCAGGCGCTGAGCGAGAACCAGGCCCAAGCCCGCTCCCGTACCAGGAACAACAGCCGGAACGCACAGATACGCGCCACCAATCGCGAGCGAGTCCTCGCCCTTGCCAAATGCACGCTGGGCGCCAAGGCCATCGCCGAGCGGACCGGAATCTCCGTGACGACTGTGCGCTCGATCTTGAAAGAGGCCACCTAGTGCTTTCTGCTTTTGCCTAACCCGTAGGCGCCGCCCGAAACCAGCAAGGGCTTCCGGCCTTTTCCCTTGCTTCTCCTCTTCTTCGGCCTTGCTTTGAGCCTTTCTCGCTCGATCGATTCGTAAAGCTTCGCTCGGTATTCAGGCTCCACGGCCGCCAGTTTGTCGGCCAAATACCTATACGGCGACCCCTCTGGTGCCCGTCCTGATTTACCCATGCTGCGAGATCCCTCTTCCGGCCCCATGCCGGCCCCTGACCGTATCCGATACCCGAACCAATGAACAGACCGACCTACTGCCGATCAAGCGGAAAGCTCATCGGCACCTGTACCTGTATGCGCTGCCAGCCTGCGGTTATCGTGAGGTGAGCATGACAAGCCCGCTAAAAGGCCGGCGGCGGCTGGTATATCGCCACTGGTCGCCCGAAGAGGACGCCCTGCTAACCGAGCTATATCGCACCAAGCCCATCACCGAGATATCGACAGCAATGGGGCGCGGTACAAGCTCAATCCATAACCGGGTGCAGAAGCTGGGCCTGAAGCGCACCGAAGAGTTCAAGGCCATCACCGGCAGCGGCAGGTTCAAGCCTGGCGACACGACATGGAACAAAGGCCTGAAGGGCTGGCAGGCCGGGGGCAGATCAAAAGACACGCAGTTCAAACTTGGCGGCAAGCCCTCGAACACTTGGCGGCCCATCGGCTCAGAGCGCACCACGCGAGACGGCACCCTAATGCGCAAGGTCTCCGACCACGGCGGCAAGCAGGACTGGAAGGCCGTGCCGCAGCTGATCTGGGAGGAACATAACGGCCCGCTGCCTGACGGCCACATCGTCGTCTTCAAGGATCGCAACCGGGAAAACCTAAGCCCGGAAAACCTGATCGCTATCACCCGCGCCGAGAACATGCGGCGAAATTCAATCGACCGCTACCCGCCAGAGTATCGGCAGGCCGCGATAACCCTCGGATGGTTCAGGCGCAAATTGAACAAACTGGAGAATGGAAATGCAAAACCTGACTGACCTTCGCGCCATCCTCGGCGAGACAATGCGCAAGGTGCTGGACGGCCAATGCTCGGTTGAGCAGGCCCGCGCAGTTGCCCAGGTTGCCGCCGAAGTGAATTCCACGGCACGGCTTGAGGTGGACATGGCCCGCGCGACCGATGGCGACTTCCGGGGCTCCGGCTTTATCGACGTCGAGCCGCGCATCCCGCAACGGCCTGCGCTGGTAGGGCGGAAATGACCGCCAAAACCCCGGCCGAGCGCAAGCGCGAGCAGCGACAGCGCGACAAGTTGACCGAAGAGGAGCGGCTGTCACGCCTGCTGTCACGCTCAATAAGGCTCGATCTGTACAGGGCGACCGACATGGCACTGATCCGCTGCATGGTCCGCGCCGGAATCGAAGAGCCGCAGGATCTGATTACCCGCCTCATTCACGGAGCCGACCGGCTCGATGACGAAACGCTGAATGAAATAACGAGAGCGTGACGCGCAGGCGTGACGCCAGAGTAAATCTAACAAGCCCAACGCCAGCGGAGCAGCGGGCTACTGTTGCCTGGAGAAGCATCATGACCAAGCGTCAGGCGATTGAGCTTTGGCGGTGCTGTGAGTGCGATGCAACTCACGATGATGAGGACGGCGCTCGAGAGTGTTGCCCGCCATCTATCGAAGAATCTACGGCTGCCCGGATTGCGACGAGGTCTACAGCAGCGAGCGCCAAGCGCTTGAGTGCTGTGAAGACAAAAGCTTTACGCGCTGCCCTTGCTGCGCCCGCGATTACAGCGAGCACGACATAAACCACTTCGCAGTGACGGCTGCAGGCCACTGCAACACCTGTAACCCACTGTATTCAGTTGAACAGCAGCTGGAAATTGAGGATCTGCACTGGCAGCACTCCCCATATCAGCCGCAGAGCTTGCTCGCATGAAGCCTCAGCCAGACAGCCCAAACTGGCACTGGGAGCGACTGGGTTACAACGTCGAGCGGGCGCCCGTGATTCACCCGCGAACCGGAGACCAACGCAGCACCGCCAGCGCGTCATTCGCCGGCCGGATAGTTCGGTGGTGGAGATAGATCAGCGGCCGGGTGAGGACTACGCGGCCGCTGAGGTGAGGGTGGCGGAAGACGAGCGGATGGAAAAAGAGCGCACTAGGAGTCGAGCGGAATAAGGTCTCCGAAGCCCCAAATCAAAGCCCCGACAACGACAAGGCACATCGCGGTCTTGTCGCATTTTCCAATGAAGCGGAAATACTTCGCATGAGTATCACTGTAATAGTTTCCAACAAACCCGCTGGGCCTAAGAACGCTTTCCATCGACTTTGCGTATCGTTCCGAAAGATATGCGAGCAGCGCCATTACTGCTCCGGACCTTGACACCCATGAGGTAGGAGCCTGGAAGAAATAGCACGCAGCCATAGCTAAAGCGGGAGTTGCTGTAGCCATTCCAGCGAATAGGAAGAACTTCCAGCGGCTCTTCAATATTTCCTGTTCGTAAGGGCAGATCTCGTCTGGCGCTCGGGTTGTCATCACAGCGTCCCCTCTCGGCTGATCCCTCCTCGGATCCGCTGGGCGATTTCTGCGATAGCAGAGCAGGCTGCGGACTTGTAGTCCGTTCCTCCGGCAATTTCGTCCAGCTTACCGCCGAGAATTTGGACGTTAGCACGCTGCACCAGATCATCCTGATGCACGCCGGATGCCTTGAGTAAGGCAGCAACCGCCAGTTCCAGAACAACTTCCCTTTTCACTTCCATCTGTAATTCCTCCTTTGGTCATAAGTGGCCAGACCCTACCCCAAATTAATTGCAAAACGCCACTAGGCGAAAGGATTTGCTATGCCCATTTACTACCCAAAGGGCGGACGTTGCAAAGGCTGCGCCAAGCGCCTGAATGATTGCAGCGCCCTGCCATTCCACACCATGCCTGTGCATCGCCGCGACGGCAGCGACGTCGTGGTGATCTGCACCGAATACCGGCAGGAAGATCATGCCGCCAGCCTGCGAGCAGATCCGCGCGTGCGCTACGCATGAACCGCCCCACCTACTGCCGCACCACCGGCCAGCTGATCGGCCAATGCACCTGTTACCGCTGCCAGCCACCAAAACAAGGAGCGAACGATGAACAAGCCAATCCACCCAGCGGTTGCTGAGCATGTGATGGAGGAGAACGCGAGGTTGCGCGAGGTGTTGCGCTGTATCGCAGACCTGCCGATGGACCGGTGCAGCACTGAAAACGACTATCGACTGTCTGCCGCGAAAGCAATCGCGCTCGGCGCCCTATCCCAGCAGGCCGAGCCGCTTTATGTCACACATCGCCCGCTTATTCGCAACGCCATAAATCTGCTCGGGATGCGGCGCCCGGTTGCGCCTGATGTTCAGCGCGTGATTGATGACCTGGAAGCGATGCTTTGCGGTCAATCGACCCCAGCGGGTGCGCCTAGCGAAGAATGGCTGCAGGTAGCTACGTTGGCCGAGCCAGCCCCGGCGCAGGATGAGCGGGAGGCGTTCGAGGCGCACATGCGCCTGGGAGGCTATAGCAATCCAGAAAAGCACCATGACGGTTCTTACGTCAGCTCTGCGATGGAGCTTTGGTGGCAGGGATGGAAGGCCCGAGCCACCCGCCCCGCGCAGACCGAGCAGCAGCCATCAACAACTCAGCAAGTTCTCGACCTGATCCTAGAGGAATGCCGGTACTGGCAGGGGCGCGATGAGGCACGGCGCGGAGGTTTTGCGTGCCTGTATGCCAAAGCCAAAGAGATAGCCGACAACGCCGCCCCCATCGCGCAGACCGCCCCGCAGCCGGAGCAGAGTGGGCTGGTGGAGGCGCTCGAAGAGATCGCAGCCGGTGAGAAAACCGTTTGGCGCGATGATCATTTCGAGGTCGAGAACGACATGGCTATAGACTATCCGGGCATCGCCAAAGCAGCACTGGACGCCTACCGCGCCACCCTATCCGCCCAAGGCGCTAGCAAGTGAAACGCAACGTCAGGCGCAACCGCGAAAACGAGCGCCCAGGAACACGTTACGGTAAGCGAACGGTGATCCAAGCTGAGCCCATGCTGATCGGAGAAGCGAAGTACGTCGGCCTTCGCGTGATCTGCGACTGCGGCCGCGTCGATCTGGTGCGCAAGTCGTACTTGGTCCGAGGCAGGGGGCTGCAATGCCCTGATTGCGAGGCGGACGAGCGCTCGGAAGCGATGCAAGGACACAAGCGCGGGCAGCCGTGGCGGAATGGACGAAGTGAACTAAACGCGCCATAGGGCGCAAGGGGAAAGGAATGAGCGAGAACAATATCAGCGTCGAGCGCGATTTCGTCGGGACGCTGCATATCAAGGTTGGTGATTTCGACTACGTGCAGATTCAGTATCAGCACCCGTTCACGGACAACGCCAGCACCCGCGCGCTGGCTGATCGGATCGTGGCGTTCCTCGCCCAGCCCGCAGAGGCGGAAGGGGTGGAGGCGGTGGCCTACGCATATATCGACGAAACCCCGGAAGACTACCTGCGCACGAAACCTTTCGTGCTGTTCGCCGGGCCAGACGGGGGCGCGCCTGGTCCGGCAATGGCGCACCAGCGACTTGAGCCGCTGGTCAGACTTGCCGCCCTGTCAGCCGTGACCGCCGAGCGGGATAGGCTCCGCGCCGAGGTTGAGGCGTTGCGGCCGATCCACATCATGATCCTGAACGCTCTGGACCGCGATGCAGAGGAAGGCAAGGCAGCGCGCGGCGAGATGGCAGCAGAACTACGCGCCGCCATGGCTGCGAGGGAGACGTGATATGTCTGTCATCCATACCAACTGCACATGCGGAAAAGCCGTAGAGATCAGGACCGGAAAGGACTCGGATAGCCGCTATCGGAAGGACGGCAAGCAAGCGGTCTACCCAGGCGAAGACGGCTACTGCATCTTCCGATGCGATCAGTGCCTCGAACCACTGAGCGAGACGGTTCCGGCCTTCGCTTACGAAAGCTGACACCCTGACCCCAAGTCTGGCGCTCACCCCGCTACACCCTTCGCAAAACCAGGCCTATAGCCAGGCCATCAGATTCTAGGCCCCTCATCGGGCGCTACAACACACATCACACAGCCTGCCGGCGAGAGTCGGCGGGGAGGTATTCGTATGGTTCTGATTCGAGACACAAAACACGTGCACCGCTACGACGTTGAGCAGGCTGTCGGAAAAGACGCATCCGGGAATCGGGTTCTTGATTACCTGTTTGGCGAATATCCCGACTTCTGCAAGGAGTCCGACTTTGTAATCCGTGAATGGGATGGCGACGAGAGAACTGTATTGCAGCGCCTCAACATGTTTTGGGCCTATCCGCTGACCCTGCTGCTTGCGCCTTTCCGGTACGTCATCAAAGGGCATATCGGCTGGGATACCAAGACCACATTCGGCCGCTGGATTCTCAAGGCAACGGGAAACCTGCGAGACGCCTAACCCCACACGCAGCAGGAGATAGACATGCAGCACACAGACAAGGCGATAGCAGAGTTCGAGGCGTGGTGGCAGCAGCAGCTTTGGCGCGAATGCTTCGAGGACGTGAAGGACCAGATGCGCAATGTGTGGCTGGCGTCGCGGCGGGAGCTGGTGGTTCAGCTTCCCGAAAAGCTGACGTGCGATGACGGTTATCCGAGCGACGACATGATGATGTGCAATGAGCACAACCGCGCAGTTGACAAATGCCGGGCCGCCATCGAAGCAGCCGGCGTAACGGTGAGGGGGTGAGAGATGGGCGCACGAGAGAAACCGCAGCCAATCGAAGGCCTGCCGGTCGACAAGGTGTACGAGAGGAAGTTGGCCGAACTGATCGGCACGACGCCGAAGGCCCTGGAAAGGAAGCGCCAGCGCGGGGTGTTGCCGCACGGCGTATGGGAGAAGGTTGACGGCTGTATCATGTACAGCCTGGAGAGGTACAACGAATGGGCAGAAAAGCAGTGGGGCTCCCCCAAGGCGTCGAAATCGCCGGAAGCTCCGTCCGCATCCGATTCACATGGAAGAAAGAGCGACGCTGCGAAACGCTCCCCTATCCTCAGACGCCCAAGGGATTTGCAGCAGCAGCAGGTTTACGTGCTCAGGTAACCCAGCTGATCAAACTCGGCATGCTCACGGACGACAAGTATGCCGAGCTGTTCCCCAACTCCCGCTACACCCTCGCCCGCATCACGCCGACCTTCGGCAACTTCACGCAGACATGGCTCGACAGCAAGCACATCGGCTTTCACACCCGGCGCAACTACCTGCGCGTGCTCAACAAGTACTGGATGCCGCATTGGGCCGCTCGCCGGCTGGATGAGATTCTGCCGTCCGACGTGCGCCTGCTGATGACCAAGCTTGACTGGTGCTCGATCACCGACCGCAACGCCGCGGTTCAGGCTGCCAAGGCCATCTTCGCCGCCGCGGTGCTGGACGGAATCATCGCGGAAAACCCGATGCGCTCGGTTGAGCGGGCTCGAGCTCCTGAGCGAGACATCGACCCGTTCACTCCGGCAGAGCGTGACGCGATACTGGCCGACCTGTACGCGCACCAGACCGGCGCTAGGCTGACCTATGCGTCGTTCTTCAAGCTGGCCTTCTTCACCGGCATGCGGACGGGAGAACAGCTGTCACTGCGCTGGGCTGACGTCGACCTGCCAGGCCGATCGATTCGCGTGCGCGCCACCCTAGAAAAGGGCGAGGTGCGCGAGAACACCAAGACCAAGCGCGTGCGCAAAGTGCTGCTGGTCGATCAGGCCGTTGAGGCATTGGAGGAAATGCAGCAGCTCACCCAGGGCGGAGAGTTCGTGTTCGCGCCTACCAGCGGCAAGGGAGGCCATATCACCAACGTGGTCAGTACGGCCTACCATTTCAAGCAGAGCATGAAGCGGCTGGGCATTCGTCAGCGTCGGCAGTACGATACCCGGCACACCTACGCGACGGTTTGTCTGTCTGCAGGGATGGCGCCGGCCTTCATCGCGCAGCAGCTTGGCAACAGCATCCAGACATTGCTAAAGCATTACGCCAAGTGGATCAGCTCAAGCGCGGACTGGGCCGAACTGGACAAGCTAAAAACACCGAATCGGTACGAAATTGGTACAGCGACGGCAAGCGAAGCGAGTGAGCCCGCGCAGTAGTAAGGCCGCAGCGATTCTTTTGGACTTCCGGGTATAGTAAAAATAGCCTACCGACCAGTCCAGTATTAAAAGTGACCATGAATCCCAGCCTTTCCGCACCCGGCCCAGGCCGCCCCAAAGACCCAGCCAAACGCGAGGCGATACTGGCCGCGGCGCAGGTGCTGTTCCTCGGCAACGGCTACGAGGGCAGCAGCATGGACGCCATCGCCGCCGAGGCCGGCGTCTCCAAGCTCACGCTGTACAGCCATTTCGGCGACAAGGAGGCGCTCTTCTGCGCCGCGGTGAAAGCCACTTGCGAGACCCGTTTGCCGCGCCGGCTGTTTCAGCTGGACGATGAGGCCTCGATCGAACAGGTATTGCTGGACATCACCCGAGCCTTCCATGCGCTCGTCAACAGCCCCGAGTCGATCGGTCTGCACCGGGTGATGGTGACCATGGCGACGCAGAACCCCGCGCTGGTGCGCTCGTTCTTCGACGCCGGCCCGCAGCAGTTGTTGCTCGACCTGCAACAGCTTTTCGGCCAGGCCAGTGCCCGTGGCCTGTTGCGGATACCCGAGCCGCTGCGCGCGGCCGAGCATTTCTGCTCGCTGATCAAGGGCGTCCAGCACTTTCGCCTCTTGATCGGTTACTCGGATGCGCCGGACGAAAGCGCCGCCGAGGCGCATGTGCAGGACGTGGTAGCGCTGTTCATGCGCGCCTACCAGCGCTGAAGACTGCAGTGTGTCGGCCGTTGTAGCGCGATCTCAGCGTTGCAGTTTCTTCAGTGGATAGATGTCGTAGCGGCTCGACTTTCCTTCCAGGCTGTAGCCGGGTTTCGGTCCCTCGATGCTCGGTGCCTTGCGCGGGCGTTTGACCACTACGCGGTGGCTCGCCAATTCCAGGGCGGCGGCGAGCAAGGCCGATGCATCCGGATCGTCGCCGACGAAGGGCCGGAACAGACGCATCTCCTTTTTCACCAGGGCGCTTTTTTCCCGGTGCGGGAACATCGGGTCGAGATAAGCCACCTGCGGCGGTTCGTCCTGCCAGTGCTGCATCAGCTCGATGGCGTTGCCCTGGCGCAACTGCATGCGCTGCACCACCGGTCCCACTTCGGCATCCGCCAGGCCGCGCGCGAGCCCATCCTCCAGCAACGCGGCGATCAACGGCTGACGCTCGATCAGAAGCATCTCGCAACCCAGGCTCGCCAGCACGAAAGCGTCACGCCCGAGGCCGGCGGTGGCATCCAGCACGCTGGGGCGGATGCCCGGCTGGATGCCGACCGCCTTGGCGATCATCTGTCCGCTGCCGCCACCGAACTGTCGACGATGGGCCGCGCTGCCTTCGACGAAATCCACCCGAACCGGCCCCGGGGCCTGCTCTTCTAGCAGCTGCAGTTGCAACCCGCCCTCGCCCAGTTGCAAGGCGAACTGCGCGTCATCCACGTCCAGCGGCAGGCCCAGTCGCGCTGCCCAGTCGCGCGCCTGATCGGCATATTGCGGCGCAAGGGCTTCGACACGAACCAGAGGGGATGCGGAATTCATACGGAGCTCGACGGCGGCAGCGGAAAACGCAGCATTCTGCCAGAGCCGCGGCCGCGCTGCCTCAGAGGTATTTACAAATGCAGCGAGCGATGACCATGCCACGGGCAGAGTTTGTAAACACTCTCAGCGACACATGCCGAAGCCACCCATGTCGACATGGAAGTGATCATGGTGAGCGGCGTTGTATACCGGGCTCAGGGTTACCCTGAAGGCGTCGCAGGCGGCCGCCTTGACCTGGCGCAGGAAGCGCGCGCTGTCGTCGTCGCCCTTCCAGTTACGGGCCACCGTGATGCGCGTGCCATCGGCCAGGCGAAAGCCAGCCAGGTCCAGCGCATTGGCCGAGGCGTGCTGACTGCGACGATTGCTGCGCGCGATATTGCGGCAGGCGAAGCTGCCGAAATGGTCGACCCGCACCACCGGCTGGCCGAACACCGCCTGCGCCGCCGGCTGCAACCCGTGGCGCTCGAACAAGGCGTAGGCTGCCGCCAGCGGACAGGTCGCCAGGAATGCACCGTTGAAACGTACCGCCGATGCCCTCACCCGCACGGCATTCTCCACCGGGCAACCCGCCTGCGGCGTGCTGTCCGGCACGGCCACGTAATCCAGGTCGGAAGTCGCCAGCGCCTGCTCGCAGAGATCACGATCATCCTGCAATCGACGTAGCTTGTAGGTCGTCAGGAAGTTGGGCGCCAGGCGGATATCCAGCGGCGCCCAAGGGTTCCACTGAGGCGGCACGTCGATATGTCCGCGCCAGACGCCGTAGGCGAAGCCGGCCAGCAACAGAAGCGACAGCAGAAAGAATCGTCCGAAGGTCATGCCTTATGGGCAACGCAACGGGACGGAAGTTGAATCCGATGCCTTACAAAACAGGTCAGTCGCCCAGCAGGGATAATTGCGGCGCACGCTCGAAGGGTGGCAACGGCGGCAGTCCCGGCAGGCGCCCGACCAGTTGCTCATGGAAGCGCTGCGCCAGTTCCGGCGCACGGTGGTTGTCGGGCGTGTGCAGGTAGACATGCGGTGATTTGCCGGCCTCGATCCAGCTCGCGACCTTTTCCAGCCAAGGGGTCATGAAGCCGTCGTTCGCCTCCAACTGAGGGTGGCCGATGAAGCGCAGCTGAGGTGAATCACTGAAGGCGGTCGGGCGTACCGGTACACGGGGCTTCTTGCTCTGCGCGTGCAGCAGCGCCGGATCCCGCGACCGGCAACTGAACAGCGCCCGTGAATCCAGGCAGATGCGCTCGACGCCCCGGTCGAGTAACAGGCGATTCAGTGCACGCTCCTCCTCGCCCCGTTCGAAGAACGCCCGATGCCGTACCTCCACTGCCAACGGCGCACCGAAGCCATCGATCAATGCCGCCAGTTCAGCGAGGCGTCCCGGCCCGAAGCTGGCCGGCAACTGCAACCAGAACGGCGTGACCCGCGCGCCCAGCGGCGTTAGCAACCGACGAAACGTCAGCGCCAGGTCCAGCACTTCGTGCAGGTTTTCCGCCTGGCTGATCTCGCGTGGCAACTTTGCGCAGAAACGGAATCCCTCGGGCATCAACTCGGCCCAACGCTCGATCTTCTGTTCCGAGGGCCAGGCGTAGAGCGTGGTGTTGCCTTCGACGCTGTTGAACATCGAGCAGTAGCGGGGCAGGAATTCCGTGGCGGGCGTTCCCGTCGGGTACAACGAGCCCAGCCAGGCGCTCTCATTCCAGGACGGACAACCTAGAAAATAGGGAAGCTTCAGCACGCCAGCTAGGGTCAAGCGTAGAGATCGAGGCCGAACACCTCGTAGGCGCCGAAATCGCTGTTGAAACTGGCGGTACTGGCATAGCTGGCCAACGCCTGGGCGACGTGGGCCGGAAGGGTACGCTCGGACTGGAACTGGGACTGGGACTGGTTATCACGAAACGCCGCGTAACGTTCGATCAACGCGCTTTCATTGACCCGCTGCTGCGGACGCGCGGCTTGCGGCTGGTAGTCCTGCCCGGTGGTTGCTCGGCTGTCGACCTGGCGATCGGCCTCGGCGATACGCTGGGTTTCGCCATAGCCGTCCCTCGCGCTGCCGGTACGGGCAGTACGATCCGTTGAATAGGGGACGGGAAAGGAACCTTCGACGCGCATCTTTCGACTCGTTCAGGAATTGGGCGACTCTAACGGCCCGCCCGGGCTTTGACAACGGTCGCCATCACTTCTTCGGCGTCGCCACGTTATCGCGTAGATAGACGGGCTGGGCCTGGTCCGCCTCGACCGCCTCGCCCCGCTGCCAGGCGAAGCTGGCCAGGCGCAGCAGGTCTTCGGCATGTGGCAGCAGCGAGGCGTTCGTCGCCGACACGGCCGTCGGGATTCGCGCGGCGTGGCACCAACCGGTACCGGCGCCGAACCATTCATCACTCACACCGCGCGGCAACTGTGCCTGCTCGGGCGGCAACACCGCTTCGAGGCCGGCCAGCTGCATCTCGCCCTGGCTGGCTCGGTAGCAGCCCCAGTAGACCTCATCCATTCGTGCATCGATGGCCACCGCCACCTGCTCGACCGCGTGCTCGCGGTAGGCGCGCTGGGCGATGGTGGCCAGCGTCGAGACCGGCAGCACCGGGCGTTCCAGAGCGAATGCGAGCCCCTGCACCACACCCACGGCGATGCGCACGCCAGTGAAGGCACCGGGCCCGCGTCCGAAGGCGATGGCGTCGACGGCAGACAGCGCGATGCCCGCTTCGGCGGTCAGGGTCTGGATCATCGGCAGCAGTCGCTGGGCATGCAGGCGCGGGATGACCTCGTAGTGGCTCAGGACCTCGCCGTCATGCAGCAGGGCGACGGAGCAGGCTTCGGTGGCGGTATCCAGGGCCAGCAGAGTGGTCATCGGTAGTTCCGGGATGGTTAAAAGGGGCGGATTCTAGCGTATTCGAGAGGTGGGTTCTTTGGGATGTTTAGTCTTGGGCATCGGTGTCCAACCTATTGCCGAGTTTGCTGACCCTTCTGGTTTCGCCCTGCTGGGCGAGTTTCTTTTGGCAGTCGCCCGGATGGCCGGCCCCGCCAAAAGAACTCAAAGAGTCTTGCCCCTCCATCCGGCCCCGGCTACGCCGGGGTTCCCTCGCTCCATCACTGCTCCGGCGGCCGGCGTACAAGGGCCATCCTTGGCCCTTTACGCCTCTCGCGGCATCCATGCCGCTCGCTCCCCTACACAGTGACTCCACTCGGCCTTCTGAAAGAGGCAGTTGGTGTCGCCTGTTGGTTTGTGCAAAAAAACGAAGCCAAAGCAACATCAACTATCTTCCAGGCGACTCGGACTCCGTTCCCCGTCAGTAGGCCGAGTGGAGGTGTTGCGCAGGGGGACGCGAGGCAGGACACCGAGCGAGGAACGAAGGGACAGGGACGTCCCTTCGTGACGGCCCCCGGAGCGGCACCGAAAGGAGGGAACCCCGGCGTAGCCGGGGCCGGATGTCGGGCGCGCTTTCTCTTTGGTTACTTTCTCTTTCGCGCGAGCAAAGAGAAAGTGACTCGGCCGGGAGGCCGAAACCAGAAGCATCAGCGCACTCGGTAATCGATTTTTAAAACCGATGGTCCAGCCCCACCAACCAACAGCACTCAAACAAAAATGCCCATATCTGCGATACGGGCATTTTCCACAACCACTACAACCTAAGAATCAATCAGCTCAACGCTGCAAACACCTTGGCCGTAATCTCTTCCACCGAACCAACCCCCTCGATCCGGCTGTACTTCGGCGTACCTTCGGCAGCCGCCAGGTTCTGGTAGAAATTCACCAGCGGCTTGGTCTGCGCATGGTAGACCGACAAACGATGACGCACGGTCTCTTCCTTGTCGTCATCACGCTGGATCAGCTCTTCACCGGTTTCATCATCCTTGCCCGCGACCTGCGGCGGCTTGTGCTCGGTGTGATAGACACGGCCCGAAGCCGGATGCACACGGCGACCGGCGATGCGGCCGACGATCTCTTCGTCGTCGACGGCGATTTCGATCACGTTGTCGATACGCACGCCCGCTTCCTGCAGCGCTTCAGCCTGCGGAATGGTGCGTGGGAAACCGTCGAACAGAAAGCCATTGGCGCAATCGGGCTGAGCGATGCGCTCCTTGACCAGGTTGATGATCAGGTCGTCGGAAACCAGGCCGCCGGCATCCATCACGCTCTTGGCTTGCAGGCCCAGCTCAGTGCCAGCCTTGACCGCCGCGCGCAGCATGTCGCCCGTGGAAATCTGCGGAATGCCGAATTTTTTGGTAATGAAGCCGGCCTGGGTACCTTTGCCAGCACCGGGCGCTCCCAGCAGAATCACGCGCATGGATGAATCCTCAAAGTTTTTTGCAAGGTGGCCTCGTCAGGGCCGATCGAGCGGGCCGAATTCTGACGAATCAAAATTTTTGCTTTGCCGCCATGCGACAAAAGGTGGAACACGATACACAGCGAGCAGAAGTCACACAAGCGGCGCGCAGGGCGGAAACGATGCTCGAAAAAAGCGGCGAGAAATGGCGAACGAGCCAGCCGGTCGTCGCCTCGGACAGAGGTGGATCTGACGCCCCACCCCTATCCGATGCAGGATTCAGCCGGTGTTGCGCAGGCCCGCAGCGATACCGGCCACACTGACCAGCAAGGCTTGTTCCAGCGGACTCTGCGCCGGATTTGGCTGATGCCGGGAGCGGGCCAGCAATTCGATCTGCATCAGATGCAGCGGATCGAGATAGGTATTGCGCAAGCTGAACGCTTCGAGGGTTTCGGGGCTGTGCATCAGCAGCTCGCTCTGCCCTGTCAGCGCCTGTACCGTCCGGATCGCATGCGACAATCTGTCACGCAAATCGGCGCCCAGCCGCTGCAGCGGCGCAGACACCAGGCGCTCGTCGTAACGCCGGGCGATCTCGTCATCCGTCTTGGCCAGCACCATCTCGAGCATGTCGATTCGCGTGGTGAAGAAAGGCCAGCCGGCGCGCATCGCCGCCAGTTGCTCGCCTTCGCCACGATCGAGCGCCTTCTGCAAGGCCTGCTCCCACCCCAGCCAGGCGGGCAGCATGAGGCGCGTCTGCGTCCAGGCGAATATCCAGGGGATCGCCCGCAGGCTTTCCACGCCACCCTCGCGGCGCTTGGCCGGGCGGCTGCCGAGCGGCAGTCGCCCCAGTTCCTGCTCCGGCGTCGCCTGGCGGAAGTACTCGACGAACTGCGGATGGTCGCGCACCACCCCGCGATACGCCGCGACGCCCTCCTCGGCCAGATGCTCCATCAGGTCACGCCAGCCCGGCTCGGGCATCGGCGGCGGCAGCAGCGTGGCTTCCAGGACGGCGGCCAGGTAGAGGTTGAGGTTCTGCTCGGCGATGTCCGGCAGGCCGAACTTGAAGCGAATCATTTCACCCTGTTCGGTGGTGCGGAAGCGCCCCGCGACCGAACCTGGCGGCTGCGACAGGATGGCCGCATGAGCCGGTCCGCCGCCACGGCCGACGGTGCCACCGCGCCCATGGAACAGCAGCAGTTCGACACCGTGCTCGCGACAGACGTCCACCAGATTTTCCTGGGCGCGGTACTGCGCCCAGGCCGCCGCCGTGGTGCCGGCGTCCTTGGCCGAATCGGAATAGCCGATCATCACTTCCTGCGGCCCGTGCAGGCGTTGCCGATAACCCGGCAGGGCCAGCAGCCGGCCCATGGTCGGCCCGGCATCGTTCAGGTCGGCGAGGGTTTCGAACAACGGCACCACGCGCATCGGGCGTTGCAGACCGGACTCTTTCAACAGCAGCTGGACCGCCAGCACATCGGACGCGCTGCGGGCCATGGAGATGACGTAGGACCCCAGGGACGCGGCGGGCGCGGCCGCAACCACCCGGCACGTGGCCAGCACCTCGGCCGTGTCTTCGGACGCCTGGTAATGGGGCGGCAGGAGCGGACGGCGGTTGTTCAATTCAGCCTGGAGGAAATCCAGGCGCTGCTGTTCGTCCCATGTATGGTAGTCGCCCAGGCCGAGGTAATCGGTGATCTCGCCAAGCGCCGCGGCATGCCTGGCCGCATCCTGGCGAATATCCAGGCGCACCAGGAACAGGCCGAAGGCGGCGGCGCGGCGCAAGGTATCAAGCAGCGCACCGTCGGCGATCACACCCATGCCGCAGGCGTGCAGGGACCGATAGCAGAGTTCCAGCGGCTGCCACAGCTCCCGGTTGTCGTGCAGTACCTTCGCCGGCGTCGCCTGCTGTGCCCCAGGCGCACCGCCGGCCCATTCCCGGGTGATCTGCAGGCGTTCGCGCAACGTCCGCAGCAAAGCGCGATAGGGCTCTGCGGTATCGCCCGTCTGGCGCAGCAGTTCGGGGCTGGCGGCCTGCATCGAGAGCGTGGTGATCAATCCCTCGACGTCATGCAGGAACAGGTCGGCCGCCACCCAGCGCGCCAGCCGCAGCACTTCGTGGGTCACACTGGCCGTCACGTTGGGATTGCCATCGCGGTCGCCGCCCATCCAGGAGGCGAAACGGATCGGGGCGACATCCAGTGGAAGGTGTAGACCGGTACTGCGCTGCAAGGCCTGATCGGCCTTGCGCAGCACGCGCGGCAGCGCCTGCCAGAGGGAGTTCTCGATCACTGCGAAGCCCCACTTCGCCTCCTCCAGCGGCGTCGGCCGGCTGCGGCGGATTTCCTCGGTATGCCAGGCTTCGGCGATCAGACGCTGCAGGCGCTGCTCGATCTGCGCCAACTCGGCCGCCGAGAGGTCGAGGTGATCGCGCGCCGCCAGTTGCCCGGCAATGGCGTCATATTTCTGGATCAGCGTCCGCCGCGACACTTCGGTGGGATGCGCGGTAAGCACCAGTTCGATATCCAGCCGACCGACCTGACGGGCGATGAACTCGGGGTCACGCCCTTCGCTTTTCAGGCGCTCGAGCAGCTCGGAGAAGACACCGTCCTCGAACGGCGGCGCATCGCCGGCATGCCGACGCCGCACCCGATGGTACTGCTCGGCGATATTGGCGAGGTTGAGGAACTGGCTGAAGGCGCGCGTCATCGGCAGCAGCTCGTCGTCGGTCAACCCGTCCAGGGTATCGCCCAGCAACTGTGCGCCATCGCTCGAACCGCGCCGGGCGGCCTTGGCGCCCTTGCGGATTCGCTCGATCTTCTCGAAGAAGACGTCGCCATGCTGCTCACGAATGGTCCTGCCGAGCAATTCGCCAAGCAGGTGGACGTTCTCGCGCAGACGCGCATCGATCTTGGCCATGCGGCCCTCCTCAACAGCGAAACGAAGCGTTCGATCCCTATTCGGCGGAACCGAACGACGATGATCCTCTTGCAGGCAGGGTGCCCAGCACGCCCGGTCATGGCAAGCCGAGAAGGCACTCCTGGAAGCGGCGGACGGCCCTACGAAGGCACCTTAGCACCATCCCGAGGCGGCATCGTCGGAACGATTGGCGCCAAAAAGCCTCACAAAAAATAGGCCGCTCGCACCGATCCTTACTCTCATGCGGTGTATCCGGGTCGGCGCAGACAGGTGTCCTGGCTCTTCAGGCAATGCCCTTTTGGAGAACTGACGATGAAAATGAACACCCTAGAAAAGCCCCTATCGCGCTTTCAGCTACCCAAGCTCGCAGCCATCGCACTGGGCGGCGTGCTGCTGGTCGGTTGCGCAGGCAATCCGCCAAACGAGCAGTTCGCGGTGACCGAATCGGCGGTACGCAGCGCAGTCAGTGCCGGTGGCACCGAATACGCGGCAGTGGAAATGCGCGCCGCCCAGGAGAAATGGAAGCAGGCCGAGCTGGCCATGCAGAAGGAAGACTACGACGAAGCCCGCAAGCTGGCCGAACAGGCCGAGTGGGACGCCCGGGTTGCGGAACGCAAGGCACAGGCGGCCAAGGCGCAGAAAGCGGTGGAGGACGCCCAGCGAGGCATCCAGGAACTGCGCGAAGAAAGCATGCGCGGAATTCAGTAACCGTTATTTCCGAAACGCTTCCAGAACAGGATGAATCGACATGCATAAGCTAGTGATCCTACCCACGGTGATGGCATTGAGCATCGGACTTGCCGCCTGCTCGTCCCAACCCAACATGCAGCTCGAGAAGGCTCGCGGCGATTACGCGCAACTGCAAAGCGATGCGCGCTCGGCGAAGCTGGCCGCGCTGGAAACCGAGGATGCCGGCAAGATGGTGGAGAAGGCCACGCGCGCCTACACCGATGACGCCGACAAGGAGAAGGTCGACCAGCTGGCGTATCTCGCCCAGCGCCGCATCGAGCTCGCCCAGCAGACCATCGCGTTGCGTACCGCCGAGCAGGATATCGAGAAGGCCTCCGCCCAGCGTGCCGAGGCGCGCCTGGAGTCCCGTGAAGCGCAGATCCGCAAGCTGCAGGAAGACCTGCAGGCCAAGCAGACCAAGCGCGGCACCCTGGTCACCTTCGGCGATGTGCTGTTCGACCACGACCGTGCGGATCTCAAGCCTGGCGGCATGCGTGACGTGCAGAAACTGGCCGACTTCCTCAACGAGAATCCTGATCGCAAGCTGATCGTAGAAGGCTATACCGACAGCACCGGCTCTGATACGTACAACCAGGGGCTGTCCGAGCGCCGGGCGGAAGCCGTACGCCGCGCGCTCACCCGCGCTGGAGTCGATCCGCAGCGGATCCAGACCGTCGGCTATGGCGAGGCCTATCCGGTGGCCAGCAATGACTCGGCATCGAGCCGGGCGATGAACCGCCGTGTGGAAGTGACCATCTCCCACGACGATCAGCAGGTGGCGCCACGCTCATCGATGCAATAAAGGCATCAACCGCAAACACCTGCACCGGAACACAGCAATGGAGTTTCCGGTGCAGGTGCATCCAGACGCTTACTGTGCGGGCGCGGAAGGAACACCCTGCTCCACGCAGCGCACCGCTCGTTTGCGGTCGTCCACCAGCACGCCCGTCAGTCCTTTCTGTTCGGTGTCGAACAGCACCAGCACGCCATCGATACACTGCGCCACCTGCGTCGCAGGTTTCAGCGATACCCGGTAATCCTCGCCGGGAACGGTCTTGAGCATGGTGTAATCGGCCAGCAACAGCGCATCCTCGGGTTTGGCGATGTGCAGATAGCCGTAGTAGCCCAGTACCGCAACCGTGCCCATCACGCTGCCGATGGCCGTGAGAATCAGGGGAATGGCGTTACGTTCGGACATGAAAGGTCTCGTCGAAGTGAAAGAAAGGCATTGTCGCAAATTATCGGCAATCTGATGCCAGCGACGTAGCGCCAGCTCACCGGCCACCCGCTCGCGTTTCGCCGCGCGCCTGATAGGTGGCCTCGTAAACCCGCTCGGCCAGTCGGGAGAACGGCAGGCTTTGAATCCATACGCTGCCGGTGCCTTTGAGAGTGGTAAGCAGAATGCCTTCGCCACCGAAAAGCATGCTCTTCAGGCTGCCGGCCAGTTGGATGTCGTAATCGATGCCCGAGGTGAAGGCCACCAGGCAGCCGGTATCCAGGCGCAAGGTTTCCTCGTTCAGTTCCTTGCGGATGACCGTGCCGCCGGCATGCACGAAGGCCAACCCGTCACCTTCCAGGCGCTGCAGGATGAAACCTTCGCCACCGAAGAAGCCGGCGCCCAGGCGCTTGCTGAAACTGATGCCGACCCGGGTGCCATATGCGGCGCAGAGAAAGCTGTCCTTCTGGCAGATCAGCCGGCCACCGACCGCTGCCAGGTCGACCGGAACCACGGTACCGGGGTAAGGCGCGGCGAAGGCCACGCGGGCCTTGCCCTTGCCCTGATTGGAGAAATGCGTCAGGAACAGCGATTCGCCGGTGAGCATGCGCTTACCCATGCCCCAGAGCTTGCTCAGCATGCCGTTGCTGGAACCATCCCCCATGCGCGCCTCGAAACGCACGCCTTCGGTCATGTAGTTCATCGCGCCGGCCTCGGCGATCACCGTCTCGCCCGGATCGAGAATGATCTCGACGCTCTGTGCGGAACCGCCGAGGATTTCGTATTCCAGCTCATGACTCGCCATGCAGAACCTCTTCACGTTGTGCCCGATCGCAGGCGTCAAAGAATATTGGCGTAATCCGCTTCGATCCGGTCCAGGCTCAGATGATTGAGGAAGTTGGAGAAGCACATCCACGCCGACAGCGCGTTGAGGTCCTGGAACTGCTGCGGCAGGTATCGGGGTGGCACCACCATGCCCTCGTCCACCAGCTGGCGCAGGGTGCGCATGTCCTCCAGGGTGGTCTTGCCGCAGAACAGCAGCGGGATCTGCTCCAGCTTGCCCTTGCGCACCGCGAGCTGGATGTAGTTGTAGATCATGATGAAACCCTTCAGGTAGGACAGGTCCTTGGTGAAGGGCAATCCGTTCGGGAGCGAGCCACGGAACACGCGGTTGGCGTTGCTGTAGCACTCGTCCTCGGTGTAGCCCTGTTCGCGGAAGAAGGCGAACACGTCGAGGAAATCCGCACCCTCCTCGGCCATGTGGATGGCCCGGGTGCGGTTGGTGAGCTTGCGCAGGCGCGTCGGGTAGGAGGCGAAGGCGATCACTTCCATGAGTATTGCAAGGCCTTCCTGGGTCACGGTGGACGACGGCGGCCCCTTGGCCAGGAAGGTGCAGATCGGCTGGTTCTGGCCATTGAGCGTGGTGCCGACATGCACCAGGCCCTCGTGTACCTCCAGCGCGCGCACGTCGCGCTCGTTGAACATCGCGTCGCTGCGGATCTTGATGTAGTCGGCGCCCGCCGCCGCATCCGCCAGGATGCCGTCGGACTCGAAGACGCGGATCACGCCCTCGCCTTCGCCGAAAACCTGATCCAGCCGCCGCTGCAGCATTTCTACCGCCTGCGGGGCATTCAGCGTCTTGGCTTCGTCCTTGAGGTCGCCGCGGTCGGCGATGTTGTTCAGGTAGTCGGAGAGCATCAGCCCCAGGTCGGACAGCGTCGGATCGCCGGCATGGAAGGCATCCGAAGCGGCGCCGTAGAGCTCCTGGGAGATCAGCCCGAAATCGGCGGTACCACGCGCTTCGAGCATGCGGATCACCATCCGGTATTCCTTGCACATGCGCCGCATGATCTGCCCGACCGGGTTGAACTGGCCCAGCTGACGGGTGATGTCACGCTCGATGTTCTGGAATTCTTCCTTCTTGGCGCTGGAGTCGAAGGCCAGTGGCCGGCCTTCGTAATAAGCGCGATCCACCTTCGGCAGCTCGCGCCCTCCGGCAGCGAAAAAGCCCTGACGGACATTGTCGTCCCACTTCACCGCATCGAGCACCCTTACCGGTGTCTGCGCCGTGACGATGCGATCGGACAACGCACGGATGGTCTGCTGATATTCGTCCAGTTGCATGCTTGTGTTCATCGATTTCCCGCTGGCGCTGATATCGGCCTCGTCGGAATCCTGCGGATGTTCGCCCGCCTTGTCCAGCGGAACAGCCTGTCCACCAACAGGGCGGGTTTCACCCTGCCCGGCTGACCCGCCGTGTTAATCTCCCGCCTCGCCCATTTCGATATACCCGCCATGAGTGTCACCCAAAGCCTGCTTCTGTTGTCACTGCTGATTCTTTTCAGCTCGTTCTTCGCCTTGGCTGAAATCGCCCTCGCCGCCTCGCGTCCGCTGAAGCTGCGACAGATGTCCGACGAAGGCAGCGACAAGGCGCAACGCGTGATCGAGGTGCAGAAGAATCCCGGCAACTACCTGACGGTGGTGCAGATCGGCATGAATGCCCTGGCGATTCTCGGCGGCATCGTCGGCGAAGGGGTACTCAGCCCGCCGCTGACCGAGCTACTGGCCAACTATCTACCCACCGCCCATGCTGCCACGCTGGGCTTCGTCATCTCGTTCGTCGTCACCACCTCGCTGTTCATCGTCATTACCGACCTGATTCCCAAGCAGGTGGCGATGGCGATACCTGAACATCTGGCCCTGCGGGTGATCGGCCCGATGCGGCTGCTCAACACGCTGCTCAAGCCGCTGGTGATGCTTTACGTCTGGCTAGCCAACAGCCTGATCAGATTGTTCAACCTACCCAACAGGCGCGAAGAGCTGATCACCCCGGGAGATATTCTGGCCATGACCGAGGCCGGTGCTCAGGCCGGCACCCTGGCCGCCAGTGAGCAGCAGGTCATCGAGAATATCTTCGAGCTGGAAACCCGCACCCTGCCCAGCGCCATGACCCACCGCGACAGCGTGGTGTTCTTTCTGCACGACGACCCTGACGAAGTGGTCCGCTCGCGCATTGCCAGTGAGCCGCATTCGGCGTATCCGGTCTGCGATGGCGACATCGATCACATCATCGGCTACGTCACCATCAAGGATCTGTTCCAGCGTGTGCTGAGCGACAAGCCCATCTCCCTTACTGACCCGACGCTGATCCATAAACCGCTGGTAGTACCGGATCGCTTGACCCTTGCCGAAGTGCTGAAGCAGTACCGTCAGGCCGGCGAGACCTTTGCGCTGATCCTTAACGAATACAGCATGCTGGTGGGCCTGATCACTCTCAACGACGTGATGAGTATCGTCATGGGTGATCTCGTATCACCCTGGTACGAGGAGCAGATTGTCCGCCGCGACGAACATTCCTGGCTGATCGATGGCATCACGCCGATTCAGGACGTCCGCAGGGCGCTGGAGATCGACAGCATCCCCCACGATGACGAATACGAGACGCTTGCCGGCTTCCTGATGACCATGCTCAGACGCGTACCCAAGCGCACCGACCGAGTGGTCTGGGGCGATTACACCTTTGAGGTGATGGACGTCGACAACTACCGGATCGATCAGGTCATGGCGACCCGCAACCAACGGCCAGGTGCCGAGGATGCCAAACTCGCGACTTGAGCCATTGCGCACGAGGCGGCACAAAAGAAAAGCCCGCACCTGGTGCGGGCCTTTTCGTTCAGTTCGTCAGCTTCGTCGAACTCAGACTTCCGGACGCATGTGCGGGAAGAGGATCACGTCGCGAATCGACGGCGAGTTGGTCAGCAGCATCACCAGACGGTCGATACCAATGCCCTCGCCAGCGGTGGGCGGCATGCCGTATTCCAGGGCGCGGACGAAGTCAGCATCGAAGTGCATGGCCTCGTCGTCGCCCGCATCCTTCTCCGCCACCTGGGCGTGGAAGCGCTCGGCCTGGTCCTCGGCATCGTTGAGCTCGGAATAGGCGTTGGCGATCTCGCGGCCACCGATGAACAGCTCGAAGCGGTCGGTGACGTTCGGGTTCTTGTCGTTGCGGCGGGCCAGCGGCGACACCTCGAAGGGGTATTCGGTGATGAAGGTCGGCTGCTCCAGGCGGTGCTCGACCAGTTCTTCGAAGATCATAACCTGCAGCTTGCCCAGGCCTTCATGGCCGAGCAGCTTGGCGCCGGCGCGCTTGGCGATCTCACGGGCTTTTTCCAGGTCGTTGAGGTCGGCGGCCGAGATATCGGGGTTGTACTGCAGGATCGAGTCGAACACCGACAGTCGCGCGAAGGGCTCGCCGAAGTGGAACACCTTGTCTCCGTAGGGCACGTCGGTGCTGCCGAGCACGGCCTGGGCCAACTCGCGGAACAGCTCCTCGGTGAGGTCCATGTTGTCTTCGTAGTCGGCGTAGGCCTGGTAGAACTCGAGCATGGTGAACTCGGGGTTGTGCCGTGTCGAGACGCCTTCGTTGCGGAAGTTGCGGTTGATCTCGAACACCCGCTCAAAGCCGCCGACCACCAGGCGCTTGAGATACAGCTCGGGCGCGATACGCAGGAACATCGGCAGGTCGAGGGCGTTGTGATGCGTCTCGAACGGCTTGGCCGCAGCACCGCCGGGAATGGTCTGCAGCATCGGCGTTTCGACTTCGAGGAAGTCGCGCTCGGCGAGGAACTTGCGGATATGCGCGATGACCTTGGAACGCACGCGGAAGGTGTGGCGGGTTTCCTCGTTGACGATCAGGTCGACGTAGCGCTGGCGGTAGCGCTGCTCGGTGTCGGTCAGACCGTGGTGCTTGTCCGGCAGCGGACGCAGGGATTTGGTCAGCAGCCGCACGGCGCTCATGTTGACGTACAGATCGCCCTTGCCCGAGCGCGCCAGGGTGCCTTCGGCAGCGATGATATCGCCCAGGTCCCAGGTTTTGATCGCTTCGAGCGTCTCGGCCGGCAGGCCCTTGCGGTCGACGTAGACTTGCAGGCGCCCGGTCATGTCCTGCAGCACCATGAAGGCCCCGCGGTTGAGCATGATGCGCCCGGCGATCTTCACCGGAATGGCCGCTGCCTCCAGCTCTTCCTTGCTCTTGTCGGCGTATTTCAACTGCAGGTCGTTGCAGTAGCTGTCGCGACGGAAGTCGTTGGGGAAAACGTTGCCCCTGGCGCGCTCGGCGGCCAGTTTTTCCTTGCGCTGAAGGATCAGGCTGTTTTCTTCCTCTTGGATGGCGTGCTGGTTCAGCGGTTGTTCGCTCATGGTCTTGATGAATCCTGATTAGGCTTTTCTTGCCTGTATGGAAACGGGCGGTGCAACAGGGTTGTAAAGCGTAGCGAGCGCAGGCCAAGCAAGGCGGAAATGGCGAGGACGCGGAGTTTACGAGTGTAAATGAGCCGTCCAAGCCATTTTCCAACGCAGCATGGCCAAGCGCAGTAGCTTTACAGCCCCTGCTTGAGGCTGGCTTCGAGATACTCGTCTATATCCCCATCCAACACCTTGTCGCAGTCGCTGCGTTCGATCCCGGTACGCAGGTCCTTGATGCGCGAGGCGTCGAGCACGTAGGAGCGGATCTGGTGGCCCCAGCCGATATCCGACTTGGTGTCTTCCAGAGCCTGGGACGCGGCATTTCGCTTCTGCATCTCCAGCTCGTACAACTTGGCCCGCAGCATCTTCATGGCGGTGTCCTTGTTGGCGTGCTGGGAGCGTTCGTTCTGGCACGCCACCACGGTATTGGTCGGCACGTGGGTGATCCGTACCGCCGAGTCGGTGGTGTTGACGTGCTGGCCGCCCGCGCCGGATGAACGGTAGGTATCGATGCGCAGGTCGGACGGGTTGATCTCGATCTCGATGTTGTCGTCAATTTCCGGCGAGACGAACACCGCTGTGAACGAGGTGTGACGACGGTTGCCGGAGTCGAACGGGCTCTTGCGCACCAGGCGGTGCACGCCGATCTCGGTACGCAGCCAGCCAAAGGCGTACTCGCCCTTGATATGCAGCGTCGCGCCCTTGATGCCGGCCACTTCGCCTTCGGACAGTTCGATGATGGTGGCGTCGAAGCCGTGCTTGTCGGACCAGCGCAGGTACATGCGCAGCAACATGTTGGCCCAGTCCTGGGCTTCGGTGCCGCCAGAACCGGCCTGGATGTCGAGGTAGCAATTGTTGGGGTCCATCTCGCCGCTGAACATGCGGCGGAACTCCAGCCCTTCGAGAATCTCGCGCAGGCGGTTCAGTTCGACGACGACATCGTCGACGGCGCCCTGGTCGTTTTCTTCGACGGCCATGTCGAGCAGGTCGCGCGAATCGGCCAGACCGCCTTCGAGCTCGTCGAGGGTCTCGACCACCTGCGCCAGCATGGCGCGCTCACGCCCCAGATTCTGGGCGTATTCGGGTTTGTTCCAGACGTTCGGGTCTTCGAGTTCGCGATTTACTTCGACGAGACGATCATGCTTCTGATCGTAGTCAAAGATACCCCCGAATCGACAGGGTGCGCTCGGACAGGTCCTTGATGCTGTTGAGGATCGGGTTGATTTCCATAGGTAGGCAGCTCTCAAGCGGACGTTTCGAAAAGCCGGGGATTATAAACCCAGCAGGCCATCACTGACAGCCCGGTTCGGATCGAGGGTGCAGTCTGCTAGGGGCCGGCGCGCTGAGTTTCCACGCGGCAGCATGGGAACCATCAACTTTAAATGATCGTGCCCACGCTCCTGCGCGGGCACGCCCGGTTGTCAGGCCGAAATACCACGAACCTGGCTTTCCAGCTCCGCCTTGAGCGCCTCGTCGAGCTTCAGCTGGCGAGCCAGCTCGTCCAGGTAGGCGCGCTCCATGAAGTGCTCCTCGTCCACCATCAGTACGCTGGCCAGGTACATCTCCGAAGCCATTTCTGGCGAGGTGGCGGCAGCGGCCACTTCCACCGGATCCAGCGGCTTGTTCAGCTCCGCGTCGAACCAACGATGCAGGTCCACATCGGTGGTCAGCTTGGCCAACTCCGCATCGATCATCTGGCGTTCCTGATCGTCCACATGACCGTCCGCCTTGGCCGCCGCGATCAGCGCCCGAAGGATGGCCTGGCTGTGCTCTTCGGCCTGTGCCGGAGGCAGGCGGTCGATAGTCATGGGCGTCCGCGTGGCTTGCGGCGACGCGCCGTCCTGCTGCGCCTGCCAGTTGCTGTAGGCCTTGTAGGCCAGCACGCCGAGCGCCGTCAGCCCGCCGTAGGTGATGACCTTGCCGCCGAACTTGCGGGCCTTGCGATTACCCAGCAGCAGCCCCATGGCCCCTGCGGCCAGCGCACCACCGCCTGCACCGGACAGCAGATTTCCCAGGCCACCTTTACCACCGCCGGACAGGAGATCGCCCAGGCCACCACCCGCACCGTCCATGGGGTTCGAGCCCTGATTCTTTTGTAGCAGGTCCTGACCGGACTTCAGAAGCTGATCGAGCAAACCGCTGGTTTTCATGGTGACTCCCGGAAAAGGAACGAAAGGATCAATCGGGCACGCCGGAGACCGGCCGAAGCGGCGTGTCCCGATGCGCGGCGCGCACATACTGCGGCGGCCAGGCGACCGCGCTCTCGCGCAAGTCTTCCGCCGCATGCAGCGGCCAGTAGGGATCGCGCAGCAGCTCGCGCGCCAGCAGGATCAGGTCGGCCTGGCCGGTGCGCAGGATGTGCTCGGCCTGCACGGCCTCGGTGATCATGCCCACGGTGCCGGTGGCAATGCCGGCTTCACGGCGTACGCGCTCGGCGAACTGCGTCTGGTAACCCGGCCCGACGGGGATCTCGGCGTTGGCGGCGGTGCCGCCGGAAGACACATCGATCAGGTCCACCCCGAGCGCCTTCAGGCGGCGCGCCAGTTCGACGGTTTCGTCGCTGTTCCAGCCATCCTCGACCCAGTCGGTCGCCGACAGCCGCACGAGCAGCGGCAGTTCTTCCGGCCATACGCCCCGCACCGCCTGGGCAACTTCCAGCAGCAGTCTGATGCGATTCTCGAACGAGCCGCCGTAGCCATCCTGACGCTGGTTTGAGAGCGGCGAGAGAAACTGATGCAGCAGATAACCATGCGCGGCGTGCACTTCGGCGACTTTGAAACCTGCCGCCAACGCACGCTCGGCGCCGCGCACGAAGGCCTGCACCACAGCGGCGATGCCGGCTTCGTCCAGCATCTCGGGAATGGCGTGCTGCGGATCGAAGGCGATGCTGGACGGCCCCACAGGCGTCCAGCCACCCTCGGCGATCGGCACACTGCCATGCTTGCCGAGCCAGGGCCGCCAGGTGCTGGCCTTGCGCCCGGCATGCGCCAGCTGGATGCCGGCCACCGATCCCTGCGCCTCGATGAAACGGGTGATGCGGCGTAGCGGTTCGACGTGCGCGTCGGACCAGATACCGAGGTCTTCGGGCGAGATGCGTCCGTTCGCCGACACGGCCGTGGCCTCGATGATCACCAGCCCGGCGCCACCCACCGCGCGGCTGCCCAGGTGCACCAGGTGCCAGTCGTTGGCCATACCTTCTTTCGCCGAGTACTGGCACATGGGCGAAACGGCGATACGGTTGGGCAAGGTGAGCTGGCGAAGGGTCAGTGGGGAGAACAGCTGGGTCATGGTCGGCCTCTTCTACTGCGTCGAATGCGATATGGACAGCTTGCAGTAAAGACCATTCACAGGCCAGCCGTGACGGACCAGCCATCACGACTGCCGGTGCTTGCCATCAACGCGCGGCGATATGCGCCACCAGCAACTGCACGCTCTCCCGACCGCGGAATTCATTGACGTCCAGCTTGTAGGCCAGATCGGCCCAGCGCACATTGGGGTTGGGCCAGGTTTCACGGTCGATATTGAAAGCGATGCCGTCGATCGTCAGCGCGCCGCATTCGCTCTTGAGCACCATTTTCAGATGCTTTTCGCCCACCAGGCGCTGCTGCACCAGCTGGAACACGCCGTGAAACATCGGCTCAGGAAAGTGTTGCCCCCAGGGCCCGGCGTTGCGCAGCGCCCTGGCCAGCTCGAGATGGAATTCCTCGACGCCGAGCTGACCGTCGGTGAGCAAGCGGCCGGTAAGATCGTCCTCGCACAGCTGGCGGCGCACCTCGGCGTCGAACGCCACGGCGAAGGCGCCGAAATTCTCCTGCGGCAGCGACAGGCCCGCCGCCATCGCATGCCCGCCGAACTTGCTGATCAACCCCGGATGACGTGCCGCCACGGCATCCAGCGCATCGCGGATATGAAAGCCCGGCACCGAGCGCGCCGATCCCTTCAGCAGCCCATCGCCGGCATCGGCAAAAGCGATGGTCGGCCGGTGATAGCGCTCCTTGAGGCGCGAAGCGAGGATGCCGATGACACCCTGATGCCAGTCCGGCTCGAACAGGCAGAGCCCGAACGGCATGTTGTCCAGCGACAGGTCCTTGAGCTGCGCCAGGGCTTCGCGCTGCATGCCCTGCTCGATGCCCTTGCGGTCCTGGTTGAGCTGGTCGAGCTGCACCGCCATGTCGCGCGCCAGCGCCTCGTCCTCGCAGAGCAGGCACTCGATGCCCAGCGCCATGTCGTCCAGGCGCCCCGCCGCGTTCAGCCGTGGCCCGAGTATGAAGCCCAGATCGGTGGAGGTGATGCGCTTGTGGTCGCGACCGGCTACTTCGAGGATCGCACGCAAGCCGGGCCGCGCTCGCCCCGCACGAATCCGCGCCAGTCCCTGGTGCACCAGGATCCGGTTGTTGGCGTCCAGCGGCACCACATCGGCGACGCTGCCCAGCGCCACCAGGTCCAGCAGTTCGGCCAGGTTCGGCTCGGCCCAGCCGTTACGGGCGAACCAGTCCAGCTCGCGCAACCGCGCGCGCAAGGCCAGCAACACATAGAAAATCACCCCGACACCGGCGATGCACTTGCTGGGAAAGGTGCATTCGGGCTGGTTCGGATTGACGATCGCATCGGCTGCCGGCAGCTCCGGACCCGGCAGGTGATGGTCGGTCACCAGTACCTGGACCCCGGCAGCCTTGGCCGCCGCGACGCCCTCGACGCTGGAGATGCCGTTATCCACAGTCACCAGCAGATCCGGCTGGCGCTGCAAGGCCACGGCAACGATCTCGGGTGTCAGGCCGTAGCCATATTCGAAACGGTTGGGTACCAGATAATCCACATGCGCAGCGCCGAGCTGACGCAAACCCAGCACGCCCACCGTACTGGCGGTGGCACCGTCGGCATCGAAATCGCCGACGAAGAGGATGCGCTGACGCCGCTCCAAAGCCGCGACCAGGAGTTCGACCGCCGCCTCGATGCCCTTGAGCTGACCGTAAGGAATCAGCCGCGCCAGCCCCTTGTCCAGTTCCGCTGCCGACTGCACGCCACGCGCCGCATACAGGCGTGTCAACAGCGGCGGCAGATCACCCAGGTCAGGCAGGGTCGCGGGCAATGGACGGGGTTCTATACGCATGGTCGGTCAACAAAATCGGAAGGATAGGAAAACTCAACGCTCGCCGAGCAGCCACTGCAACGACACTTCGAACTGGCCACGCTCGTCGGTGATGAACAGCGTGCCGTCGCTGATCATCACACCCCACTGGATGCTGCGCGGCAGGTCCTTGACCAGTTCGGCGAGGCTATCCGACTCGATAGCGGCGATGGACAGGTTCTTCAGCCCCTTCACCGCATCCACCACCTTGCCCTGCCAGACTCGCAGATTGCCGTAGGCCACCAGGCTGACACGCTCGGCACGACGCGAGCACCAGGTCAGGCGCTCGGCATCCGGCTGGCCCACCTCGATCCAGTGCAGCACGCGACCATCCAGGCTCTTTTCCCACAGCGCCGGCTCGTCGACATCGGACAGGCCCCGGCCGAAGGCCAGCTGCTCGCTGTACCACAGTGCATAGGCGATCAGTCGGATGCCCAGGCGCTCCTCGGTTTCGGACGGATGACGCGCCACGGTGAAGCGCAGGTTTTCATAAACGCCGCGATCGAGGTCGGTGAGATTGAGTTCGACCTTATAGGGAGTCGCTTGCAGGGCCATGAGAGCGTCACCTGGAAAAAAGGGGCGCAGTCTAGCAAACCGGGACAGCAGGCTGCTGGCTTATCCCGCCACCCGGACACAATTGCGCCCCGCCGCCTTGGCCTCATATAGAGCCCGATCCGCCTCGCCCATCAGCCGATCGAGGTTGTAGTCGACCCGCGCCGTATCGCTCATGCCAATGCTGACGCTGAGCACCCCGGACGGGCTGAAAGGCAGATTGGCGAACTCGCTGCGGATACGCTCGGCCACATCCTGAGCGACCCGCGCGTCGGCATCCGCCAACAGGCAGGCGAATTCTTCGCCGCCGATTCGCCCGAAGACGTCCTGCCGGCGCATGCGCGACTTCATCACCTGGCCGAAACTGATCAGCGCATGGTCGCCGGCCTTGTGGCCAAGGGTGTCATTGAGGCGCTTGAACTGATCCAGATCGCAGAGCAACAGCGTGACCTGCTGTCCGGCATTGCGGCACCGCAGCAGCAACCGCTCGCCATGTTCGACGAAGGCCCGCCGGTTGCCGATACCGGTCAACGGGTCGCTGAGCGACGCCTGGCGGTACTCCAGTTCGGCCCGTTCGCGCACCATCGCCAGGGTCACGAAGGCGATGCCGACCGCGTAGAGCATGGTCTCGAAGATCACCAGGGCGAAGAAGTCGAATTCCCCGGACACTTCGAAGGGTTGGCCGTGGTCGAGTGGAATGCGCAGGGTGTAGACCGCAATATGAACCGCCATCAGCGCCAGGGCCGGACGCAGGGAGACCTGGATCACCTGCCGGCTGCGCCACAGCTCCACCATGGCCAGGCCGATGTAGGCCACGGTGAAGACCGACATCGTCGCGATCCGCAGCCACAGCGCGTCCGCAGCGAAGAATGCCGGAAACAGGCAGAGACCCGCCCAGACCAGCGGCGCGACAACGATCCCGCGCCAGTGCGGCGGGCGACCGGCGAACACGCGCATCGCCGTCCAGTTGAAGGCCAGCGCCAATACCAGCAGCGAGTTCCCCAGCACGATGGGCACCCAGTCGATGCCCATGTTGCGCAGCGCGCCCAGCACCGTGGCGACGACGCCCAGAGCCAGCGACAGACAGAGATAGCCGAGCGTCGGCTCGCGGCGCCCGCTACGCCAGGCCAGGAACATCAGAAGCGCCACCAGCGACATCACATAGACGTCGGCGACGATGAGGGTTGGGACGCTTAGCTGCATGAGGGGTACCGACCTGCGCGCCCACCCGGTTGATCGACTCGGGTTCTGAAAGCGCCAAGAGCATCACAACTTTAGCGACTCGTCAGCGCAATGTCCTGCGTTCCGAGACGCAAAAAGCCGACCGCTCAGGAAAACCGTTCAGCCAGGAGTTTTGACAATCATTCTCATTATGTTTAGCATCGCCGACATCAAACAGGCTCAACGGGTAGTTCTTATGTACGTCTGTCTTTGCCAGGGTGTCACCGACGGTCAGATTCGCGAAGCCATCTATGAAGGCTGCTGCAGCTATCGGGAAGTTCGTGAAGCAACCGGTGTCGCCACTCAGTGCGGCAAATGCGCGTGCGTAGCCAAGCAGGTCGTCAGGGAAACGCTGGGGGATATCCAGTCGGCCCAGGCCACCCTCGCCTACCCCGCGAGCTTTGCCATCGCATAGGCCTGAAGAATCCGAACGAGCCGGGCATAGCCCGGCTTTTTTATGCCTGCAAATCAAGGCCTTGGCCGCAACCGTGGAACGGAAGCATTCTTATTCAGTTTTACCTTTTGCATTCAATGACTTAGGTTTGACAGAGCTGTTCTTCGTGGCCAGACTTCTCAGTCAACACAGTCGTTCGAAGACAGGACACAGACATGAAAGGCGACAAGTTAGTCATTCAGCATCTCAACAAGATTCTTGGTAACGAGCTGGTCGCTATCAACCAGTACTTCCTGCATGCACGCATGTACGAGGACTGGGGCCTGGGCAAGCTCGGCAAGCACGAGTACGAGGAATCCATCGATGAAATGAAACACGCGGACAAGCTGATCAAGCGCATCCTCTTCCTCGAAGGGCTGCCCAATTTGCAGGACCTGGGCAAGTTGCTGATCGGCGAGAACACCCGCGAAATGCTCGATTGCGATCTCAAACTGGAACAGAGCGGCGTACAGGACCTCAAGGTTGCCATCGCCTACTGCGAAAGCGTCGGCGACTACGGTAGTCGCGAATTGCTGGAAGACATCCTCGAGGCCGAGGAAGAACACATCGACTGGCTGGAAACCCAGCTGAGCCTGATCGACAAGGTAGGTATCGAAAATTACCTGCAGTCGCAGATGGATGACTGATCGGCATGCATCATGAAAAAGCCCCGCAATCGCGGGGCTTTTTCATATCAGGGTCAGTCTCAGGCGTCGGTCTTGCCGACCGCCGACTTGATCAGTGTCTGCAGCTCGCCCTTTTCGAACATCTCGAGAATGATGTCGCTGCCCCCGACCAGCTCGCCGTTGACCCACAATTGCGGGAAGGTCGGCCAGTTGGCGTATTTCGGCAGGTTGGCGCGAATTTCCGGATTCTGCAGGATGTCGACGTAGGCGAATTTCTCGCCGCAGCCCATCACGGCCTGGGTGGCGCGGGCGGAAAAGCCGCACTGCGGCGCGTTGGGCGAGCCTTTCATGTACAGCAGCACCGGGTTGTTTTCGATCTGCTCTTTGATGGTTTCGATGATATCCATGGTGCCCCTCGGCTAGTCACGATTGCCGCGTATTGTACCGGAAAGAAGGCGCAAAAGCCGAGTGGCCAGCTCGGCTTTTGATTCCGGCAAGGCACTTATCCCGGCCAGTCCAGCCGATTTGCGCCCGTCGAGACTTTCTGGATAAGATCGCGCCTTTCCCCGTTTCGTCGCCTCCCACGCGACCCCCTGTCGCAAGCCCTTCTTCTGTCGAAATCCTTCGGGCCTGCGACCAGCGGCAATAAAGGTAGTTGATATGAGCGCAAGGCATTTTCTCTCGTTGCTTGACTGCACGCCCCAGGAGCTCGAGAGCCTGGTTCGTCGCGGTAGCGAACTGAAGGATCTGCGCAAGCGCGGCGTTCTGTTCGAGCCGCTGAAGAGTCGCGTGCTGGGGATGATTTTCGAGAAAGCCTCGACCCGCACTCGGCTGTCGTTCGAAGCCGGCATGATCCAGCTCGGCGGCCAGGCGATATTCCTCTCGCCACGCGACACCCAGCTCGGCCGTGGCGAGCCGATCAGCGACTCGGCCATCGTTATGTCGCGCATGCTCGATGCGGTGATGATCCGCACCTTCGCTCATTCGACGCTGACCGATTTCGCCGCCCACTCCAGCGTGCCGGTGATCAACGGCCTGTCCGATGACCTGCACCCTTGCCAGCTGCTGGCCGACATGCAGACCTTCCATGAACATCGCGGCAGCATCGCCGGCAAGACCGTGGCCTGGATCGGCGACGGCAACAACATGTGCAACTCCTACATGGAAGCGGCCATGCAGTTCGATTTCCAGCTGAGGATTGCCTGCCCCGAAGGCTACGAGCCGAACGCCGCGCTGCTGGCGCAGGCTGGCGATCGCGTCATGCTGCTGCGTGACCCGCGCGAGGCTGCAGCCGGCGCGCACCTGATCAGCACAGACGTCTGGGCCTCCATGGGCCAGGAAGACGAAGTCGCCGCCCGAATGGCCACTTTCCGCGCTTATCAGGTCGACCGCGCGCTGCTCGACAGCGCGGCAGATGACGTGCTGTTCATGCACTGCCTGCCCGCCCACCGCGGCGAGGAAATCAGTGAAGACCTGCTCGACGATCCGCGCTCCGTCGCCTGGGACCAGGCGGAAAATCGCCTGCATGCACAGAAGGCGCTGCTCGAGTTTCTGGTCGCACCGGCCTCTAACAACGCATGAGCCACCAACCGCTGCTGCAGTTACGCAACCTCGCCTGCGGCTATGGCGAGCAAAGCGTCGTGCAACACCTGAACCTGCATCTGAACCGTGGCGACATCGGTTGCCTGCTCGGTCCTTCCGGCTGCGGCAAGACCACCACGCTGCGGGCCATAGCCGGCTTCGAGCCAGTCCACGAAGGCGAGATTCAGCTGGGCGATGCCGTGCTGTCCCGCGCCGGGTTCACCCTGGCGCCCGAGAAACGGCGCATCGGCATGGTGTTTCAGGACTACGCCCTGTTCCCGCACCTGACAGTGGCAGATAACGTTGCCTTCGGCATTCGCAAGCATCCCCAGGCCCAGCGCATCGTTGACGAGATGCTGTCGCTGGTGAACCTGTCGCATCTGGGCAAACGCTACCCCCATGAGCTGTCTGGCGGGCAGCAGCAGCGTGTCGCCCTGGCGCGCGCGCTGGCGCCTGAGCCGGAGCTGTTACTGCTCGACGAACCCTTCTCCAATCTCGACGTCGACCTGCGCCGGCGCCTCAGCCATGAGGTGCGGGTCATTCTCAAATCCCGTGGCATCAGCGCCATCCTGGTCACCCATGACCAGGAAGAAGCCTTTGCCGTCAGCGATCAGGTCGGTGTGTTCAAGGACGGCCGGCTGGAGCAATGGGACACGCCGTTCAACCTCTACCACGAGCCGCTGACGCCCTTCGTCGCCAGTTTCATCGGCCAGGGTTATTTCATTCGCGGCCAACTGATCGCCCCGGAAACCGTCCAGACCGAACTGGGCGTCATCCGCGGCAACCGCGCCTACAACTGGCCGGCCGGCAGCTCGGTGGATGTCCTGTTGCGCCCGGACGACATCGTTTACGCGCCGCAGAGCCCGCTCAAGGCGCTGATCGTCGGCAAGACCTTCCTTGGTGCCTCGACGCTGTATCGCCTGCAGCTGCCTACCGGCAACCAGCTCGAAGGCATCTTCGCCAGCCACGCCGATTACCCGATGGGACAGGAAGTGGGCATCGCCATCGCCGCGGATCACCTTGTCGTGTTTCCCGCGCAAGGCAGTGTTGCCGCACACGAGAAGCTGCCCGAGTCGGGTGTGCGGCGCTATAGCGGAAACTGAACGTCCGGCGCGCAACGCGGGCGATCAGTCTCGCGCCGCCCGCCGCTGACGGAAGAAATCGACCAGGACCGCCCCGCACTCCTCCATCAGCACCCCGCCCTCGACCAGTACGCGATGGTTGAGAAAATCCTGCGTGAAGAACTGCCCACGGCTGACCACCACGCCGGCCTTGGGCTCGCGAGCGCCGTAGACCACACGGGCGATGCGCGAATGGACGATCAGCCCGGCGCACATGCTGCAAGGCTCCAGCGTGACGTACAGCGTACTGCCGGGCAGCCGGTAGTTTTCCACCGCCAATGCCGCGGCACGTATCGCCACCATCTCGGCGTGGGCGCTGGGGTCGTGCTGCGAGATCGGGCAGTTGAATCCACGCCCGATGACCTCTCCATCCTTGACCAGCACCGCGCCGACCGGCACCTCGCCCAAGGCCGCACCCTGCGCCGCCAGCGCCAGCGCCTCGCGCATGAAATGCTCGTCACGCGAGCGATCGATGATTTGAAGTTTCTTCATTATTCAGACCTGGTGCCGGAAGCGGGTTGAAACCGCTTCAAGCTATACCACCTCGATCGCCGCCATCAGCCCGGTTTCCATGTGATCGATCACATGACAATGAAACATCCACACACCGGGATTATCCGCCACCAGGGCGATGCGGGCGGTTTCGTTCTTGCCCAGCAGGTAGGTGTCGGTGTACCAGGGCTCGATCTGGCGACGGTTGGACGAGATCACCTTGAAGGTCATGCCGTGCAGGTGGATCGGATGCTGGTATTGGCTGAGGTTGCGCAACTCGAAGATGTAGTGCCCGTTCTTCTTCAGCGTGGCGATCGGCCGATCCGCACAGGTCTTGTCGTTGATATCCCAGGCCTGGCCGTTGACCTGCCAGAAGCTGTAGGCGCCACCCTGTTCGATATTTTGCGACAGCGCGCCGGCCCATTCGAAATTGAAACGCAGCGTCTCGGCGCGCTGCAGATCGGGCTCGGCAATTGGGTTGGCCGGTAAGGCAGCGGGCCAGCTTCCAGCCGTTTCGCCGCTCGCCACCGAGGCGAGGGTCGCCAGTCGCAACGGTCCGTTGCGCAAAGACAACTGCTCGCCGGCAGCCGGCACCTTCAGCGCCAGATCGATGCGCATGCCCGGCCCCAACCAGTAATCCTTGCCCAATGGCCGTGGTACCACCGGATTACCGTCCAGGGCATAGATGCGCGCCTCCCCCCCTGACAGGTTGAGACGGTAGGTCAGGGTGTTGTCCAGATTGAGAATGCGCAGCCGCACGATCTGTCCGGCCGGCAGTTCCAGCGTCGGCGCATGCTCGCCATTGACCGTCGACAGCACGCCCGGCGTACCGCCACGCGCCGCCTCGCGGGGCACGCTGAAATCGGTGAAGGCGCCCTGCTTGTCGACGTGCCAGCTTTTCAGGCTCAGGGTGCGTTCATGCTGGAAGCCGCTGGGCTCGCGCTCCTCGACGATCAGCGGCCCCACCAGCCCGCGCCCGAGTTGCTCGGCGCTGGCGGTATGCGGGTGATACCAGAAGCTGCCGGCATCGTGCACGATGAAGTCGTAATCGAAATACTCGCCAGGCAAGACCGGCAGCTGCGACACATAGGGCACGCCATCCATCGCCAGCGGCAGGCGGATGCCATGCCAGTGGATGGTGGTCGGCACCTCCAGATGATTGATGAAACGCACCCGCAGGCGTTCGCCCTGACGCGCTCGCAACTCCAGACCGGGCGCCTGCCCGCCATAGGCCCAGGCGGGCGTCTTGTGCCCGGCCACCAGCTCGACGTCGAGCGGCGCGGCAATCAGCTCGTAGTCATGGCGGGCCATGTCCTGTGGTCGCCCCAGCCAGTAGCGGGCGCCACCGACGCCGAGGCCGACCACGCCGAGGCCTGCTAGCCCGACAAGGATTTGTCTACGAGAGAAGGTCATGAGTTACCAGTTCGCCGAACCAAAAAAGATGAGAGATTTTCTCACTTGCGGGCAACTTCCGCGAGCCGGCTTTCGCCCTGATAGAAAACTGGCTTGCGACATAATGTCTCGCCGGATGTCTTGTCGCGGCGGTTCCACCCAGCAGAGGCCCCGCCAGGTGAGCTCTGCGGCGCGGCAGGCGACGAAGCATGAGCGAATCGTGGGGGGAACCGGTTCGCTTTGTCATTCAGCCCAGCGTTATGCTTCGCCACATATTCAGCCCGAGGGCATTTCCATGTACCGCAAGCCTTTGAACGGACTTCTGTTTTCCTTCCTGCTCGGCAGCGTGCCGGCATTGGCCCTGGCCAACGCAGGACATGCCCACGACCATCAGACGTCACATGGTCATGAGCATGCCTCACCGACCAGGCACGCCGCCGTCGACCGCACGATACAGGTGAGCATGGATGATCGCATGCGTTTCGAGCCTGCCTACATCGAGGTCAAGGCCGGCGAGACGGTGCGTTTTCGGGTGCGAAACGACGGTCAGTTGCCCCATGAGATGGTCATAGGCACGCTCGATGAGTTGCAGGCGCATGCCGAACAGATGCGTGACATGTCCGGTATGCTGCACGATGAACCCAATGCCGTGGCACTCGACGCCGGACAGCAAGGCGACCTGCTCTGGCATTTCAGCCAACCCGCCACGCTGGACTTCGCCTGCCTTATCGCCGGCCACCTCGAAGCGGGGATGAAAGGCAGCATCGAGGTCCGTTAAAAACCGCACACTACATGCCCCGGCGGCCTGCATCAGCGGGTCGCCCTGGAAGGATGCCTCCATTCCGCCAGAACGGCATAGCTGGCGAAGGCGGTCCTGGCACCTTCGGTTTTCTGGTTCTAGGGATGGCTGGCTTTCCACTGCCGAGGTGACTGCCCCGATTGCGCCTTGAACGCACGGGAAAGCGCCGCTTCGCTGCCGTAGCCAACCTCGATCGCGATCACCTTCAAGGAGCGTCCGCGCCGCAAGGCCTTCTGTGCCAGCCGCACGCGCCAACCTTGCAGATACTGCCCCGGCGTAGTGCCGACCGTCTCGCGGAACGTCGTGGCGAATACGCTGCGCGACATACCGGCGACATTGGCCAGCTCATCCAGCGTCCACTCCTGCGCCGGCGCCTCATGTATCGCCACCAGCGCGTTGCGTAGCCGCGGATGCGACAACCCGGAAAGCAGCCCGCCCTGCACATCGCCGCTTTCCATCAGCTGACGCAACACCTGGATCATCACCACCTCGAACAGGCGTTCAACCAGGGCCACACGCCCACATCGCTCTTCGAAGGCCTCCTCGAACAGCAACGCCAGCACCGGCTCGGCGCCGTCAATGGCTGCCAGTGGCAGACAGACAAGGTCCGGTAATGCCGATGCGATGGGATTGCCGGTCCCGCCCTGGAAGGACAGGTTCGCGCAAACCATGTCCGCACCGCGCTCGGGGTCGGTGATGAAGCGGTGCGTCAGCGGTCGCGGGAACAGCAGCAGGCTCGGCCGTTCGACCTGCAGTGTCTCCCGGCCGTAGCGCACCTCTACCGCGCCGCTGCGTACCAGGTGCAGCTGGCCATGTACGCCATCGCTCTGCAGCGTATTGATGCCACACAGCGCACCTGCATTGAACACCTGCGCGCTCACCGGGAAATGCACCATCAACGCCGCAAGCCGGTCTGCCATTTTGATACTCCCGATCAAGTTTTAAGTACTTTACATCACCAACAGTATTTCAATACACGCAGAATACATCTCACCGGACAACACCAACCGGCCACTCAACTGAACAGGAACTACCGCCATGTCCATCGAGAAAATCCTCTACACCGCCACTGCTACTGCCACCGGTGGTCGCGAAGGCCGCGCCAGCTCTTCCGACCGCGTGCTCGACGTGCAGCTGTCCACCCCGCGCGAACTGGGCGGCGCAGGCGGCGCCGGCACCAACCCCGAGCAGCTGTTCGCTGCCGGCTACTCGGCCTGCTTCCTTGGTGCGCTGAAGTATGTCGCCGGCAAGCAGAAAGTCGCGCTGCCTGCAGACACCAAGGTCACCGGCAAGGTTGGCATCGGCCAGATTCCCACCGGCTTCGGCATCGAGGCCGAACTGACCATCGCCGCGCCCGGCATCGACCGCGAGCTGCTGCAGACGCTGGTCGACCAGGCCCACGTCGTCTGCCCCTATTCCAACGCGACGCGCGGAAACATCGACGTGACGCTGCTCATCGCCGACTGATTGCACCTGAATTTTCTTTCTTCGATCGACCACGGAGACATCGCCATGAACAACATCACCCGCACTTTCGCTGCCAGCATGCTCGCCATCACCCTGCAGGCCGGCGTCACCGCCCATG
>NZ_RFFL01000002.1 GCF_003696285.1 Stutzerimonas nitrititolerans
GCATTATAGGCCCTCGAAACGACACGTCAATGGGACGCGGGAAATTTATTCCGCGACCAATGATATACGACCGAAAGCCTTCTTGCCCGCTTGGCAGACATGAGTCGAGCCGAGCTTGAACATAAAGGCACGATCCACAACCTCACCATCCACCCGCACGCCACCAGAGCCGAGCAAGTCTCGAGCAACAGCCGCATTCTTGACCAGCCCAGCCCGATTCAGCACCGATGCCACTGGCATGTCTTCAGGGGAACGCAATTCGATATCAGGGATATCCTCAGGCAATTCACCCTCCTTCATTCTATTACCCGCCGAGCGGTGCGCTGCGGCCGCCGCTTCTTCCCCATGGAAGCGCGCGACGATTTCCTCGGCCAGCTTGATCTTGATGTCCCGAGGATTGGCGCCCTTCCGGACGTCCGCCTTGAATCCATCGATCTCGTCCATGCTGCGGAAGCTGAGCAGTTCGAAGTAGCGCCACATCAGCGCATCGGGGATGGATACCAACTTGCTGTACATCACCCCAGGCGCTTCCTGGATACCGACATAGTTTCCGAGCGACTTGGACATCTTCTTGACGCCATCGAGCCCCTCCAGAAGCGGCATGGTCACGACGCATTGCGAGGCCTGCCCATAGGCACGCTGCAATTCCCGCCCCATCAGCAGATTGAACTTCTGGTCCGTACCACCCAGCTCTACATCAGCCTGCAGGGCGACCGAGTCGTAGCCCTGCACCAAGGGATAGAGAAACTCGTGAATCGCGATCGGCTGATTGGTTGAATAGCGCTTGCTGAAATCATCGCGCTCGAGCATACGGGCGACGGTGTATTGCGAGGCCAACCGAATGAAGTCGGAGGGCTTCAACAGATCCATCCAGGCCGAGTTGAAGGCGACCTCGGTTTTCGCCGGATCGAGAATCTTGAATACCTGCGCCTTATAGGTCTCGGCGTTCTCGAGGACCTGCTCACGCGTCAGCGGCGGACGTGTCGCACTCTTGCCGCTCGGATCGCCGATCATCCCGGTAAAGTCACCGATCAGGAAAATGACCTGGTGACCCAGATCCTGAAACTGGCGAAGCTTGTTAATAAGCACAGTGTGCCCGAGATGAAGGTCAGGGGCAGTTGGGTCGAAGCCCGCCTTGACCCGCAAAGGCGTGCCTTTCTCCAGCTTGGAAATCAGCTCGGATTCGACGAGCACTTCCTCAGCGCCCCTCTTGATCACTGCCAACTGCTCTTCAACAGACTTCATTCAGTGGCCCCACACCAAAAGTAAAAGGCGGCAACCTTACAAGATCGCCTGAAAAATACAATGCTCCCAGACGTGCGCCACTAGGCGGACGGCACATTCCAAGGGTTGCCTCCGGTCAGCTTTGATTATATTTTAGGCAGATATTTTTCGTACAAAAAAACGCCAGCCCATAATGACCTCTTCAAAATCGAAAGCACCCAACTACCCGAAAAGCCATCTTCTGGCCGCCAGCGGTGTAGCAGCGCTTCTGAGCCTGGCTCTTCTTGTGTTTCCATCTCGTGAAGTCGAGGCGAAGAAAACCTTCCTCGATCTTCGACTCGACAACCCTGCCGAATTTCATGAGCCCAGCCAGCCCCATGAACCTCAAAGCGCCACCGATTCTCCATTCGCCCAGATTCAACCCAGCTCTCCAGACGACGAGGTCGTCGATGAACCTGAAGCGATCGTCGAGGCCGATCCTCTCTCGAAAGAATTGACAGTGGCCAATGGCGATACGCTATCGACCGTATTCGCCAAAGTGGGTTTGCCCTCCAAGACAGTTCACGAAGTACTCTCCAGCAGCAAGGACGCCCAACAGTTATCGCGCCTGAAGGTCGGCCAGCGCCTGGTGTTTCAGCTAACCGAGCAGGGTGAACTTGCAAGCCTGCACAGCCCGATCAGCAAACTCGAGAGCATCCGGATCGACCGATCCGACGACAGCTATGTCTTCAAGAAAGAGCAGATCAAGCCAGAGGTAAACACTGCCTATGCGCACGGCGAGATCGAAAGCAGCCTTTTCCTCGCCGCAAAACGCGCCGGACTGAGCCACAACCTGACCATGGATCTGGCCAATGTATTCGGCTACGACATCGACTTCGCCATGGACATCCGCAAGGGCGATACCTTCGAGGTGATCTACGAAGAGAAGACCATCGAAGGGGAAAGGGTGGGAACAGGCAACATTCTCGCCGCTCGCTTCACCAACCGTGGCAAAGCCTTCACCGCCATCCGCTACACCAACAGGCAGGGCAACAGCAGTTACTACACCGCAGAGGGTGAAAGCATGCGCAAGGCGTTCATCCGCACGCCAGTCGACTTCGCACGCATCAGCTCACGCTTCTCGAATGGCCGCAAGCATCCGATTCTGAACAAGATCCGTGCGCACAAAGGCGTCGACTATGCGGCCCCGCGCGGCACGCCGATCAAAAGTGCTGGCGATGGCAAGGTTCTCCTGGCCGGGCGCAAAGGCGGTTACGGCAATACCGTGATCATTCAACACGGCAATCGCTATCGCACCCTCTATGCCCATATGCAGGGTTTCGCCAAAGGCGTGCGTAACGGTTCGACGGTGAAGCAAGGACAGATCATCGGATACATCGGCACCACTGGCCTGTCCACAGGGCCGCATCTGCATTACGAGTTCCAGGTGGATGGTGTGCATGTCGATCCGCTCGGTCTGAAGCTGCCAATGGCGGATCCCATTGCCAAGAACGAGAAGCAGCGCTTTCTTCAGCTGAGTCAGCCCCTGATGGCACGCCTCGATGAAGAGCGCGCAACGATGCTGGCGATGCGAGAGCAGTAAGTGCATCTTTATCTGGGCCTGATGTCTGGCACCAGCCTTGACGGTCTGGATTTCGCACTGATCCAGCAGAGCGACAGCACGAAGCTGCTCGCAACCCATTACGAGCCCATGCCGGCGCAACTGAAGCAGGAACTGCTGGCGCTGTGTGCCAGTGGCCCGGACGAACTGGCTCGTGCCGCCCTGGCCGAGCAACGCTGGGCCGAGCTGGCAAGCATCGGTATCGACAAGCTGCTGCGCCAGGCGCAGATCGCCCCCAGTTCCATTCGCGCCATCGGCAGCCACGGGCAAACCGTGCGGCATGAGCCCAAGCGCGGCTTCAGCATCCAGATCGCCAACCCTGCCCTGCTCGCGGAGCTGACCGGCATATCGGTCGTCGGCGACTTCCGCCGCCGCGACGTGGCGGCAGGCGGACAAGGCGCACCGCTGGTTCCCGCCTTTCACGAAGCGATGTTCAGCGACCCGAAACGTACCAGGGCGGTGCTCAATATCGGCGGCTTCAGCAACCTGAGCCTGTTCGCACCCGGCATGACCACCCTAGGCTTCGACTGTGGTCCAGGCAACGTGTTGCTGGATGCCTGGATACAACGCCACCTGGCGCAGCCATTCGACAGAAATGGCAGCTGGGCCGCCAGCGGTACGCTTCAGTCCCGGCTTCTCGAATCATTGCTGAGCGATGAGTTCTTCGCTGCCAGTGGTCCCAAAAGCACGGGGCGCGAACTGTTCAATCTGCCTTGGCTGGATGCGCATCTGTCTTCCCTCGATGACATTGCCCCGGAGGATGTCCAGGCGACCCTGCTCGAGCTGAGCGCACGGAGCATCTGCAACGCCTTGCTCGAAAGCCAGCCGAACACCGAGGACCTGCTGGTCTGTGGAGGCGGCGCACATAACGCCGCACTGATGAGCCGCCTGCAAAGCCTGCTGCCGTCGACCCGGGTTACCAGCACCGCCGCCTTTGGCGTGGAGCCTGACTGGATCGAAGCGATGGCATTCGCCTGGCTGGCGCACTGCTGTCTCGAAGGCATCCCGGCTAACCGACCCAGCGTGACAGGCGCGCGCGGCTTGCGCGTGCTGGGCGCGATCTACCCCGCCTGAGTTCGGCCGGAAAATTATCCTGCCCATACAAAAACGCCGTGCAAGAGCACGGCGTTTCGGAACGGCCCAGCGTCAGATCGAGAAAGACTGACCGCAGCCACAGGTCGTCGTGGCATTCGGGTTCTTGATGACGAAACGAGAGCCCTCGAGCCCTTCCTGATAATCGACTTCAGCCCCCGCCAGATACTGGTAGCTCATCGGGTCGACTACGAGACTCACACCCTCACGTTCGATGATGGTGTCATCTTCAGCCAGATCCTCGTCGAAGGTGAAACCATACTGAAACCCGGAGCAACCACCGCCCGTGACGAAGACGCGCAGCTTGAGGCGCGGATTCCCCTCTTCATCGACCAGACTCTTCACCTTGCTCGCGGCCCCCTGACTGAACTGGATGGCGGTGGGCGTGAAGGATTCGACACTCATTTGGTTCTCCCGGCGCGGAACGCCCGTTTACTGCGTTGACAACGCATTATCAGCTTGCCCTACGAAATCGGTCAACTATTCATAGGTGGCAGCTCCTCGCTACAGGAGCCGCTCGATGACTGGATGATCTGCTCAGGGCAGCAGCGCGACGTTGTTCAAGCCGAGGCGTTCGTCCAGCCCGAAGATGATGTTCATGTTCTGCAACGCCTGGCCAGAGGCGCCCTTGACCAGGTTATCGATGACCGACAGCACCACTACCAGCTCGCTTCCCTGCGGCCGATGCACCGCAATCCGGCACATATTGGCGCCACGTACGCTACGGGTTTCAGGGTGGCTGCCAGCTGGCATCACGTCGACGAATGGCTCGTTGGCGTAACGCTGCTCATACAACGCCTGGAGATCGACCGAGGTGTCCGCCACCGTTGCGTAAAGCGTGGCATGGATTCCGCGAATCATCGGCGTCAGGTGAGGAACGAAAGTCAGCCCCACATCGCCCTTGGCGGCGCGACGCAATCCCTGCGTGATTTCGGGAAGGTGCCGATGCCCCTTGACTGCATAAGCCATCATGCTCTCACCCGCTTCGGTGAATAGCGAGCCGATCTTCGCGGCACGCCCCGCGCCACTGACGCCTGACTTGCAGTCGGCGATCAGACGCGAAGCATCTGCCAGTCCATTCTCCAGCAACGGCAACAAGCCCAGCTGCGTGGCGGTCGGATAGCAGCCCGGCACGGCGATCAGACGAGCGCTTCTGATCTGCTCCCGATTGACTTCGGGCAAGCCGTACACCGCTTCCGGCAGCAGCTCGGGCGCTCCATGTGGCTGGCCGTACCACTTGGCCCATTCTTGCGCGTCCTGCAGGCGGAAGTCGGCCGACAGATCGATCACCCGGGTGCCGGTAGCCAGCAGCTCAGCGGCCAGTCCGTGGGCCACACCATGCGGAGTCGCAAAGAACACCACGTCGCAGGTCCCTAGCGTGGCGGTGTCCGGCACGCTGAAGGCGAGCCCATCGTAGTGGCCGCGCAGGTTGGGATACATATCCGTCACCCTGACGCCGTTTTCCGAGCGAGAGGTGATCACGACCACTTCGGCTTGCGGATGCTGCGCCAGCAAACGCAGCAACTCGACTCCGGTATAACCTGTGCCGCCGACGATGCCGACCTTGATCATGCTCTGCCCCTCGAGTGAACCGGTAAAGATTACGATGATAAAGGCGCGAGGGCGCGGGGACCAGCCGTCAAGGTGACGTGTTCCCCTCATGCCACTACTATCTGCCGCACCCCTCGAACAAGGAACCCGTGATGCTCTACCTATGGCTCAAAGCGCTGCATATCGTCGCGATCGTCTGCTGGTTCGCCGGGCTGTTCTATCTGCCCAGGCTGTTCGTCTATCACGCGATGAGCGAGGACCAGCTGAGCCGGGAGCGCTTCCAGACCATGGAGCGCAAGCTCTACCGGGGCATCATGATGCCTTCGATGATCGCGACGCTGCTGTTCGGCATCGGGATGATCGCCATGAACCCCGGATTGTTCGCCACAGGCGGATGGTTGCATGCCAAGCTGGCGCTGGTGATCGTACTGATCGGATATCACCACCTCTGCGGCGCTCAACTGAAACGCTTCGCACGCGATGAGAACAACCGCAGCCACGTTTTCTATCGCTGGTTCAACGAGTTTCCGGTGTTGCTGCTGCTGGCGATCGTGATTCTCGTGGTGGTCAAACCCTTCTAAACCTGCGCGAGGGATACCTGCATGCCGCTTCCAGCACAGCTCGAACAGCGCTTACGCCTGCCCCTGGTGGCGGCGCCGATGTTTCTGGTTTCCAACCCGGCACTCGTCACCGCCTGCTGTACCAATGGCGTGGTAGGCAGCTTTCCAGCCTTGAACCAGCGTGAAAGCAGCGGCTTTCGTGACTGGCTGCAAGAGATCGGCGAGCAGCTTGCCACGCAGCCAGACGCCGCACCCTATGCGGTAAATCTGATCGTTCATCACAGCAACCCACGTCTGCAGACCGATCTCGCGATCTGCGTCGAACAGCGGGTTCCGATCGTGATCACCAGTCTTGGTGCGGTGAAGGAAGTGGTGGATGCCGTACACAGCTACGGAGGGCTGGTCTTCCATGACGTCACCACCCGTCGACACGCGGAGAAAGCCAACGAGGCGGGAGTCGACGGCCTGATTGCCGTTGCCGCCGGTGCGGGTGGACATGCCGGCACCTGGAGCCCGTTTGCGCTGATCGCCGAGATTCGCCAGTTCTTCGACAAGACGCTGCTGCTGGCCGGCTGCCTCAACCAGGGCCACGAAATCCTCGCGGCTCAAATGCTCGGAGCAGACCTCGCTTATATGGGCACGCGATTCATCGCTACCCGAGAGAGCCAGGCGCCGGAGGAGTACAAGAACCTCCTGTTGCAGGCCCATGCGGCGGATATCGTTCACACCGCCGCCGTGTCAGGTGTACCAGCGAGCTTCCTGCGCCAGAGCTTGCAAAAAGCCGGTTTCGACGAAGCCCGCCTGTCGGGCAAGGGCGAAATGAACTATGGCGAGAAGCTGAAACCGGCCAACGACGAAGCCAAGGCCTGGAAGACCGTCTGGTCCGCCGGCCAGGGCGTCGGCGGCATCTCCGACCTGCCGAGTACCCAGGCGTTGATTGCGCGCCTGGACGACGAATACCAGGCGGCCCGCAAACGTGCCATGACACTCGCAAGCCGGTGAGCGAACCGATTGCGCGGGAAAGCCTGAGCCGGCTTGTTCCGTCCTGGCCATCACTTTAATCTTGCTCCTACCTCAGCGTGACAAGGACGTTACATGGAATCCAATCGTTACCGAATCGTCTTCGACGGCGCACTGCTGCCCGGCATGACGCTCGACAGCGTCAAGGAAAACCTTGCGCGCCTGTTCAAGACCGATCGAGAGAAAGTCGACCAGCTGTTCGCTCGCGGGCCGGTGAATATCAAGCGGGAGCTGACCGCCGGCGAGGCGGACCGGTACCTGCAAGCACTGCGGCAGGCAGGCGCCGAAGCACGCAAGGAGGCCGAGCCTCGCTCCGCGCCCGCCTTGAGCCTCGTCGACATCGCACCGGCCGGCTCGGCAGAGGATCCGACAGCAACGCGAATGGAATGCCCCAAGTGCGGTCATTCCCAGCCCCGCGCGATTCAGTGCAACAGCTGCGGCATCGTCATCGAGAAATATCTGGCCAGACAGGCTCGGCTTGCCGAAGACAAGGCAGGCGACGATGCGCAGAGCGCGACGCACCCATACGCTACTCCCCGCGCCCAGGTTGCCGAACCGATGCCCGCCTACGGTGAACTGCGAGCCTTCAGCCTGCAAGGCCGGATCGGCCGCCTGCGCTACCTCGCCTGGTCAATGACCCTGTCAGCTGCCGCCCTGGCGCTGCTGGCCGTCGCCGGGATCGGCTTTGCCATCTCGCAGGTACTGGGCGTGATTCTGTTTGCAATGATCGGCGTCGGTTTCGTCGTCGTCAGCGTACAGATTGGCGTTCAGCGCCTGCACGACATCGGCTGGTCTGGCTGGTTTCTGCTGCTCAACCTGGTCCCGGCGGTCGGCTCCTTCTTTCCGCTGGTGATGCTGCTTTACCCGGGTAAAGCCGACGCCAACCGCTTCGGCCCACCGCAACCGCCAAACAGCAGAGCGGTGAAGATCCTCGCTGCGCTTTGGCTACTGGTGCCAGTCATCGGCATCCTGGCCGCCATCGCCATTCCGGGCTACCAGCAGTACCTGCATCGCGCGGGGATGTGAGGTAGGGTCTGTTGCCGTTTCGTACGCGGCCGCGCCGGAGCCTGTTTTTCTGCGAAGCAAGGCGCGAGGAGTGAAGATTGGTCATTCCAAATGAGCGACGAGGAACGCAGCGGCGCGCAAAAACAGCCCCGGCCCGAAGGGATGCGCGGCAAATAGCGCCATGCGGCGTTGCGGGACTTGGCAAGGGAGCGACCATTGCCTGCGTCCCGCGCCTTGCCTGGCGCTATTTGGCGCGGCAACGCGGCTCGCGACGAAACGGCAACAGACCCTAGGCCAGCACGGCCCGCCCCGCAGCCCATTCGCGCAGGTCGTCCAGCGCTTCGGCCATGATCACCGACAGCGGCGATGTGGCACGCATGCAGTCGAGCAGCATCTGCTGATCCGGATCGCGCAACTGCGCCTGGCCGGCGTAAACCGCAGAGACAACGACCTGCTCGATTTCCGCCCCGGAGAAGCCGTCGCAAGCCTCTGCCAGGACGGCCAGGTCGAAGCGCTCCGGATCGAACTCGCGCCGAGAGAGGTGGATGCGGAAGATTTCGGCCCGCGTTTGCACATCAGGCAAATCGACGAAGAACAGTTCGTCGAAGCGCCCCTTGCGTAGCAGTTCAGGCGGCAGGCGATCGACAGCGTTGGCCGTCGCCACCATGAAAACGGGCGCCTCGCGCTCGGCCATCCAGGTCAGCAGCGTACCCAGCACCCGCTGGCTGACCCCGCCGTCCATCTCGCCGGTTGCGAGCCCCTTTTCCAGTTCGTCCATCCACAAGACGCAGGGCGCCATCTGCTCTGCCAGCTTCAAGGCCTCACGCAGGTTACGCTCGGTTTCACCGAAGAACTTGTTGTACAGGCAGGCGAAATCCAGTCGCAGCAAGGGCAGCCCCCACAGCCCCGCCACAGCCTTGGCCGCCATGCTCTTGCCGCCGCCCTGAACCCCGACGAGCATCACACCTCGCGGCATATCGGCCTTGCGGCGCGCGAGGAACGCGCCCTGGCGCTCACTCAGCCAGCGCTTGAAATTGGACAATCCGCCGACATCGGCGAAACGCTCTGTCTCGTATTCGAAACTCAGCACACCGCCCAGATCCAGCAGCTCGAATTTCTTGCGATTGAGCTCGGGCAGATCCTCCTGGGTGATCGCCCCGTCGTCGCAGATCAGCCCCTGGGCCAGGCTCCGGGCCTCGGCATGGCTCAGACCACGCAGATTCTTCACCACCTGTTGCAGCGTGCGGTTGTCGGTGCGTACGCGCGCGCCCCTGTTGCGTTCGCTCCAGCGCGTGGCTTCTTCGCGAACGATGCTCAGCAACTCCTCCTCGGAAGGCAGCGCCAGGCTGAAGCGGGCGGCGTAGCGCTGCACTTCCGCGGGCAGCTTCAAGGCATGGGAGACCAGCACCAGCGTGGGCGCAGCCGTGCCCTCGGCCATGGCGATTTCCTTCACCAGGCGAACCACCCGCGGCTCGTCGAGAAAAGGGTGCAGATCGCAGAATACGTAGAGATTGGGCAACGGATCGTGCCTGACTCGCCGCAGCGCGGCCTCCGCGGCACAGCTTTCGCCCTCGTCCAGCGCCTCACCGCCGAAAGCGAAGCGCCGCAGGCCCTCGGTGACGGACCACAGATAGAGCCCGGCCGCTCGCGTGACGGCCAAGCCGGTCAAGGTCTCCAGCACGCGCCGCTCGTCCCATGACTCGATGACCACCAGCCGCAGCCGCGATTCGAGTACCAGCGCCAGATCGCGGATATCGTTTTTCATCAGTTCTCCTCCGTGTGCTGGCTCATCAGCCAAAGAGCGGCCTGTTACACTGTCGTTCATCCAATCCCGGAGAGTCACCATGGATTGTCTGTTCTGCAAGATTGTGGCGGGTGACATTCCCGCTCAGAAGATATACGAGGACGATCAGGTCATCGCCTTCAACGACATCGCGCCACAGGCGCCCGTGCATTTTCTGGTGATTCCGAAGAAGCACATCGCGACCCTGCACGACCTCAGCGAAGAAGACGACAAGGCGCTCGCCGGTCATATCCTGTTCACGGCGCAGCGCCTGGCCGAAGAACGAGGATGCCAGGAAGGCTTTCGCGTCGTAATGAACTGCAACGACCTGGGCGGCCAGACGGTCTACCACATCCATATGCATGTACTCGGCCAACGCCAGATGCACTGGCCACCGGGCTGACAGCGCACTTCTCGCAGAAACCGAATCCGTCAAAGCACCTGGAGGCGCCATGTCCAGCCACCGCGAATACTCTCCCGCCGATCGCCTGCTGATGCAGGCGGACGCCGCGCTCAGAACCCTGCTGCCCTTCAGCGGCCAGCCCAACCGTCCGACACCGGCGGTATTGAAGAACGAAGCCGAACTGAGCGACAGCGAAGCACGTCACGTTGCCGGACTCATGCGCATCAACCACACCGGTGAAGTCTGCGCGCAGGCCTTGTACCAGGGGCAGGCATTGACGGCCCGCCTGCCCCGCGTGCGCCAGGCGATGGAGCACGCCGCCGAAGAGGAGATCGACCATCTGGCTTGGTGCGAACAGCGCATTCGCCAGTTGGGCAGCCACACCAGCGTGCTCAACCCACTGTTCTACGGCCTCTCGTTCGGCATCGGCGCCTCGGCGGGCCTGGTCAGCGACCGGATCAGCCTGGGCTTCGTCGCGGCCACCGAGGATCAGGTGTGCAAGCACCTCGACGAGCACCTCGAAAGAATCCCCGAAACGGATCAGAAATCCCGCGCCATCCTCCTGCAGATGCGCGAAGACGAGGCACGGCATTCGACCGCGGCACTCGATGCCGGTGGCTTGCGCTTCCCGGCACCGATCAAGTTCGGCATGAGCCTCATGGCCAAGGTGATGACCAAGACCACCTACCGGATCTGAGGCTGGCCTCGTCGGGCGGGAGTGCTAGGGTCTGTTGCCGTTTCGTCGCGAGCCGCGTACGAAACGGCAACAGACCCTAGCGGTTATCGGTCGCGCCATCCAGCCAGATCAGGCTGGCGAAACGCCCGGTGCGGGCGGCGCGTCGGTAAGAATAGAAGCGCGGATCGTTGAAGGTGCAGAAACCACCACCATGGACTTCAACCAGTCCGATGGCGGCCAGGCGGATTCGCGCCAGCCGATAGAGATCGGCCATGAAACGCCCGGCATTGTGACTCGGCCGAAAAGCCTCCGCCGCTGCCGCGCGCTGCGAAACGAAGGCCTCGCGCACCTCCGGCCCGACCTCGAAGGCCTCCGGCCCGATCGCCGGCCCGAGCCAGGCCAGCAACTGGTCACCAGGCGAGCCCAAGGCTTCGACCGTGGCTTCCAATACTCCACCCGCCAGCCCGCGCCAACCGGCATGGGCTGCCGCGACGCGCGTGCCGGCACGGTCACAGAACAGTACCGGTAGACAGTCGGCAGTCAGCACTGCACAGGCGATGCCCGGCTTATCGCTCCAGTTGGCATCGGCTACCTGAAGGCGCGATGGATCGGCCTGGACCACCTGGACGGAGTGCACCTGGCTCATCCACCCAGGCTGAACGCCCAGAATCTGCCGAAGGCGGCCGCGGTTCTCCGCCACGGCCTCCGGCGCATCGTCCACATGATCGCCGAGGTTGAAACTGTCGAAGGGTGGCTGGCTGATGCCGCCACTGCGTGTGGTCACGCAGGCACGGACCTGGGCGGGTGCCGGCCAGTCCGGGACGAGCCAATCGGCCGGCCAGCGCGTCACCCGACGAACGCCTCGCGGTCCTGCTGGAGTAATGTCAGCAACCAGACGAAATCATCGGTCAAGGGTGACTCCCACTTCAGCCGCTCACCCGTGACCGGGTGATCCAGCTCGAGAAAGCGTGCATGCAGCGCCTGGCGTGGAAACTCCCGCAGCGTTTGCACCAGCGTCGGGTTCGCCGCCGGCGGTATGCGAAAGCGTCCGCTGTAGAGCGGATCGCCCACCAGCGGGTAGCCAAGATGACTCATGTGCACGCGGATCTGGTGGGTCCGCCCGGTTTCCAGCTTGACCCGCACGTGGGTATGCGAACGGAAGCGTTCCAGCACCCGATAGTGGCTGACGGCCGGCTTGCCACCGTCCACAACGGCCATGCGCTGGCGTTGCTGGCCATGACGGCCGATGGGCGCGTCGACGGTGCCGCCGGTGATGATCACGCCGATGACGATGGCTTCATAGATGCGGCTGACACTGCGCGCCTGCAGCTGCTCGACCAGACGCGTCTGCGCCTGCAGTGTCTTGGCCACCACCATCAGGCCGGTGGTGTCCTTGTCCAGCCGATGCACGATACCAGCGCGCGGCACGTTGATCAGGTCGGGCACGTGATGCAGCAAGGCATTGAGCAGCGTGCCATCCGCATGGCCCGCAGCCGGATGTACCACCAGCCCTGCGGGTTTGTTCAGTACCAGGATGTGTTCATCCTCGAAGACGATATCCAGCGGAATGTCCTGCGCCACCCACTCGCCCTGCGCCTGCTGCTCGGCCGACAGCTCGAGGACCGCCCCTGCGTGCACCGTATCGCGAGGGCGCAGCACCGCGCCGTCGACCGTGAGCAGGCCATCCTTTATCCAGGCGCTGAGGCGCGAGCGGGAGTGGTCGGAGAACAGCTGCGCCGCGACCTGGTCGAGACGCTGCCCGCCCAGCTCGAACGGCACCTCGGCGCGGAGTTGGATCGCCTGTGTATTGATTGTCGACATAATTAGGGACGTTTTACCTTGGAAAGCGAAGCGCTCCGCTCCGTCGTTTGGCACAGGAGGTCGGCATCTTCCCGAGCGCGCTCCGCGATTGCGCGCGGTGTCTTGCGAAACACCAGCCGCTGGGCTTTGCCATGCGGGCCGCCTGCCGATACGTTTCGCCGTTCGTTCGAGATAACCAGAACTCGCACCACTGACCTCGCTTGCGGCTTCATGACCCGGCTTCGGGGCTCGGCCTGTTGGTCCTGGCGTCGCGGCCGTCGATTCGATCGCGTCGACCATTGCTTGCGAGGGGTGGAGCCTTTGGTTTCAGCTACACGCTTGTGTTTAAATACGGCGTCTTTGTCCCGGCGTGCCGGGGCGCTCATCATAACAGGACGGCCTTGCGCGAGACAGCCAGCCGTCACAGGGACGCACGCCGCCATGCAAGTGAAACACCTGCTGCTGATCGCCATTTTCGCCCTTACCGCTGCCTGCTCATCCAACGAAACCATCAGCGAAAACCTGGGCGAAACGGAACTGTACCAGCAGGCGCAGGCCGATCTGGACAACAAGAGCTACACCAGCGCCATCACCAAGCTCAAGACGCTGGAGTCGCGCTACCCCTTCGGGCGCTTCGCCGAACAGGCACAGCTCGAACTGATCTACGCCTACTATCGCAACATGGAGCCCGAGGCGGCTCGCTCGTCGGCCGAGCGCTTCATCCGCCTGCATCCGCAGCATCCCAATGTCGACTACGCCTATTACCTCAAGGGCCTGGCCTCCTTCGATCAGGACCGTGGACTGCTGGCGCGCTTCCTGCCGCTGGACATGACCAAGCGTGACCCGGGTGCCGCCCGCGACTCGTTCAACGAATTCGCCCAGCTCACCACGCGCTACCCCAACAGCCGCTATGCACCCGATGCCAAGGCGCGGATGGTCTATCTGCGCAACCTGCTGGCAGCCAACGAGATTCACGTGGCGCACTACTACCTCAAGCGCCAGGCCTACGTCGCGGCCGCCAATCGTGGGCGCTACGTGGTGGAGAACTTCCAGGGCACGCCTTCGGTCGGTGACGGCCTCGCGGTGATGACCGAGGCCTATCAGCGCCTGAAGCTGGACGACCTCGCCGCCAGCAGCCTCCAGACCCTGACACTCAACTATCCGGAGCACGCCAGCCTGGAGGACGGGAAGTTCGTACCGCTCGAACAGGAAGCGGACAACCGCGGCTGGCTGTCGCGCGCGACCCTGGGCCTGATCGAATCCGATGTCGAAACTCCCGACAGCTCGCGCGCCAACCGCGACGTGCTGCGCCAGTACGAAAATGCCGCGCAGGATCTGCCCGACGAACTGCGCCCCGTGCTCAAGGAAGCGGAGCAGGAGGAAAGCAACGAGCGATCCTGGTGGAGCTACCTGACCTTCGGCCTGTTCGACTGACAGAGCGGCGCCGTGCGGCATGATCCGATCCTCATGCCGCTCAGCCTTTCGGTCGCTGTCGCCACTCTGACCTAGCCAGGAAATCACCCATGGGCCTGTTTCGTTTGCTGTTCTGGATCATTCTGATCGCCGCCGCCTTCTGGCTCTGGCGCCGAGTCATGCGCAAGGGCTCCAACAAGCAAGCCGCCCAGACGACGCTGCCCATGGTGCGCTGCGCCCAGTGCGGTGTTCACGTACCCCGCGCGCAGGCGCTGCAGAACCAGGATCGCTGGTATTGCAGCCGCGCCCATCTCGAACAGGACAGCCAGCCGGGTGGGCACTGAGAGCCTGGCGCTTCCGGGTTCCCAAGGGCAGCGCATCCTTCGCGTCTACCACCTCTATCGCATCGCGATCGGCCTGGCGCTGGTGCTGCTGATCAGCAGCGATCTGCATGACGATCTGATGCGCATGCGCAGCCCGGCGCTGTTCCACTACGGCGCCTGGCTCTACCTGATTCTCAACACCCTGATCGCCGTCCTGGCATACAAACCCAGGCAGGGGCTGCCCATTCTCAGCCTGGCGCTGATGGACGTGATCCTGCTTTCCGCGTTGTTCTATTTCGCCGGCGGCACCCCGAGCGGGATCGGCAACCTGCTGATCATCGCCGTGGCCATCGCCAACATCCTGCTGCATGGCCGCATCGGCCTTCTCATCGCCGCTATCGCCGCCATCGGCCTGATCTACCTGACCTTCTACCTCAGCCTGGGTGATCCGGACGCCAGCCGCCAGTATCCCCAGGCCGCGGCACTGGGCACGCTGTGTTTCGCCGCGGCGCTGCTGGTCCAGGGGCTGAGCCGGCGCCTCAGGGTCAGTGAAGAACTGGCCCTGAGGCGCGCCGAGGAAGTCGCCAATCTGGAAGCGCTCAACGCGCTGATCCTGCAGCGCATGCGCACCGGGATCCTGGTGCTCGATTCGCGCCAACGTGTATTGCTCGCCAACCAGGGCGCCCTGGAGTTGCTGAGACAGGAATCGCTGGTCGGCGAGCGCCTGGCACCCCGCTGCCCGGAACTGCTCAAGGCCATGCAACGCTGGCGCGACAACCCGACCCTGCGCCCACAGAATCTCAAGGCGACAGCCGACGGGCCCGTCCTGCAACCCAGCTTCGCGGCCCTGCAGAACGGCGCAGAACAGAACGTGCTGGTGTTCCTCGAAGACATCTCGCAGATCGCTCAGAAGGCCCAGCAACTGAAGCTCGCGTCCCTCGGTCGCCTGACCGCGAGCATCGCCCATGAGATCCGCAACCCGCTCGGCGCCATCAGCCACGCCGCGCAACTGCTGCAGGAATCCGACTCGCTCGATCAGAGCGATCAACGGCTGGCGCAGATCATCCAGGACCATTCGCGGCGAATGAACCTGGTCATCGAGAACGTGCTGCAGCTCTCACGTCGCCGGCAGGCCGAGCCGCAGCTGCTGGACCTGAAGTACTGGCTGCATCGCTTCGCCAGCGAGTTCCGCGGCGGCCTCGCCCCCAACCAGACGCTGCATCTGGAAACCATCGGCAGCTCGCTGCAGACCCGCATGGACCCGAACCAGCTGATCCAGGTGCTGACCAACCTCGTCCAGAACGGCCTGCGCTACAGCGGCCAGACGCATGCACAGGCGCAGGTGTGGTTGCGCCTGTTTCGCGACACCGTCAGCGACCTGCCCGTGGTGGAGGTGATCGATGATGGCCCAGGCGTACCCGCCGAGCAGGAACAACTGGTTTTCGAACCCTTCTTCACCACCGAAAACAAGGGAACCGGCCTGGGACTCTATATCTCCCGCGAGCTGTGCGAGAGCAACCGGGCATGGCTCGATTACCGGAAGCGCGACGAACAGAGTGGCAGCTGCTTTCGCATCACCTTCGCCCACCCCCGCAAAAGGGCCGAATAACCACGGCAATGGTTCACACAACGGCGACACCTTCGGGTACAAAGAGCCGGTTCACGTTAAGATTGCGCGGAGCCGCCCTACCGCGGCACTGCCTAAATACAGAACCAGACCATGACTGCCCGCCAGAAAGCGCTGATCATCGACGACGAACCGGACATCCGCGAGCTGCTGGAGATCACCCTCGGCCGGATGAAGCTGGACACCCGCAGCGCACGCAACCTCAAGGAGGCACGCGAGTGCCTCGCCCGTGAACACTACGACCTCTGCCTGACAGATATGCGCCTGCCCGACGGCTGCGGGCTGGAGCTGGTTCAGTTCATCCAGCGGAATTACCCGCAATTGCCGGTGGCCATGATCACGGCCTATGGCAGCCTGGATACGGCGATCAGCGCACTGAAGGCCGGGGCCTTCGATTTTCTCACCAAGCCGGTCGACCTGGGCCGACTCCGCGAGCTGGTCAGCACCGCGCTGCGGTTGCGCGCCTCTGGTCCGGAGGAGCTACCGGTGGATGGTCGGTTGCTGGGCGTATCGCCGCCCATGGCCACGCTGCGCAAGCAGATCGGTAAGCTGGCGCGCAGCCAGGCTCCGGTCTACATCAGCGGCGAATCGGGCAGCGGCAAGGAGCTGGTTGCCCACCTGATCCACGAGCAGGGCCCCCGTGGCGAGCGCCCTTTCGTACCGGTCAACTGCGGCGCCATCCCCTCGGAACTGATGGAAAGCGAATTCTTCGGCCACAAGAAAGGCAGCTTCACCGGCGCCATCGAAGACAAGCAGGGCCTCTTCCAGGCGGCCAATGGCGGCACGCTGTTCCTCGACGAAGTGGCCGACCTGCCACTGCCGATGCAGGTCAAGCTGCTGCGCGCAATCCAGGAGAAGGCGGTTCGTGCGGTCGGCGGCGCAGTGGAAATCGCAGTGGATGTACGCATCCTCTGCGCAACCCACAAGGACTTGGCAAGCGAGGTCGCCGCCGGACGCTTCCGCCAGGATCTGTACTACCGCCTGAACGTCATCGAGCTTCGCGTACCACCCCTGCGCGAGCGTCGTGAAGACATCGCCCTGCTGGCCGACAACATGCTGCGCCGGCTGGCCCAGGAATGCGGCGACAGCCCGGCCCGGCTACAGCCGGAAGCGCTTGCCAAGCTGCAGAGCTACCGTTTTCCAGGCAACGTTCGCGAGCTGGAAAACATGCTGGAACGGGCCTATACGCTGTGCGAAGGCGACGCCATCAAGGCCAGCGACCTGCGCCTGGCCGATGCGCCGGGCGCAACGGACGGCGGCGACGCCAGCCTGGCGCAGATCGACAATCTCGAAGACCACCTGGAAGAAGTCGAGCGCAAGCTGATCATGCAGGCACTCGAAGAAACCCGCTGGAACCGCACCGCCGCGGCACAGCGGCTGGGATTGTCATTTCGCTCGATGCGCTACCGCCTGAAGAAGCTCGGGCTGGACTGATCGCCATGACAGCGACCAGCCCTCCTCGCACCTGATCACCCCTGCGACAGCAGGTTCCGCAGATCGATGATTCCGGCATTGGCCCGGGAAATGTAATTGGCCATCACCAGCGAGTGGTTGGCCAGCACGCCATAGCCGCTGCCATTGAGCACCATCGGGCTCCACAGCGGCTCCTGCGCAGCCTCCAGTTCACGAATGATCTGCCGAACGCTGACGGTGGCATTCTTCTTGGCCAGCACATCGGCGAAGTCCACTTCGATGGCACGCAACAGGTGGGACAGGGCCCAGGCCTGGCCGCGCGCCTCGTAGAAGACGTTGTCGATCTGCAGCCAGGGCGTCTCCATCCGCCGCTCCTCGACCTCCGGCACCACACCTTCGTTCACCATCTCCGGCGTGGCATTGCTGTCCAGCCGCACACGACCAACGCTGGCCGACAGGCGCTGCGACAGCGAGCCCAGGCGGGTCGCGGTGTCGCCGAGCCAGTTGTTCAGGTTGTCGGCACGCGCATAGAATTGCGCCTTGGGCGCCGGATCGCTCAAGCGCTCCAGATAGCGGTCGAGAAAACGGATGCCGTTGCGGTACTCGGTTTCGGTCGCCGGCAGCACCCAGCTGCGATTGTCGAAGTTGAACAGCGGCTCCCCCTTGGCCAGATCGGGATCCTCGGTGGATTGCGATTGCGAGCGGGCGAAATCCTTGCGCAACGCCCGACTCAGATCGCGTACCTGCACCAGCACGCCGTATTCCCAGCTGGGCATGTTGTCCAGCCACAGCCCTGGCGGCGCGATGTCGTTGGTCAGGTAGCCACCCGGCTTGTCCAGCAGTGTACTGACGACACGCTTGAGGGTTTCCACTGTGGTATAGCCCCTGACGATCTGTCGCTGCGAGCCTTCGGCAGCCTCGCGAACATGCTGCTGCACCGGGAACAGGTCGGGTTCACGACTCCAGTACCAGCCGATGACCAGCACCACCAGCAGATAAAGACCGATCACCACGGCCAGGGTAAGCAGCAGCGGATTGCGCCCGTTCGTTCCGACAGTCGTGGCACTTCCCGAGGGGCCGAGGCGCCTGAAGCGATTCTTCCAGTCCAGCATTGGCATGTGTCCTTCTCGATTTCAAAGGTTCGACCGCCTGACACCATGAGCGTTGCGGCAGGTGTTTCACTATAACGCAGGCGCCAGAGGCTCAGTGGCATATTGAGAACTGGCCCGCATGACGGCCCTGCCGGTCTTCCGCATCGGTGATAGCATGCAGCCATGACCACGCCTCCTCCGGGAGGAGGCGCGCCAGGAAGACCCCGAGAATGTCGGATCAAGAAGAACTCAAACAGCATTTCGCCCAGCGCGTCATTCACCAGGCCCGTGAGGTGCTGGAAGTCTGGCAACAGCTGCAGCGTGGTGAATGGAACGACAATTACCGCAACGCTCTGGCCGACGCCACGCTACGCCTGCGTCGTTTCGCCGAGCGTTTCGGCCAGACCGAGCACAGCGAGCTCGCGTTGGGCATCGAGGATTGCCTCGGCGACATTGAGGACAACCGCGGACGGCTCTCCAGCACGTCCATCGCCACGCTCAGCCAGCTGGTCTACCGTCTCGCCCGCACCGGGCTGCGCCACAGCGATACGCAAAGCCAGGCCGTGTACGTTCCGCCGCTGAGCAAACCCGTCTATATCGCGCTTCAGGATCATCAGCGCGCCGAGCACGTGGTGCGCCAGCTGGAATTCTTCAGCATGACGGCCCAGGCCTTCGCCAGCGATGCGGCCTTTCGTGCGGCGATGCACGAGCGCCACCCCGCCGCGATCGTCATGGACGTCGACTTCAATGGTCCCGGCGAAGGGCTCAAGCTGGCCGAGCGGATTCAGCAGAGCCTGGACGAAAAGCTGCCGCTAATCTTTTTCAGCCATGCCGACACCGACACGCCGACCCGGCTGGCGGCCGTACGCGCCGGTGGCCTGGAGTTCTTCACCGGCAGCCTGGATGCATCCAGCCTGCTGGAAAAGATCGAGATATTCACCCGCACGGCGCACTACGAGCCCTTCCGGGTGCTGATCGTCGACGACTCCCGCGCCCAGGCGACGCACACCGAACGTGTGCTGAACAATGCCGGCATCATCACCCAGACACTGATCGAGCCGATCCAGACCATCGCCGCGCTGGCCGAATTCCAGCCGGACCTGATCATCCTCGACATGTACATGCCGGTCTGCATGGGCACCGAGCTGGCCAAGGTGATCCGCCAGCACGAACGCTACGTCAGCGTGCCGATCATCTACCTCTCCGCCGAGGACGATCTCGACAAGCAGCTCGACGCCATGAACGAAGGCGGCGACGACTTCCTGACCAAGCCGATCAAGCCGAGCCACCTGATCGCCACCGTGCGCACCCGCGCGGCACGGGCGCGCAGCCTCAAGGCGCGCATCGTGCGCGACAGCCTCACCGGGCTGTACAACCATACCCATAGCCTGCAACTGCTGGAGGATGCCAGCTTTCGTGCACGCCGCGACGGCCAGCCGCTGAGCTTCGCGATGATCGACATCGACCATTTCAAGAAGGTCAACGATACCTATGGCCACCCCATGGGCGACCGGGTGATCAAGAGCCTCGCCCTGTTCCTCAAGCAGCGGCTGCGCAAGACCGATCACATCGGCCGCTACGGCGGCGAGGAATTCGCCGTGGTGCTTCCCGACACCCGGGCCGAGGACGCCTGCAAGGTCCTCGACGAGATCCGCCGGCGCTTCGCCGAAATCCGCTATCCGGCGAAACAGGAAGATCTCACCTGCACCTTCAGCTGCGGCATCACCGAGCTGACGGCCGACAGCGACATCAAGCTGCTGACCCAGCAGGCCGACGAAGCGCTCTACCGCGCCAAGCACGGCGGTCGTAATCGGGTCGAGCGCTTCCAGCCTGTCACATGACTGACATCAAATAGCCATACATTGCCAGCCTCGACAGATGCAGGAGGCGGCGATGCGCTTGAAGTCGGTTACCACCATCAACACCTTGCTGCTCATTGCGGTCTGCCTGGCGCTCGGCGCAACGCTGTGGTGGTCGGAGCGCGCCCTCGAGCGGCCCTATCTGCTGATGGCCCGCTATCTCGAACTGTCCCAGCAATTCCAGGATCGACTGGCACGGAACATCCAGGACTACCTCGGCAGCGGCGATGCGCTTCGTCATAGTGAAGCCATGCAGGCACTGGAAATGCTCGCGCAAGGCGTCGATACGCTGCCTGAGCAGTTCGCCGAGCAATTGCGCCCCAGCCTCGAGCAGCTCGCCCAGTTCGCCGGCAGCGAGCTGCTGGCCGCAGGAAAGCTGGCAGGCGATCCCCAGGGGCTGCTGCTTCAGGCCGAGCGGGAACTGGCGAGCACCCTGCAGCAGCTGGACAGCTATGCCCGACAGAGCGACCGGCCGCAGGCAAGCGCCTATCAGGAGCCCTTGTTCGCAGCCAGCCGTCATCTGCTGCGCCTGAGCCATGCGCGCGGCAAGCTGGTGAGCACCGGCCGGGACGAACTCGCCGCCGAAGTGGAGCAACCGCTACAGATGCTCGATCAGGAGGCTGCCAAGCTGCAATCCCTGCCGCTGCTCGGTATCGCAAGCACGGCGCAATCCAGCGTGCCCTCCTTCGCCGACCTGCTGGAGCTGGACACCGACAGCGAGCAGCAGGCCAGCGAAGATACCGGTATTGCGCTCAAGCGGGAGCTCTCCAGTCTGCTCAAGCGCTATCCGGCCGAGCTCGAACGCACGCGTCAGCTGATCCGCGAGCGCAGCGAACTGATCGACCGGAGCATGGCCAGAGTCGCGGCATTGCAACAGGCGCTGGCGGAACTGGAGCCGGAAATTCGTGCGGAACGTGCACGCATCCAGGCCGAGGTGCGTCTGGCGCAGGGTGGAATCATCGCGCTGATATTGCTGATCGCGCTGGCCATCGACCGCCTGCAACGCCGTCTGACCCGCACCCTGGGCCAGCTGGTTCCGGCCTTGTCCAGCTGGGCACAGGGAGACTTCAACGAAGTCGTCAAACTAGACTCGAAAATCAGCGAGATGGAAGCCATCGAAACTTCGCTGAACCGCCTGCGCGGCTATCTGCGGCAGCTGGTGGGCACCTTGCGCCAGCACGCCCAGGCCGTGGCCGGCAGCAGCCACGACCTAGCGGAGGTGAGCACCGCCTTGCACGATGGCGCGCTGCACCAGACCGGTGAAACCGGGGAAATCCGTGACGCCCTGGGCGCGCTGGAGAGCACCATCCAGCAGGTCGCCGATGGTGCGCAGGAAACCGCCGAAACCAGCCGCGCCGCCGAACAGGCGATCAGCCACGGCCAACAGGTCATCGGTCAGAGCCTCGAGGGTTTGCAGGCGCTGGTCGGCGAGGTCGAAGTCAATGCCCAGGCCATCGAGCGCCTGGCGGACGAAACCAGCACCATCGGCGGAGTACTGACGGTGATTCGCTCGATTGCCGAACAGACCAACCTCCTCGCCCTGAACGCGGCCATCGAAGCCGCTCGCGCGGGCAACCATGGCCGCGGCTTCGCCGTGGTCGCCGACGAGGTGCGCTCGCTGGCTCAGCGCACCAGCGGTGCGACCGCCGAGATTCAGCAATTGATCGAAGGGCTGCAGCAGGCAGCGCGGCAGTCGGTCGAGGCGATGCGTACCGAGGTCGAGCATGCGCGCAGCACCGCCAGCCAGGCCGAAGCGGCCGAAGTCGCGCTCAAACAGATCGTCGCGGTCATCGCCAATATCGGCCAGATGGCCAACCAGATCGCCGAGACCACTTCACAACAGAGCGAAGCCGTCAGCGAAATCCGCAGCCACAGCGAGCGCATTCACCAGCTGGGCGACACCAACCTGGCGTATATCAGCCGCAGTCGGGAACAGAGCAGCCAGATGCTGCAGCTGGGCGACGAGCTGACTCAGGTGACACAGGCGTTTCGGCTTTAGGCTGGAGGCTGGAGGCTGGAGGCTGGAGGCTGGACAGTGAGCGACCTAACGCGCCCTCCTCCGTCAAGCTTTTTCGTCCAGCCTTAAGCCTCCAGCGCTTCTATCGGCTTTTCGATCTACCTTGGCACCGGCTTGCCGCGCCCCTTGCCCGCCGGCTTCGGCTTACCCGCACCGGCCGCGGCCTTGCGCCGGGCCTCGGCGGCGGCCTTGGCCTGCTCGCGCTTGTCCCAGGCGTTGCCGTCGTGGCTGCGCGGCGGCAGGCCATTGTGCTGGGTCAGGATCTTGCCGCCCTGACCGGCTTTCTTGCTGCCGACCGGCGTGGAGTTCTTGCGACGGGCGCTGTGATAGCCATCCACCGCCGGCTGATGAGCCGGGATCAGCTGGTGCTTGCCGCTGCCGATCAGATCGCCACGGCCCAGGCGCAGCAACGCTTCGCGCAGCATCGGCCAGCCCTTGGGGTCGTGGTAGCGCAGGAAGGCCTTGTGCAACCGGCGCTGCTCCTCGCTCTTGACGATGGTCACCTCCTCGCTCTTGTAAGTGACCTTGCGCAGCGGGTTCTTGCCGGTGTGGTACATGGCCGTGGCGCTGGCCATCGGCGACGGATAGAAGGCCTGCACCTGGTCGGCGCGGAAACCGTTGGCCTTGAGCCACAGCGCGAGGTTCATCATGTCCTCGTCGGTGGTGCCCGGATGCGCGGCGATGAAGTAAGGGATCAGGTATTGCTCCTTGCCCGCCTCCTTCGAGTACTTCTCGAACATCCGCTTGAAACGGTCGTAGTTGCCGATGCCCGGCTTCATCATCTTGTCCAGCGGGCCTTTCTCGGTGTGCTCCGGGGCGATCTTGAGGTAGCCGCCAACGTGGTGCGTGACCAGTTCCTTGACGTACTCCGGCGACTCCACGGCCAGGTCGTAGCGCAGGCCGGAGGCGATCAGGATCTTCTTCACGCCGGGCAGCGCGCGGGCCTTGCGGTACAGCTCGATCAGCGAGCTGTGGTCGGTATCGAGGTTCTCGCAGATACCCGGGAACACGCACGACGGCTTGCGGCAGTGCTTCTCGATGTCATGGCTCTTGCACGCCAGGCGGTACATGTTGGCGGTCGGCCCGCCGAGGTCGGAGACCACGCCGGTGAAGCCGGGCATGCCGCGCATGGCCTCGATCTCGTTGAGGATCGATTCGTGGGATCGGTTCTGGATGATCCGTCCCTCGTGCTCGGTGATCGAGCAGAAGGTGCAGCCGCCGAAGCAGCCGCGCATGATGTTCACCGAGAAGCGGATCATCTCGTAAGCCGGGATCTTCGCTCCGCCGTAGTCCGGATGCGGCACGCGGGCGAAGGGCGAGGCGAACACGTAGTCCATTTCCTCGGTGGTCAGCGGGATCGGCGGCGGGTTGAGCCAGATGTCCTGGTCACCGTGACGCTGCACCAGCGCGCGGGCGTTGCCCGGGTTGGTTTCCAGGTGCAGCACGCGGTTGGCATGGGCGTACAGCGCCGCATCGTTGCGCACCTTCTCGAACGACGGCAGGCGGATCACCGTACGGTCGCGCTCGATCTTCGGATTGGGCAACAACTGGACGACTTTCGCCTCGTTCGGATCCTCGGCAGGGCCCTTGTCCTTTTCGATGGCGCAGGCCTGCAGGTCCTGGGTGCTGACGTAGGGGTTGATGATCTGGTCGACCTTGCCCGGCCGATCGATGCGCGTCGAGTCGATCTCGAACCAACCCTCGGGAGTGTCCTTGCGGATAAAGGCGGTGCCGCGCACATCGGTGATCTCGCCGATGGCATCGCCGCGCGCCAGCCGCTGCGCCACCTCGACGATGGCGCGCTCGGCGTTGCCATAGAGCAGGATGTCGGCGGTGGCGTCCATCAGGATCGAACGGCGCACCTTGTCCGACCAGTAGTCGTAATGGCCGATGCGCCGCAGCGACGCCTCGATCCCGCCCAGCACCACCGGGACGTGCTTGTAGGCTTCCTTGCAGCGCTGGCTGTAGACCAGGCTGGCGCGGTCGGGCCGCTTGCCGGCCAGGCCACCCGCGGTGTAGGCATCGTCGGAACGTACCTTGCGGTCGGCGGTGTAGCGGTTGATCATCGAGTCCATGTTGCCCGCGGCGATACCGAAGAACAGATTCGGCTCGCCGAGCTTCATGAAGTCGTCTTTGCTCTGCCAGTCCGGCTGGCTGATGATGCCGACGCGAAAGCCCTGGGCTTCCAGCAGCCGCCCGATGATCGCCATGCCGAACGAGGGATGGTCGACGTAGGCATCGCCGGTGACGATGATCACGTCGCACGAGTCCCAGCCGAGCTGATCCATCTCCTCCCTGCTCATCGGCAGGAACGGCGCCGGACCGAAACATTCGGCCCAGTACTTGGGATAGTCAAACAGCGGCTTGGCAGCATGCATGGCGAAAAACCGGGGCAACGAAAACGGGCGCGGAATATAGCACAAAAAATAACCAGCATGTCCCAGCACAGAGGTCGGAAAACGTAGGGTGGATGTCGTTTTTTACATCCACGCTGACTGCGCCTCGGTGGATGAGCTTCGCGTCATCCGCCCTACGCGGCTGGAGCGTGGGCCACCTATCCTGTAGGGCCGAATTCATTCGGCCAGCGGATTTCGCAACGGCCGAACACGTTCAGCCCTAGGCATCAGGCCGGCAGTCGAGGGGGCTTAACCGAGGTATCTGCGCGGCACTCGCTGCGTCACCCTGGTGAGCAATTCGTAGCCGATGGTGCCGCTCGCCCGGGCCACTTCGTCGACAGGCAGCTGCGCGCCCCAGAGCTCCACCGCGTCGCCGATGGCGGCTTCGGGAAGGTCGGTCAGGTCTATCGCCAGCATGTCCATCGACACCCTGCCCGCCAGCGGCACGCGCTGGCCGCGAACCACGACGGGCGTACCCGATGGCGCATGACGCGGATAGCCATCGGCATAACCGCAACTGACGGTGCCGATGCGCGACGGGCGCTGCGCCACCCAGGTCGCACCGTAGCCGACGCTGTCGCCGGCGGGCACGTCGTGCATGGCGATCACCTCGGCGGTAAGCGTCATGGCCGGGCGCAGCCCCAGCTCGGCGGCACTGCGTTCGGCGAAGGGCGAAGCTCCGTAGAGCATGATGCCGGGGCGCAGCCAGTCCATATGCGCCGGCGCCAAGGTCAGCACGGCGGCGGAGTTGGCGAAGCTGCGCTGATCGAAGGCGAACCCCTGCATGCCGTGGCAGCGTTCCAGCTGATGATCGGTGAGTGCGTGCAGATGCTCATCGGCACAGGCGAAGTGGCTCATCAGGTTGACCTCCGCCACCTGCGGCGCGCCGCGCAGGCGCTCTGCCCAGCGCTGCAGCTCGGCAGGCTCGAAACCCAGCCGGTGCATCCCCGAATCCAGCTTGAGCCAGACGTTCAGCGCCCGCGCCGGCCCACAATCCAGCAAGCGCTGCGCCTGTTCGGCGCCCTGCACCGAGACATCCAGCCCCAGCTCCATCGCGGCGGCATAATCCTCGGCATCGAAACAGCCTTCGAGCAGCAGCAGACGAGCCTTTGGTGCCTGTTCGCGTACCACGCGCGCCTCCTCGACGCTGCATACGGCGAAACCGTCGGCCTCCTCGCGCAACGCCGCCGCCACCGCTGCAGAACCGTGGCCGTAGGCATCGGCCTTGACCACCGCGAAAGCCCGGCGTCCAGGTGCGCAACGCTTGGCCAGGGCATAGTTGTGACGAATGGCGGTCAGGTCGATCGTGGCAATGAGGGGACGCATCGGGCGGGGTCCTGCGCAGTGTGAGGGAGCCGGTATCTTACTCCGGTGCGAGACCGAAGGCCGGGCTTCTCGCCGCGCCCTCGAGAAACACGTGCTCCACCGTCCAAGCGCTTATCCTTTATCCTCCGCCTCCACGGAGGTGGAACATGCAGATATATAAAGTCGGCGGCGCAGTGCGCGATCGCCTGTTGGGCCGCGACGTCAGCGAGGTGGACTGGGTCGTCGTGGGCGCCACCACCGAGGAAATGCAGGCACTGGGCTATCGTCCCGTGGGCGCGGACTTCCCGGTGTTCCTGCATCCGAAGACCGGTGAGGAATACGCCCTGGCCCGTACCGAGCGCAAAAGCGGTCGCGGCTACGGTGGCTTCACCTTCTACGCCAGCCCCGACGTCACGCTGGAAGAGGACCTGATCCGCCGCGACCTCACCATCAACGCCATGGCCGAGGATGACCATGGCCAGGTGATCGATCCCTACGGCGGCCAGCATGATCTCGAGGCCCGCCTGCTGCGCCATGTTTCCTCCGCCTTCGCCGAGGACCCGCTGCGCGTGCTGCGCGTCGCCCGCTTCGCCGCCCGCTATGCCGATCTCGGATTCGTCGTAGCCGACGAGACCCTGGCGCTGATGCGGCAGCTCGCCGAGTCCGGCGAGCTCCAGGCGTTGACGCCCGAGCGCAGCTGGAAGGAGATATCCCGCGCGCTGATGGAACCGCACCCCGAAGTGTTCGTGCAGGTCCTGCGTGAATGCGGCGCGTTGCGCGAGCTGCTACCCGAGCTGGACGCCCTGTTCGCCCCGCCACCGGCCGATACCGGCAGCGCACTGCTCGAAGTGTTGCACCAATGCGCCCGTCATGCGCAGCCGCTGGCCGTACGCTGGGCCTGCCTGCTGCATGTGCTGGGCAGAGACTGCACCTCGTCGGAGCCCCAGCCTGCGCAGCGCAAAAACCCCATCGAAGCGATCAACGTACGCTGCAAGGTGCCGCGCGATTGCCAGGAACTGGCGCTGTTGGTCGGCGAGTATCACTGCCAGGCGCACCAGGCCGAAGCCTTGCAGCCCGAGGCGCTGCTCGAATTGCTGCAGCATTTCGATATCTATCGTCGACCGGAGCGCTTCGAGCAGTTCCTGGCGGCCTGCGAGATGGTCGCCCGCGGTCGAGCGGCACATGAGCGGATCGATTATCCCCAGGCCGCCTACCTTCGTGCCGCGGCAGACGCCGCACGAGCGGTCGAAGCCAGGCCGCTGATCGAGCTGGGTTACCAGGGCGCGGAACTGGGCCAGGCCTTGAAACGCGAGCGTCTCCAGAGTATCGAGCGTTTCAAGGCCGGGGCCGCCAGCTAGCGCGGGTGAGCCTGCAGCAACGCCGACGGCGTCAATTCGAGGTCGTGCCAGCGGAAGGAGACCGGCCACAGCTGCTGCTGAATCCGCGCTTCCTCCCAGAGGCTTGCAAAACAGGCGTTGGCAAGCGGATGGCGAACGTCCGGCACCAGCAGCGCTAGCGGCCAGAGCACGAAGGCGTTGCGCAGGATCTCCGGGCGCGGCAGCTCCAGGCCATGGAAGTTGCCCACCAGTTGGTCGTACATCAACACGTCGATATCCAGCGGCAGGCCCTTGCGGTCGGGAGCATAGCGGCCGTTATCGGCCTCGATGAACTTCAGCCGCCGGTCCAGCTCCATCAGCGGCAGGTCGGTTTCACCGGCGACGACGAGGTTGTAGAAATTGTCGCCCTTGTAGCCCACCGCCACGCTCTCGAAAACCGCCGAGCAGCGCATCCGGCTCAGCAGCCCGGCCAGCGCATCCAGACCGGCGACGAGATTCTTTTCACGCGAAGCATTGCTGCCCAGGCCGAGCAGCACCGGTATCAGCGACATCCGCGCTCGATCTCCACACCCAGGGCCCTGGCACGGGCGTTGGCGCCCGGCTTGGTCACCCGCAGTCGCAACCAGGCAATACCGAACTCCGCCATCAGGTCCGCAGCCAGGCGCTCGGCGAAGGTTTCGACCAGCTCGAAGTGCGCCGCCTCGGCGAAGCGATCGATGGCTGCCGCCACCTTGGCGTAGTCCAGCGCCTTGTCCAGTTCGTCATTTGCCGCAGCGGGGCGAATGTCCCAGCCGAGGGTCAGATCCAATCGCAGGCACTGGCGGATGCCCCGCTCCCAGTCATAGGCGCCGATCACCGTATCCACTTCCAGCCCTTCGATGAAGACTGTATCCACCAAGGTTCTCCCGAATTTCACAAAGTACAGCCTGCGCCATTGGCGGGCCGTTTGAAAGCGCCCGCCTTACCTTCCGGCACGCCGATGGACGCGGCTTGCGGCGAAACAGGAACAGCCCCTAGACTCAGGACCTCCCCGCCCCGGATGAATGTCATGTTCTGGCAACTGACACTGCTCGCCTACCTGACCGGCTCGCTGTCGTTTGCCATCCTCATCAGCCGCCTGGCGGGCGCCCCCGATCCTCGCGCGGGCGGCTCCGGCAACCCGGGCGCCACCAACATGCTGCGCCTGGCCGGCAAGCGGCTGGCGATCTGGACGCTGTTCGGCGACCTGCTCAAGGGCGTGCTTCCAGTGCTGCTGGCAGCTTCGCTCGGCCTGTCGGTCCAGCAACAGGCCTGGATCGGCCTGGCGGCAGTGCTCGGTCATCTTTACCCGCTTTATTTCAGTTTTCGCGGCGGCAAGGGCGTTGCCACGGCGGCCGGTGCGCTGCTCGGCCTGTATCCGCCGGCTGCGTTCCTGGCGCTGGGCGCCTGGCTGCTGGTATTCAGGCTGACCCGCACCAGCTCGGCTGCCGCGCTCGTTGCGCTACCGGTCTGCCTGCCACTACTGGCCTGGCAGCGGCCGGACGCGCTATTGCCGATGAGCCTGCTCGCGAGCCTGATCATCTGGCGTCACCGCAACAATCTGCGTGATCTGTTCGCAGGCCGGGAACGCCACTTCTAATAGTCGGCAGATACAGACTGTCTGGCTGCCTGACGCTGCGGCGCGTCACCTCAAATCGCCTCCAGCGTCTCCATCGGCCAGCGGGCCTGCACGGCGATCTCAGGCCCCACCTGTTGCCCCGCCAGCAGGCGCTGGCAACCGGCGTAAGCGATCATCGCCCCATTGTCGGTACAGAAGCGCGGCCGCGCATAGAACACCTGCCCCTGCATGTCGGCAAGCATGGCCTCCAGGCTCTGGCGCAGCGACTGATTGGCACTGACGCCACCGGCGATCACCAGTCGCTTCAGCCCGGTCTGCTGCAGCGCGCGCCGACACTTGATGGTCAGCGTCTCGACCACCGCCTGCTGGAAGGCCAGGGCGATATCGCAGCGCGTCTGCTCGCCGTCATCGCCGGCGTTGCGGCAGTGCTGCCAGGTTGTCAGCGTGGAGGTTTTAAGGCCGCTGAAACTGAAATCCAGCCCTGGGCGATCGGTCATCGGTCGCGGGAACACGAAACGTCCCGGCGTGCCGCGCTCGGCCAACGCGGCGATTTCAGGACCGCCGGGGTAGCGCAAGCTCATCAGCTTGGCCGTCTTGTCGAAGGCTTCGCCGGCGGCATCGTCCACCGACTCGCCCAGCAGTTCGTAGCGACCGATGCCGTCGACACGCACCAGCTGCGTATGGCCACCGGAAACCAGCAAGGCAACGAAGGGAAAGGCGGGCGGCTGCTCTTCCAGCATCGGCGCCAGCAGATGGCCTTCCATATGATGGACGCCAACGGCCGGAACGCCCCAGGCAAAGGCCATCGCCTGCGCACAGGACGCACCCACCAGCAACGCGCCAACCAGGCCGGGCCCGGCGGTATAGGCGATCGCGTCGATCTGCGTGGCTTCACGCCCGGCCTCATCCAGCACCTGACGGATGAGCGGCAACATGCGTTTGACGTGATCACGCGAGGCCAGCTCGGGAACCACGCCACCGTACACGCGGTGCAGGTCGATCTGACTGAACAGCGCATCGGCCAGCAGCCCCTGCTCACTGTCGTAGAGCGCGACACCGGTTTCGTCGCACGAAGTTTCCAGCCCCAGCACCAGCATGGGTTACAACCTTTGCAGAGAAGCGAATGAAGCCGCGCATATTAATAGCCATGAGCGACGGCCGACCAGCGCTTTTCGCTCGGCGGGCTTTGCATTCCGCGCAGCAAGGCGTTAACATCCGCAACCCTTAAAACCAGCGTGCTCGCGATATTTGCCGAAGCGCGTTGTAACCGGTAAACAAGTGAAGGTACGTCCTGGATGCCCAACGTTAAAGTCAAAGAGAACGAACCATTCGACGTAGCTCTGCGTCGCTTCAAGCGTTCTTGCGAAAAAGCCGGTGTGCTGGCCGAAGTCCGCAGCCGCGAGTTCTACGAGAAGCCCACTGCCGAGCGCAAGCGTAAAGCTGCCGCCGCAGTCAAGCGTCACGCCAAGAAAGTGCAGCGCGAACAGCGCCGCAGCGTTCGCCTGTACTGATCTCAGCACAGCGAAGCCGCATAAGGCCCGGCGAATGCCGGGCTTTGCATTAGCAGACCGTTAAAAACTACCTGCGTTGGCAATACTGCGTTAAAAACAGGCTCGGAATGCTCGTTTAGGTCACTAAACTCCGCCTCCTCGCCTCTTTTTGCCTTGTCTTGCCTGCCTCGCCTACATTTTTAACGGCCTGATTGGCCTGAAAAGAACTCCGCTTCGTCAGTTGACGAATGAGCGGAGTTTTTTCATTTCCGAGCCATGCTCCGCGAGCGTATTCTCATCCCCTTATGGCCGGCCTGATACCGCAGTCCTTCATTGACGATCTGCTCAACCGCTCCGACATCGTCGAGGTGGTGGGTTCGCGTATCCAGCTGAAAAAGGCCGGCAAGAACTACACGGCCCGCTGCCCTTTCCACCAGGAAAAGACCCCGTCGTTCAGCGTCAGTCCCGACAAGCAGTTCTACTACTGCTTCGGCTGCGGCGCAGGCGGCAACGCGCTCGGCTTCATCATGGACCACGACAACCTGGACTTTCCCCAGGCGGTCGAGGACCTGGCCAAGCGCGCGGGCATGGAAGTCCCACGCGAGGATAACGGCACCGGGCGCAAACCCCGGCAGCCAGTCGATTCGCCGCTTTATCCGTTGCTCGATGCCGCCGCCGGATACTATCGGCAATCGCTCAAGAGTCACCCGGCCCGCAAGGCCGCGGTGGAATACCTCAAGAGCCGCGGCCTGTCCGGCGTGATCGCCCGGGACTTCGGCCTCGGCTTCGCGCCGCCGGGCTGGGACAACCTGATGAAGCACCTGGGCGGCGACGCCCTGCAGCACAAGGCGATGCTCGATGCCGGCCTGCTGATCGAAAACACCGAAACCGGCCGCAGCTACGACCGTTTCCGTGACCGCGTGATGTTCCCGATCCGCGACAGCCGCGGCCGCATCATCGCCTTCGGCGGCCGAGTGCTTGGCGACGACAAGCCCAAGTACCTCAATTCCCCGGAAACCCCGGTATTCCACAAGGGCCAGGAACTCTACGGCCTCTTCGAAGCCCGCAAGGCCAACCGCGATCTCGACGAGATCATGGTGGTGGAAGGCTACATGGACGTCATCGCACTGGCCCAGCAGGGCCTGCGCAACGCCGTCGCCACGCTGGGCACCGCCACCAGCGACGAACACCTCAAGCGCCTGTTCCGCATCGTCCCCAGCGTGCTGTTCTGCTTCGATGGCGATGCCGCCGGTCGCAAGGCCGCCTGGCGCGCGCTGGAGGCGACGCTGCCCAACCTACAGGACGGCAAGCGCGCACGCTTCCTGTTCCTCCCCGATGGAGAGGATCCGGACAGTCTGGTTCGCCACGAAGGCACCGATGCCTTCCGCGCGCGCATCAACCAGCACGCCCAGCCACTGGCCGACTACTTCTTCCAGCAACTGAGCGAGGAAGCCGACCCGCGCTCACTGGAAGGCAAGGCCCACCTGGTGACCTTGGCCGCACCGCTGATCGATCGGATTCCCGGCAATCACTTGCGCACCCTGATGCGCCAGCGCCTATCCGAAATCACGGGCCTCTCCGGCGAAATGCTGCAGCAGGTCGCGCAGAGCACCCCGCCCGCCCCCAAATCATCGGTCAGCAACGAACCGCCAACCGACTACGGTTATTACTTCGACGCCCAACCGGATTACGGCGATGTCGCAGACTATGCCGACCATATCGAGCCGCCGGCCGCAGTCTACGAACAGCAAAAGCCCTGGCAGAAGGGCGAAAGCAAGGACTGGAAAAAGAAAGGCGAGTGGAAAAAGGGTGGCGACTGGAAGAAGGGACCGCGCAATGACGCGCCGCCGCGCAAGCCGGTGCACGTCGAGTCACCGACCCTGACCGCCCTGCGCACCTTGCTGCACCACCCTCAACTGGCGCAGAAAGTCGAGGATGTCAGCCATTTCGCCGACGAAGAGGACACCTACGCCCAGCTACTGGTCGCCCTGGTCGGAACCTTGCAGAAGAGCCCCAGACTACGCTCGCTGCAGCTGATCGCCCGCTGGCACGGCACCGAGCAAGGCCGGCTGCTGCGCGCGCTGGCGGAGAAGGAGTGGCTGATCGAAGGCGACAATCTTGAAAAGCAGTTCTTCGACACCATTACTACACTTACCCAGGGCCAGTTGAAGAAACACCGCGATCAACTCCTGCGCAGCGTGATGCACAAGAGCCCCAGCGAACTGAGCGATGAAGAAAAAGCTCTATTGAGAGAGCACTTCAGCCACGTTCCTCCAACCGACAGCAAGAGCCCAACTGGCGCGTGAGGCGCCGAATCGGGTATAATCCTCGGCTTATTTTCAGCCCGCCAAGACCTTCAGTGGATAGGGTGCTATGTCCGGAAAAGCGCAACAGCAATCTCGCCTCAAAGAATTGATCCAGCGTGGCCGTGAGCAGGGTTACCTGACTTACGCCGAGGTCAATGACCACCTGCCGGAGGATATTTCCGATCCGGAACAGGTGGAAGATATCATCCGCATGATCAATGACATGGGCATTAACGTATTCGAGGTTGCCCCGGATGCAGATGCCCTGTTGCTGGCCGAAGCCGATACCGATGAAGCCGCCGCCGAAGAGGCCGCCGCGGCTCTCGCTGCCGTGGAAACGGATATCGGCCGCACCACCGACCCCGTGCGCATGTACATGCGTGAAATGGGTACGGTCGAACTGCTGACCCGCGAAGGCGAGATCGAAATCGCCAAACGCATCGAGGAAGGCATTCGCGAAGTCATGAGCGCCATCGCTCATTTCCCGGGCACGGTCGACAGCATTCTCGCCGATTACGAGCGCGTCACCACCGAAGGTGGCCGCCTGTCCGACATCCTTAGCGGCTATATCGACCCCGATGACGACGGCGCTGCCGCCCCGCAGGAAGTCGAGCCCGTCACGCCTCAGGCCACTGCGAAGCCGGCTGACGACGACAAGGATGACGAGGAAGAAGACGAGTCCGACAGCGAAGAGGAAGAAGGCGATGGCGGCCCGGACCCGGAAGTTGCCCGCGTGCGCTTCGGTGCCGTTGCCGAGCAACTGGACGTCGCCAAGAAAGCCCTGAAGAAGCATGGCCGTGGCAGCCAGCAGGCGACTGACGCTCTGCAGGAACTGGCCACCCTGTTCATGCCCATCAAGCTCATCCCCAAGCAGTACGATGCGCTGGTCCAGCGTGTACGCGATGCCCTGAGCCAGATCCGCGCCCAGGAACGCGCCATCATGCAGATCTGCGTGCGCGATGCCCGCATGCCGCGTGCCGACTTCCTGCGCCAGTTCCCCAACCACGAGACCGACCTCGACTGGGCCGATCAGCTGGCTGCCGGCAAGAGCAAATACGCCGAAGCCATCGCCGCGCGCAAGGAAGACATCCAGAGCTGCCAGCAGAAGCTGATCGCCCTGGAAGAAGAATGCGTACTGGCCATTGCCGACATCAAGGACATCAACCGTCGCATGTCCATCGGTGAAGCCAAGGCTCGCCGGGCGAAGAAAGAGATGGTCGAGGCCAACCTGCGCCTGGTCATCTCCATCGCCAAGAAGTACACCAACCGCGGCCTGCAGTTCCTCGACCTGATCCAGGAAGGCAACATCGGCCTGATGAAGGCGGTAGACAAGTTCGAATACCGTCGCGGCTACAAGTTCTCGACCTACGCCACCTGGTGGATTCGCCAGGCGATCACTCGCTCCATTGCCGACCAGGCGCGGACCATCCGCATCCCGGTGCACATGATCGAGACGATCAACAAGCTCAACCGCATCTCCCGTCAGATGCTGCAGGAAATGGGCCGCGAGCCCACGCCCGAAGAGCTGGGCGAGCGCATGGAAATGCCCGAGGACAAGATCCGCAAGGTCCTGAAGATCGCCAAAGAACCGATCTCCATGGAAACTCCCATCGGTGACGACGAAGACTCGCACCTGGGCGACTTCATCGAAGACTCCGCCATGCAATCGCCGATCGACGTGGCGACCGTGGAGAGCCTCAAGGAAGCCACCCGCGACGTCCTCTCCGGACTCACCGCACGGGAAGCCAAGGTCCTGCGCATGCGCTTCGGTATCGACATGAACACCGACCACACCCTCGAGGAAGTCGGCAAGCAGTTCGATGTCACCCGCGAGCGTATCCGCCAGATCGAAGCCAAGGCATTGCGCAAGCTGCGCCACCCGACACGAAGCGAGCATCTGCGCTCCTTCCTCGACGAGTGACCCACAAAACCCCGGCCCTGCCGGGGTTTTTCTTTCCGCCGCTTTTCGCTTCCTCTATTCCAGTCCTTTCGCCGACGAGCACGACCAGTGCGCCGCCGCCAAGCGCACCATCAATCCTTCGCAGTAGCCGCCACAGCAAGTTTTCGCGTGTGTTCGAGCAAGGAAACATCTCCCGGCACGCCATGACCCGGAATGACGAGCTGCGCATCGGGATATCGACGCTGCAGCCTTTCTGCCGAAGCGGCCCACTCGCTGACGACCGCATCGGCGGTGTTACCCAGCGTGCCGGCAGCCGCAGCCCGAACGAAACACCCGCCATTCAGCAGCTTCTGCTCCGGCAGCCACACGACGAGGTTATCCACGCTATGCCCAGCACCGGGATAGAAGACCTCGACCTTGCCCTCGAGCAGCCATAAAGGCGCATCGTCGAATGTCTCGGTCGCCAGCGCCTTGCCGTTCTGCTTCAGCAACGCATTGGTCCGTGCCGAGGCATAGGTGGGCACTGAGATCGAGTTCAGATACGCGATCCCCGCCGTGCGGTCGTCATGAAAGTGCGTCGAAACACTGGCCTTGACCTGATAGTTGCGCTCCTGCAACCAGGCCACCAGCGCCGCTGTGTCGCGCTCCGACCAGGGCGTGTCGATGATGTAGGCGCCCTGCCCGTCCAGCACCACCAGGCCGTTCGCATCGACAAGACCATAGCCTTCCACCTGCTGGAAAGAAGTATGGAGATAAACGCCCTCGGCGATCTTCTCGATCCGCAGTTCCGGCAGCGAATCGCCAGCCCGAGCGAGCCCGCAGAACATCACGATAAATAGCGCCGCAAACAGTGATTTCATCATTCACCCTTGTTGTTGAAAGGAGAGAGAAGATACTGCAGGCCAAGCGCCCGAAGTACCTGATGGTCCCAAAACCGAAGGACAAACCAACCGAGACTTGCTTACCAACGAACCCCGACCAGCCTTCGGTTGCGCTCCACCAAGGCCCCGGTATAATCCGCCCTTCCTTCTGAGGGCCTATAGCTCAGTTGGTTAGAGCAGAGGACTCATAATCCTTTGGTCCACGGTTCGAGTCCGTGTGGGCCCACCATCTTCAAAGCCGCGCACTGCGCGGCTTTTTGCTTTCTACGATTGTGGCATTCGGATCAGCTTTTGGGTCCGCAGGTACGGAACGGTACAGCGCTGGCATGCCAGCCCAGTTACTCCGTAGCTCACAAAACGGAAGGCCAACCGCACCAAGCGCGACGCCCCAAGGACGTCTGGGTACACCGTACCGAAAAAGAGGTACCGTGCCGCATTTACATCCAGCGCAGCGCTCCGCACACCTGACGCCAAGATGCCCTTAAGGCTAGCTAAAGGCTGTATGGAGTCGACAGTGAGCCGAATCGCCGGCATTATCGGCTCACCACATGAGCCGAATAGACTCGCTAATCGGCTCACAGACGAGCAGCCATCATGAGTGAACCCTTCTGGATCTGGCAGCAACCCAACTGGCCACATTTCACTTGGCAAGCCGAAGCGCTTGCCCCGCTGCTGCGCGCTTGCGGCCAGGCTCAGGGGCGTTTGCTGGGAATGCTCGGCGCTGTAGGTGGTGACACGGAAGTGCAGAGCAGCCTGGATGCCATGCTGCAGAACATCGTCACCTCCTCTGCCATCGAAGGTGAGCAGCTGAATGTCGGCTCCGTGCGCTCATCATTGGCCCGGCGCCTGGGGCTGACCGAAGAAGGTCGCATCACCTCTCGCTCCGAAGGCCTGGCGGAACTACTGCTCGATGCCACCCGCGCCTATCAGCAGCCACTCAATCTGCAGCGGCTGTTCACCTGGCATGGCTGGCTGTTCCCCAGCGATGACCACCTGCTGGCCCGCCCGCTACGCATCGGCATGCTGCGCGGCGAAGAGCCCATGCAAGTAGTTTCTGGTCGCCTCGACCACCCTACCGTGCATTTCGAGGCCCCACCCCGCGCTGGACTGGAAGCGCAATTGGAAGACTTCCTCGCCTGGTTCGAGAGCAGCCGTAGCGATGCCGGCCTCGACCCGTTTCTGCGGGCCGGCATTGCGCACTTCTGGTTCGTCACCCTGCACCCTTTCGATGACGGCAACGGCCGCCTTACGCGCGCCATCACCGACCTGGCACTGGCTCAGGGCGAACAGCAGACCATCCGCTTTTACGCCATGTCGGCGAGCATCCTCGACGACCGCACCGGTTATTACCGCATCCTGGAGTCGGGGCAGAGAGGCACGCTGGATATCACAGCCTGGCTGCAATGGTTCCTCGCAACGCTGCTCAAGAGCCTGGAGCAGGCTCTCGCTCGTATCGACCGCGTGCTGGTCAAAGCGCGCTTCTGGCAGGCTCACCGCAGCCAAGCCTTGTCTGCCGAGCAGATCAAAGTGCTTAACCGGCTGCTTGATGGTGGCGAGAGAGGTTTCGAGAACGGCATCAGCGCCGCGCAATACCAGACCGTGGCCAAGGTCTCGAAAGCCACCGCCACGCGCCATCTGAGCGACCTTGTCGAGAAGGGCTGTCTTGCCCGGCTACCCGGCGGGGGGCGCAGCACGCGCTACCAAATACAGCACTCGGCAAACGCACAAGGCTGACCCCGCAGCGACAGAGCAGCGCACCGGGCGCGCCGTAATGGTGTAGTGCCATTACGCCAGGTTTCGGTACTATCCGGTTAATTCTGGATTACTAGGACAGGAAATGGACTTCACCCCCATCATCGCGCAGGCCTGGGGCACGCTGGGCTGGTTTATCCCGCTGATGCTGCTGATTGGCCTACTCAAGTCGCCCTGGGCCAAGGGTCATATCGGCGAACTCCTGGTAAGGCTGTTTGCCCATTGGCAGCTGGATAAGCTGACCTACCGCCGCCTGCACAACGTCACGCTCGACACGCCTGACGGCACCACGCAAATCGACCACGTATTCCTCTCGCCCTACGGCATCTTCGTGTTGGAAACGAAGAACATGAGCGGCTGGATCTTCGGCAGCGAGCAGCAGGCGCAGTGGACGCAGAAGCTCTACAAACGCACCTTCAAATTCCAGAACCCGCTGCGGCAGAACTACAAACACCTCAAAGCGCTGGAAGCCACCCTTGGCGTTAACCCCGAGCACCTGCACTCGGTCATCACCTTTGTCGGCGGCAGCACGTTTAAAACCGAAGTGCCAGCCAACGTGACTCAGGGCATCGGCTTTATCCGCTATATCAAGTCATTCCAACAGCCGCTATTCAGCGAGGCTGAAGTCGACGCCATGCTGCAAGCCCTGCAAAACGGCCGCCGCGCACCCAGCCTCGCCACCCACCGCGAGCATGTGCAAAACCTCAAGCGTCGCACTGACCCGACAGCCGAGCGGCAATGCCCAAAATGCGGCAGCGCGCTACTGATTCGAACTGTGAAATCAGGGGCGAAAGCGGGGCAGCAGTTTTGGGGATGCTCGGCTTTCCCCAAGTGCCGGACGATACAAAGCCTTTAGCACATAGCCAGACCATCAACGCTGCGCCTGGAGCTGCAATGCCCGTCCCAACCTACGACCAGTTTATTGAGCCGATCCTTCGCTACTTGGCCGCCACGCCCGAAGGCGCTACAGCACGTGACGCCCATGAAGCCGCTGCCGATGCGCTGAACCTGTCGGAACCACAGCGCCAAGAGCTGATTGCCAGCGGTCAGGCCACCTACAAAAACCGTGCAGGCTGGGCGCATGACCGCCTCAAGCGCGCGGGCTTGTCCAGCAGCGCCAAACGTGGGCACTGGAAGCTGACTGACGCAGGCGTTACCTATACTGCACAACATCCCCAACCACTTACTGCTGATGAAGTGGAACGGCTTGCTATCGGTTTCATGGACGTAAAACTCAAGAGCCCGACCGACGCCATCCCACTGGATGGGCAAGAACAGCCACCACCGGCGCTCAGCTCAGCCACCGTGAGTCCCGACGACCGCCTGGAGCAGGCTCTACTTGAGCTACGCGAGGCAACGGCTGCTGACCTGCTGGATAATCTTCTACAAGTCAGCCCCAACCGCTTTGAAGTCATCGTCCTAGATGTGCTGCACAACCTTGGGTATGGCGCTAGCCGTAACGACCTACAGCGCGTCGGAGGCAGCGGCGATGGCGGGATCGATGGAGTGATATCACTCGACAAGCTCGGTCTGGAGAAAGTTTACGTCCAAGCCAAACGCTGGCAGGGCACGGTTGGGCGGCCAGAACTGCAAGCCTTCTATGGCGCACTCGCCGGACAGAAAGCCAAGCGAGGGGTGTTTATCACCACCTCAGGATTCACCGCCCAGGCAATCGACTTTTCCCGCTCTGTAGAAGGCATGGTGCTGGTAGACGGCAGTCGGCTGGTAAATCTGATGATGGATCATGAAGTCGGCGTAACGTCGCGGCTACTAAAATTGCCGAAGCTGGATAGCGACTACTTCGATGAGGAATAACTGGGCGGATAAATAAATCATCCCTTCCTCTGCGGGCCTTCTACTCCGCAGCTGGCCGACTCTACATATTCTCTAGGGAGCAGTTAGGAATGCACGAGACGCTGAAAATAAAAATCGACTTTGCTGATGAACGACAGAGGCCAGCGGAAATATTCCAAGCTATGAGTAGCTACATCGAAGCCTACCAAGCAATCGGTCAAGTCATGGCGAGAAGTCTCGGGGACAGAGAGGAATTTGCACTACGATTAGAGAAGGTCGAGGCGGGATCTGTAGCCAGCGTACTAAGAGCAGTTCCTGGACTAGTGAAAGACTGGATCGAAACTGCTATTTTCGAGTCAAGCATTAAACTAGCCGAGGATCTATCTGAAATTGAAAGCACCAGCACAGAAGAAGAAGTAGATCATCTTGCGTCAAAGCTTGAAACGGAGCTAGCAAAATCTGAAACAGGCCAAATGATTGACCCAAAAATTGATCGAAAAGCTTTTGCACATGCACTGAGCAAACTCTCAGAAGCCAACAAAAGACTCCTACTAGAAGAAAGCGCTTCTGCGACATTTATTGAAAATGATAAAGTTACCAAAATAAATACCCATTGGCGCTTCAATGCCAACCCCAAAGATATGTTTCTTGGAAGCACGGAGTCGAAGAGCTGTACGGACAAGCTCTACGTTAGAGCACCAATCAATATAGGCAAAGGCGCCTGGTCCATGTTGAGCGCCAGCACAAACAGCCGATTCAACGCAAGAATCGTCGATGTAGCCTGGCTTGATGAATATCAAGGTGGACTAATACCGGCCATCGGCCCAAAGGATGTTATGGAGGCAGAGTTAGTTCTTGAAATTTACACACCTCCCCCTGGAAAAGGGAAAGCCTTTATTTCAAGCGCAAAAATTTTGCGGGTCATACAAGTCCATCGAGATGTTGGGTTAAAGCATGAAATCACCCCCCTCTTATAAAGAACGAAAGTCCATGCTAGCGGAGCTTTCATCGGAGTATGTATTCATCGTCACCCCTTTTGTATTTTTAGTAGCAATCAAACTCTACGCATACTCCTGGCCTGAAATAATCTTAGCTCCAGACTGGTCACTAGTTTCCTGTATAATATTCGGGCAAATCTCTGTAAGAATGTCTAGGTCGGCAATCAAGTATCAGCACGCAGACAGTCGACAATTTGGCCTGTATTCAGCCAAACGGTTTTTCTTGGTCGCAGTATCGTTGCTGTTTTACTTTGGAATGGTCGCACAGCCCACCCTTTATCTTGGATGGTGTCAAATTGGACTATTCACGCTAGCTAGCTTTTTCCATTTCAAGGATGGCCTAACCGCCAGGATTCTTGAAGAAAAAACAAACCAATAACATGTTTTACAATTCGATAATTTAACCTGATAGAGTTCCGATCTACGTTTTTTTCTTGAGGAACATTGGAAAGCAAAACCTGACCGCTGGTATATCGACCACTCGCGTGTACTCGGCTGGCTCCGACTGCCACCCCAGTGAGCGCAGCGCCATAACGCAATCAAAGCGCAATCAGTGTTAATCGGCCAATCCACCTCTCCTTGCCGCAACTAATAACCAAATCATCTATTAACATCAAAAAAGGTTTCTAGACACTCTAAGCCCCACCCTCTATCGTGCGCCGCGGGGTCGCCTGGGTGGCCCGCTTTGGTTGTCGCTACGCTAAGGAAACCCATGCTCCCTGAATCGCTGCAGCTTTATTTCGTCTGCGCCGTGCTGGTGTGGGTGCTGGTGTCTTTCGTGCGCGAGAGCTGGAGCCCGGATATCGTCGTGGCGATTGCGGTGGCGGTGCTGATCGCCGCGCAGCTGTTGGCGCCGGCCGAAGTGTTGGGGGTGCTGTCGAACTCGGCGCCGGTGACAATCGCCTGCATGTTCGTGATTTCCGCGGCGCTGGAGCGAACCGGCTGTATCGATGCGCTGGGCAACTGGCTGGGCGATCTGGTGGGCACCAGTCCCACGCGGGTATTGGCCGGCCTGACCATCACCGCGCTGGTCATTTCCGCCTTTCTCAACAATACGCCGGTGGTGGCGATTCTCACGCCGGTAGCCATCTCGCTGGCCAGGCGCGCCGGCACCACGCCGTCCAAACTGCTGATTCCGCTGTCCTACGCCACCATTCTCGGCGGCACGCTGACCATGATTGGCACCTCGACCAACATCCTGGTCGATGGCGTCGCGCGCAAGGCAGGGCTCGAGCCGTTCGGCATGTTCGAGATCACCGGTGCGGCGTTGATTCTTGCGGTGGTCGGCATGGCCTACATGCTGACGCTGGGCAAGCGCCTGCTGCCCGAGCGCGATACCCTTTCCAAGCTACTGGGCCCGCGCCTGGATCGCACCTTCATGACCGAACTGCGGGTGCCGCAGAGCTCGCCGGTGATCGGCAAGAGCATCAGCGAGGCCAACCTCAACGGGGGCAGCGGCCTGCAGGTGCTCCAGGTCAATCGCGGCGCCACGCTGTTCAGCCGTCCGGAGCATGATTTCGCGCTGCAGGCAGGCGATCTGCTGGTCATCCACGGTCAGGTCAAGGATGTGGTCGAGCTGCGCGGCAGCGGCCATCTGGCCTTCAGCCGTAGCGATGCCTTCGAAACCATCAGCAGCGACGACGTGACACTCGTCGAAGCCATCGTCGGTCGCGATTCGCGTTTCAGCCACCGCCCCATGCGCGACCTCGACCTGTCGGCGCGTTATGGCATCAACGTGCTGGCCGTGCATCGTCAGGACGAGAATATCCAGGGCAACTTCGACGATTTCGAGCTGCAGTTCGGCGACGTGATGCTGGTCGAAGGTTCGGCCACGCAGATCAAGCGCTTCGCCGACAACGGCGGACTGATCAGCCTGAACATCGTGCAGGAGCGTGCCTACCGCCGCGACAAGGCTCCGCTGGCGATCATCACCACCCTGGCGGTGATGCTGCTGGCAGCGCTGGGCGTGATGCCCATCGAAGGGCTGGCGATCATCGGTGCGGCAACGGTACTGGCGACACGCTGCCTGGACGTGGAGGATGCCTACAAGGCGGTCGACTGGAAAATCCTCAGCCTGATCTTCGGCATGCTGGCGATCAGCGTCGCCATGGACAAGGTCGGGCTGGTCGAGCTGATCGTCTCCAGCGTGGTCACGCTGACGCCCTGGGCAGGCCCGCTGTTCATGCTGTCGTTCATCTACCTGTTCACCTCCACCCTCACCGAGGTGCTGTCGAACAACGCCGTCGCGGTGCTGGTCACGCCCATCGCCATCGGCCTGGCGCAGCAGCTGGGTGTCGACCCGCGGGCCTTCGTGGTGGCGGTGATGTTCGCCGCCAGCGCCAGCTTCGCGACACCGATCGGCTACCAGACCAACACCTTCGTCTACACCGCCGGCGGCTATCGCTTCAGCGACTTCCTGAAGGTCGGAATTCCGCTGAACCTCCTGCTCTGGGGCGCTGCGACGCTGGTGATCCCCTGGTTCTGGCCGCTGGCGCCGGTGTGACGCACAGCTTGCCCTGAGTCATTGCTTCCGCATTCGTTTGATCCCATGCTCGTGGCATTTCAGCCAACAACAAGGAATGCGCGATGAAACCGGAAACCCTGGCGATCCATGCCGGCTACAGCCCCGACCCGACCACCAAGGCCGTGGCGGTGCCGATCTACCAGACCACGTCCTACGCCTTCGACGACACCCAGCATGGCGCCGACCTGTTCGACCTGAAGGTCGCCGGCAACATCTATACGCGCATCATGAACCCCACCAACGACGTGCTGGAGCAGCGTGTCGCGGCCCTTGAAGGCGGCGTTGCGGCGCTGGCCGTGGCATCCGGCATGGCCGCCGTGACCTATGCCATCCAGACGGTGGCCGGGGTCGGCGACAACATCGTCTCGGTGGCCAAGCTGTATGGCGGCACCTACAACCTGTTCGCCCACACCCTGCCACGCTTCGGCATCGAGGTACGCTTCGCCGCCCATGACGACATCGCCGCGCTCGAGGCCTTGATCGACGGAAACACCAAGGCCGTCTTCTGCGAATCCATCGGCAACCCTGCCGGCAACATCATCGACCTGCAGGCGCTGGCCGACGCCGCACACCGGCATGGCGTACCGCTGATCGTGGACAACACCGTGGCCACGCCGATTCTCTGCCGGCCGTTCGAACATGGTGCGGATGTGGTGGTGCATTCGCTGACGAAGTACATCGGCGGCCATGGCACCAGCATCGGCGGCATAGTGGTGGACTCAGGCAAATTCCCATGGGCCGATCACAAGGACCGCTTCCCGCTGCTCAACACGCCGGACCCGTCCTATCACGGCGTCACCTACACCGAAGCATTCGGCCCCGCAGCGTTCATCGGCCGTTGCCGTGTGGTACCGCTGCGCAACACCGGCGCGGCACTGTCGCCGTTCAACGCCTTCATGATCCTGCAGGGGCTGGAAACCCTGGCGCTGCGCATGGAACGCCACTGCGAGAACGCACTGAAGGTCGCGACCTATCTGCAGTCGCATCCGCAGGTCGCCTGGGTGAAGTACGCCGGCCTGCCGGACCATCCCGAGCACGAGCTGGCGCTGCGCTACACCAAGGGCACGCCCGCCTCGATATTGTCGTTCGGTATCAAGGGCGGCTTCGATGCCGGCGCGCGCTTCATCGACGCCCTCAAGCTGGTGGTTCGCCTGGTGAACATCGGCGATGCCAAATCCCTGGCCTGCCACCCCGCCTCCACCACCCACCGCCAGCTCAGCGACGAGGAGCTGGAAAAAGCCGGCGTACCGCGGGACATGGTGCGGCTGTCGATCGGTATCGAGCATATCGACGACATTCTTGCCGACCTGGAGCAGGCGCTGGCGGCCTCGAAGGGCTAGGGTCGCAGGGCTTCATTCGCAGAGGCTTGCGACTGAAGCCCATCAGACGCAGTGCCCGCTCGCGCGTGTCGCGCGCCCTGATACTCTCCATGCATCGCCATCCAGAGAGAAGCACCCAGGAGCCGCTCATGACCGATTCGCTCATCGTACCCTGTGCGCACTGCGCCGGGCTCAACCGCATCCCCGCCGACCGCGTTGGCCAGCATCCGCGCTGCGGACGCTGCAAGAACGAGGTGCTGGTAGGCAAGCCCTTCGAGGTGAACCAGGGCAATTTCGCGCAGCAGATAAAAGGCGACCTGCCACTGCTGCTGGATGTCTGGGCCAGCTGGTGCGGGCCATGCCGCAGCTTCGCCCCGACCTTCGAGCAGGCCGCCGTTCAACTGCAGGGACGCTGCCGACTGGCCAAGCTGGACAGCGAAGCCAACCAGCAGTTGTCCGGCCAGCTGGGCATCCGCTCCATCCCCAGCCTGATCCTGTTCAGAAACGCCCGCGAAGTGGCACGCCAGAACGGCGCCATGCCCTTGCCACAGTTGCTGGCGTGGGCTGCACAGCAGGGCATCTGACCGTTTCACCGGGGCAAAATCCGCGACCAGACACCGACTCTGCGAAAAAGTTCCGCCCAGAAGGGCAACCTCCCATCAGCAGCGTTTGCCTCGCATGGGTGGCGATTGGATAATGCCGGCACTTTTATGCTGCATTTACCGATAGGCGCCATTCATGGACCGATACGCCGATAACAAAACCTGCAGAAAGCTGGGTCTAGCGTGATTCAATTCGACATCGATCAATGGCGAGCCTGGGCACCGGGCATGGAAAGCGCGGACGATTGGACAGCCTGGGCCGTTGCGCCGGGCCCGCTGGCCGATGATGGCCAGCCGGACGTCAGCTTCCTGCCGGCCATGCAGCGCCGTCGCCTGAGTCGCCTGGCGCGCATGGCCTTCGCGGTCGCCACGCCGCTGACCGAAGGCCAACCGCCGATGCCCCTGGTGTATGCCTCACGCCACGGCGAAACCCCACGAACTTTCGCCATCCTCAGCGATCTGGCGCGTCAGGAAGCACTATCGCCTACCCAGTTCAGCCTGTCGGTGCATAACGCGGTGATCGGCCTGTGGTCGATCCTGCAGAACGATGGCAGCGAGATGACCGCCCTGGCCGCCGAAGGCGATGGCCTGGAACACGCCGTCATGGAAGCCGCGCTGCTGCTGGCCGAAGGGGCGCCAGCGGTGCTGCTGGTGATCGCCGAGGATCAACCGCCCAGCGTCTATCAACCCTGGATCGGTGACGTGAGCTTTCCTTACGCCGTCGCACTGCTGCTCAAGCCGGGCTGCAGCTGGCAGCTGCGCCTGGACGCGACCGAAGACCAGACCGCGCCCAGCGAATGGCCACACGCGCTGGAACTGGTGCGCGCACTGCTCACCGGCCGTTCCTGCTGGCAGCACCAATGGAAGAGACGTCGATGGAACTGGCAACGGAATCAGTGAACAACCGCCCCAATGCACCCTGGCTGTGGCGCCTGGTCGCCACCGGCCTGTCGTTCGCGCTGTTCGGGCTCGGCGGCCTGTGCCTGCGGCTTATCGTGTTCCCTGTCATCGACCGTCTGCCCGGTGACGCCCTCGCGCGTCGCCGCCGGGCGCGCCTGACCAACAGCCGCCTGTTCTGGTTCTTCGTGCAGTTCATGTATCGCAGCGGCGTGCTGACCTATGAAGTCGAGGGCGCGGAGCGTCTTGGCCGGCCGGGCCAGTTGGTGATCGCCAATCACCCCTCGCTGATCGACGTGGTGGTGCTGGTCTCGCTGATTCGCGACGCCAATTGCGTGGTCAAGCAGAGCCTCTGGGACAACCCCTTTACCCGCGGCCCGATCCGCGCGGCGCAGTACATCAGCAACAACGGCAGCGCCGAAATGCTCGACGAAGCGGCCGCAGCCCTGCAACAGGGCCAGACTCTGATCATCTTCCCCGAAGGCACCCGCACCACGCCGGGCCAGCCGCCGCAGTTCCATCGTGGCGCGGCGGCCATCGCGTTGCGCGGGGCGACGCGGGTCACACCCGTGGTGATCAGCGTCACACCCACCACCCTGACCAAGGCCGAGCCCTGGTACCGCATTCCGTCACGGCGTTTCCATTTTCATCTGCGGGTCGGCGATGATATCGACCCCCAGGTATTTGCCAGCCAGGGCTCAGCGCCCATTGCCTCACGGCGACTCAACGACCATCTGCACCAACACTTCATAAAGGAGCTCGCACTCGATGAGCCAACTACAGCTTGAGATCAAGCATCTGATCATTGATGCGCTGGGTCTGGAAGACCTCACACCGGAAGATATCGCCGCCGACCAGCCGCTGTTTGGCGAAGGCCTGGGCCTGGATTCGGTCGACGCGCTGGAGCTGGGCCTGGCCATCCAGAAGCGTTTCGGCATCAAGATCGACGCCGACGCCAAGGACACCCGCAAGCACTTCGCCAGTGTCGACAGCCTGGCTGACTACGTCAGCGCCAACCGTGCCGTCGCCTGAGGAGGAATATCAAGTGAACAGCCGCGATGAAATCTTCCTGACCCTGCGCGACGCATTGGTCGAACTCTTCGAGCTGGAGCCCGAGCGCATCAGCCTGGAGGCCAACCTGTATCAGGACCTTGAAATCGACAGCATCGACGCCGTCGACCTGATCGATCACATCAAACGCCAGACCGGCAAGAAGATCGCCGCCGAGGAATTCAAGTCGGTGCGTACCGTGGGCGACGTGGTCGAGGCCGTGTTCCGCCTGGTCAACGCCGAAACGGCCTGAGCCAGGCATTGGTTAGCCGATCGGCTCCCGGAAGCAACTGATGCAAGCACGCAAAGCGGGCGCCGCCCGGCTGATCGGCCTTGGCCTGGTGGTGGTTGGGTTGTTGTACCCCTTTGTCGTCTACCTGGGCATGGGGCACCTGACGCCACGCATGTTCGCCGTGCTGCTGGGCACCCTCTGGCTGGCTCGCCTGCTCGGCGGCCGACCTTCGCCCCTCGAGCGGACGATCGGCGTCTTCGCCCTGGCGTTCTGCCTGCTGCTCGGCCTGGCCGACAGCGGCACGCTGCTGCGCTGGTACCCGGTGCTGATCAGCCTGGCTCTGCTGGGCTTGTTCGGCAGCAGCCTGCTGTCCGGCATGCCGATGGTCGAGCGGCTGGCACGCCTGACCGAACCCGAGCTGCCGCCGGCCGCCGTGCGCTACACACGCCAGGTGACCTGGCTGTGGGTGGGGTTCTTCACTTTCAACGCCGCCGTTGCCGCCGCGCTGGCCCTCTGGGCACCGCTGGCATGGTGGACGCTTTACACCGGCCTGATCGCCTATCTGCTGATGGGCCTGCTGTTTGCCGGTGAATGGCTGGTACGCCAGCGAATCAGGAGCCGTACATGAACTGGATTGCGCTGGACCAGTTACTCGAGCAAACACCGGCCTCGCGGCCGGTGGCATTGTGCCCGGCGCTCGAACACGAAGCGCTGCGGCAACAAGCACTGCGCCTGGCCGGCGGGCTGCGCAGCCGCAACATCACCCGGTTGGCGCTGCATCTGGAAGATGCCGGCGAGCTGGCCATCGCCCTGCTGGGCGCCTGGCGTGCCGGAGTCACGGTGCTGTTGCCGGCCGATTTGCAACCCGCCACCCGCCAGCGCCTGGCTGACCAGGCGGATCTCTGGCTGACCGATGAGGCCGGCGACAGCGCGCTGGCGGAACTGCTGGGCGAGGCGCTGCCTGCCGCGCCGCTGGATCTCGACCAGTGCCGCCTGTTGCTCTGTACCTCCGGTTCCAGTGGCGAGCCCAAGCTGATCGAGAAGCGTCTGCGCCAGCTGGCCAACGAAGTCGAAGTGCTTGAAGACCAGTGGGGCGCGGAGCTGGGCCAGGCCTGCATCATCGGTAGCGTGGCGGCGCAGCATATCTACGGGCTACTGTTCCGCGTGCTCTGGCCGCTGTGCGCGGGGCGTCCGCTGTTGCGCAAGGCATTGCCCTTTCCTGAAGACATTCAGCTGGCCAGCCGCGAGCATGCCGACTTCTGCCTGGTCGCCAGCCCTGCACTGCTCAAGCGCATGGGCGACAACCTCGACTGGCCGGCGCTGAGCCGGGTGCGCCGGGTGTTTTCCTCGGGCGGACCGTTGCCCGCAGAAGCCGCGCAGCAACTGCAGCAACGGCTGGACCAGGCGCCCACGGAAATCTACGGCAGCTCGGAAACCGGTGGCATCGCCTGGCGCCAGGGCGGCAGCCTCTGGCAGCCTTTCGTTGGTGTCGAACTGAGCCAGGACGAACAGGGCGCGCTGCGCATCGCCTCGCCCTGCCTGCCGCCGGACCACGTGGAACAGACTGCCGATGCCGCGCGGATCCAGGCCGATGGCCGCTTCGAACTGCTGGGCCGGCTCGACCGCATCGTCAAGCTGGAAGAAAAGCGCATTTCCCTGCCGATGCTGGAAAGCGCCTTGAGCGAACACCCCTTCGTCAGCGAAGCGCGGCTGAGCGTCATCGAGGACAATCGCGCCTTTCTCGCCGCGCTGGTCGCTCTCAGCGATGCCGGCCTGCATGCCCTGCGCAACCAGGGCCGCCGCGCCCTGACCCAGGCGCTGCGCAAGCACTTGGCGCAATACTGCGAAGCCCTGGCCCTGCCACGACGCTGGCGGCTGGTGCGGCAAATGCCCTGTAACGCCCAGGGCAAACTGCCGCAAGCGCAACTCGAAGCGCTGCTGCGTACGCCGCGCTGTCTGACGCCGGAACGATTGGGCGAGCGCCAGGAAGACGATCAATGGCACCTGGAGCTGGGCGTACCGGTGGACCTGGCCCACTTCAGCGGGCACTTCCCGCAGACCCCGGTGCTGCCCGGCGTGGTCCAGATCGACTGGGCAATCAGCCTGGCGCGCCAGCTGATCGAGAACCTGCCGCCACGTTTCCAGGGCATGGAGGTATTGAAGTTCCAGCAGCTGGCGCGTCCCGGTGATCGCCTGCAACTGACGCTGCGCTTCGACGCCCAGCGCAGCAAACTGCACTTCAGCTACCGCAACGGCGATGCGCCCTGCTCATCCGGGCGCATTCTGCTGGGAGCGTCGGCATGACCGCCTGCCCCTCGTCGCCCCGTACCGAGGCGCTGCCGCTCGCCAGCACCGCCGCGGAGGAAGACTGGTTCAAGCCCTGCGCGGTGATACCGGTCTACAACCATGAGCGGACCCTGCCGGCCGTCGTCGCCGCGCTGCAGGCCGAAGACCTGCCCTGCGTGCTGGTGGACGATGGCTCGTCCGCCACAGCCGCGGCGGTGCTCGATCGACTGGCCGAACACCCTGCGGTCCACCTGCATCGCCACACCCACAACCAGGGCAAGGGCGCCGCAGTCATCAGCGGCCTGCGCGAAGCCGCGCGCCTGGGCTTCAGTCATGCCCTGCAGGTGGACGCCGACGGCCAGCACGAACTGAGCCGCGTCGACCTGTTCCTCAATCGCGCCAGCCAGGCGCCCGAGGCGGTGATCTGCGGTTATCCGCAATACGACGACAGCGTGCCCAAGGGCCGTCTCTACGGTCGCTACCTGACCCACGTGTGGGTCTGGATCAATACCCTGTCGACCTCGATCCGCGATTCCATGTGCGGCTTTCGCGTCTACCCGCTGGCGCCGACATTGGCGCTGATCGACTCGGCATCGCTCGGTTCGCGGATGGATTTCGACACCGAGATCCTGGTGCGCCTGCACTGGAGGGCGCAGCCAATGGTCTGGCTGCCCACGCGGGTGCATTATCCGGCCGACGGCGTCTCGCACTTTCGCCTGTGGCGCGACAACCTGCTGATCTCGGGCATGCATGCCCGGCTGTTCGGCGGCATGCTGCTGCGTGCACCCGCGCTGCTCTGGCGACGGTGGCAGGGATGAGCCAGGCGCAACGCAACCTGCACTGGGCCGCGCAACGCGAGCGGGGCAGTTTCGCCCTGATGAAGTTCACGGCGTGGGCACTGCGGCTGCTCGGGCGGCGAGCCATCACGCCGCTGCTGTACCTGATCGTGCTGTATTTCTATCTGTTCGGGCGCAGCGCTCGCGAAAGCATCCGGACCTACCAGCGTCACCTGGCCAACTGGAGCGGACGTGGCGAGCTGGCGCCCAGCGCGCGCTCGGTCTATCGGCAATTCATGGCCTTCGCCGACGCCCTGCTGGACAAGATCGACGTCTGGAACGGGCGCATCGACCCGAGTCAGCTCGAAGTGGACGACCCCCACGGCATCCGCCCGCAGATCTGGGCCGGCGGCCAGCGCGGGCAGATGCTGGTGGGCGCGCACTTGGGCAACCTGGAGGTCTGTCGTGCGCTGGCCGAGATCGGCGGCAAGGCACGAATGAACATCCTCGTGCACACCCGCCACGCCGAGCGCTTCAATCGCCTGCTGGACGAATCCGGCGCGAGCAACTTGCGCCTGATCCAGGTCAGCGAGCTGGACCCGGCGATCATGCTGGAGCTGTCCCGGCGCCTCGAGGACGGTGAGTGGCTGGCCATCGCCGGCGACCGCGTTCCGCTGCATGGCGCACGTACCGCCACAGCGGATTTCCTCGGCCAGCCGGCCGCCTTTCCACAAGGGCCCTGGCTGCTGGCCGGGCTGCTGGAATGCCCGGTCAACCTGCTGTTCTGTCTGAAACACGGCGAACGCTACCGGATCCACCTGCACCCCTTCGCCGAGCGCATTCGCTGGCGCCGCAGCGAGCGCGATGCGATCGTGCAGCAGTGCGTGCAGCGCTACGCCGATCAGCTGGCGGCGCGTTGCCTGGAGGCACCGCTGCAATGGTTCAACTTCTACCCTTTCTGGAACGCACATGAACGACGCCGCACCTGAATCCGTGATCTTTGGCGAGAACCAACTGAGCATCGAGGACGTGCTGGCCGTGGCCGAACGCCGCGCACCGACACGCCTGCAGGCCGACGACGGCTTTCGCCAGCGCATTGCCCGTGGCGCCCAGTTCCTCGACACCCTGCTCGACCGCGAAGGGGTGATCTACGGTGTGACCACCGGCTACGGCGACTCCTGCGTGGTGGCGGTGCCGCTGTCGCAGGTCGAGGCGCTGCCGCAACACCTGTTCACCTTCCACGGCTGCGGCCTGGGCAAGCTGCTGGATGCCGAAGCGACCCGCGCCGTGCTCGCCGCGCGGCTGCGCTCGCTGACCCACGGCGTTTCGGGCGTGCGCATCGAGCTGCTCGAGCGCATGCAGGCCTTTCTCGAGCACGACATCCTGCCGCTGATTCCCGAAGAAGGCTCGGTCGGCGCCAGCGGCGACCTGACGCCGCTGTCCTATGTGGCCGCGACGCTGACCGGCGAACGCGAGGTGATGTACCAGGGCGAGCGTCGCAGCGCCGCCGAAGTGCACCGCCAGCTGGGCTGGACGCCGCTGACCCTGCGGCCCAAGGAAGCCCTGGCGCTGATGAACGGCACCGCGGTGATGACCGGCCTGGCCTGCCTGGCCTATGCCCGCGCCGATTACCTGCTCAAGCTGGCCACGCGTATCACCGCGCTCAACGTGGTGGCGCTGGAAGGCAACCCCGAGCATTTCGACGAACGCCTGTTCGCCGCCAAGCCCCACGCTGGGCAGAACCAGGTCGCCGCCTGGATTCGCCAGGACCTGGCGATCGATGCGCCGACCGCGCCGCTGCATCGCCTGCAGGACCGCTACTCCATTCGCTGCGCACCCCATGTGCTCGGCGTGCTGGCGGACAGCCTGGGGCTGCTGCGCCAGTTCATCGAGACCGAACTGAACAGCGCCAACGACAACCCCATCATCGATGCGGAAAACGAGCGCGTGCTGCACGGCGGGCATTTCTATGGCGGCCACATCGCCTTCGCCATGGACAGCCTGAAGAACCTGGTGGGCAACGTCGCCGACCTGCTCGACCGCCAGCTCGCGCTGCTGGTCGATACCCGCTACAACCATGGCCTGCCGAGCAACCTTTCCGGCGCGCCGGCAGCCACCGCGATGATCAACCACGGCTTCAAGGCGGTGCAGATCGGCGCCAGCGCCTGGACCGCCGAGGCTCTGAAGAACACCATGCCGGCCAGCGTCTTCTCGCGCTCCACCGAATGCCACAACCAGGACAAGGTCAGCATGGGCACCATCGCCGCCCGCGACGCGCTGCGCAGCCTGGAGCTGACCGAGCAGGTGGCCGCGGCCACGCTGATCGCGGCTAACCAGGGCGTCTGGCTGCGCCAGCGTGACGAACAGGCGCGGCCGTTGCCCGCGCCGCTGCGCGAGATGCATGCCGAGCTGGGCGAGGACTTCCCGCCGCTGATCGAGGACCGGGCGCTGGAGGGCGAGCTGCGCCTGTGCCTGCAACGTATCCGTGATCGACATTGGGGGCTTTATGCGTAAGAGCGGCGTACTGCAGGCGGAAGTCGAGGTCCTGGTGCCCTTCTTCGACGTCGATTCGATGGACGTGGTCTGGCACGGCCACTACATCAAGTATTTCGAGGTGGCCCGCTGCGCGCTGCTCGACCGCATCGGCCACAACTACCAGCAGATGCGCGACGCCGGCTACGCCTGGCCGGTGATCGACGTGCAGCTGCGCTACATGCGCGGCGCACGTTTCAACCAGCGCATCATCGTGCGCGCCGACCTGATCGAATGGGAGAACCGCCTGAAGATCAACTACCTGATCAACGATGCCGAGACCGGCGAGCGCATGACCCGTGGCACCAGCGTGCAGGTGGCGGTGGAGATCGCCAGCCGCGAGATGCAGTTGGCCTCGCCGAAGGTCTTCGTCGAAGCCGTCGAACGGGCGCTGGCATGATCCGTAACCTTGCCGCACGGACGTTCCTGACACTGTGCCTGACGCTGACGATGGCGGCCGGTGCCCAGGCCTTCGATCTGGCCCAGTTGAGCCAGCAGTTGCGCGAGCCGGCCGTGATCCGCGGGCAGTTCGTCCAGCAAAAGCACCTGCGCGCCCTGCCCCTGCCACTGGTCAGCCGCGGCCAGTTCGTCCTGGCCCGTGAGCATGGCTTGCTCTGGTCGCTTCAGCAGCCTCTGCAGCAGGATTACCGCATCAGCGGTTCGGGTATCGCCCAGCGCACCCCCAGCGGCTGGGAGTCGACAGACCAGCAGCCCGCGGCCGCGCGGCAGAACCAACTCTTCCTGGCCGTGCTCGGCGGGGATGCCGAAGCGCTGCAACGGGACTTTCAGCTGGATCTGCTCGGCACCGCCGAAGACTGGACGCTGACGCTGACTCCGCGCTCGAAGCTGCTGCAGCAGATCTTCAGCGCCATTCACATCCAGGGGGGCGCCACGGCCCGGCGCATCGAGCTGCTGGAGACCCAGGGCGACAGCACCCTGCTGCTGCTGGAAAGCACAGAGGTCGATGATCAGTTGAGTGCGGTCGAGCAGCATGACTTCACCCACTGAGGCCGCACTGCGCCTGCCCCGCTGGATTCCCGCGTTGTTTCTCCTTGCCCTGCTGGGCCTGGTGGGGCTCACCGCCTGGCAATGGCGCGACGGCCCGCCCGTCAGCGCCAACCTGTTGCAGCTGCTGCCCAGCGGCACGCCGGGCGAGCTGGAGCAATTGGCCGAAACACGCATGCAGGAGCCGCTGAATCACGACCTGATGCTGCTGGTACGCCATGCCGATGACGTCCAGGCCGACGCACTGGCCAGCGAAATCACCGACACGCTGCAGGCCAGCGGCCTGTTCGCCCAGGTTCGGCGCTCCGTCGATGCCGACCTGCCCGCGCTGCGCCGGCAATTGCTCGAGCATCGCCTTGCGCTCCTCGACGCAGCCAGTCGCGAGGCCCTGATCGCCGGGCCGGAGGCCTTCATCCAGCAACGCCTGCAACGCCTGTACAACCCCTTCGAGGGCAACGCGCTGGTGCCGGTGGAGCAGGACTGGTTCGGTATCGCCGATCTGGCGCAGCGGCAACTGCTGCAACCGGGCAATGTCCAGGCCGGGCTGGATGGACATCTGACTGCCGAGTACCAGGGGCAGCGCTGGGCCGTGATCCACGCACGCACCCATGGCGATGCCTTCGACGACAGCCTGCCCCTGCAGGTAGAGCGCCTGGTGACTGAACTGCGAGACCGCGCCAACGCCAGCCAGGGCGAGCTGCTGGCCGCGGGCGGGCTGCTGTATGCCGCCCACGGCCAACGCCAGGCGCGCGAGGAAGCCAGTCTGATCGGCAGCATTTCGCTGATTGCCAGCCTCGGCCTGCTGCACCTGCTGTTCCGCACGCCGCGCGTACTGCTGGTGGCGCTGCCGGTCGCGGTGGGCGCGCTCAGCGGCGCCGCGGCGTGCATCGCGCTGTTCGGCCAGATCCATGTGCTGACCCTGGTGCTCGGCGCCAGCCTGGTAGGGGTGAGCATCGATTTTCCGCTGCACTACCTGTCGAAAAGCTGGACCCTGCAGCCCTGGCACAGCCATCGCGCGCTGCGCCTTACGCTTCCCGGGCTGTTCCTGGCGCTGGCCACCAACGTCATCGGTTATCTGGCGATGGCCTTCACGCCGTTTCCGGCGCTGAGCCAGGTGGCGGTGTTCTCGGCTGCCGGGCTGGCCGGCGCCTTCGCCTGCGCCACCTGCCTGCTGCCCTGGCTGCTCAGCGCTCCGCTGCAACCCTGGCCGACACCGCTGGGTTGGGCCGAGCGCTGGCTGAAGCTGCGCCGGGCGCTGCTCGGGCGCATTCCCACGCCTTGGCTGCTCGCCGTATTCGTGCTGTTCTGCACAGGCGGCTTGCTGCAGGTGTCGTTCAAGGACGATCTGCGCCAATGGGTCAGCCGGGCGCCGGCGCTGCAGGAGCAGGCCATGCGTATCGGCGAGATCACCGGCTTCCAGCCCACCAGCCAGTATTTCCTGGTCCGCGCCGCCAGCACCGATGAGCTGCTGGCCAGCCAGGAAGCATTGGCCACGCGTCTCGACGATCTGGTTGCCGAGCGCAAACTGAGCGGTTACCTGGCCCTCAGCCAGCTCGCCGCCCCCACGGCCGCCCAGGAAAACCTGCAACTCGCCCTGCCGCACCTGCTGGAGGCAAGCGCACCTTTGCTGGCGCTCGGCGTCAGCAAAGGCCAGCTGGAGAACGAGCTCGCCACCTTGCAGGCGCAATCGATCCCAACCCTGGAGCAGGTGCTTGCCGGCCCGCTGGGTGAACCCTGGCGCCCGCTGTGGCTGGGCAGCCAGCAGGACGGTAGCGTGGCCGGGCTGGTCAGCCTGCAAGGCCTCAAGGACAGCACCGCGCTGGCCGGGCTGACCGAAGATCTGGCCGGCGTCAGCCTGATCGACCGCCCCGCCGAACTGAACGCCCTGTTCGCCGACACCAAGACCCAGGCCGCAACGCTCAAGGCGATTGCCGCCGCGCTGATCCTGTTGCTGCTGTGCCTGCCATTCGGCTGGCGGGGCGCGGCGCGCTGCCTGGCCGTTCCGCTGCTGGCCGCGCTCGGCAGCCTTGCCTGCCTGGGCTGGCTGGGCCAGTCGCTGACGCTGTTCGGCCTGTTCGGTCTACTGCTGGTCACCGCCATCGGCGTCGACTACGCCATCCTGATGCGCGAACAGGTCGGTGGCGCCGCGGTGAGCCTGGTCGGCACACTGCTGGCGGCCACTACCACCTGGCTCTCCTTCGGCCTGCTGGCGTTGTCCAGCACGCCCGCGGTCAGCAACTTCGGCCTCTCGGTGAGCCTCGGCCTGCTGTTCAGTTTCCTGCTGGCCCCCTGGGCCATCTCATCGCAACCCCAACCAAAGGCAAGGAGCCAGCATGGCGCCACTTGATACGCAACTTGATCTACAACAACGTGAAGTCGTGATCATCGGTGCCGGCCCTTCCGGTGCCATCGCCGGCGCGCTGCTCAAGCGTCAGGGCCATGACGTGCTGATCCTCGAGCGCCAGCGCTTCCCGCGCTTTTCCATCGGCGAGAGCCTGCTGTCGCACTGCCTGGATTTCGTCGAGGAAGCCGGCATGCTCGAGGCGGTCCAGGCGGCCGCTTTCCAGACCAAGCACGGCGCGGCCTTCGGCTGGGGCGAGCGCTACACAGAATTCGATTTCCGCGACAAGTTCACCGAGGGCCACGGCAGCACCTACCAGGTGCAGCGCGCCGATTTCGACAAGCTGCTGGCCGACCAGGCCGAGCTGCAGGGTGTCGAGATCCGCTATGAAGAGGAAATCATCGCGGCGGATTTCTCCAGCGCCCGCCCGCGCCTGCACGCCCGCCGCAACGACGGCAGCGAATATCACATCGAAGCGGCCTTCGTGCTCGACGCCAGCGGTTATGGCCGAGTGCTGCCGCGGCTGCTGGATCTGGAAGCGCCCTCGAGCTTCCCTGTACGTCGCGCGGTGTTCACTCACATCGAGGATCGCATCGACGACCCGCAGTTCGACCGCAACAAGATTCTCATCACCACCCATCCCGAGCTGCGCGATGTCTGGTACTGGACCATTCCCTTCAGCAACGGCCGCTGCTCCCTGGGCGTGGTGGCCAGCGCCGAGCGCTACGAGGGCCGCCCGGAAGACCTGGATGCCTGCCTCAAGGAGTTCGTACAGGAAGCGCCGAACCTTCGGCGCATCCTGAAGAACGCCCAGTGGGATACCCCGGCGCGGCTGATCGGCGGCTACTCGGCCAACGTCAAGTCGCTGCATGGCCCCGGCTTCGCGCTGCTGGGCAATGCCGCCGAATTCCTCGATCCGGTGTTTTCCTCGGGCGTGACCATCGCCATGCGTTCGTCGAGCATGGCCGCAGCGGTGCTGCACCGCCAGTTGTCGGGCGAGCAGGTGGACTGGGAGACCGAGTTCGCCGTGCCGCTCAAGCGCGGCGTGGATACCTTCCGGACTTACGTCGAGGGTTGGTACGATTGCAGCTTCCAGGACGTCATCTACTACGAACACGCCCAGCCGGAGATCCGCCGGATGATCAGCTCGATTCTCGCCGGCTATGCCTGGGACGAAAAGAACCCCTATGTCGCCGAATCCAGACGCCGCCTGCGCGTACTGGCCGAACTCTGCCGTGGCGATCGCTGACCCGCCCCGCATGAGCGCCTGTCGCGCCTGGCTCTGGTTGCCGCTGCTGACGGTACTGCTGAGCGGCTGCGCCCAGCGACTGCCGTTGCCCAGCGAACAGCCGGGGCTGCCATTGCCCTTGCAGCTGCACATCCAGGAGCGTGACGGCTCGCGAACGCAGGATCGGCTGCTGGTGATCCAGCATGAAGGGGCCGCCCTGCGCTGGTCATTGCTGAGCCCCCTCGGCGTGCCGCTGGCGCGCCAGTTGCTCGTCGATGGCCGCTGGCAGGCGGACGGCCTGTTGCCTCCCAATGCCCAGGCGCGCGAGCTCTTCGCCGCACTTTTGTTCGCGCTGACCCCGGCCGATCAGCTGGACAGGCTGTACGCGGCGCAGGAACTGCACGTGCGCGATGCCGAGCGCGCGATGCTGACGAGCAATGGCACCCACTGGCGGGTGCGTTACACCCAGCCCGAGCGTTTCGATCTCGACGTCGGCGCGGCACTGTCCTATGGTGTCGCCCCCCTCGCCGCACCTGACGGAGCCAGCCCTCGATGACCGCCTACCTGAACGCGCTCGGCGTGCTCTGCGCACTCGGCCGAGGCAAGGCTGAAGTGGCCGCGCGCCTGCTGTCCGGTGATGCCAGCGGCATGCAGCCGTACCCGCAACCGGTTGCCGGCCGTCAGCTGCCGGTCGGCGCGGTTCCCGGCGAGCTTCCGGCCCTGCCTTTCCAGGACTTGTACTACCAGACGCGCAACAATCAGCTGCTGCTGGCGGCCGCGCAAGAGATCGAACCACAGATCCGCGCGGCCATCGCGCGCTACGGTGCCGGGCGTGTCGGCGTGGTGCTGGGCACCAGTACCACCGGCATCCAGGAGTCCACCCAGGGCATTGCCGGGCTGATCCAGCACGGGCAACTGCCAGACGACTACCACTACGGCCACCAGGAGCTCTCGGCCCCGGCGAGTTTCCTCAGCGACTGGCTGCAGCTGGCCGGCCCCAGCTACTGCATATCCACCGCCTGCACTTCCAGCGCACGCGCCCTGCTCAGCGCCAGGCGGCTGCTGGATGCCGGGCTTTGCGACGCGGTGATCTGCGGCGGCGTGGACACTCTCTGCGACCTGACCCTGCAGGGTTTCAGTGCGCTGGAGGCTACCAGCGAACGCTTGTGCAATCCGTTTTCGGTCAACCGCGACGGCATCAACATCGGCGAGGCAGCCGCACTGTTTCTGATGAGCCGCGAACCGGCGCCGATCGCGCTGCTCGGCGCCGGCGCCAGCTCCGACGCCCATCACATCTCCGCACCTGATCCGCAAGGCAAAGGCGCCATCGAGGCGATGCGCCTGGCATTGCGACAGGCCGACATCGCCGCCGAGCAGCTGGACTACCTCAACCTGCACGGCACCGCCACCGCGCACAACGACGCGATGGAAAGCCTGGCCGTCAGCACGCTGTTTCCCGCCGGTGTGTCCTGCTCGTCGAGCAAGCCCATGACGGGCCATACCCTGGGCGCCGCCGGCGCACTGGAAGCGGCCTTCTGCTGGCTGAGCCTCTCGCCGTTCAATCCCGAACAGCTGTTGCCGCCGCACCTGTGGGATGGCCAGCAGGACCCGGCCCTGCCGACGCTCGAGCTGGTCGCCCCCGGCACGCGTCTGAGCCGTTCGGCACCGCGCCGCATGATGAGCAATTCCTTCGCCTTCGGTGGCAACAACATCAGCCTGATTCTGGGAGATGCACCGTGATTGCCTGGCCGATCGCCGAACTCTTGCCACACGCCGGGGACATGATCCTGCTGGATGCCGTCGAATCGTTCGATGACGACGCCGTGGTGACCTGCCTGAAGGTGCGGCCCGGCCTGCTGAGCCTGCCGGACGGCGGCCTGCCCGCCTGGGTCGGCATCGAGATCATGGCCCAGAGCGTCGCCGCCTTCGCTGGCTGTCAGGCACGCCAGGCCGGCTTGCCGGTCGAACTGGGCTTCCTGCTCGGCACGCGCAACTACCAGTGCAGCGTCGAGCACTTTCCCCTCGGCAGCGAACTGCGGATTCGCGCCCAGCGCTCCTTGCAGGACGACAACGGCATGGGCGTGTTCGAATGCCATCTCGACGGCCCCGGCATCCATGCCGAGGCCCGTCTCAACGTGTTTCGCCCGCCCGAAGTGGCGCGCTACCTGGAAGAACCCCATGAGTGAAACCATCCTCGTCACCGGCTCCAGCCGAGGTATCGGCCGTGCCATCGCGCTGCGTCTGGCCCGCGCGGGCTACGATATCGTCCTGCACTGTCGCGCCCGCCGCGATGAAGCCGAAGCCGTTCAGACAGAGATTCAGGCGCTGGGCCGCCAGGCGCGCATCCTGCAATTCGACATTGCCGATCGCGCCGCCTGCCGTGAACAGCTGGAAGCCGACGTCGAGGTCAACGGCGCTTACTATGGCGTGGTCTGCAATGCAGGCCTGACCCGCGACGCGGCCTTTCCGGCGCTGACCGACGAGGACTGGGACCAGGTGCTGCGCACCAACCTGGACGGCTTCTACAACGTCCTGCAGCCGCTGACCATGCCGATGATCCGTCGTCGCCAGCCGGGCCGCATCGTCTGCATCACCTCGGTTTCGGGCATGATCGGCAATCGCGGCCAGGTCAACTACAGTGCGTCGAAGGCCGGGGTAATCGGCGCGGCCAAGGCGCTGGCGGTGGAACTGGGCAAGCGCCGGATCACCGTCAACTGCGTCGCGCCGGGGCTGATCGACACCGAGATGCTCGATGAAGACCTGCCGATCGAGGAGATGCTGAAGATGATTCCGGCGCAACGCATGGGCACGCCCGAAGAAGTGGCCGCTGCGGTGAATTTCCTGATGTCGACCGAAGCCGCCTACATCACGCGCCAGGTGCTGGCCGTCAACGGCGGGCTGTGCTGATGAAACGCGTGGTCGTCACCGGCATGGCCGGCATTACCTCGCTGGGCAGCGACTGGACCAGCATCGAAGCCAACTTCAGCGCCAACCGCAGCGGCATCCGCCGCATGCACGAGTGGGATCGCTTCAGCGAGCTGAACACCCGCCTGGCCGGGCCGGTGGACGTTTTCGCCGTACCGGCCCACTGGACACGCAAGCAGTTGCGCAGCATGGGGCGCGTCTCGCGTCTGTCGGTCAAGGCCGCCGAACAGGCCTTGCAGCATGCCGGCCTGCTCGACGACAGCAGCATCCGCGATGGCCGCATGGGCGTCGCCTGCGGCTCGTCCACCGGCAGCACCGAGGAGATCAAGGCGTTCGGCAACATGCTGCTCAACTCGGTGGCCGACGGGCTGAATGCCAACTCCTACATCCGCATGATGCCGCACACCACAGCAGCCAACATCAGCATCTTCTTCGGCCTTACCGGCCGGGTGATCCCCACCTCCAGCGCCTGCACCAGCGGCAGCCAGGGCATCGGCTACGCCTACGAGGCGATCAAGTTCGGCCGCCTGCCGATGATGCTCGCCGGTGGTGCCGAGGAGCTGTGCGCCACCGAGGCCATGGTCTTCGATGCACTCTACGCCACCAGCCTGAAGAACGACGCGCCGCATACCACGCCGCGCCCCTACGACAGCGGCCGCGACGGGCTGGTGATCGGCGAAGGCGCCGGCATGCTGGTGCTCGAGGAACTGGAGCATGCCCTGGCGCGCGGCGCCACCATTCATGCCGAACTGGTGGGTTTCGGCAGCAATGCCGACGGCTGCCACGCGACCAAGCCGGAGCAGCTGACCATGCGCCGCGCCATGGAGCTGGCGCTGGAGGATGCCGGCCTCGCGCCGGAAGCCATTGGCTACGTCAACGGCCATGGCACCGCCACCGAACAGGGCGATATCGCCGAGACCCAGGCGACCCAGGCACTGTTCGGCTCGTGTATGCCGATCAGCTCGCAGAAGAGTTATCTCGGTCATACGCTGGGTGCCTGTGGCGCGCTAGAGTCCTGGTTCAGCATCGAGATGATGAATCGGGACCGCTATATCCATACGCTGAACCTGGACGCCATCGACCCACGCTGTGGCGACCTGGATTACCTGGTCGGCGCACCTCGGACGATGCAGCACCAGTACGTGATGAACAACAATTTCGCCTTCGGTGGGATCAATACTTCCCTGATCTTCCGCCGTTGGTCCTGACAGGCAGTTGAAAACCACCTGCGTTGGCAATGCTGCGCTAAAAGCAGACTCGGAACGCTCGTAATTCCGCTGCCTCGCCTACGCTTTCAGCAGCCCGACTGAACGTTTTACTCAAAACACCGCAAGGAGATGAACAATGAAAAAAACCACATGGATCGGTGCGGCGCTCGTGCTTTGCGCCCTGCCCGGTATCAGTCAGGCGCGTGACACCACCCATTACCTGCCCTTCGATGCAGTGGTCGCCGAAGCCACCGCTGCGGGTCGGCTGGATGGCAGCGTGAAGTTCTACCTCGCCAAGCGCCCGGCGGGTGCGAAGATCATCCGTAGCGACGTGTCCACCAGCAAGAAGACCAATGCCTTCAACAAGACGGACGAAGCAGCCTGCAGCTGGGCCCTGCAGTCCGCGCTGATCGGCATGGAAAAGGCGGCCAAGGCCGCTGGCGCCAACGCCGTGGTGGATATCGTCAGCAACTACAAGCACGTCGAGTACAAGGACAGCAGCAAGTACGAATGCCACGCCGGCGCGGTCATCGCGGGCGTCGCCCTCAAGGGCAGCCTGGCCAAAGTCAAGTAAACGCTCCGCTCCTCGGCCCGCGCCAGCGGTGCCGAGGTTACCTGTCCATTCCCGACCCCGACCGTCGGGCGGCCTTCCAGCCAGGCCGAAGGCTTCGAACGAATAACTGGACCTGCGAGTCAACAGTGCAGTACCCAACCCCATTGGAGGACTGCCATGCTCGGAAACAGACCACCCCACAAGTTCGAAGTGAACTATATCTTTCAGAACGATCCACGCGCGCAGATCATCGAAGCGGACGAGGAAAGCCTTTCGCAAGGCGAGGCGGCCCGGCGCCTGATCGAGCACCACAACGCCGATGCCGAGAACAGCCTGGTCATGCCCGATGCACAAGCCGACGAAACCGAGCTGCTGCGCCAGGCCGAGGTCGTGGGAATCACCGACATCCGCATCACCCGGCTGGTCCACGAGCATGAGCCGGGTACCACACCAGGGCATTATCAGCAGCCCTGAAAAAAGAGGCTGGAAGCCTCGCCTCCAGCCCCCATCTTCTACGTTCGCTTACCGGTGGTATTGCGCCGACAGTTCGTGCACCGCCTCGAAGAAAGCCTTGGCGTTTTCGGGGTCGACTTCCGGCGTGATGCCATGGCCCAGATTGAACACATGGCCTGCGCCATGGCCGTAGGCCGCGAGGATGCGTGCAACTTCAGCGCGGATCGCTGCGGGGCTGGAATAAAGCACCGCCGGGTCCATGTTGCCTTGCAGCGCCACCTTGCTACCCACCCGCGACCGGGCACTGCCGATGTTGCAGGTCCAGTCGAGGCCCAGCGCTTCGGCGCCGACATCGGCCATGGACTCGAGCCACAGGCCACCACCCTTGGTGAAGAGAATCACCGGCACGCGGCGCCCTTCATGTTCACGGATCAGCCCATCGACGATCTTCTTCATATAGGCCAGCGAGAACTCGCCATAGGCCGCATCAGAGAGGCTGCCGCCCCAGGAGTCGAAGATCTGCACCGCCTGCGCACCGGCCAGGATCTGACCGTTGAGGTAGCTGGTCACCGACTGCGCCAGCTTGTCCAGCAAGGCATGCATGGCCTCGGGGTCGTTGTAGAGCATGGCCTTGCTCTTGCGGAAGTCCTTCGACGAGCCGCCCTCGACCATGTAGGTGGCCAGCGTCCAGGGGCTACCGGAGAAGCCGATCAGTGGCGCGCGACCATTGAGCTCGCGGCGGATGGTGCGCACGGCATCCATCACGTAGCCCAGGTCCTTCTCCGGGTCCGGGATCGGCAGCGCCTCGATGTCGGCCAGGCTGCTGACATGCTTGCGGAAGCGCGGCCCTTCGCCGGTCTCGAAGTACAGCCCCTGCCCCATTGCATCGGGGATGGTGAGGATGTCGGAAAAGAGAATCGCCGCGTCGATCTGCGGATAGCGATCCAGCGGTTGCAGGGTAACCTCGCACGCCAACTCCGGATTCTTCATCAGACTCACGAAATCGCCGGCCTTGGCACGGGTGGCGCGGTATTCCGGCAGGTAACGCCCGGCCTGCCGCATCATCCACACCGGGGTGACGTCGACAGGCTGCTTGAGCAGGGCACGAAGGAAACGGTCGTTCTTCAAGGCAGTCATGTCTGGGTTCCAGCAAAAAAGTGCCGAGCATTGTCGCAAAGCCCATGACAAAAGGCACGGCGGGGGCCGTGCCTTTTATGATCGCCTTGATTCATGTCAGGCCGCGCCGGCCGGCCGTGCCTGATTCAAGCTGCCATCGGTATCAGACGCCCAGATAGTCGAGGATGCCTTCCGCCGCCTGGCGTCCTTCGAAGATCGCCGTGACCACCAGATCGGAGCCGCGCACCATGTCGCCGCCGGCGAAGATCTTCGGGTTGCTGGTCTGGTGCTTGAACGTACCCATTTCCGGCGCGATCACCCGTCCCTGGCCGTCGGTCTGGATGTCCTGCGTGGCGAACCAGTCGGCCGGGCTCGGGCGGAAACCGAAGGCGATCAGCACCGCATCGGCCGGGATCACTTCTTCGGAGCCGGGAATCGGCTCGGGGCTGCGACGACCCTTTGCATCCGGCTCGCCCAGGCGGGTCTCCACCACCTTGATGCCTTCTACCCGGCCTTCGCCGACGATGGCGATGGGCTGGCGGTTGAAGAGGAACTTCACCCCCTCTTCCTTGGCATTCTTCACCTCGCGACGCGAGCCGGGCATGTTCGCCGCATCGCGACGATAGGCGCAGGTCACGCTCTTGGCACCCTGGCGGATGGAGGTGCGGTTGCAGTCCATCGCGGTGTCGCCACCACCGAGCACCACCACCTTTTTGCCCTTCATGTCGACGAAGTCGTCGGCGGACTTCTCGAAGCCGAGGTTGCGGTTGACGTTGGCGATGAGGAAATCCAGGGCATCGTGCACGCCCGGCAGATCCTCGCCCGGGAAACCGCCCTTCATGTAGGTGTAGGTGCCCATGCCCATGAACACGGCGTCGTAGTCGGCCAGCAGTTGCTCGATGCTGACGTCCTTGCCCACCTCGGTATTGAGGCGGAACTCGATGCCCATGCCGCTGAAGATTTCGCGGCGACGGCTGAGTACGCTCTTCTCCAGCTTGAACTCGGGAATGCCGAAGGTCAGCAGGCCGCCGATCTCCGGGTTGCGGTCGAACACCACCGGGGCCACGCCATTGCGTACCAGCACGTCGGCACAACCCAGGCCGGCCGGGCCGGCGCCGATGATGGCGACGCGCTTGCCGGTCGGCTTGACCTGGGACATGTCCGGCCGCCAGCCCATGGCGAAGGCAGTGTCGGCGATGTACTTTTCCACCGAGCCGATGGTCACCGCGCCGAAGCCGTCGTTCAGGGTGCAGGCGCCTTCGCACAGGCGATCCTGCGGACAGACGCGGCCGCAGACTTCCGGCAGGGTGTTGGTCTGGTGGGCCAGCTCGGCGGCGGCGAGGATGTTGCCCTCGGACACCAGCTTGAGCCAGTTGGGAATGTAGTTGTGGACCGGGCACTTCCACTCGCAGTACGGGTTGCCGCACCCCAGGCAGCGGTGTGCCTGCTCGCACGCCTGCTGCGGCTTGAAGGGTTCGTAGATCTCGACGAATTCCTTCTTGCGCTGGCGCAGGAGTTTCTTCTTCGGGTCCTTGCGACCGACCTCGATGAACTGGAAGTCGTTGTTCAGACGTTCGCTCATTTCATAAACCTCATCGGCGACTCGAAGCCGGAAGCCTTCCGCTGGAAGAAGACGTGCCGCTTCCAGCGTTCAGCCTCGAGCTCACAGCTCAATTTCTTATTGCGGATTCGCGCGGGTACTCGACAGCAGCGAAGCCAGGTTGGCCGCCTTTGGCTTGACCAGCCAGAAGCGGCGCAGGTAGTCGTCCAGGTCTTCCAGCAGTTCGGCGCCCCATGCGCTGCCGGTCTCGGCCACGTATTCGCGCAGCACGCCCTGCAGGTGGCTGCGGTAGGCCTCCATCGCCTCACCGGTGATGCGCTGCAGGTTGACCAGCTCGTTGTTCACCCGGTCGATGAAGCTGTTGTCCATGTCCAGCACGTAGGCGAAGCCGCCGGTCATGCCCGAGCCGAAGTTGTGCCCGGTCTTGCCCAGCACGCAAACGAAACCGCCGGTCATGTATTCGCAGCAGTGGTCGCCCGTGCCTTCCACCACCGTATGGGCGCCGGAGTTGCGCACCGCGAAACGCTCACCCGCAGTGCCGGCGGCGAACAGCTTGCCGCCGGTGGCGCCGTACAGGCAGGTATTGCCGATGATCGCCGAATCCTTCGAGCGGAAGACGCTGTCCTTCGGCGGCGTGACCACCAGCTTGCCGCCGGTCATGCCCTTGCCCACGTAATCGTTGGCATCGCCTTCCAGATAGAGGTGGAGGCCACCGGCATTCCAGACACCGAAGCTCTGCCCAGCAGTGCCCTTGAAACAGAAGGTGATGGGTGCGTCCTTCATGCCCTGGTTGCCATGCACGCGAGCGATCTCACCGGACACGCGACCGCCGATGGAGCGGTCGCAGTTGCCGATCTGCAGTTCGAATTCGCCGCCGCTCTTGGCGTCGATGGCTTCGCGCGCCAGGCTCACCATCTGCTCCGCCAGCAGACCCTCATCGAACGGCGGGTTCTTCTCCACCTGGCAGTACTGCGGCTTGTCGAGCGGAATCCGGTCGCTGCCCAGCAGGGGCGTGAGATCCAGATGTGCCTGCTTGGCGGATTCGCCGGGCAGGATTTCCAGCAGGTCGGTACGCCCGATCAGCTCCTGCAGGCTGCGCACACCGAGTCGGGCCAGCCACTCGCGAGTTTCCTCAGCGACGAAGGTGAAGAAATTCACCACCATGTCCACGGTGCCGATGAAGTGATCCTTGCGCAGCTGGTCGTTCTGGGTGGCGACCCCGGTGGCGCAGTTGTTCAGGTGGCAGATGCGCAGGTACTTGCAGCCCAGGGCGATCATCGGCGCGGTGCCGAAACCGAAGCTCTCGGCGCCGAGAATCGCCGCCTTGACCACGTCGAGGCCGGTTTTCAGGCCACCGTCGGTCTGCACCCGGACCTTGCCGCGCAGGTCGTTGCCGCGCAGGGTCTGGTGGGTTTCGGCCAGGCCCAGTTCCCAAGGTGAACCGGCGTAACGGATCGAGCTCAGCGGCGAGGCACCGGTGCCGCCATCGTAACCGGAGATGGTGATCAGGTCGGCGTAGGCCTTGGCCACACCGGCAGCGATGGTGCCGACACCGGGTTCGGCCACCAGCTTCACCGATACCAGCGCCTTGGGGTTGACCTGCTTGAGGTCGAAGATCAGCTGCGCCAGATCCTCGATGGAGTAGATGTCATGGTGCGGCGGCGGCGAAATCAGCGTCACGCCCGGTACCGCATAGCGCAGCCTGGCGATCAGGCCGTTGACCTTGCCGCCCGGCAGTTGCCCGCCCTCGCCCGGCTTGGCGCCCTGGGCCACTTTGATCTGCAGCACTTCGGCGTTGACCAGGTATTCCGGCGTGACCCCGAAGCGGCCGGTGGCCACCTGCTTGATCTTCGAGCTGCGTGCGGTGCCGTAGCGTGCCGGGTCCTCGCCACCTTCGCCGGAGTTGGAACGTCCGCCGATACGGTTCATGGCTTCGGCGATCGCTTCGTGAGCTTCGGGCGACAGCGCGCCGAGGGAAATGCCGGCGGCATCGAAGCGTTTGAGAATCGCATCCAGCGGCTCGACGTCCTCCAGCGCCAGCGGCCGCTCGGCCACCTTCAGCTTGAGCAGATCGCGCAGCATGGACACCGGGCGCTGGTCGACCAGCGCCGTGTACTCCTTGAACAGCCCGTAATTGCCGCTCTGCACCGCCTTCTGCAGCGCGCCGACCACGTCCGGGTTGTAGGCATGGTATTCGCCGCCATAGACGAACTTGAGCAGGCCACCCGGCTGGATCGGCTTGCGGTTGTTCCAGGCCTCGGCGGCCAGCGCCTGCTGCTCGGCTTCGAGATCGACGAAACGCGCACCCTTGATGCGGCTGGCGACGCCACGGAAGCTGAGCTCCACCACCTCATCGGCCAGCCCCACCGCTTCGAACAGCTGTGCACCGCGATAGGAGGTGATGGTGGAGATGCCCATCTTCGAGATGATCTTCAGCAGGCCCTTGGTGATGCCCTTGCGGTAATGCTTGAACACTTCGTAGAGATCGCCGAGCACTTCGCCGGTACGGATCAGGTCGCTCAGCACTTCATAGGCGAGGAAGGGATAGACCGCCGTTGCGCCGAAGCCGATCAGCACCGCGAAATGGTGCGGGTCGCGCGCGGTGGCGGTCTCCACCAGAATGTTGCAATCGCAGCGCAGACCGGTCTCGATCAGCCGATGATGCACCGCCCCCACCGCCAGCGAGGCATGCACCGGCAGCTTGCCGGGCGCGATATTGCGGTCGCTCAGCACCAGCAGTACCTTGCCGCCGCGCACGGCTTCCTCTGCCTGATCGGCGATATTGCGCACCGCGGCTTCGAGCCCGAGCGCTTCATCGTAGTTGAGGTCGATGACCAACCGCTCGAAGCCCGGCCGGTCGAGTTCCATGATGGTCCGCCACTTCGCCGGGGAAATCACCGGCGTGGTGAGGATCGCGCGGTTGGCGTGATCGGCGGTTTCCTCGAAGACGTTGCGCTCGGCGCCCAGGCAGGTTTCCAGGGACATCACGATGGCTTCGCGCAGCGGGTCGATCGGCGGGTTGGTGACCTGCGCGAACTGCTGGCGGAAATAGTCGTAGGGCGAACGCACCCGGCGCGACAGCACCGCCATCGGCGTATCGTCGCCCATGGAGCCCACCGCCTCCTGGCCCTGCTCGGCCAGCGGGCGCAGCACCTGGTCACGCTCCTCGAAGGTGACCTGGAACATCTTCATGTACTGTCTGAGCTGGTCGGCATCGTAGAAGGCCGAGCCATGATCGTTGTCGTCCAGGGTCGACTGGATGCGCAGCGCGTACTGACGCAGCCACTTCTTGTAGGGGTGCTGGGATTTCAGCCGGTTATCGATGTCGTCGGTGTGCAGCACCTGCCCGGTGTGAGTATCCACGGCCAGGATCTGGCCCGGGCCGACGCGGCCCTTGGCGATGACATCCTCGGGCTGGTAGTCCCAGACGCCGACTTCCGAGGCCAGAGTGATGTAGCCGTTCTTGGTGGTGACCCAGCGCGCCGGACGCAGGCCGTTGCGATCGAGCAGGCAGATCGCGTGGCGGCCATCGGTGAGCACCACACCAGCCGGACCGTCCCAGGCCTCCATGTGCATGGAGTTGTATTCGTAGAAGGCGCGCAGGTCCGGGTCCATGGTTTCCATGTTCTGCCAGGCCGGCGGAATGATCATGCGCAGACTGCGGAACAGGTCCATGCCGCCGGTGACCAACAGCTCCAGCATGTTGTCCATGCTCGACGAGTCGGAACCGCTACGGTTGATCATCGGATCGAGGCTTTGCAGATCCGGCAGTTGCTCGTTGGCGAACTTCAGGCGGCGCGCCTGGGCCCAGTTGCGGTTGCCGGTGATGGTGTTGATCTCGCCGTTGTGGGCGAGAAAGCGGAACGGCTGCGCCAGCGGCCATTGCGGCATGGTGTTGGTGGAGAAGCGCTGGTGGAAGACGCAGATGGCGGTGGCCAGACGCTTGTCGCTGAGGTCCGGGAAGAACTGCGCCAGGTCCGCCGGCATCATCAGGCCTTTGTAGATGATGTCCTTGTCGGAGAAGCTGCAGACGTAGAACTGCTTGTCCTCGGCCAGGGCCACTTCGGTCCGGCGACGTGCCATGAACAGCTTGGTGCCGAACTCACGCTCGGACAGACCTTCGGCACTGACGAACACCTGCTCGATGCGCGGCAGCCGCTCCAGCGCCAGGCGACCCAGCACGCTGGTATCGACCGGCACCTCGCGCCAGCCGACCAGGGTCAGTCCTTGCGCGGCGATCTGCTCGTTGAAGCACGCGCGGGCGGCATCGGCTTGGGCACTGTCCTGGCTGAGAAAGACCATGCCCACCGCGTACAGATCCGGCAGCTCGGCATCGAAGTGCTGGCGGGCCATGGCGCGCAGGAAGGCATCCGGCTTCTGCATCAGCAGCCCGCAACCATCGCCGGTCTTACCATCGGCGTTGATGCCGCCGCGGTGGGTCATGCAGGTCAGTGATCGAATGGCAGTCTGAAGCAGGTGATGGCTTGCCTCGCCCTGCATGTGGGCAATCAGACCGAAGCCGCAGTTATCCTTGAACTCTTCAGGACGAAACAGACCTGCTCTCATAGGCGCTCCAACACTAATACGTTGTAAATCAACCCCTTACTGGCCAGGCAGAGCGACGCCCCAACTTGGACGCGAGCAAAGGGGGAGCAGTTTACAAAGCGTGCTAGAACGACACAATTATTTTTTGCAAGCCCCAAAAAGGTGCATTGCGCACTTTTTTAGGGCATTTTTTACCTTTATTTACGCATTTCCTTCTGGACACTGGCAAAGCTACGTGCCCAAGGCTTGCCGGACTGAAGCGCAGCCGGCAGCGTCTTGATCGCGGCCAAAGCGGCCGCGCGATTGGCGAAATTGCCAAAGGTGACCACGTAGAGTGGCTTGCCTTCATGTTCCTTCACGAAGTAGCGATAGTCACTGCCGCGCTGTGCGACCAGCGCCTGCGCGTTCTTCTCCGTTCGCGTGCCCAGGATCTGCACCAGGTAGCGGTTACCCCCCTGCTCGGCATACCAGGCAGAGTGGGCCGAAGCGGCGGGCGCCGCAGGTGCAGGCTGGGCAGCAGGTCGAACGACTTCAGGCGTTTTCAGTGCAGGCGCCTCAGGTACCACAGGCTCCGGAGCAGGTTGCGCGACCGGCGCTGGCGCTTCCTTCTGGGTCACAGCGGGACTCGGAGCCGCACCATCCTGGTGCGTGATGGACGCGGAATTTTCTTCCGAAACATCTTCTGCAGGCTCGACGGCAGCCGTTCGAGCGCTATCGGTATTCGCCGGTTCGGCTGCCGCTGGTGTTTCGAATTCGATCTTCGAAGGCGACTCAGGCAGCGTGACCGGACCGGCAGCCGACTCTGGCGCACTACCCGGAGCATTACCCAACGCCAGAGGCGTGTTCGTCTGCACCTCGGGCTCGTCCTCTCCGCCTCGCAGCAGGAATGCGACCGCGATAATACAAAGCACCGCGAGCACTGCCAGCAGATGCCTCATCGGCAAGGGGAACGGCCAACCTTTGGTGGCCTTGCGGGTTTTCGAGTGCTTTATCGCTTCGATCAGTTCTTCACGCGCCACCAGGTTGATCGCACCCGGCCAACCACCGGACTGCTCATGGATACGAGCGATCTGTTCCTCGGACAAAGTTTCAAGCCCTGCACCGGCACCTTCCAGGCGCTGCGCCAGATACTCGCGGGTTTCGTCCTCTTCATATGGCTGCAACGCAATCACATGGAAACGTTCCTCGCCTTCGACCAGCGCCTCCAGCCTGGACACCAGCGAATCCTCGCCGAATAGGAACACGTGCGGCCTGGCCTCGGGGCTGCCGGCGGCCAGACGCAGCAGGGTCTCGACCGCGGCGCCGGTGAGCTGCTCGGCGTCATCGACCAGCAGATAGACTTCCTGCCCAGTCAGCGCCAACTGGACGATCTGCGCCATCACCCCGTCGAAGTCGGCGTGCTGGATATTCAACGCCTGCCCGATCTGCTGCAGGACGGCGCTGGAATCGGCGGTGCCCTGCGGGGTGATGACCACGCTCATGACGGCCTGCTTGTTGCTGCTTGCCACCAAGGCCTGGCGCACCAGCGTCTTGCCGCTTCCCTCCGGCCCGGTCACGACCAGCAGGAGCTGGCTGTAGCGCGCCAGATGATGCAACTGCCCCAGCACCGGCTTGCGCTGGGCGGGGAAGAACTTGAAGCCCGGCACGCGCGCCGCAAAGGGGTCGTGGCTGAAACCGTAATGGTCCAGGTAGGAATCGTCGGCAGACAAACTGGTCATGAAAATCCCTTATGCGTTGGGCGATGGGGTCAGCGCGTTGTAATCCGCATTCAATGTTGACTCCAGCACATCGCGCGAAAAATCACTGGTGACAACCGCTTCACCCAATGCCTTGAGCAGCACCAGACGTAGTTGGCCGTTGATCACCTTCTTGTCCACCGCCATGTGCTGCAGGAAATCCTCGGCGCTCATCCCCGCTGGCGGGACCACCGGCAGGCCGGCACGTTGCAACAGGCGTACGCCGCGATCCCTATCAGCCTGTTGAATCCAGCCAAGTTGCTGCGACATCTCCAGCGCCATCACGGTTCCCGCCGATACCGCTTCGCCGTGCAACCAGGCGCCATAGCCCTGGTGCGTTTCGATGGCATGGCCGAAGGTATGGCCGAGATTGAGCGTGGCGCGAATGCCGGACTCCCGTTCATCAGCTGCCACTACCGCAGCCTTGGCGGCGCAAGAACGGTGGATGGCCTCGGTAAGCGCCTGCGGATCGAGCGCAAGCAGCCGCTCCATGTTCGCCTCGAGCCATCCCAGAAAGGGCTCGTCGCAGATCAGTCCATATTTGATGACTTCGGCCAGACCGGCGGACAGCTCACGCGCGGGCAATGTGGTCAGCGTCGCGGTATCGATCAGCACAGCCTGCGGCTGATAGAAGGCACCGATCATGTTCTTGCCCAGCGGGTGATTGATACCGGTCTTGCCACCTACCGAGGAATCGACCTGCGACAGCAACGTGGTCGGCACCTGGATGAAATCGACCCCGCGCTGGTAGCTAGCCGCAGCGTAACCGGCCATGTCACCCACGACACCGCCGCCCAGCGCGACAACGGTGGTACGCCGGTCATGGCGGGCCGCCAACAGGCCGTCGAAGATCAGTTGCAGGGTTTGCCAGTTCTTGTATGCCTCGCCGTCAGGAAGAACGATCGGCGTGACGGAGAAACTTTGGAGGTGCCGAGTCAGGCGTTCGAGATACAGCGGCGCGACCGTCTCGTTGGTGACGATGGCAACCTGTTTGCCCCGGATGTGGCGAGAGAGGAAATCGCCATCGATCAGTTGCTCGCCAATGAGAATGGGATAGCTACGCTCGCCGAGATCGACCTGAAGAGTCTGCATTGGGGCCCCCTGGATAAAGGGGGCTAGGATAGCGCAGTTTCGTCGCGGCTTTCACGAGGCGGAAGACTGCGCAATCTTTCCAGAATCTCGCCGACGACCAGGCGCGGCGGGCGCTCGTCCGTCTCGACCACGACATCGGCTATCTCGCGGTACAACGGATCGCGAATCGCCATGAGATCGGTCAGAACCTTCCGGGGGTTAGCCGTCTGCAGCAATGGCCGATTGCGATCGCGAAAAGTGCGATCGAGCTGCTGATCGACCGAGGTACACAGATAGATGATGCGCCCGCCCATCTGCAGCACCCGGCGGTTCTCCGGCCGCAGTACCGCACCTCCTCCGGTCGCCAGAACGACACCATCCAGCTGACACAGATCCGCGATGACATGGTGCTCCCGCTCGCGAAACCCCTGCTCACCCTCGACGTCGAATATCAGCGGAATGCTGGCACCCGTTCGCCGCTCGATCTCCTTGTCGGAGTCCCTGAACGGCAGCCGTAGCTCCTTGGCAAGCAAACGCCCGATGGTGCTTTTTCCAGCTCCCATCGGGCCTATGAGGATGAAGTTGTGCGCCAATTAACGATTCACTGCGATAGCCTGGTTGTTCAGAATTCTAGGGGTCAGGAATACCAGTAGCTCAGATTTGGCATCAGTCACGACATCACGACGGAACAGCCGCCCCAGGAATGGTAAGTCACCCAAGAACGGCACCTTGTCGACGCTCTTGGATTGACTGTTCGAGAATACACCACCAATCACTACAGTTTCTCCATCGCTCACCAAAATTTTGGCATTGACTTCGTTCTTGTCAATCGGGGGAATACCGTTCATTGCATTACGGAAATCAGGGGCATCTTTAGTGACCTTCACTTCCATGATGATGCGGTTGTCCGGTGTAATTTGAGGAGTGACCTCGAGAGACAAGGCCGCCTCTTTGAACGATGTGCTGGTCGCGCCGCTGGAGCTAGCTTCCTGGTAAGGCACTTCTGTGCCCTTCAGAATCTTGGCTGTTTCTTTGTCTGCAGTCATGACCTTCGGCTGGGATACCACCTCTCCGTTTCCGGTTTTCTCCATTGCCGAAAGTTGAAGATCCAACATGACATGATCAGAGATAAAACCGATCCCAACGCCAGACGTACTACCCAAGACGCCCATATCAACGAATGGCACCGGGGCTACACCTTCGTCCAACTTGAATCCACCGACTGTATCGGTGCCAGGTAGCCTAACGAAGCCATCATCATCGACCGAGCGACTGCCATCCTTTCCGTAGGCACTCCATTGATCATTGACATAGTTCCCGCCCCAACGAACCCCAAGCGCCTTATCGTAGTCCACGTTCGCCTCGACGATCCGCGCCTCGATCATCACCTGACGTACCGGAATGTCCAGCTGCGCCACGATGCGACGCAGCTCGTCCAGCCGTTCCTGTGTCTGATAGGCGATAATGTTGTTGGTGCGATCATCGACGGCTATCGAGCCGCGATCTTCTGTCGAGGCCCCATTGCTGGTCACCGACTGGAACAGACGTGCAATGTCGGCGGCCTTCGCATAGTTGACCTGCACTACTTCACGACGCAGCGGCGCCAATTCGGCGATCTGGCGCTGGGATTCCAGCTCCTGACGCTCACGTGCGGCAATCTCGTCGGCCGGCGCAACCAGCAGTACGTTGCCGACCTGACGCTTGTCCAATCCCTTCGTCTTGAGCACCAGTGCCAAGGCCTGGTCCCAAGGCACGTTCTGCAGACGCAGCGTGATATTGCCCTGCACCGTATCACTGGCGACCAGGTTCAGATCGGTAAAGTCCGCGATCAGCTGCAACACCGAGCGGACGTCGATGTCCTGAAAGTTGAGCGAGAGCTTCTCACCGGAATAGGCGAAATGTTCTGCGTTGCGCTTCTCCGCTTCATCCGCGGTCAGCGGCTTGATGCTGATGGTGAGCTTGTCATCCGTCTGATACGCGAGGTAGTCATAGCGACCACTCGGCTCGATGGCGATGCTCGCGGCACCTCCTTGACTGGTCGCATCGACGAACTTGACCGGGGTAGCGAAATCCTGCACATCCAGCCGAACGCGCAGGGCCTCCGGCAATTGTGTCTTGGCGAAGGTGACGCGAATCTTGCCACCCTGCTCTTCGATGTTCGGGCTGATCGATGGATCCGACAAGGAGATGACGACGTTGCCTGCTCCATCGTCCCCACGGCGAAAATCGATGTTACTGATGGACTTGCTCTGCACCGCTGCCGGAGCCGGCTGGGCGACCGGAGCGGCTACAGGAGCAACGGCTGCCGGAGCGGCTGCACCGCTTTCACCGAGTACCACGAAAAGATTGTTGCCATCGACACGGGTCGAATAAGGCACCAGCGTGGTGAGATTGACGATCAGACGAGTCCGCCCTTGAGCTTCCACCACCGTTACGCTGCGCGCGTTACCGACACCCAGCTCACGGTTCTTCGAATCCAGCTTGCTGGAGACACCGGGAAGGTCCAGTGCGATGCGCGCCGGCTGATCGAGCGTGTAGCCGCGCGGTGCAGCGACGGGCTCGTCGAAAGCCAACTTCAGCTCCACCCGATCCCCGGGCAGCGAGGCAACGTCCAGGGCGTTAAGGTTGGCAGCCAGCAAAGCAGGTGAAGCAAGGGCCGCCATCAGGGAAAGGCCGAGGCGAGAAAGGGTGCTGTTCATAAAAGGCTTCCGTTGTGCAGACCGGTACAGGTTTTCCATTTTTTGCCCCAAACTCAGGTGCGCTCTTTCAAGGTCAGGCTACGCGGGCGCTCCAGCCAGCCACCATCGCCATCAGGCACGATTTCAAGCACATCGACCTCCGCCTCGCTGATGTCAACGATGCGGCCATGGTTGCGCCCCAGATAATCACCGATCTTCACGCGGTGAACCCCATCACCACCCCGAATCAGGGCATACATGCCTGCGTCATTGGTCAAGGTTCCGACCATGACGAAGTTTTCGATATTGAACTCTTCGAGGAACTGCTTGATGCGTGTCTCGTCGGGGCGAATGTCCTTCGAACCCTTCTGCCGCTGTGCCAGATCGAGCTTCATCGGCGGCTGGAACGGGTGACGCAGGGAGGCTGCGCTATAGGTGAAGGCTTCGTAGGGCAGAAACGTAGGCAGAGGTTCGATCGAGCCTTTCGGCTTCGCCCGCACCTCATCCATATAGATTTGCAGGTCGGCAAAGTCGCGATCGGCACCGCAACCCGAAAGAAGCAGAGCTCCCAACCCCACGGCAATAACTTGGGCTCTGATCATTTCTGCAGCCCCTTGTCGTTATATCGATACGTCTTGGCCAGAATATTCATGTGCAACTTCGAGGAAGTCTCGTTCTTCTCGGGTTTTATCTCGAAGTCGTGCAGTGTGACGATACGCGGCAAGCTGGATACGCCACTCACGAAAGTCGCAAGATCGTGATAACCACCCACAACTTTTATCTGTATCGGCAGTTCGATATAAAACTGCTGCGCCACTTCGGGTTGCAACTTGATCTCTTCGAACTCCAAGCCACTTCCCAATCCGGTATGCGTGATGTCTTCCAACAGGCCGGGCACTTCCGTGTCGCTGGGCAACTGACGCAAGAGGGCGCCGAAAGAAGCCTCCATCTCGGCCATCTGGGCCTTGTAGGCTTCGAGGTTCGCCGCCTGGAAGGCCTTGGTCGAAAACTGTTGCTTCAAGGTTTCTTCCTGGGCTTTCTGGCTATCGAGCTGGACCTGCAGATCACTCAGGTGGAAGTAATAACCAAGTCCCAGCACCGCAACCAGCAACAGCACGGCGCTGATGAACTTCACGGGGCCCGGCCAGGAGCCGATATTGTTCAGGTCCAGATCGGAAAGATCGACACTGCGCAGGCCCTGCATCGAATCGGCGAGACTCATGGCTTGCCTCCTTCAGCCGCGACGGCAGGCTGGGTCTGTTGCACGGTGAGGCGGAAGACGTTCTCCTGATCGACAGCACCGGCCGTAACGGCCTTGACTTCATTCAGGTTCGGCGCGTCCAGCCAGTCCGAGCCATCCAGGTTGCGCATCAAATTGGAAACACGATTGTTGGATTCGGCTGCACCGACAATGGCAATGTTCTTGCCCGTCATCTTCAGTTCGGTGAAATACACGCCATCCGGCAGGGTGCGCACCAGCTGATCGAAGACCCGGCCAATAATCGGCCGGTTGCCCTGCAGGTCCTGGATGATCTTCATCCGCTCGAGCAGTTGCTGGCGACGCTCGCGCAACTCCTTGATCTCCGCGATGCGCTTGTCGAGCACGGCTATTTCCTGCCGAACGAAATCGTTGCGCGCGACCTGCCGCTCGATAGCATTCTGGAAGTACTGATCGGCCAGGAACACGAGGCCACCGGCCACGATCAGAACGCCGACGAGCGACACGAGGAAGCGCTGCTTGCGCTCTTCGCGAAGCTGTTCCCGCCAGGGAAGAAGGTTGATCCGCGCCATCAGTCGAAACTCCTCAGCGCCAGTCCGCAGGCGATCATCAGGGAAGGCGCATCACTGGCCAACGCGCCCGCGTTGACCTTGCCGCTCAGGGCCATGTCGGCGAATGGATTGGCAACCAGCGTCTGGGTACCGATCTTCTGCTGGATCAGCCGATCGAGGTTGGGAATCGACGCGGTGCCGCCAGCGAGCAGGATGTAATCGACATCGTGAAACTGCCCGGCAGCAAAGAAGAACTGCAGCGAACGCGAGACCTGCTGAACGACGGCCTCCTTGAACGGCTGCAGCACTTCGCTTTCGTAGTCGTCCGGCAAGCCACCCTGCTTCTTGGCAAGGCCGGCCTCTTCCATGGAAAGCCCGTAACGCCGCTGGATTTCTTCCGTCAACTGGCGTCCGCCGAACAATTGCTCACGCGTATAAATGGTGCGACCGTTGTGCAGGACGCTCAGGGTGGTCATCGTCGCCCCAATGTCGACCAGCGCAACGGTCAACTCATCGTGGCCCGCCCCCAGCTGGGGCGCCAGCAGGCTGTAGGAACGCTCCAGAGCGTAAGCCTCGACATCCACGACTTTGGCAGTCAGACCGGCCAGAGCCAGCGCGGCCTCGCGGATCTCGACGTTTTCCTTTCGGCAAGCGGCGAGCAACACTTCCACTCGCCCGGGCGATCGCGCGGCAGGGCCCTGCACTTCGAAGTCGATCGCGACCTCTTCAAGCGGATAAGGAATGTACTGGTCGGCTTCGATCTTGAGCTGGTTTTCCAGCTCGTCGTCGGAAAGGCCGGCATCCATCTCGATGCTCTTGGTGATGACCGCCGAGCCGGAAACCGCGACCGCCGCGGACTTGACGCCGCTCTTGGCCTTGTTCAACAGACGCGACAAGGCCTGGCCGACACCCTCGAGTTCGGCGATGTTCTTTTCGACAACGGCATTCGCCGGCAGCGGCTCGACAGCATAGGCTTCGACCCGATACCGATTGCCGGTGCGACTTAATTCCAGGAGCTTGACGGACGTCGAACTGATATCGATCCCGAGCAGCGTATTCGCTTTCTTAGTGAAGAGCCCTAGCACGGCCGATTTCCTATCTTTATCCGTGACTTACGGATTAATTATGTTTATCCACATTAGATAACAGCCTTGACAGAAGCGCAAATGGCTCCCCAGCAAAAAAACCGCTTATAATGTGATCGGTTTTTCCCTTTCAGCATCATCTGCAATTACCCCCCTCCATCCTGGATTCAAAAACCCCAATGCGTTTCCTGAAGTTTTTCCTTTGGTCGTGTTTCGCTGTTTTCTGCGGACTGTTGCTCAGCCTCAGCGGGGCTTTTCTTTACCTGAGCCCCTCTCTTCCATCCGTCGAATCCCTGCGTAGCATCCAGCTACAGATCCCGCTGCGTGTCTACAGCAGCGATGCCAAGCTGATCGCACAATTCGGAGAAATGCGCCGCACCCCGATCGCCTTCGATGACATCCCCCAGGACTTCATCGCTGCGCTGCTGGCCGCCGAGGACGACAATTTCGCCAATCATTATGGCGTCGACGTGAAAAGCCTGATGCGCGCTGCCACGCAATTATTGAAAACGGGGCAGATTCAGACCGGCGGTAGCACCATCACCATGCAGGTGGCGAAGAACTACTTCCTCACCAGCGAGCGCAGCTTTTCGCGCAAGATCAACGAAATCCTGCTGGCGCTGCAGATCGAACGCGAACTCAGCAAGAACGAGATCCTCGAGCTCTACGTCAACAAGATCTACCTCGGCAATCGTGCGTATGGGATCGAAGCCGCCGCGCAGGTCTACTATGGCAAATCGATCGACGAACTGACGCTGGCGCAGTTGGCCATGATCGCCGGCTTGCCGAAGGCGCCATCGGCCTTCAATCCATTGGTCAATCCCGAGCGCAGCAAGGAGCGACGCGACTGGATTCTCGGGCGCATGTACAGGCTCGGCTCGATTGACGAAGCGCGCTGGCAACAGGCGCTGGCCGAGCCCGTGGACGCGTCCTATCACGGCGCGACGCCCGAGCTGAACGCGCCTTATATAGCCGAGATGGCCCGCGCGGAGATGGTTGGGCGCTTCGGCAGCGCAGCCTACACCGATGGATTCCGGGTATTCACCACCACCAGCAGCGAACGTCAGGAAGCGGCCAACCTGGCATTGCAACAAGGACTGATCGAATACGATCAGCGACACGGCTATCGAGGCCCCGAGGCGCACCTGGCAGATGCGAGTCCGGAAGCCCGGCTGTCACAGTTGAGCACCCGCCGCAGCTTGAGCGGCATGCATCCCGCCGTCGTGACCCAGGTCGGCAGCGACGGAATTCATGCCATGACCCGCGATGGAGCGGAGCACGCGGTGGCATGGGAAAGCATGAAATGGGCACGCCCCTATCTCGGTACCAACAGCCTCGGCCCGGCTCCCAAGCGGCCCGCCGACGTGGTCAAACCGGGCGATGTCATCCGCATTCGCTGGCAGGAAGAAAGCGCCCTGTTCAGCCAGGTTCCGCAGGCCCAGGCAGCGCTGGTCTCGCTCGATCCCTCGGATGGCTCGATCGAAGCGCTGACGGGTGGGTTCTCCTTCGAGCAGAGCAACTACAACCGGGCAATCCAGGCCAAGCGCCAGCCCGGCTCCAGCTTCAAACCCTTCGTTTACAGCGCCGCGCTGGACGCCGGTTTCAATCCCGCCAGCCTGGTGAACGACTCACCGATCGTTTTCGTTGAAGAAGGCATGGACCGGATCTGGCGGCCGAAGAACGACAACAACACCTTCCTCGGCCCCATCCGCCTGCGCGAAGCGCTGTACAAATCCCGCAACCTGGTCTCGATCCGCCTGCTGCAAACCATCGGCATCTCCTATGCGGTGGATTACATCACGCATTTCGGCTTCAGGCCGGAGGATCTGCCACACAACCTGTCGCTCGCACTGGGCACCGCGACACTCACCCCCATGGAGATTTCAACGGGCTGGGCCACTTTCGCCAACGGCGGCTACAAGATAGAGCCCTATCTCATCGAGCGAATCGAGGACCGCGACGGCAAGCTGCTGTTCGAGGCAAACCCCGCTCGCGTACCGGACTCCAAGGTTGCAAGCGAGCAGCCTGGCGACGACTCGAATACCATCGCCTTCGCTCAGCACGACACGGCACTGGAAGCCGAAGAGGCTGACCAGCCTGTACATGCCAAGAAAATCATCGATGGACGCACCGCCTACATCATGACCAGCATGCTGCAGGATGTGATCAAGCGAGGCACCGGCCGCCGCGCGCTGGAGATGGGCCGAAGCGATATCGCCGGCAAGACCGGGACTACCAACGAATCGAAAGACAGTTGGTTTTCAGGCTACAACGCCGATTTCGTCACTACGGTCTGGGCCGGCTTCGACCAGCCGCAAAGCCTGGGCCGGCGTGAATATGGCGGAACCGTGGCGCTGCCGATCTGGATGAAGTACATGAGCGCCGTCCTCGAAGGCCGCCCCGAGCATCCGCCTGCCGAACCGGAAGGCCTGGTGACCCTGAGGGTCGATCCTCACACGGGGCGAGCAGCGTCGCCCGGCACTCCAGACGCCTATTTCGAGCTGTTCCGGCTCGAGGAATCGCCACCCGAAATGGGTGAACTGGAGCCCGGCGCGCCTCTGCCCGGTAGCCCCCTCCCCGCTACGGAAGCAGCACCGATAGACCTGTTCTAGAGCGCCGCGCCGCCCTCTATCGCTGGCCGATGGCTTGAAACAAAAAAACCGAAACCCAATGGGTTTCGGTTTTTCTTTTCAAGCGTCCAGCCACTCACCATGGCAAGTGGCTGATCAGCCTATCAGCGACCGAATACGTCTTCCACCGACTGCAGCGGGTAGTTCGCCGGGTAGGGCAGGGTCGCCACGCCACTGTCGATCGCAGCCTTGGCCACCGCATCGGACACCAGGGTGATCAAGCGCGGGTCCATCGGCTTCGGAATGATGTAGTCGCGACCGAATTCCAGATTATCCAACCCGTAAGCCGCGGAGACTTCCGCAGGAACCGGAAGCTTGGCTAGGTCACGCAGCGCGTGAGCGGCCGCGATCTTCATTTCTTCGTTGATGCGCGTCGCACGAACATCGAGCGCACCGCGGAAGATGAAGGGGAAGCCCAGCACGTTGTTGACCTGGTTCGGATAGTCCGAACGACCGGTTGCCATGATCACGTCGGAACGCGTCTCGTGCGCCAGTTCCGGGCTGATCTCCGGATCCGGGTTGGAGCAGGCGAAGACAACCGGATTGGCAGCCATGCGCAGCAAGCCTTCAGGGGAAAGCAGGTTGGCACCGGACAGGCCCACGAACACATCGGCGCCGTCCAGCGCGTCGTCCAGCGTCCGCTTGTCGGTCTCGTGGGCGAACATCGACTTGTACTGGTTGAGATCGTCACGACCGGCATGGATCACGCCCTTGCGGTCGATCATGAAGATGTTCTCGATCTTCGCGCCGAGGCTGACCAGCAGCTTCATGCAGGAAGTGGCAGCAGCGCCGGCACCGAGGCAGACGATCTTCGCGTCCTCGATGGTCTTGCCGGCGATTTCCAGGGCGTTGAGCATGCCGGCCGCGGTGACGATGGCGGTACCGTGCTGGTCGTCATGGAATACGGGGATATCGCATTGCTCGATCAGCGCACGCTCGATCTCGAAGCACTCCGGTGCCTTGATGTCCTCGAGGTTGATGCCGCCGAAGGTGATGGAGATGCGCTTGACGGTATCGATGAAAGCCTGGGGGCTTTCCGCATCGACTTCGATATCGAATACATCGACGCCGGCGAAACGCTTGAACAGCACGCCCTTGCCTTCCATAACCGGCTTCGATGCCAGCGGGCCCAGATTGCCCAGACCGAGAATGGCGGTGCCATCGGAAATCACCGCCACCAGGTTGCCCTTGCCTGTGTACTGATAGGCGAGCGCCGGGTCACGCCCGATTTCGCGTACCGGTGCGGCAACGCCCGGGCTGTATGCCAGCGCAAGATCGCGCGCAGTTGCGGTGGGCTTGGTCAGCTCGACACTCAGCTTTCCGGGACGGGGATTGGCGTGATAGTCGAGAGCGGCAGTTTTAAGGTCAGTCATGGCATTTCCGCGTTTATTTTTACTTGGGACAGACAGGCGATCGAGCATACGCCAACAAGGCGCGCACTCACAACCTGCTCCGAAGCCGGCCTTGTAGCGGGCTGTTAACCGCGATTTAGACTTGGTTCCACGCGTTAGAGACACTCAATTTCGTGTCTCCGCCAACATCGCCGGATGGCTGACCTGTACCAGCCAGCGTGATCGCGGCGTGGAGCCTTGGCGCCTGGCCCGATCGATCACCCAGCCCCGCACCTCGACGCTGCGCCCTCGCAGCTCGTCCAGATGCCCCTGCCGGAACGCATCCAGCGCCGCAACCGGCACCTGAACGGCCACCCCGCCCTCGAGCTCCAGCCAGATGCCACCGCGATTGCGCTCGACACGCTGCACTCGCCCCTCGAGCAGCGCGAAGCCGCCTTGCCGAACGTTTCGTGCCGACTGCACCGGTGATTGACGCCAGAGGCCGAGACCAGCCTCGCGGGCGCCTCGCTCTGCCAGGAGATGACAAGCGGCCAACGCGGCATTCGGTCGCACCACAACGAAGTAACCCAACCCCTCCGCGAGCAGCGACGCCTCCAGATTGCTTCCGGCCGAGTCGAACGCGTGCGCCAGCCAGCGCCCGTAATTGTCGCGAGCCTGCTCGCCGGAATGCAGTCCGACCTGGCCACCGTTGGCCTCGACCAGGGCCTGCAATCGACGCTTGGCCCTTTCCGCGAAGGGCTCGGCGCGACGCCCCTTGCGCCCGAGCTCAGGCGTGTTCAGACCTATCAGACGTACGCTACGGCCATCAACCAGGCGCAGCGTATCGCCGTCGATCACCTGCGCCACTTTCTGAACCTGCAGCGGACCGGGCGGCGAGCAGGCCGCCGACGCAGCCGCGGCAAAAAACGCAGAAACGAAAAAGGCGCCCACCAGGGACGCCTTTCTCAGTTGCTCGGAAAGTCTCACGGACTTCCTTCGCGGTGTCGGCTTACTTGGCGCCGAACACGCCGAAACGCTGCTTGAAGCGATCGATGCGGCCGCCGGTATCCAGCACTTTCTGCTTGCCGGTGTAGAACGGGTGGCACTCGGAGCAAACGTCGATGCTCAGGTTCTTGGCCAGCGTGGAGCGAGTCTTGATGACGTTGCCACAGCTGCAAGTCGCTTCGATTGCTACGTACTCAGGATGGATATCGGCTTTCATGAAAAATCCTCTAGGACTTGTGCCGCCACCCGACCCTATGCCGAGTACCGCACGAATTAGGGCGCGAATGATACCAGAGCACTGATGTGATGCAAGCGCAGGTGATCGGCGAATTCAGACCCTTCGAACGAGCCGGTGCGGCCCGGCGGAGTCGCAATCGTTTACCATCGGCGGCCCTTGTCAGGACTTACGCATGCCGCAACCCATTCTTCGCCTCGCCCTGCCCTCGCCGCTGCGCCGATTGTTCGACTATCGCGCCCCGGCCGGCGTGCCGCATGCCGCATTGCTGCCCGGCGTTCGGCTGAGGGTACCGTTCGGCCGGCGCGAGGTGATCGGCATACTGGTGGAACTGGCCGACAGCAGCCCGGTTGCGGACGACAAGCTCCGCCCCGCCCTGGAACTGCTGGATACCCGCCCGCCGTTGCCGGCGGCGCTGTTCAGGCTGTGTCTGTGGACAGCGCAGTATTACCAGCACAGCCTTGGCGACACCCTGAGCTGGGCGCTGCCCGTGCTGCTGCGCCAGGGCGAGCCCGCGGAAGCGCGCCAAGAGCGTTTCTGGCATCTGGCCGAGGGCGCTCACCTCGACGACCCCCGACTGGCGCGCGCGCCACGCCAGCGCGACGCTCTGAAAGCTATTGCACAACACACTCACGGCCTCGCCCACGGCCTGCTCGGCAAATTGCAGCTGAACAAGGACAGCCTCGATCTTTTGCTAGCCAAGGGGCTGGTGCGGGTCGAAACGCGACGCAGCCACACCCACGCGGCGCATCAGGGCTCCTGGCTGCTGCAGCCGGAGCTGACGCTCAACGGTGAGCAGCGTGCCGCGTTCGAGGCGATACGCGCCGGCCTCGGCAGCTTTCGGCCGTTCCTGCTGGCCGGCGTGACCGGCAGCGGCAAGACCGAGGTCTACCTGCAGCTGATTCACCAGGTCCTCAAGGCCGGCAAGCAGGCACTGATCCTGATCCCTGAAATCAATCTGGGCCCGCAGACCCTGGCGCGCTTCGAGAAGCGCTTCAATGCCCGTATCGCCCTGCTGCACTCCAACATCAATGATCGCGAGCGATTGGACGCCTGGCTGGCCGCCCGTGATGGCGAGGCGGACATCATCATCGGTACGCGCTCGGCGCTGTTCACCCCGCTGAAGAATCCAGGCTTGATCATCCTCGACGAGGAACACGACGCCTCCTACAAACAGCAGGAAGGCCTGCGTTATCACGCACGCGACCTGGCGGTGGTGCGTGCCCGCCAGGAAAACCTGCCGATCCTGCTGGGCTCTGCCACGCCCTCGCTGGAAAGCCTGCATAACGCCCACGCCGGACGCTATGCGCTGCTCAAGCTGACGCAGCGAGCAGGCGGCGCCCAGCCACCACGCTTCCTGCGCCTGGACATCAAGAGCCGGCCGCTGGATTCAGGCATTTCCGGCCCCCTGCAACAGGCCATGGCGCAGACCCTGTCCGCGGGCCAGCAGGTGCTGGTGTTTCTCAACCGGCGCGGCTTCGCCCCCTCGCTGCTCTGCCACGACTGCGGCTGGCTCAGCCAATGCCAGCGTTGCGACGCGCGCATGACCCTGCATCAGCGCCACAACGAGCTGCGATGCCACCATTGCGGGTATGTCGAACGGCCGCCACGAAACTGCCCCAAATGCGCCAGTGTCGACCTGCGCCCCGTCGGCGCCGGGACCGAGCGCGCCGAAGAGCGCCTGGGCATTCTGTTTCCCGATTTTCCGGTGCTGCGTATCGACCGCGACAGCACCTCGCGCAAGGGCGCCATGGAGCAGTTGTTCAACACCATCAACCGTGGCGAGCCCTGCCTGCTGGTCGGCACGCAGATGCTCGCCAAGGGGCACCACTTTCCCCGCGTGACGCTGGTGGCGATTCTCGATGCCGATGGCGGTCTGTTTTCCGCCGACTTTCGCGCCAGCGAACGCATGGCACAGCTGATCGTGCAGGTCGCCGGACGTGCCGGGCGCGCGGAAGAAGCCGGCAAGGTCATCATCCAGACGCACCTGGCTGACCACCCGTTACTGGTACAGCTTACCGAGCAGGGTTATTTCGCCTTTGCCGAACAGGCCCTGAGCGAACGTCGCGCAGCGGGCCTGCCGCCCTTCAGTCATCTGGCCCTGCTGCGCGCCGAAGCCCACAAGCCGGGGCAGGCAGAGGTTTTTCTCGACCAGGCCTGTGAGCAGGCCGAGGCGCTGCTACAACAACTCGCTCTCACTGGCATCGAATTGCTCGGGCCAGTACCAGCGCCCATGGAGCGCCGTGCCGGACGCTATCGCGCGCAATTGCTGCTGCAAGGCAGCGCGCGGGCACCCCTGCATCGCTTGCTGCATGCCTGGCTGCCCGGCGTGGAGCAATTGCCCGGCAGCCGCACGGTGCGCTGGTCGCTGGATATCGATCCGATCGATCTGTTCTAGTCACTCTCGTCCAGCCGTCCGGCCGCCAGCACATCCGCCCGACTCATGCCTGCCCCCTGTGGCTTGCAACTTGGCGCTACCCCTATAATGCTCGGTTTTCGAGCAAAGCCTCCGGCCGACAGAGCAGACGATGAAAGACAGCATTCGCCACCTGATCCAGCAAGCCCTCGACCGCCTGACCACCGAAGGCGTGCTGCCCGCGGGGCTGACACCAGCGATCCAGGTCGAGAACACCCGCGACAAGAGCCATGGCGACTTCGCCAGCAACATCGCCATGATGCTGGCCAAGCCCGCCGGGATGAAACCACGCGACCTGGCGCAGAAACTCATCGACGCGCTGCCACAGGATGCGCAGATCAGCCAGGTCGAGATCGCTGGCCCCGGCTTCCTGAATTTCTTCCAGAACACCGATGCGCTAGCCGAACGCCTGGAGGCGGCCCTGGCCGACCCGCAGCTTTCGGTACGCAAGCCCGGCGCGCCGCAGCGCGTGGTGATCGATCTTTCCTCACCGAACCTGGCCAAGGAAATGCACGTCGGCCATCTGCGCTCGACCATCATCGGCGACGCGGTCGGCCGCGTGCTGGAATTCCTCGGCGACGAAGTGATCCGCCAGAACCACGTTGGCGATTGGGGCACTCAGTTCGGCATGCTGCTGGCCTATCTCGAAGAAAAGCCAGCCGCTGCGGAGACCGAGCTGTCTGATCTGGAACAGTTCTACCGTGCAGCCAAACAGCGCTTCGACGAATCCGCCACCTTCGCCGACCGCGCCCGTGAGCTGGTGGTAAAACTGCAAGCCGGCGATGCGGAATGCCTGCGCCTGTGGACGCGTTTCAACGAGATATCGCTGTCTCACTGCCAGAAAATCTACGACCGCCTCAACGTCAAGCTCACCCCAGCCGACGTCAAGGGCGAGAGCGCCTACAACGCCGAATTGCCCGGCATCGTCGACGCACTGTGCGACAAAGGCCTGCTCACAGAGGACAACGGCGCCCAGTGCGTTTTTCTCGAGGATTTCAAGAACGCCGAAGGCAATCCGCTGCCGGTGATCGTGCAGAAGGCCGGCGGGGGTTATCTCTACGCCACCACCGACCTGGCCGCCATGCGCTACCGCAGCCAGGCGCTACATGCCGATCGCGTGCTGTACTTCGTCGACCAGCGCCAGGCCCTGCATTTCCAGATGGCCTTCGAAGTGGCGCGTCGCGCCGGCTTCGTGCACGACGGCATGCAACTCGAGCACATGGGCTTCGGCACCATGAACGGCGCCGATGGCCGTCCGTTCAAGACCCGCGACGGCGGCACTGTGAAACTGATCGACCTGCTGGACGAGGCCGAGCAGCGCGCCTATAGCCTGGTGAAAGAGAAGAACCCCGACCTGGACGACGCCGAACTGCGGCAGATCGCCCGCGCCGTGGGGATCAGCGCGGTGAAGTATGCCGACCTGTCCAAACATCGCACCAGCGACTACCGATTCAACTTCGAGCTGATGCTGAGCTTCGAGGGCAATACTGCGCCCTATCTGCTCTATGCCTACACCCGCGTGTCCAGCGTGTTCCGCAAACTGGGCAAGGGCATTGACGAGATCGAAGGCCGTATCCAGCTCGAAGCCGAGCAGGAACTGGCCCTCGCTGCCCGGATAGCGCAGTTCGGCGAGACGCTGAACAATGTCGGCGAGAAGGGCGAGCCGCACTTGCTGTGCAGTTACCTGTACGATCTGGCCGGGTTGTTCTCCAGCTTCTATGAGCACTGCCCGATTCTCACGGCCGAAACCGAACAACAGAAGCAGAGCCGTCTGCGCCTCGCCGCGCTCACCGGCAAAACCCTCAAGCAAGGCCTGCAATTGCTCGGCCTGGAACCTCTGGAGCGGATGTAAGTGGCTGCACGGAAGAAAGCCGCACCCAAGCGTGGCGCCAGTCGCTACCAGGCACCTGCGAAGAAGCCCGTTCCCGGCTGGGTGTGGCTGGTCTGCGGCGTGGTGATCGGCGGTTTCATCGTATTCCTGATGAACCTGGAGCCGGGCAGCGACGCGGTCAAGCGTAACAAGGAGGCACCCAAGCCACCGCGGGAGCAGCCCAGGCGCACCGACTCGAGCGGCCAGTCGATGAAACCCAAGTACGATTTCTATACGCTGCTACCCGAGTCGGAAGTCATCCTGCCGCCAGAGACCAAACAGCCGGAGGCCCCGCCGAGCAAACCGGTGACACCGGAAGAGGCGGCGAAGATCGACGAAGCCCGGGCACAGGCCGCGCTCAATGGCGAAGTACCGCCGCCACCGCCGACAGTGGCCAAGGCGCCAGTGGTCCAGTTCTTCCTGCAGGCCGGCTCGTTCCGCCAGCAGGCCGAGGCCGACCGGGTGCGCGCGCAGATCATCCTGCTTGGGCAGGACGTGCGTGTGGAAAACGTCAAGGTACGCGACGAGCCTTGGTTCCGCGTGCTGGTCGGCCCCTACAGCAGCCGTGAACAGCTGAATGCGGCGCAGAAAACCCTGGCCGCCAGCGGCTACAAGAATCTGCTGCTGCAACAGCGGCAGGTTCGCTGAAATGAAAACGCCGGGCTAGCCCCGGCGCTTTTGCATCAGGCTTGCACTCAATCCTCACGCGGCGCGTAAGCGAACACATCGGCGCGCATCTGGTGCGGGTCCATCCCCGCCTCCACCAGCGCATCCAGCGTGCCGTAGACCATGGCGGGCGAGCCGCTGGCATACACATGCAAGGGCTTGAGGTCGGCAAAGTCCTCGCAAACCGCTTCGTGCAGCATGCCGCAGCGCCCCTCCCAACCGCAGATATCACTGACCACCCGGTGCAGGTGCAGATTGGCCATACCCAGCCATTCATCCCAGTGCGGCAACTGATAGAAGTCCTCGGGTCGACGCACACCCCAGTACAGATGCACCGGATGCGCGAAACCGGCCGCTCGGCAATACTCGATCAGGCTGTGCATCTGCGCCATCCCGGTGCCGGCTGCGATCAGCACCAACGGGCCATCGGGCAATTCCGCCAGATGGGTATCACCGAATGGCAGTTGGATACGGGCGAAGCCCTGCTTGCGAACGAACGTCAGCAACTCGATGACCGAGTCCTCGCGCGCCAGCACGTGCAGCTCGAGCTCACGCCCACCGTCCGGTGCCGAGGCCAGGGAAAAGGCGGACCATTCACCGTCCGCGCGCTGCAACAACAGGTACTGACCCGCGTAGTAGCGTGGCTGCCGCCCGGCCGGCAAACGCAGGAGCAGGCGTACCACATCGCCGCCGAGGTCCTGGTAGTCGGCCAGCTGACAGTTCAGTTCCCGCACCGGCAGCTCGCCCGGCAGCAGAACGCCATCCCAGAGCACCACGCAATCCTCCAGCGGCTCAGCCACGCAGGCCAGCAACTCGCCATGGTCGCGAATTTTCCCGTCCTGCCTGACGCGGCCTTCCACCAGCAGGGCGGCGCAGATATGGCAATTGCCGTTGCGACAGCTCTTCGGGCATTCATACCCAAGGCGCTGCGCCGCATCGAGGATGCGTTCGCCCGGCCGGACATCGAGCACGGTGCCGGCGGGCTGCAAGGTTACTTTCATATGCACGTCATCATTGAGCGGGACAAGCCCGCCAAGGCTCCGGGCGTGTCGACAGATCGCGAAAAACGCTTCTTCAACGATCCGTTACCGCCACTGTTTAGTTATGTCAGTCGATGCCCAGCTGGGACCAGAGTTCATCGACCCGCTGCTTCACCGCCGGATCCTGAACGATAGCCCGGCCCCATTCACGGCTGGTCTCACCCGGCCATTTATGAGTCGCATCCAACCCCATCTTCGAACCGAGACCGGAGACCGGCGAAGCGAAATCGAGGTAGTCGATGGGCGTGTTTTCAATCAGAACCGTATCGCGTTTGGGGTCCATGCGCGTGGTGATCGCCCAGATCACGTCGTTCCAGTCGCGGGCATTGATGTCGTCATCGGTGACGATAACGAACTTGGTGTACATGAACTGGCGCAGGAAGCTCCACACGCCGAGCATCACCCGCTTGGCATGGCCGGGGTACTGCTTCTTCATGGTCACCACCGCCATGCGGTAGGAACAGCCTTCGGGGGGCAGATAGAAGTCGGTGATCTCCGGGAACTGCTTCTGCAGGATCGGCACAAAGACTTCATTCAGCGCCACGCCAAGGATCGCCGGCTCATCCGGCGGCCGCCCAGTGTAGGTACTGTGGTAGATGGCGTCGCGGCGGCGAGTGATGCGCTCCACGGTGAACACCGGAAAGCTGTCCACCTCGTTGTAGTAGCCGGTGTGGTCGCCGTAAGGCCCCTCATCGGCCATTTCGCCGGGATAAATGTGCCCTTCGAGAACAATTTCGGCACCGGCCGGCACCTGCAGATCACTGCCGCGGCATTTCACCAGTTCGGTGCGCGAACCGCGCAGCAGACCGGCGAAGGCATATTCGGACAGCGAATCGGGCACTGGCGTCACCGCGCCGAGAATGGTTGCCGGATCCGCGCCGAGCGCCACTGCAACCGGGTAGGGCCGGTCCGGATACTTCTCGCACCACTCGCGGTAATCCAGTGCACCGCCGCGATGACTGAGCCAGCGCATGATGACCTTGTTGCGACCGATGACCTGCTGACGGTAGATGCCGAGGTTCTGGCGCTCTTTATTCGGGCCCTTGGTGATGGTCAGGCCCCAGGTGATCAGCGGCGCGGCGTCGCCCGGCCAGCAGGTCTGCACCGGCAGCGTAGACAGATCGACGTCCTCGCCCTCGATCACGACTTCCTGGCAGGGGGCATCCTTGAGCACCTTGGGCGCCATGCTGATGACCTTCTTGTAGATCGGCAGCTTGCTCCAGGCATCCTTCAGGCCCTTCGGCGGCTCCGGCTCCTTGAGGAAGGCTAGCAGCTTGCCAATCTCGCGCAGCTCACCGACCTCCTCGGCGCCCATGCCAAGGGCGACACGCCCCGGCGTACCAAATAGATTGCCGAGCACCGGCATGTCGAAACCAGTCGGATTCTCGAAAAGCAGCGCCGGGCCCTGTTTGCGCAGGGTACGGTCGCAGATCTCGGTCATTTCCAGAACGGGAGACACGGCAGCCGTGACGCGTTTGAGCTCACCGCGTTTTTCCAGGCCGCTGATAAAGTCGCGCAGATCGCGATACTGCATGCTTGAGCCTCGCATGGGCCGGCAGGGTCGGGGCGCAAAGTTTAGCCCCAGCGCCGTGTTTTCCAAAACCTGCAGACAGACGAAGGCCGGGTTTCCCCGGCCTTGTTGGTAACGACGCGTTGCTTACTTGCGCTTCATGGACATGAAGAATTCGTCATTGGTCTTGGTGTCCTTGAGCTTGTCGAGCAGGAACTCGATGGCGGCACTTTCATCCATCGGGTGCAGCAGCTTGCGCAGGATCCAGATGCGCTGCAGCTCTTCCTCACTGGTCAGCAACTCTTCGCGACGGGTGCCGGAACGGTTGATGTTGATGGCCGGGAACACACGCTTCTCGGCGATGCGGCGATCCAGTTGCAGCTCGAGGTTACCGGTGCCCTTGAATTCCTCGTAGATCACCTCGTCCATCTTCGAACCGGTTTCCACCAGCGCGGTGGCGAGGATAGTCAGCGAACCGCCCTCCTCGATGTTGCGCGCAGCGCCGAAGAAACGCTTGGGCTTCTCCAGAGCATGAGCATCGACACCACCCGTGAGCACCTTGCCGGAGCTTGGGATCACGGTGTTGTAGGCGCGCGCCAGACGGGTGATGGAGTCAAGCAGGATAACTACATCCTTCTTGTGCTCGACCAGACGCTTGGCTTTCTCGATCACCATCTCGGCGACCTGCACGTGGCGGGTCGGCGGCTCGTCGAAGGTGGAAGCGACCACTTCGCCACGCACCGTGCGCTGCATCTCGGTCACTTCTTCCGGGCGCTCGTCGATCAAGAGGACGATCAGATGGCACTCGGGGTTGTTGCGGGTGATGTTGCTGGCGATGTTCTGCAGCATGATGGTCTTGCCCGCTTTCGGCGGGGCGACGATCAACCCACGTTGGCCCTTGCCGATCGGGGCACAGAGATCGATCACGCGGCCGGTCAGGTCTTCGGTGGAGCCGTTGCCGGCTTCCATCTTCAGGCGCTCGTTGGGGAACAGCGGCGTGAGGTTCTCGAACAGAATCTTGTTCTTCGCATTCTCCGGCCGATCGTAGTTGATCGAGTCGACCTTGAGCAGGGCGAAATAGCGCTCACCTTCCTTCGGCGGACGGATCTTGCCGACGATGCTGTCGCCGGTGCGCAGGTTGAAGCGGCGAATCTGGCTGGGCGAGACGTAGATGTCGTCCGGGCCGGCCAGATAGGAAGAATCCGCGGAGCGCAGGAAGCCGAAACCGTCCTGGAGAATCTCCAGCACGCCATCACCGGAAATTTCCTCGCCACTTTTCGCATGCTTCTTGAGCAGGGAAAAGATGACGTCCTGCTTGCGCGAACGGGCCATGTTGTCGATGCCCATCTGCTCGGCCATTTCCAGCAGATCGGTGATGGGCTTTTGCTTGAGTTCGGTCAGATTCATAGAAAGAAGAGATCAGGAAGGAAGGAGAAAGCGTTGAGCTTGAGAAGCCGCGCAGCAGGAAACGAACGAGGCGTTGTGCGTTATGGGGCTGAAGTGCGTCGGCAACGAATGCAGAGGGCGACGGAAGAAACGTCGCGAGGCCGAATTTAGCACCACTCAGGCGAAGCGTCCACCCTGCGCGCACAAAAAAGCCCCCATGAACAGGAGGCTTTTTTGCCGCGTGGCGGAAAATCAGATGTTGCTGTCGAGGAACGCCATCAGCTGCGATTTGGACAGCGCACCGACCTTGGTGGCCTCGACGTTGCCGTTCTTGAACAGCATCAGCGTCGGAATGCCGCGCACACCGTATTTCGGCGGGGTTTCCTGGTTCTCGTCGATGTTCAGCTTGCAGACCTTCAGCTTGCCTTCGTAGTCCTTGGCGATCTCGTCGAGCACCGGCGCGATCATCTTGCAGGGGCCACACCACTCGGCCCAGTAGTCGACCAGCACGGGACCCTCGGCCTGGAGCACGTCCTGCTCGAAACTGCTGTCGCTGACATTGTTGATGTAGTCGCTCATGGAATGTCTCCAGGGTCGGAACTGAAAAGTGCCGCCATCATAGCCCGGCTGTGGACGGACCGAAAGACGCAGGCGTCGGGGAGCCGCACTGTTCGTTGGCGGATGAAGTCTATCGTGTCAGGATATCGGTGTTTTGTATCGAGACCGTCCAATGCCCCCGTCTGCTCCCGCATCTACCGAATCGCCTCCGATGATCGCCGCCCTGGACCTGGGCTCCAACAGTTTCCACATGGTGCTGGCCCGCACCAGCAACGGCGAGGTGCGGATCCTCGAGCGGCTCGGCGAGAAGGTTCAGCTCGCGGCCGGCATCGACGAAAGAAGAGAGCTCGATGAAGCGGCCATGCAACGTGGTCTGGATTGCCTGCGTCGCTTCGCCCAGCTGATCAACCATCTGCCCCAGGGCGCGGTACGCGTCGTCGGCACCAACGCGTTGCGCGAAGCCCGCAACCGGGCGCAGTTCATTCGCCGCGCGGAAGAGATCCTCGACCATCAGGTCGAGGTCATCTCCGGCCGCGAGGAGGCGCGCCTAATCTACACGGGCGTCGCGCATACCTTCCATGGCGCACCCGGACAGCGGCTGGTGGTGGATATCGGTGGCGGCAGCACCGAGTTCATCATCGGCCAGGGCTTCGATTCGCAGCTGCGCGAAAGCCTGCAGATGGGCTGCGTGAGCTTCACCCGACGCTTCTTCGCGGACGGCAAGATCACTTCCGCACGCTACGTCCAGGCCTATACGGCCGCGCGGCTGGAGCTGATGAGCATCGAGCCGGGCCTGCGACGCCTCGGCTGGCAGGAGGCAATCGGCGCCTCGGGGACCATCCGCGCCGTCGGTCTGGCGATCAAGGGCGCCGGGCTCGGCAACGGCGAGATCAATGCCGAAGGCATCGCCTGGCTGAAACGCAAACTACTCAAGCTCGGCGATGTGGAAAAGCTCGACATCGAGGGCATCAAGCCGGACCGCAGGAGCATCTTCCCGGCGGGTCTGGCGATCCTGGAGGCCATATTCGATGCGCTGGAGATTTCCGCCATGGCGCACTCCGAGGGCGCGCTGCGTGAAGGCGTGCTCTACGACCTGCTCGGTCGCCATCATCACGAGGACATTCGCGATCGCACGCTGAGCTTCCTCATGGAGCGCTACCACGTGGATGTCGACCAGGCCGCGCGCGTCGAGGCCAAGGCTCTCGAAGCCTTCGACCAGGTCGCCGATGACTGGAAACTGAACGAGAACTGGCAGCGCGAACTGCTGGGCTGGGCGGCACGCATTCACGAGGTCGGCCTGGACATCGCCCACTACCATTACCACAAGCACGGCGCCTACCTGATCGAGCACTCCGACCTGCCGGGCTTCTCGCGTCAGGACCAGCAGATGCTGGCGCTGCTGGTGCGCGGCCACCGCCGCAACATCCCCCAGGACAAGTTCAGCGAAACCGGCGCCGATGCCGACACCCTGGTACGCCTCTGCATCCTGTTGCGCTTCGCCATCCTGTTTCACCACATCCGCTGCACCCAAGCCGTTTCCGAGGTGCGCCTGCAGGCCAGCGAGCGACGCCTTGAACTGCTTTTCCCGCGCGGCTGGCTGAACGCCAACCCGCTGACCCGCGCCGACTTCGAAGCCGAAGCCGCCTGGCTTGCACGCGTCGGCTACGAACTGCGGATCAAGTGAACGCACGCGGGGCAGCAATTTTCGTCGCTGCCCCGCCAAGCTGGCGCCGGCCCTCGTCTGGCTCGTGCGCCCCTGAACCGCTTAGAACGACGTACTGATGCTGGTGAAGAAGGTCCGGCCCGGCTCGTTGTAGGTATAGGCCCCCCGCTTCACGGGCGTTGCCCTCGCGATACAGCCGCTCGTCGAACAGGTTGCTAAAACCTTTGCGCAATCATCCTCAGCGGGCGCTCATCACCGGGGCGGTCAACTTCTCCAGGAAAGTGGCTTGCACGTTGCGCGGGTTCTGGTTGCCGCTGGGACTGTTGCGCAGGTAGCTGCCGTCCGGCTGCAGCTGCCAGCTCTGGGTGTTGTCGCTCAGGAAGGTGTCCAGTTCCTTCTTCACCCGCGTCAGCAGCTTCTTGCCTTCGACGGGGAAGCAGGTCTCCACGCGCCGGTCCAGATTGCGCTCCATCCAGTCGGCGCTGGAAAGGTACAGTTTCTCGTCGCCGTCGTTGAGGAAGTAGAACACCCGGCTGTGTTCCAGGAAGCGACCGATGATGGAGCGCACCTGGATGTTGTGCGAAACCCCGACGATTCCCGGCCGCAGGCAGCACATGCCGCGCACGATCAGGTCGATGCGAACGCCAGTCTGGCTGGCCTTGTACAGAGCGCGAATCATCTTCGGGTCGGTCAGCGAGTTGACCTTGAGAATGATGTGCGCCGCCTTGCCTTCGCTGGCGTGCTGGGTTTCCTGAGCGATCAGGTCGAGCAGGGCCTTCTTCAGGGTGAACGGCGCATGCAGCAGCTTCTTCATGCGCATGGTCTTGCCCATGCCGATCAGCTGGCTGAACAGCTTCGACACGTCTTCGCACAGCGCATCGTCGGAAGTGAGCATGCTGTAGTCGGTATACAGGCGCGCGTTGCCGGCGTGATAGTTGCCGGTGCCCAGATGCGCATAGCGCCGCAGCTCGCCATTCTCGCGGCGCAGGATGAGCATCATCTTGGCGTGGGTCTTGTAGCCCACCACGCCGTAGATGACCACCGCGCCGGCCTGTTGCAGGCGGCTCGCCAGCTGCAGGTTGGACTCCTCGTCGAAACGCGCGCGCAGCTCGATGACCGCGGTGACCTCCTTACCATTGCGCGCCGCTTCCACCAGCGCATCGACGATTTCCGAGTTGGCGCCCGAGCGATACAGCGTCTGCTTGACCGCCAGTACGCAGGGGTCCTTCGCCGCCTCACGCAGCAGGTCGACCACCGGCGTGAAGGACTCGAAGGGGTGCAGCAGCAGGATGTCCTGCTTGGCGACGACGCTGAAGATGTTCTGGCTGTTCTGCAGCAACTTCGGAATCGCCGGGGTGAAGGGCGCGTACTGCAGCTCCGGATGACTGTCCAGGCTGGTGACGCTGAACAGCCGCGTGAGGTTGACCGGGCCGTTGACGCGGTACAGCTCGCTCTCGCTCAGGCCGAACTGCTTGAGCAGGAAGTCGGCCAGGTGCTGCGGGCAGGTATCGGCCACCTCCAGACGCACCGCATCGCCATAGCGCCGGGACATCAGCTCGCCCCGCAGCGCCCGCGCCAGGTCCTCGACATCCTCGGTGTCCACCGAAAGGTCGGCGTTACGCGTCAGACGGAACTGATAGCAACCCTTGACCCGCATGCCGTGGAACAGATCGTCGGCGTGGGCGTGGATCATCGACGAGAGGAAAACGAAGTTGTCGCCCTCGCCGCCCACCGCTTCCGGCACGCGGATCACCCGCGGCAGCAGGCGCGGCGCCGGAATGATGGCCAGCCCCGAATCGCGGCCGAAGGCGTCGATGCCTTCCAGCTCGACGATGAAGTTGAGGCTCTTGTTGACCAGCAATGGGAACGGATGCGTCGGATCGAGGCCGATCGGGGTGATGATCGGCGCGATCTCGTCACGGAAGTAGCGACGCACCCAGGTCTTGAGCTTGACCGTCCAGTTGCGACGGCGAATGAAGCGGATCTTGTGTTTGGCCAATTCAGGCAGCAGCACCTCGTTGAGGATCGCGTACTGCCGGTCCACCTGCTCGTGCACCAGCTCGGAAATCCGTGCCAGCGCCTGATGCGGCTGCAGGCCGTCGGCACCCGCCTGCTCGCGGGCGAAGGTGACCTGCTTCTTCAGGCCGGCGACACGGATCTCGAAGAATTCGTCGAGGTTGCTGGAAAAGATCAGCAGGAACTTCAGCCGCTCCAGCGGCGGGTAGGACTCGTCCAGCGCCTGCTCCAGCACGCGAATGTTGAACTGCAGCTGCGACAGCTCGCGGTGAATGTACAGGCTGCTGTCATCCAGGTTCGGCACCGCGGCCGCAACCGCGACCGGTGTTTCTTCCATCACCTCGACTGGCAATTCCGTCTCCACCTCCAGCGACGGCTGCTCGCCGTCGACGTGCTGCAATTGCGTATCGCTGAGTCCCTGACTGTTCATCAAACCGCCTCGGGAGGGCTCACTGCCCTCGTTTCAATTGTTGTGCCGCCTGTTTGGCGAAGTAGGTAAGAATGCCATCGGCCCCGGCGCGCTTGAAGGCCACCAGGGATTCGAGGATCACCGCCTCGCTCAGCCAGCCGTTCTGGATCGCCGCCATGTGCATCGCATACTCACCGCTGACCTGATAGACGAAGGTCGGCGCGCGAAAGGCATCCTTCACCCGCCAGACGATGTCCAGATAGGGCATGCCCGGCTTCACCATGATCATATCCGCGCCTTCGGCCAGATCGGCGCCCACCTCGTGCAACGCCTCGTCGCCGTTGGCCGGGTCCATCTGGTAGGTATTCTTGTTGCTCTTGCCGAGATTGGCCGCCGAGCCCACCGCATCGCGGAACGGCCCGTAGTAGGCGCTGGCGTACTTGGCCGAATAGGCCATGATGCGCACGTTGTGATGTCCCGCCACTTCCAGCGCCTCGCGAATCGCCTGGATGCGTCCGTCCATCATGTCCGAGGGCGCCACCACCTGGGCACCGGCCTCGGCGTGGGACAGCGCCTGCCTGACCAGCGCATCGACGGTGACGTCGTTCTGCACGTAGCCCTTCTCGTCGAGAATGCCGTCCTGGCCGTGGGTGGTGAAGGGGTCCAGCGCCACGTCGGTGATGATGCCCAGTTCGGGGAAACGTTCACGCAGCGCACGGGTTGCGCGCTGGGCGATGCCCTCGGGGTTCCAGGCCTCGGCCGCATCGAGGGATTTCTTTTCCAGCGGCGTCACCGGGAACAGCGCCAGCGCCGGGATGCCCAGCGCTACCAGCTCTTCGGCCTCCTCGAGCAACAGATCGATGGACAGCCGTTCCACACCCGGCATCGACGGCACCTGCTCGCGACGATTCTCTCCGTCGAGCACGAATACCGGCAGAATCAGGTCATCGACCGTCAGCACGTTCTCGCGCACCAGGCGGCGGGAGAAATCGTCACGCCGATTGCGGCGCAGGCGTGTGGCGGGGAACAGTCGATTGGCAGGAACAATACTCACAACGGACTCCTGACCCGCAATGCGGGCGAATATGACGTTTATAGGCGCGCTTGATGACCGGAAGATGACATTACCGGCCACCGACTGGGCAACATTGTCGCCAGCCACACCCGTCAGGACCAGTGCTTTCGATCAAGCGAAAGCACTGGTCCTGACGCCGTCGCCCGCTGAACGACGGCGCATGCAGCGCATCCAAGTGCTAGTGGCAGGGCTTATCACGGGGCAGGTCAGGCATTAGCATCGACCAACAGGAAGCCCGTTCGCCGGGCCGTTGAAAAATCGACCAGGAGTATGGCTATGAACAAGAAAATCGCCGTGATTCTTTCCGGCTGTGGGGTGTACGACGGCTCGGAAATCTACGAGAGCGTGGCCACGCTGTTGCGGCTCGACCAGCGCGGCGCCACCGTGCAGTGCTTTGCGCCGAACATTCCTCAGTTGCACGTGATCAACCACATGACCGGCGAGGAAATGCCCGAAACGCGCAACGTGCTGGTGGAATCGGCCCGCCTGGCGCGCGGCGCGATCAAGGACCTGGCGGAAGCGCGCGCCGAGGATTTCGACGCTCTGATCGTGCCAGGCGGCTTCGGTGCCGCGAAGAACCTGTCCGATTTCGCCAGCCAGGGCGCCGGCTGCAAGGTGTTGCCGCAAGTGCTGAGCGTGGCGCAAGCCTTCGCCCAGGCCGGCAAGCCGGTGGGCATGATGTGCATCGCACCGACCATGGCCACGCAGATATTCGGTGCCGGCGTGATCTGCACCCTCGGTCATGACGACGACGCGGCAGCCGCGGCAGTACGGGAAATGGGTGCCGAACATCAGGCCTGCGAAGTCAGCGACATCGTCGAAGATTCCAATCACCGGCTGGTCACCACCCCGGCCTACATGCTGGCGCAGTCGATCAGCGAGGCCGCTTCCGGCATCTACAAGCTGGTCGACCGCGTGCTCGAAATGACCGCCGAAAGCTGATCGGCGTTTCCCTGACCCCGGCCGCCATGACACTGGCGTCCGGGCCTTCGGGACAGCAACCTGCCTTCCCTGACCGCAGCTCGCAGCATCTTCGCCGCGAGCGCGGCTTCCACAAGCGCGATGCGATGCAAGCCGCACCCCGTGGGAGCGCCGCCCTCGGCGCGAAGCGTTCAAGCTTCTAGTCTGTGACTCGCAACGGATTCCTTACGCGAAAGCCGCCAATCCACCCGGCGCTCCCGCCGCCGCTCTGGTCAGACCGGCGAACCTCGTGCAGCGTTGTCGCTCATCCAGCAGGAACGCAGACCATGAACGACGATGACGCACTGCTCGCTGAGCATGCCCAGGCGGTACGCCAGATGTTCGAGCGCATTCCCTTCAACCTCGTGCTGGGGATCGAGCTGGACGAAATATCCGCCGAGCGGGTGATCATGCACCTGTCGATGAGGGATGAGCTGGTGGGCAACTTCGTGCACGGCATCCTGCACGGCGGTGTCATCGCCTCCTTGCTCGACGTAGCCGGTGGCGCCATGGCGATGGTCGGCGCGATGGACAAGCACCGGCACCTCCACGCCCCGGAGCGGGCTGCGCAACTCGCGCGCCTGGGTACCATCGATCTGCGTATCGACTATCTGCGCCCCGGGCGGGGTCAGCGCTTTACCGCGACCGCCATGTTGCTGCGTTCAGGCAACAAGGTGGCGGTGGTGCGCTCGGAGTTGCACAACGAGAAGGGCACGCTGGTGGCGGTGGGGACCGGAACCTATCTGTGCGGGTGAAGGCTGGAGGCTGGAGGCTGGAGGCTGGAGGCTGGGGAGTGTCCGACCTAACGCCATATCCCCGTTAGGCTTTTTCGTCCAGCCTTCCAGCCTCCCGCGCCTCTATCGGCTTTTACGGCTTCAACCGCGTCAGCAACCGGTCCAGCGCATTGGCGAAGGCCTGTCGGTCACGCTCGCCGTAAGCGGCCTGTCCGCCACCCACCTGTCCCTGCTCGCGCAGATCGGTGAACAGGTTGCGCACTGCCAGGCGCTCGCCCATGTTGCGCTCGTCGAATTCGCGCCCGCGCGGATCCAGCGCCGCAACGCCCTTCTTCACCAGCCGATCGGCCAGGGGCACGTCGCTGCAGATCACCAGGTCGCCGGGTTCGGCGTGCTCGACCAGGTAGTCGTCGGCCGCGTCGGGCCCGCTCGGCACCACGATCAGGCGCACGCAGGCGAACGCCGGCTTGACCTGGCCCTGCCCGGCCACCAGCAGCACCTCGAACTTGCGCTTGAGCGCGAACTTGACCACCTGGTCCTTGGCCGCCCGCGGGCAGGCATCGGCATCGATCCAGACACGCATCGAACTCAGCTCCCGTGCCTCACGTCGCTGCTCGCTTCACCGTCGCCAGCAACGCCGCGGCGCCGGCGAACATGGTCGCGAAACTGCGATTGACCAGCCGCTGCTGGCGCGGGGTGCGCAGCAACCGCAACACCCTGGCTGCCAGGCCCGTATAGCCGGCCATGACCAGCAGATCGACGACCACCATGGTCGCGCCCATCTCCACGTATTGCAGCAGCAGCGGTTTGGTGGGGTCGAGAAACTGCGGCAGCACCGCCAGGATGAACACGATGGCCTTGGGGTTGCTGGCATTAACCACGAACCCGCGCAACACCAGGCTCAGCGGACGGCCAATGGGTCGCGGCGCGGCAGAATCATCCAGCGCCTGCGGCAGGGCCTGCCACTGTTTCCAGGCCAGCCACAGCAGATAGGCGACACCGAACCACTTGATCAGGCCGAACGCCAGCTCGGAGGTGGCCAGCACTGCGCCGAGGCCCGCCGCCACGACGGCGATCTGCAGCACCAGCGCGACCTGCAAGCCAATGGCGTTCCAGTAGCCGCGCCAGAAACCGTACTGCAGCCCGCAGGACATCGAGGCGATGGCGCCGGCGCCCGGCGACAGGCTGATCACCCAACTGGCGACGAAGAAGGCGAGCCAGGCTTCAAACGACATCATGCACTCCTCTTTCGATGGTTCCGACCGGGGTTCAGTCCGGCAGGTCCTTGCCGAGCTTCACCGGTTCCTTGAGCTTGCGCCCCATGGCCTTGCGCATGCGGATGTTCAGTGCCTCGACTGCCAGCGAGAAGGCCATCGCGAAGTAGACATAGCCTTTCGGCACGTGCGCACCAAACGCCTCGGCGACCAGCAGGGTGCCGACCACGATCAGGAACGACAGCGCGAGGATCTTCAGCGTGGGGTGCTTCTCGATGAAATCGCTGATGGTGCCCGCCGACAGCATCATCACCCCGACCGCGATGACGATGGCAGCAATCATCACCTGAACGTTCTCCACCAGGCCTACGGCGGTGATCACCGAATCCAGCGAGAAGACGATATCAATCACCGCGATCTGCAGGATGATCCCGACGAATCCGGCCTTCACCGCACCGCCTGTGCCGCTCGCCTGCTCTTCCTCGCCCTCGACGCTGTGCCAGATTTCCATGGTGCTCTTGAACAGCAGGAACAGGCCACCGAAGAACAGGATCAGATCACGCCCGGAAACCCCGTGGTCCATGATGGTGAACAGATCGTCGGTCAGGCGCATGACCCAGGCGATCGACAGCAACAGCAGGATCCGCGTACCCATCGCCAGGGCCAGGCCGAAGAAGCGCGCCTTGGGTTGCTGCTCCTTGGGCAGGCGCGCCACCAGGATCGAGATGAAGATGATGTTGTCGATACCGAGGACGATTTCCAGGGCGGTCAGGGTCAGGAACGCGACCCAGATTTCAGGGCTGCTCAGCCATTCCATAAGGTTTAATTCTCGTTGGAGCTGTGGTTGTAGAGCCGTACTTCGCTGCCGCGCCAGCGACGCACGACCTTCTGGAAGAACAGGCTATTGGGCACTTGCACGATCGCGCCGGTTCCACTCTCGACTACCTCCTCGAGGGTGGTGTACAGCAGGTTGATGTTGATCACCCGGCCTTTGACGATGGGCTTGTCGAAACTTTCCACCAGTTCCACCACGTCCCCCAGCCGGAAGGGACCAACGGTCAGGATCAGCACGGCGCAAAGCAGGTTGGACAATACGCTCCAGATGGCGAAGAACGCGATTGCCGCCACCGCAACGAAACCGGACAGCGCGGTCCAGAGCACCGTCGCGGAGACGCCGACACGCTCCAGCACCATGATCAGCGCACCGCCCATGATGAACCAGCGAATACCACCACGCACCGGTAGCAGCAGCTCCGGCGGCAGTGGATAACGCTCGGCGATTCGGTTCAGGCCGCGCGCCACGAACCGCTGCAGGATATAGGCGACCAGCAGAATCAGCAGGATCTGCGTGCCCAGCAGCAGTTGTTCCTGCCATTGCTCGAACATTCGCAACAGCTGCTCGTTCATGAATTGGCCTCCAGTTGGCTCTGCAGGGCTTCCAGCGTTTCCAGCGCCTGCAGCCAGGCCTCCTCCAGCTCACCCTCACGCACCTTCAGCGCGGCCTGACGGGCCAGCAGATCGCGCAGTTCGTCCTTGCGAGCGGACTCGTACAGCGCCGAGTCGGCAAGGCGGGCATCCAGGCCGGCAAGCTGCTCATGGACCTCGGAAAGATTCTTTTCCAGCTTGTCCGCCTCACGCTTGTGCGGCGCCAGTTGCTGGCGCAGGGCCGCTGCGGCCTGTCTTTGCGCGCGCTTGTCGGTCTTGTCCGCGGCCGCTTCAGGCGCGGCGGCCGGCTGCTGGCGGCTCCGGTAGTCGACCAGCCAGCGCGCGTAATCGTCGAGGTCGCCGTCGAAATCCTCGACCCGGCCATCGGCGACCAGGCGGAACTCGTCGGTGGTGCTCTTGAGCAGGTGGCGATCGTGGGACACCACCAGTACCGCACCTTCGAAATCCTGCAGCGCCAGCGTCAGCGCCAGGCGCATTTCCAGGTCGAGGTGGTTGGTCGGCTCATCGAGCAGCAGCAGGTTCGGCTTGCCCCAGGCGATCAGCGCCAGGGCCAGGCGCGCCTTCTCGCCGCCGGAAAAGTTCAGCACCGGCTCGTCGCAGCGGTCGCCGCGAAAATCGAAGCCGCCGAGAAAATCGCGCAGCGTCTGTTCGCGCTCGCCGGCGGCGATGCGCTGCAAGTGCAGCAAGGGGCTGGCCTTGGGGTCCAGCGCATCGAGCTGGTGCTGGGCGAAGTAGCCGATCACCAGGTTCTCGCCACGCTGCAGATGACCGCCGAGCGGCTGCAGCTCGGCGGCCAGTGTCTTGATCAGTGTGGATTTGCCGGCGCCATTCGGCCCGAGCAGGCCGATGCGGGCGCCGGGCACGAGCTGCAGCTTGACCTTGTCCAGAACCTGCTTGCCGGGATAGCCGAGGGTCCCTTCCGACAGATCCAGCAGCGGGCTGGATACCTTGTCCGCCTCGCGGAAGGAAAAGTCGAAGGGCGAATCTATATGCGCCGGCGCCAACTCTTCGAGTTTCTCCAGCGCCTTGATCCGACTCTGCGCCTGACGCGCCTTGGTGGCCTTGGCCTTGAAGCGGCGGATGAAGCTTTCCATGTGGGCGCGCTGCGCCTGCTGCTTCTCGAACGCTTGCTGCTGCTGCGCCAGCCGCTCGGCCCTGGTGCGCTCGAAAGCCGAGTAACCGCCGCGGTACAGGGTCAGCTTGCGCTGTTCGAGATGCACGACGTGATCGACCACAGCATCGAGGAAGTCGCGGTCGTGGGAAATCAGGATCAGCGTGCCCGGATAGCTTTTCAGCCAGTCTTCCAGCCAGAGGATGGCATCGAGGTCGAGGTGGTTGGTCGGTTCGTCGAGCAGCAGCAACTCGGAGGGGCACATCAGCGCCTGCGCCAGATTCAGGCGCATCCGCCAGCCGCCGGAAAAGCTGCCGACCGCCAACTCCATCTGCTCGTTGGAAAAACCAAGGCCAGCCAGCAGCTTGCGGGCGCGGGCATCGGCGGTATAGCCGTCGGCACTGTCCAGTTCGCTGTGCAGGCGCGCCAGGGCGACGCCATCGTGTTCCTGCTCGGCGGCCACCAGTTGCGCCTGGACGCGACGCAGCGTCTCGTCGCCGTCCAGCACGTAATCGACCGCCAGCCGTTCGAGGGTATCGACCTCCTGGCGCATGTGCGCGATGCGCCAGTCCGGCGGCATCTGGCTATCGCCGCCATCGGGCATCAGTTCGCCACGCAGCAACGCGAACAGGCTGGACTTTCCGGCGCCATTGGCGCCCACCAGCCCGGCTTTCTGGCCGGGATACAGGGTCAGTTCGGCGCCTTCCAGCAGACGCTGGGGACCACGCTGTAGAGTAAGGTTCTGAAGTCGGATCATAATGGCGGCGGAGTTTATCAGTTCGCCCTGAACGCCAGCCGACCGCCAACGAAAAAAATCAGCTCATGCGCACTACCGATCTCTGGTCCTTCTCCCTCGCCTGCTACGCCCGCCCCGGAGTGGAAAGGCTTTGCCTCGATCTGCAGGAACAGGGTGTAGATATCTGCCTGCTGCTTTGCGGGGCCTGGCTCGAGGCACGTGCAATCACCTGCACGCCGCAGCGCCTGGAACGACTGCGGCAACTCGCCGACCACTGGCAGCACGAAGTCGTCACACCATTACGCAGCCTGCGTCAGAACTGGCGAGGCGCGGCGCAGTCGGACCCGCAGCTGAAGGCGCTCAGGGAGCAGCTGAAGGCACTGGAACTGGCGGCGGAGAAGACGTTGCTAGGCAGGCTGGGGCGTGAGACGCACGACTGGTCGACGCAGAGCGGCCCTGCCGCCTGGCTGGAGCCGCTCACCAGGAGCGTGAGTGATGGCGATGCGGCACGGGAATTCCTGCGCCGCATCGCAGCCGCGGTTCAGCTGGAGCTCGCGGGCGCCTGAGTGGCTCTGGCCGGCTTGCGTGTCGCGGGTTTGCGCGGGGCCGGTTTCTTCGCTGCGGCGGGCTTCGCCGCGTCTACCGTGGGCTTGGCTGCGGCTGCCGGTTTGGCTTTGCTGGTCGTCGAGCGTGTTGCACGCGGTTTAGCCGCGGCTGCCCTGGCCGCCGGTGCCGGCTTGGTTCCGGCAGCCTTGGTCGCCGCCTGCGCGGGAGTGGTTTTCGGAGTACTGCGCTGCCTGCTTCTGGAAGGCGCGGCGGCCGAGGCGCTCTTGGCCGGTGCTATCACCGTCTGGGCGGCGGCCTCTTCAACCCGACGGATGCCTTCCGCCAGCTTCAGGCTCTGCTGGGTATCGCGTTCGAGATCGGCCAGATAAGCCAGGGTTTCGCGCTGACGAACATCGAGCAGCGCCAGCGCTTCGTCAAGCTCATCGATACGCGCGCGCGCCTTGCCTTGCGCCTTGGACTTACCGGCTGCGCCCGCTTCGTCCAGCTTCGCCCGCGCCCGGACAAGCTTGTCGCGGGTCTTGCCGCGCTGCTTTTCCAACTTCGCGAGCAGGCCGTGCGCCTCTTTCTGCGCATCGGCGCAGGCCTTTTCCAGATGCTCGACGAGACTGCGTGACAGCTGCTGCAGCAAGTGCAATGGACTGCTGACCGTCTTTTTCTTTGCTGGCATTGCGGCGCCTCCTGGCAGGTAAGATGCCGTCATACTAGACGGCCCGCCGACATCCGCCAACAGCAGGCGCCTCGCTCATGAAGAGCGGTGACTACGCGGTCGCAGCCGTCTGCCGATGCGCCGTATGCAGCACTTCGATCAGGCAGTCTTCCAGCTCGAATCGCTCGTGCAGCAGCTGCCCGAGACGCTTCAGTTCATCGGGCAGATCGGGGCTCTCCAGGCAATCGCCGTTATCGCAGCGATCATTGAATGCCACCGCCGCTCCGGTAATGGCCTCGATGCGGGGATAGATCTGCCTGGCCAGTTCCAGGCCGCGCTGATCGCCGAATGCCTCGCCTTCATGGATTAGCTGCTCGTAGATCTCGAAATGGCCTGCCGACACGTAGTCGAGCAGCAGCTGGCAGAATTTCTGCAATGCCGGGCGGGTCACCGGTTCGACACCCGTATGCAGTTCATGGAAAGCAGTGATCAGTGCGTGGCGTTCCTGCAGCCAACGATCAATCAGCAGATGCACACCTCCCCAGCGTTCCTGGGCGTTCCGACAGCTCTCGAGCATGATGACCTCACTTCCCTAATCGATAATGCTTATGGCGCCTTCCGAGACGATCTTTTTGTCTACCGGTATCGGCTTGGGTGAGTGGCGGCGGCTATGGCGATAACCCTACACCGCCCGAGCAGACTATGCCGGCACGATGGAAGGTTCAAGCAATGCCGGCAAAATTCGCCAGACGGCTCGGCGCGGGTCGAACAAGCGCAACGAGCCGTGCATCATGGACCACCGGGCGCGGTGATCATTCCCTCGGGGATGTTTCCGTTTCGTACAGAGCCGGGCCGGCCTCAGTCGCGCCGCAGCATCTGCCAGATGCAGAACAGCGACATGGCGATGAATGCCAGCAGGGTCCATTCGGGAATGCTCATGCCCAGCAGCGTCCAGCTGACTTCTGCGCACTCGGCCGTGCCATGCAGCACCAGGCGAGCGATCTCCTGGAACGGCAGCGCATCCATCATGTATTCGAGGCTTGGCAGGCAGCTGGGAAGCTGGTCGGCCGGCACGCTCTGCAGCCAGATCTGCCGGCCAGCGGTCGCGGCACCGAGGATCGCGAACAGCAGTGCCAGAACGGAGTAAGCCACACGTCCGCCGCGCCCCGGCGAGTGGATGCCAGCCACCAGGCAGACCAGCCCGAAACCGATGATGCAGATCCGCTGCACGATGCACAGCGGGCAGGGCAGCAGCCCCATCACGTGCTCCATGTAGAGCGCCACGCCAATCAGCAACGCACAACCTGCAAAGGCGAGAAAGAACAGCGAACGGGAGCTGGCCAGATTCATGACGATTCCGCGAGTAGAAAAGCCCGATACGGTAGAGCGCCCCACGTGATGCATCAAGCCTCGAGTTTCGGTTTTGCCAGCGGCAACCTGTCGCGACCGACATTGCTGCGATCGAGCAGGCCCAACCCCTCCAGGAACAACCGGTTACTACGCTCCGACTCACCCAGTTGGGCAAGCAACCGCGCCAGCTCGGCGCAGGTTTCCGGCCGATGTTCCATGCGCAGGCTGGCCTCCAGATAATCGCGGGCCTTGCCCCACAGCTCGTTACGCAGACTCAGGCGGCCCAGCGCCAGCAGCAGCTCGGCGTTCTCGGGATGCGCCTTGAGCCACGCCTCGGCATGCGACAGCTGCCGGGAGGGCTCGCGCCCACGCACACGGCCGTAACGCTCCACCAGTCGTTCGTCGAAGTCGCGCTTGAGCGCCGCGAGCAGCACCTCCTCGGCCTTCGCCTCGGCGCCCAGGCGGCTCAGCCCGTCGGCATAAGCGCGCACGATCAGCGGCTCGCTGCGCAGCGCATTCGGCACTGTCTGCCAGCGTTGGCTCAGCGCCGACGTCGGATCGCCCTCGACCGCCCCCTGTACTCGACCGACCTGTTCGAGCGCGGCCGTCCAGGCCAGCAACTCCAGTTCGCTCAATCGCGCAGGCGGCAACGCACGTTGCTTGCGCAACTCCGGCAACAGGCGGCACAGCGCCGGCCAGTCTTCCAGCTGTACGTAGAGCTGCTGCAACATGCTCAGGACATAGGAATGGCGGGGATATTCATCGTGCAGTGCGACCAGCGAATCGCGTGCCTCGACATACTGGCCACGGGCGATCTGCAGCTGCGCCTGAGTCAGGCCCACCGCCAGCCTGGCTTCCGGTGCCCGCTCGCGGGCCTGACGCAGCAGTTCATCGCTCTGTTCGTACTCGCCCAGCTCGTTGGCGGCACGTGCGGCGCCCAGGTAATGCACCAGCGGCTGGCGATCATGCTCCGCCGCAGTCCGCAGGTGCGCCAGCGCCGGGCTCCACTGGCCTTCCGCCAATTCGCGCAAACCATCGTGCGAAGCCTTGGCCAGACGACGCTCGCGATGCCGGCGCGACCAGGGATTGACCAGCGCGCCCGAGGCCTGCAGCAGCCCCAACAGCCAGTGCACCGCCATCGCCAGCAACCAGACGCAGGCGAGCAGCGCCAGAAATACCCAGAAGCTCGACTCATAGCGGAACTGGTCATAGGTGATCAGCACATAACCGGCGCTCCGGCTGATCGCCCAACCGAGAAAGCCGACGACGGCGAGCAGGAGAATGAATACCAGGGCCAGGCGTTTCATGTGCGCTACGCCTCCTGTTCCGGCATTTCGGGCTCGGCCGGCGTCTCATTCGGCGCCTCGCGTTTCTCGACGTAGGCCTGCAATGCCTTCAGCGCCGAGGACAGGTCCGGCAGTTGCACCTCGACCTCACGTTGCGCCAGCGCGTCGATGCGCTCGCGCAAGCCGCGCGCTTGGCCGTTGTCTTCGCTGAAATGATCCGAGATCAGCGCGCTCGCCTGCTGCAGCGCCTGCCGGTACACCTCGGCATTGCCGTTGAGCACGGCCCACTGCGCCTGCTCGATGGCCAATGACAGCGCCAGGCGCACCTGCCCCAGCGTCTGCCCGGCCAGCAGCGGCTTGACGTCGGCACTGGCATCGAAGTCGACGCGCACATAGCGGGTCAGTTCATCCAGCCAACGCTGCCAGCGGCTCTGGCCGAGATCTTCGGGCCCCGCCTCGCCATTGACGAATTCAGGCGCCAGGGCACTGAGCTGGCTGCTCTGCCCACGCAACGCACCGAGTTGCAGGAACAGCCCGGTACGATCGAGCTGCGGCAGGCTGCGCAGCGCTTCGAGGCCTTCCAGCAGTTTCTGGCGGGCGGCGTAAGCGCTCGGATCGTCCTGCTTCTGCAGGATGAGGTCGGCTTCGGCGACCAGCATTTCAGCGCTTTTCACGTCCTGCATGGCCGACAGCTGCAGCATGGCCATGCGCAGCAGATGTTCGGCTTCGGCCAGGCGCCACTCCTCGCGACTGGCGCCCAGCACCTGCTCGACGCGCCCGGCCAGGCGCTGCTGATCGCTCTGCAAGGTGGCGAGCAGGCGCCGCCGTTCATCCAGTTCGGCCGCTGAGGGCAGCTGCTCCAGGCGCCCGAGACGCGCGGCCAGTTGCTGATTGCCGGCAGCCAGTTGCCGCGTCTGTTCATCGGCCTTCTGCAGCGATGCCTGCCGGTCGGCTTCCTGCGCACCGAGCTGCTGCAGTTGCCAGTAGCTGTAGCCGCCCAGCGCCATGCCGCCAAGGCCGACCAGCAGCGCCAGCGATGCAACGGCCTTGGCGCCGCCACTGGACGCTGGCCGGGATGGTACGGGCTTGGCAGGTTCGGCAGCGTGTGCCGGCTCACTGGCAGGGGTTTGCAGCGGGTCTTTGTTGGAGTCTGCTTCGCTCACATTTCCATCCTTTGCTTCAAGGGGCGGTCTCGCGCAAGGCCGTCAGCAAGGCCGCGGCACCAGCGCCACGGCAATCCACGATTCGTTTGGCACCCAGCTGCCGCGCCATCTCGGCCACACGCGGGCTGGGTACGAACAAGGTTAGCTCAACCATCTCAGGCCAGGCATCAGCAGCCAGTTCACGCAGCGACTGCAGACCCTGCCCACTGCTGACCACCAGGCCGTTGAGCCGTTCCGCTTCGATGGTCGCCGGCAGCGCTCCCGGAGGATGGCTCGGCAGGTTGCGTCGGTAGAGCTCGAGAAAATCCACCGGCACGCCACGGCCACGCAGGGTTTCGGCGAAGAACTCGCGTCCGCCCTCGCCACGCAGGATCAGCACCCTGGGGCTCGGAACCGCCAGCGCCTCGCTCAGGCGCGGCAGGGCCAGCAGCGCTTCGCTGTCATCCCCCGTATCGGGCCAGCTGACATCCAGCCCATGGTCCCGGAGGATCGTGCCGGTGGCGGCGCCGACACTGAACCACGGCTGAGCGAATGGCGGCTGCGGCCAGTAGCGGTCCAGCCATTCGATACCCAGGCGCGCGGCCGGTTTGCTGACCACTACCACGGCGCAGTAGCGATCCAGCTCGCGCATCAGCGCGCGCTGTTCGGGCGTCTCGGGCAGCGGCTCGATGCTCAGCAGCGGCAGGCTGGCGCTGTGAACGCCCGCCTCGGCCAGCGTGGCCGCCAGCGCGGCGCACTCCTCGGTAGGCCGGGTCAGCAGCAGACGCCAGCCGGTCACTCGTGCCCGGCCTCGCCGTATACCGCCTTGAGAATCTGCGCGGCGCCCTGCGCCAGCAGCGCTTCGGCAACCTGCACGCCCAGCGCTTCCGCCTGCTCGGCCGGCGCGCGGCCCTCGGCGCGCAACAGTTGCGTACCGTCGGGCTGACCGACCAGGCCGCGCAACCAGAGCTGATCGCCTTCGAGCACGGCATAGCAGGCGATCGGCACCTGGCAGCCGCCGTTGAGATGGCGGTTCAACGCGCGCTCGGCGGTGACACGGGTGGCGGTTTGCGGATCGTTCAGGCAGGACAGCAATTGGTGCAGCTCGACATCGTCGGTGCGGCATTCGATGCCGACCGCGCCCTGGCCACCGGCCGGCAGACTCTCGTCAACGCCGATGCTGGAGCGGATGCGCTCGCCGAAGCCGAGGCGAATCAGGCCCGCGGCGGCGAGGATGATGGCGTCGTACTCGCCGGCATCGAGCTTGGCCAGGCGGGTGTTGACGTTGCCACGCAGGAACTGGATCTTCAGGTCCGGCCGGCGCGCCAGCAGCTGGGCCTGGCGGCGCAGGCTGGAGGTGCCGACGACGCTGCCGGGCGGCAACGCATCGAGGCTGTCGTAGCGGTTGGAGACGAAGGCATCGCGCGGGTCTTCGCGCTCGCAAATGCAGTACAGGCCGAGCCCGACGGGAAATTCCATCGGCACATCCTTCATCGAATGCACGGCGATGTCCGCCTCGTTTTCCATCAGCGCCGTTTCCAGCTCCTTGACGAACAGGCCCTTGCCGCCGATTTTCGCCAGTGGCGCATCCAGCAACTTGTCACCGCGGCTGACCATCGGCACCAGGCTGACCACCAGCCCGGGGTGCGAGGCTTCCAGTCGCGCCTTGACGTACTCGGCCTGCCACAGGGCCAGGGCACTCTTGCGGGTGGCAATGCGAATTTCGCGGGACATGGGCAATTCCAGAACAGTGAATTGCCGGCGATGATAACAGGACCGACGCGCGGGCTGGGCTGGCCGGGATCAAGGAAAGCGGCTGGAGGAGGCTGGAGGAGGCTGGAGGCTGGAGGCTGGAGGCTGGACAAGGTGCGGCCTAACGCCAACCTCCGTCAAGCTTTGTCGTCCAGCCTTCAGCGCTTTTATCGGCTTTAAAGACTCTGCATCAACTTGCGGACCCCCGCGACATGCCGCCGGCTGACCGTCAGCGGCTCGCCTTCGAGCCCCTTCAGGTGCAGTTGGAAGTGCCCCAGCGGCGTACGTTGCAGGCGTTCGATACGGTCACGGTAGACCAGCGCGTTGCGATGCACCCGCACGAAACGCTCGCCGAACTCCTCTTCCAACGCCTTCAGCGGCTCGTCCAGCAGCACCTCGCCGGATTCGTGGCGCAGCGTCACGTACTTGTGATCGGCGATGAAATAGATCACCTGATCCAGCGGAATCAGTTCGATGCCTTTGCGAGTGCGCGCACTGATATGGCTGCGCGGCCCGGCACCGCTGACCGCCGCAGGACGGGTCAGCGCCGCCAGTTGCACGCGGTTCGGGCGCTCGGCCTTTTTCAACGCCTCGCTGAGGTGTTCCAGCCGGACCGGCTTGACCAGATAGCCGACCGCGCTGACCTGGAAGGCTTCGATCGCGAATTCATCATGGGCGGTGCAGAAGATCACCGCGGGCGGCGCGTCCCGCTCACAGAGCTTGGCGGCGACCTGCAATCCGTCCAGGCCGGGCATACGGATATCCAGCAAGACGATATCGGGCCGCAGCTCCTCGATCAGGGAGAGGGCCTCTTCGCCATTGCTGGCGGAAGGTTCCAGGACACGATAGCCGTCAAGCTCACCTACCAGTCGGCCGAGGCGCTCGCGGGCTAGAGGTTCGTCATCGACAATCAGCACATTCATATGGATCTGGCTTCCTGCTTTTGTCTCGCGCACGGATAGCGTAGACAGGTGTAGTGGCGGCCTTCACGGCGCTCCACGCTGAGACTCGCTGCAGACCCGAAAAGTGCCGTTAGTCGTGCGTCTATGTTGCGCAAACCCTGCCGTGTACCCCGGGAAGGCGGCGCTTGAGCCGTTTCGTCATAGGGGTTGCTGACCTCAAGATGAAACACGCCATCGGCATAATGGGCCGCCACACCGACCACGCCGCCCTCGATGCGCGGCTGGATACCGTGAATCAGCGCATTTTCCAGCATGGGCTGGAGCGTGAGCTGAGGAATCGGCAGGTCCTCCGGCACACCTTCCACCTGCCAGTCCACCCGCAGCCGGTCACCCAGCCGGTATTGCTCGATGGACAGGTAGCGTCGGGACAGTTCCAGCTCCTCGCCCCAGGTCACCAGGCTGCCGGGGCGCGCCAGGCTGGCGCGGAACAGGTCGGACAGGTCCAGCACGGCCTGTTCGGCCCGTGAAGGGTCACTCACCACTAGGCTGGCGATGCTGTTCAGGCTGTTGAACAGGAAATGCGGGCGGATACGCGCCTGCAGCGATTCGATGCGTGCGTGCAGCTCCGCCTGCTCCTGACGTCGCCACTGACTCTGCAGATAGAAATAGCGCAGCAACAGGCCCGACATGATCAGGCCGATCAGCGCATGGCGCAGATAGAGATTGGCCTCGCCGTCACGTGTGAGCGGCCCGCCGAGCTGGTAGATGTCCGCCACCGCCGTGCAGGCCAGGGTCAGGCCCACCACCAGCGCGCAACACACCATCCCGGCCAGCGCCGCCCGCAGCCGCGCCAGCAGCGGCCGCAGCAGGCACATGGTGCCGGCCGACAGCAGCACGATCCATTGCACGAACAGCGAGACCAGCGCCAGGCGCATCCAGTTGAACGCCGGCTGCATGGGCTCGGCCAGCACCAGCACCAGCACCAGCAGTTCGGCGAGCAGCACCAGGCCGAGCAGCGCTTCCGACTCGCACAGCTCGGGTACGAAGAAATCGTCGACCAGGGCAACGGAGCCTGGTCGTTTGAGCCTTTTCGCTGTTTGCATGGCTTGTTCCGCGCAGAGCGCAAAGCGATGAAGGAGGAAGCGCAGCGGGCGCCGCAACCGTGAAGGCATAGTCTATCGACGCCTCACCTCGCCGTTGTGATGCGCCTTCGCAACTTCACCTCGCAATGCACGGCATGGGACCAGCGGGGCGATTAAAGAGCTGAACGGGCGAGCCGATACGCCAATTGTGGCGTGAGGATTGCTCTGTACCTTCAAACATTAGTCGCCCCTGGCGGCAGGAGTTGAGCCGTGCTGCTGTTTTCCTCTTTGCGGAGCCGTTTGCTCCGTCCGGTATTCCTCACCCTGTGTGGCGCAGTGGTGGTGCAGGTGGTACTTGCGCTTGCACTGACCCGGGGCACGATCGGCGCGCTCGAGCAGGAGATACAGCAGAGCCTGAGCGCAGACGCGGCACGCCTGCTGGGCGAGCTCCAGGCGGCCGACGTGGAGGTACGCAATGGCCTGTCCGGCCTGTCCAAACGCATGCAGAGCGATCTCGCCGAGGGGCTGGCCCAACGGTTGACGGACGAACAGTCGCAATTGCAGACCGTGCTGGAACGCCATCTCAAGCAGTCGGGCGATGACCTGGCCATCCTCCTGGCCGGCGTCGCACCCGCGGCCATCTGGGATAACGATATTCCCGCGCTGACCGAATTCGTCAGGATGGCGCACCAGAATCCGGCCGTCGTCTTCGTCGTCTACTTCGATGCCGATGGCAATCAGCTCACCCGCCACCTGAATCGCAAGGACCCCAGAGTCAAGGCGCTGCTGGACAAGGGGACCGGCCGATCCGCTTTCGACAAGGTGCTTTCGGCAGCCGAGAGCGATCCGGCGTTCTACCTCGCGAAAACCGCCATCAACCCCAAGGGCGCGGAGATCGGCCAGGTCGTGCTCGGCCTGTCCACCTCGGCCATAGACACCGAACTTGCTGCCTTCGACAGTCGCTTCCAGGCGCTCATCGCCAGCACCGCGGGCCTGGTCGAAAACGGCCTGGCCGCCACCGCGAGCGACAGCGCGCAGATGCTGGCGGCCCGCCTGAGCGCGGCTGCCGAGGTCGCGGAAGCCATCGACGCGAACAGCCAGCAGGCCGTGCAGCGTTCGGCGACCGCCCTGCTTTGGCAGATCAGCCTGGGGCTGGCGATTGCCGGCGTTCTGCTGCTGATCGTCCTGACCCTGGTGCTCGGCCGGCAGGTGTTGCGCCGCCTGGGCCTGCTGGTGACGGCGCTACGAGGCCTTTCGGCCGGCCATGGCGACCTGACCCAGCGCGTCGAGATTCACAGCGCTGACGAAGTGGGCGACATGGCTGACGCGGTCAACCTGTTCCTGGCCAAACTCCAGCCCATCGTCCAGGAAGCACGCGCCATCTCCGTGCAGACTGGCGCTGAAATCGATGCACTGGCTACCCGCAGCGATGCCGCGTCGGCCGCCGCGGAACGTCAGCGCGACGAGGTCGCCGGCAGCCTGCAGGCACTCGCCGAGATGACGCACCGCGCCCAGGAGGAAAACCGGGCCATGCAAACCGCGCTGGAGCAGGTCGAATCGATCCGCAAGGCCGCACGCGACAACGAGGCGATCTCGGAGCAGGTCGGCAAGACGATCGAGGCGCTCGGCCTGGGCGTACGGAACAGCGCCGGGGTGATCGAGAAACTGGCCAAGCAGAGCGAGCAGATCGAGGTGGTACTGACGGTCATCCAGGGCATCGCCGAACAGACCAACCTGCTCGCCCTGAACGCGGCCATCGAAGCGGCGCGCGCCGGGGAGAGCGGCCGCGGCTTCGCCGTGGTGGCCGATGAGGTACGCGCCCTGGCCAGCAAGACCCAGCAGTCCACGGGCGATATCCGCGCGCACATCGAAAGCCTGCAACGGGGCGCGCTCGATGCCGTCACGGCAATCGGCCGCACGGGCGAACAGGCCGATAGCGGCCTGGCCTCGCTCTCCTCCAGCCGCGAGTTGCAACGATCGCTGCAGCTCGCCGTGGCGCAGGTGCACACCGTCGTCCAGGAGGCGACCCACGGAGCGGAGCAGCAATCGCACACGGCGACCGACGTACGCGCACGCGTGCAGGTGATCCTCACCGAAGCCGAGCGCGCCGCCGAAGCGGTTGCCGCGACGGCGGCCAGTGGACATGAGCTGGGTAACCTGGCGAAACGGCTGGAGGCCAGCCTGGGTCAGTTCAGGGCCTGACGCCGGCGGCGGCACCAAGCGCCGCGAGCGGCGACCGCGGCCCGAAGGCACTCGCATGGCGCGAATGCCGGGCCGATGAGGGACGGCGCAACCCTGTTATCATTCGGCCCTTTCCATCGCCCAACCGATTTCAGCGAGCGCATTCATGAGCACCGACAAGACCAACCAGTCCTGGGGCGGCCGTTTCAGCGAGCCCGTAGACGCCTTCGTCGCCCGATTCACCGCCTCCGTCGAGTTCGACAAGCGCCTCTACCGCCACGACATCATGGGCTCGATCGCCCACGCCACCATGCTGGAAAAGGCCGGCGTGCTGAGCAGCGATGAGCGCGACCAGATCATCTCCAACCTGAAGGACATCCAGGCCGAGATCGAAGCCGGTACCTTCGACTGGCGCGTCGATCTGGAAGACGTGCACATGAACATCGAGGCGCGGCTGACCGACCGCATCGGCGTCACCGGCAAGAAGCTGCATACCGGCCGCTCGCGCAACGACCAGGTGGCCACCGACATCCGCCTCTGGCTGCGCGACGAGATCGACACCATCCTCGCCGAAATCACCCGCCTGCAGCAGGGCCTGCTGGGCCTGGCCGAAGCGGAAGCCGGCACCATCATGCCCGGCTTCACCCACCTGCAGACCGCGCAGCCGGTGACCTTCGGCCACCACCTGCTGGCCTGGTTCGAGATGCTCAGCCGCGACTACGAGCGCCTGGTCGACTGCCGCAAGCGCACCAACCGCATGCCGCTGGGCTCGGCCGCGCTGGCCGGCACCACCTACCCGATCCAGCGGGAGATCACCTGCGAGCTGTTGGGCTTCGAAGCGATCTCCGGCAACTCGCTGGATGGCGTCTCGGATCGCGACTTCGCCATCGAATTCTGCGCCGCCGCCTCGGTGGCGATGATGCACCTGTCGCGCTTCTCCGAAGAGCTGGTGCTATGGACGTCGGCGCAGTTCCAGTTCATCGACCTGCCCGACCGTTTCTGCACCGGCAGCTCGATCATGCCGCAGAAGAAGAACCCCGACGTGCCGGAGCTGGTGCGTGGCAAGACCGGCCGCGTGTTCGGCGCACTGAGCGGCCTGCTGGTGCTGATGAAAGGCCAGCCGCTGGCGTACAACAAGGACAACCAGGAAGACAAGGAACCACTGTTCGACGCCGCCGACACCCTGCGCGACAGCCTGCGCGCCTTCGCCGACATGGTTCCGGCGATCAAGCCCAAGCGCGAGATTATGCGCGAGGCGGCGCTGCGCGGATTCTCCACCGCGACCGATCTGGCCGACTACCTGGTGCGCAAGGGCCTGCCGTTCCGCGACTGCCACGAGATCGTCGGCCACGCGGTGAAATACGGCGTCGACACAGGCAAGGATCTGGCCGAAATGAGCCTGGACGAGCTGCGCCAGTTCAGCGATCAGATCGACGACGACGTCTTCGCCGTGCTGACCTTGGAAGGCTCGGTGAACGCCCGCGACCACATCGGCGGCACCGCGCCGAATCAGGTCCGCGCCGCCGTGCAGCGTGGCAAGGCCCTGCTCGCCAGCCGCTGATTCACGCAACGGAGCGGGTGCCCGCCCGCTCCGCACGGAGACGCGCATGTCGCCGCGCAAACCTCGCCTGCCCTTCGCCAACGCCTGGTTCTTTCCCGCCGCGGCGCTGTATGCGGCATTGCTGCTGCCCTGGTCGATCCTGACCCTGCTCGGCCTGGTCCCCGCATTGCCCGGCTTGGCGACTCCGGCCGGCCATGCCCACGAGATGCTCTTCGGTTTCGCCCTGGCCGTGGTGGCAGGCTATCTGCTCGGCCCGCAACGCCCGGGTTTGACGCTCGCGCTGCTGTCCTGCTGGTGCCTGGCACGCCTGGGGTTCCTGCTCTGGCCCGGCTCCTGGTTCGCTACGCTCGCCGCCATTGCCTTCGCCATCGGCCTGGCCTGGAACGTCGTCCCGCGCTTTCTCGGGGCGGCGAAGAAGTGGCGCAACCAGACCGTGGCACCGGTGGTCGTCGGCTTGAGCCTGCTCAGCGCCGGTGCCGGTCTGGCGCTCGCCCGGCCGTTCGCCTCGACGCTGCTGCACGAAGCCCTGCTGTTGCTCGCCCTGCTGATGTTCTTCATGGGTGGGCGCATCCTGGCACCGGCGATCGCCGGCCATGCGCTGAGCCAGCGCCGCAGCCAGGACGCCCGCGTACAGCCTTGGCTGGAAGGCAGCGTGCTGATCGTGCTGCTGGTGGCGCTGCTGCTGAACTTGCTGTCGCCCTGGCTGGCCACCGCCAGGTTCACCGGCAGCCTGATGCTGTTGGCGGGTGTGCTCACGACCATCCGTCTGCTGCGCTGGCGTCCCTGGCAGTGCCTGGCGCGACCCGATCTTCTGGTCCTGCTGCTCGGTTATGCCTGGCTGGCGCTCGGCCTGATGCTCACCGGCCTGGCCATCGCTGGCCTGCTGCCGCTCACCGCCATGCTGCACAGCATCACGGTGGGTGCGCTGGGCAGCCTGACCTTCGGCGTGATGGCCCGCACACGCTTGATCTACCGCTTCCGCGATGCCAATGCGCGCCCCTGGATTCACCCGGTCGTGCTGTTGATCAGCCTGGCCGCCCTGGCGCGCATGGCGCCAGGCTTCCCGGGAGCGGATCAGCACCTCTGGCTGCTCGGCGCCGCCGTCTGCTGGTCGCTGGCCTTCCTGTCGCTGGCCGTGCTGCTGTGGCAGACCCGCGGCGCGCACCCCGACAGTGGGCGGCGCGGCGTCGACACGGACTGAACCGGCCGGAACTCCTCGGCGCCAGTCTTGACCTACATAGAGCCCCGTTAACGTTGCATCGCGAGTCGAATCGAGACCGGCATGGCTGACCTGCGCACCCTGCTCCTGAACCAGGACACCGGCGGCGGCGAACTCTTCGAGTCGCCGCGCGAGCGCCTGGCCTTCTACCGCTCGGAGATACACTTCGAAGCCGGCCTGCTGGCCGAGCGCACCACCTCCTATCTCACCTCCCAGTCGTTCCTGATGATCGCCTTCGCCTCTTCCATGGCCAACGACAACCCGGACTGGGGCGAACTGTTCCGCCTGGTGGTGCCCACGGTGCTGGCACTGCTCGGGCTGATCACTTCTCTGCATGCGATGCCCGGCATCAAGGCCAACTTCGACGTGATCGAGCGCTGGCACCAGAAGCAGTCCGAGCTGCTGCAGGTCGAAGGCCGGGTCGGGCTGTTGCCCAACCAGGAATCGGCGCTGTTCGGCGAAGGCAACAGCCCGGTCGGCGGCCATCGCTACAAGAAGAGCCTGATGTTCTCGCTGCGCACGCCGGTGATCTTCTCGCTGGTCTGGGCCATCTTCGGTGCGATGTGCCTGATGCTGAACCTCAGCGACTGAGCAGCACTCGCCCGCGACGCCCGGGCGCTGCCCCTGTCGCTCGCTCCATGGCAGACTGCAGGCGTGCACATCCGGAGATCGCCGATGACCGCCTCCAAGCGCCCACGCTTTCGCGTCGATGCCGACCGCCAGGCCGCCAGCCGACGGGTTCGCTATGTCGAGACCAATCGACCCGACGACGGCAGCTGCACCCTGTGCCAACTGGACGAAGAAAACCCACCGCCATTCGAGAATCGCGCCATGTCCGAACCGCAAGACGATGAAGAGGCCTTCGCCGAGGAAACCCTGATCCAGGCGATCGAGAACCAGCTGGAAGCCGGCGATCCGCCTGCCGCCCAGGCCACGCTGAACAAGCTGACGCTGGTCGGCTACGAACGTGAGGAGAGCATCAAGCTGATGGCCCTGGCGCTGGCACGCGAGATCCGGCAGATGCTCGACGAGGATCGCCCCTTCGACGCCGAAGGCTACGAGACCCTGCTGCGTGGCCTGCCCGAGCTACCCGAATAGCCTGGTCGCCACCGACGCAGCAACTACACTCTGCAAACAAGGGCCACGGTCCATCCCAAGGAGCGAACATGTCTTACACCCCCGATCTGGTAGCCGAGCTGGAGATTCTTCGCCTGTTCAATCTGGACAACACCCTGGAGGGCCTGAAGGTCCATCAGAACGCCGATCCGAATGCCATCGCCGCCACCCAGCGATTGCATGCCAAGGGCCTGACCTCCCAACCCGACGGCGGCTACCTGACCAGTCTGGGACGTGACGCCGCCGAGCATGCACAGAGCCTGCTGACCATCCTTTCCGGCGAGCGCCTTGCCTGACACCCCCATCCGGTGCGAGCTCGCCTCGCACCGGAAAGAACCTGCCCCCAGCGCCGGTCGGCGGCTCCTTTACCGCTGTCACATGCCCCGTGGTACTTTTCCGCGCCTGCCGCCAGCTTTGACCGACCACGCTCAGCACACCGAGGAAGGTCGTTTACTTTTCCTTATAAATCAATCATGTAGCGTAAGATAGCTAGAACCAGCGGGCTTGTACGAACGACTCCATGACTCAGCAAATCCACCCCATCCTCGAAGAGGGCATCGACCGCAAGGTGCTCGCCGCGTTGCGTGCACGCTTTCTGACAGTCAACACCGAGCGCCTCGATCGCGCTTTGCTGGCCATGTCGACGCGCCAGCAACTGGTGCTCAGGCTGTTGCCGCTGCTGTTTCACGTCAATCATCCGCGCCTTCCCGGCTACGTCTCCGGCCTCGCACCGGCCGGACTTGCGGGGTACGAGCCGGATGCCGAAACGCTGGCCGAAGCCCAGCGCCTGACCCGCTCGTTCGCCTACAAGCCGCTACGCGGCCAGCCACCGCAGCCCATTCTCGGGCTGTACCTGATGGGCAGTCTCGGCACCGTAGGCCAGGATGAGCGGAGCGATCTGGACGTCTGGGTATGCCATGACCCCGAGCTGCCGCCCGAGCAACTGGCCGAGCTGCGCCGCAAGTGTGATCTGCTGACGGCCTGGGCCGCCAGCCAGGGCAGCGAGGCCTATTTCTTCCTGATCGATCCGGTCGCGTTCGCCCGGGGCGACCGCAGCGGCCAGCTGACCAGCGACGATTGCGGCACCACCCAGCACTTCCTGCTGCTCGACGAGTTCTACCGGACCGCCATCTGGCTGGGCGGACGTACGCCGCTCTGGTGGCTGGTACCCGAATACGAGGAGCATCGCTACGCCGAATACGCCGCTACGCTCCTGGCCAAGCGTTTCATACGCCCCGAGGACGTACTCGACCTCGGCAGCCTGGCCAGCATTCCGCCTGGCGAGTACCTGGGCGCCGGACTGTGGCAGCTGTTCAAGGCCATCGGCTCGCCCTACAAGTCGCTGTTCAAGCTGCTCCTGCTGGAGGTCTATGCCAGCGAGCACGAGCAGGTCCGCTGCCTGAGCCTGGACTACAAGCAGGCCGTGTATGCCAACCAACTGGCGCCGGACGAGCTGGACCCCTACGTCGCCGCCTATCGGCGGATCGAGACCTACCTCCAGAACCGCGGCGATCACGGGCGTCTAGCACTGCTGCGACACTGCCTCTACCTGAAGGTCAACAAACCGCTCAGCCAGCCGCCGCGAAACCGTCAGAAAAGCTGGCAACGCCAATTGCTGGAACGCCTGACCCGCGATTGGGGCTGGGACGAGCGCCAGTTCGCCCTGCTCGACGGGCGCGCCCGCTGGAAGGTCGGCCAGGTCGATCGCGAGCGGCGGGCGTTGGTCAACGAACTGACCTACGGCTATCGCTTTCTCAGCGAGCTGGCGCGCCGCCTGCAGGCCACCAGCTCGATCAACAGGCGCGACTTCGCGGTGATCGGGCGCTTCCTCAGCGCCGCCATCGAGCGCAAGGCCGGCAAGGTCGAGCTGATCAACCTGGGCATCTCGCCGGACATGTCCGAACACAGCCTGACGCTGATGCATGCCTTCGATGCCACCGGCGAAGCGTCCTGGTCGCTGTACCCGGGCAGCCTGAGCCTTCCGGATACCTCGAACCATGCGCCCGTCAAGCGCACCCGTGAACTGCTCCCGCTGCTCGCCTGGGGTCATCGCAACGGCATCATCGATGCGGCGACGCACCTGTCGCTGCACCCGGGCGATAGCGGCCTCGGCGAGGCCGAGCTGTTCGCGCTGCTCAATGCGCTGCGCCAAGCCTTCCCCATGCCGCTGGAAGAGCCCTCCGAGGAGGCGCTGCTGACCAGCAGCATTCCCCGGCAGACCCTGCTGCTGATCAACGTCGGCCTCGACCCGTTCAGCGCTCGGCACCTGCCGGCAACGGACGAAGGGGCCGATGCGTTCCGTTATTCGGCTGCCCGCGAGAATCTGGTGCTGAGCATCGACCAGCTGACGCTCAACTCCTGGAGCGAATTGATCGTCAGCCACCATACCGGCCCCTTCGCGCTGGCCAACTGCCTGAGCGGTTATCTCGCCAGCCTGCCGGAGGGCAACCCGCCAGGCCTGCAGGTTCGCTGCTTCGGCCATCACGCCGGGTCGGCCATCGCGCGCCGCGTGGAAGAGATCATCGGCACCCTTCAGCACACCCGTGACGAGGCGAGCCCCAGCCAGTTCCTGCTGCAGGTCAGGCAGCATTTCCATCTGTTCGATCTGCGCTCCGGCCAGGCGAACCACACCCCGCTCAACGACCTGGGCGCGCTGATCGAGCATCTCGGCGAGGCTCACCATCGTCATCGCTCGTTGCGGCTGGACCGCAACGTCCTGGCGGGGGAGGATCTGCCCTTGATACTGGCGCTCGCCAAGCCCGACTGCCTGCAGATCTTCTACCGTATTGATGGCGACCAGGCCGAGCTCAGCGTGCTCGACGAGTTCAACGCGCTATGGCGTCAGCGCATGCCCTATCGCAACGAGCAGAGCCTGCTGACGCCGCTACGGCGTTTCCTGCATTCGATGAATCATCGCCGCAGCGCGCAGCTGGCGCTGGATGAAAGCAACGGCGCGACGATGGAGATTCTTTTCTATCGCGTGCTGCCGGCCCATGGCGACCGGCCGGTCTGCGTGGAACGGCGCAATCCGCCTGGAATCGATGTGAGCGACCCGCTGCACGACGTGCAGGCCATCGTCGAGCCCGGCGGGCAGAACCGCCCGCAGGTCACCCTGTACTGCAATCACCAGGAGTTTTCCAGCCTGGAGCACGGCAGCGGCCTGTTCGCCGCTGTGGCCCGCTACATCCTGGCCCAGCGCCGCCTGGGCGAGCGCTACCCCTGCTACATCACTGATCTGGACCTGTCGGCACTGCATGGCGGCGGTCGCTCGCAGACGGTGCAGTACCTGCGCTACAAGGCGCGCCTCGAAGCGGCGCTGAATCAGGCCATGGCGGCGGGGTGATCGGCGCCTGAAAGTTACAGGTTGAGGTCGCCGGCCGCTTCCGGCTGATACTCCACCGCCAGCAGGGTCAGCTTGAGTACCTTGCCGCCGGGGGTCGGCCAGTCGATGTGCTGGCCGACGGTCATGCCGAGCAGCGCGGTGCCGACCGGTGCCAGTACCGAGACGGTGCCTTCCTTGCCGGCATCCTGGGGGAATACCAGCGTCAGGTGATAATCCTTGCCACTGCTTTCTTCGCGGCAATGAACGCGGGAGTTCATCGACACCACGCCAGCCGGCAGCTCCTGACGAGCCACCACCTTCGCCCGCGAAAGCTCCTGCTCGAGCGCCTCGGCCGCCGGACCGTACTCAGCCAGGCTATCGAGCAGTCGCTCAAGTCGTTGCAGATCCTGTTGCGTAATGATGATCGGCGGTGCACTGGTCATGGGGTCTGGCTAGCTCCTGGGAAAACTGGATTGCGGAAAAGAAGAAACCCCGCCCGAAGGCGGGGTTTCTATGAACTGAGAAGCGACCCTATCACAGCCGATCAAATAAGCAAGTGGGCCACGCATCGTGGCCGCTCAGCCCCCCAGCGGCGGGGCTCAGAGGTCTTCGAAATCCAGCGCTTCACCGCCCTGTTCCTCGGTCACCCGGGCGAGCAGTTCGCCCAGCCGCTCGTCGTTGGCGTCGCAGATCCACAGCGAGCTGGCCTCGTCGTAATCGAAATGGAAACCACCCGAGCGAGCCGCGACCCAGAGCTGGCGAAGCGGCGGCTGGCGACTGAAGATCAGCTGCGTGCCGTTTTCGAAGCGCACGGTCAGCACTCCGCCAGAGTTGTCCAGATCGACGTCCAGACCACTGTGATCGAACACATCCTCGATTTCTTCCTGCACCGCATCGACAAGGTCGTGGAAGCGCGCTTCGCTAAGGCTCATGAATCGTTTTCCTGCTGAATGGATGACGGCTCTCGCCGCGATACGCCGGCGAGCTTAACAGGCCCGGCGCGGGGTTGCCGCTTACATAGGCAATTCAGTGGTCGCTGGGTATACTCGCAGCATTCGTTTTTCAAGGATTTTCCCCATGAAGCGTCTGCTGCTTCCCATTATCGCCCTCGCCGTGCTGGCCTCCGCGCTCGGCGGTTGCGGCCAGAAAGGCCCGCTGTACCTGCCGGACGACGAGGCCACCGTCAAAGACCGTTCCAAAGACCGATTCGAACTGTAAAGGAGGCATCATCATGGAGGCCTTCTCGTACCGCGACGGTCAACTCTTCGCGGAGGGCGTGGCGCTGCCCGCTCTCGCGCAACGCTTCGGCACCCCCACCTACGTCTACTCCCGCGCGCACATCGAAGCGCAGTACCGGGCCTATGCCGACGCACTGTCGGGCATGCCGCACCTGGTCTGCTTCGCGGTGAAAGCCAACTCCAACCTCGGCGTGCTCAACGTCCTGGCGCGCCTCGGCGCGGGCTTCGACATCGTCTCGCGCGGCGAACTGGAGCGCGTGCTGGCTGCCGGCGGCAAGCCGGAGCGCATCGTCTTCTCCGGCGTCGGCAAGACCCGCGACGACATGCGCCGCGCGCTGGAAGTCGGCGTGCATTGCTTCAACGTCGAATCCACCGACGAGCTCGAACGTCTGCAGCTGGTCGCCGCCGAGCTGGGCGTCATCGCCCCGGTGTCGCTGCGCGTCAACCCGGACGTGGATGCCGGCACCCATCCGTACATCTCCACCGGCCTCAAGGAAAACAAGTTCGGCATCGCCATCGCCGATGCCGAAGCGGTGTATGCGCGCGCCGACGAACTGAGCAACCTCGAAGTGATCGGCGTCGACTGCCATATCGGCTCGCAGCTGACCACGCTGCCGCCCTTCCTCGATGCACTGGATCGCCTGCTGGCGCTGATCGATCGCCTGGCCGTGCGCGGCATCCGCATTCGCCACCTCGACCTGGGTGGCGGTCTCGGCGTGCGCTACCGCGACGAACAGCCGCCGCTGGCCGGCGACTACATCAAGGCCGTGCGCCAGCGCATCGAGGGTCGCGACCTGGCATTGGTGTTCGAACCCGGTCGCTCCATCGTCGCCAACGCCGGCCTGCTGCTGACCCGCGTGGAATACCTCAAGCACACCGAGCACAAGGATTTCGCCATCGTCGACGCGGCGATGAACGACCTGATCCGCCCTGCGCTGTACCAGGCCTGGATGGACGTGGTGCCGGTGCAGCCGCGCAATGGCGAGGTCCGCCATTACGACATCGTCGGGCCGATCTGCGAAACCGGCGATTTCCTGGCCAAGGAACGTCCGCTGGCCCTGGCCGAAGGTGATCTGCTGGCCGTGCGTTCAGCCGGCGCCTATGGCTTCGTCATGAGTTCCAACTACAACACTCGCGGCCGCGCCGCCGAAGTGCTGGTGGACGGTGACCAGGCTTTCGAAGTGCGCCGCCGCGAAAGTGCGCAGGAGCTCTACGCCGGCGAAAGCCTGCTGCCTGCCTGAGGCCAAGATGATGCTTCTGCGCTTCACCAAGATGCACGGCCTGGGCAATGACTTCATGGTCATCGACCTGATCAGCCAGCACGCGCATATCCAGCCCAAGCACGCCAGGCAATGGGGCGACCGACATACCGGCGTGGGCTTCGACCAGTTGCTGCTGGTCGAACCGCCGCACGATCCGGACGTCGACTTCCGCTACCGCATCTTCAACTCCGACGGTTCGGAAGTGGAGCAATGCGGCAACGGCGCGCGCTGCTTCGCGCGCTTCGTGCTGGACAAGCGCCTGACCACCAAGCGCCGGATACGCGTCGAGACCAAGGGCGGCGTCATCGAGCTGAACATTCGCGCCGACGGCCAGATCGGCGTCGACATGGGCCCGCCGCGACTGGTGCCGAGTGAAATCCCCTTCCAGGCCGATGCCGAGGCGCTGAGCTATCCGCTGAAGGTCGACGGCCAGCAGCTGGAGATCGCCGCGATCTCCATGGGCAACCCCCACGCCGTGCTGCGTGTGGATGATCTCGACAAGGCGCCCGTGCACGAGCTGGGCCCCAGGATCGAGCATCACCCGCGTTTCCCCCAGCGGGTCAATGCCGGTTTTCTGCAGGTCGTCGATCGCCAGCATGCGCGGTTGCGCGTCTGGGAACGCGGCGCCGGCGAAACCCAGGCCTGCGGCACCGGCGCCTGCGCCGCCGCCGTCGCCGCGATTCGCCGGGGCTGGATGGATTCGCCGGTGCAGATCGACCTGCCGGGCGGCCGTCTGTCCATCGAATGGGCAGGCCCTGGCCAGCCCGTTATGATGACCGGCCCCGCCGTTCGCGTTTACGAAGGACAGGTTCGCCTATGACCGAGCAGAATCAGAGCAAGCCGCAGTTGCCCGACGCCGAAGCCGTCGCCGCTTATCTGAGCGCTCATCCGGAATTTTTCGTCGATCACGACGAGCTGATCCTCGACCTGCGCATTCCGCATCTGCCGGGCGGCGCCGTGTCGCTGGTCGAACGCCAGGTGAAGTTGTTGCGCGAACGCAACATCGAGATGCGCCATCGCCTGTCGCAGCTGATGGACGTGGCCCGCGACAACGACCGCCTGTTCGACAAGACCCGCCGCCTGGTGCTCGACCTGCTCGATGCCGGCAGCCTGGAAGAAATCATCGGCGCGGCGGATGAAAGCCTGCGCCACGAGTTCCAGGTGCCCTTCGTCAGCCTGATCCTGTTCAGCGAAACGCCGCTATCGGTCGGCCGTAGCGTCAGCAACGCCGAAGCCCAGCAAGCCATCGGCGGCCTGCTGGCCGGCGGCAAGACGATTTGCGGTGTGCTGCGCCCGCACGAGCTGGCGTTCCTCTTCGGCGAAGAGGCCAGCAAGGAAATCGGCTCCGCCGCGGTGGTCGCGCTCGATCACCAGCAGGGCATCCTGGCCATCGGCAGCCGCGACCCGCAGCATTACAAGAGCTCGCTGGGCACGCTGTTCCTGGGTTACATCGCCGAGGTCCTGACCCGCGTCCTGCCGCGTTTTTCCGCGCCGCTGCGGTCGGTGCGCTGAGGCTTAAGGCTGGCCGGCGTGCCGACCGACGCCGAAAGCGACCGCGCTTTCGGCCAGCCTTGAGCGCTTTTATCGGCTCCTGAGGCTTTAACATGCAGACCGTCCTCGACGCCTATTTCCAGCATCTGCGCAGCGAGCGACAGGTTTCGCCGCACACCTTGGACGGTTATCGGCGCGATCTGCTCAAGGTGACCGACTACTGCGACCGCCAGCAGGTGCGCCAGTGGTCCGAGCTGAAAGCCCATCATGTTCGCCAGTTGATCGCCGACCAGCATCGCCGGGGCCTGTCCAGCCGCAGCCTCGCGCGATTGCTGTCCTCTCTGCGTGGCCTGTACCGCTATCTGAATCAGGAAGGACACTGCAGCCACGACCCGGCCGCCGGCCTCTCCGCCCCCAAGGGCGAGAAACGCCTGCCTCGGCTGCTGGATACCGACCGGGCGATGCAACTGCTGGATGGCGGCATCGAGGACGACTTCATCGGTCACCGCGACCAGGCCATGCTGGAACTGTTCTATTCGTCCGGGCTGCGCCTGTCGGAACTGGTCGGCCTGGATCTGGACCAGCTCGATCTGCCGGCCGGGCTGGTGCAGGTGCAAGGCAAGGGCAACAAGGCGCGTGTGCTGCCGGTCGGGCGCAAGGCACGCGAGGCCCTGCAAGCCTGGCTGCCGCTGCGGGCGCTGAGCAATCCCGCCGATGGCGCGGTGTTCGTCAGCGAGCAGGGGCGCCGCCTGGGCGCGCGTGCGGTGCAGCTGCGGGTGCGCCAGGCCGGTGTGCGCGAGCTGGGCCAGCACCTGCACCCGCACATGCTCAGGCACAGCTTCGCCAGCCATATGCTCGAATCTTCGCAGGACCTGCGTTCGGTGCAGGATCTGCTCGGCCATGCCGACATAGGCACTACGCAGATCTACACCCACCTGGATTTCCAGCACCTGGCCAAGGTCTATGACCAGGCGCACCCGCGCGCCAAACGCAAGCAGGACAGTGAATCATGAGCATCCGACTGATCACCTTCGACCTCGACGACACGCTCTGGGACGTCCGCTCCGTCCTGCACAGCGCCGAGCTTACCCTGCGCGAGTGGCTGGCCCGGCACACACCCGATCTGAACGATTTCTCCGTCGAGGCGCTGGGCGCCATCCGCCGCACCCTGCTGGACGCGCAGCCGGAATTGCGTCATCGCATCAGCGAGCTGCGCCGACGCATTCTCTGCCATGCGCTGGAGGAAGCCGGCTATCCGCGGGACGAAGCGTGCGAGCTGGCCGAGCAGGCCTTCCAGGTGTTTCTCGAAGCGCGGCATGCGGTGCAGCTGTTTCCCGAAGTGCACCCGACCTTGGAGCTGCTCGCCAACCACTACAGCCTCGGCGTGCTGACCAACGGCAACGCCGACGTGCGCCGCCTGGGGCTGGCCGATTACTTCGATTTCACGCTCTGCGCCGAAGAACTGGGCGTCGGCAAGCCCGATCCGCGCCCCTTCTGCGAAGCCCTCAAGCGCGCCGGCGTCGCGGCCGAGCACGCGGTGCATATCGGCGATCACCCGAGCGACGACATCGGTGGTGCGCAACGGGCCGGCATGCGCGCGATCTGGTTCAACCCCACTGGCGGGCCATGGCAACAGGATGACGGCCATCCGGATGCGGTCATCGGCAATCTGGCGGAGCTGCCGGCGCTGCTCGACAGCTGGCGCAAGCCGTAGGGCCGAATTCATTCGGCCTTTGCCGGTTAGTTGTGAGGACAGCGGAGTAACCGACTGATCGCAGACGAAAAAGCCCAGCAGCCAATTGGTGCTGGGCTCCTTGGGATGAAGCCTGGAGCGCTACCGGCGAAGCTTCAAGCCGCCGCGCCCGCCTCCCCACTTCGCTCGATCAGATAGGCCGGCTGCCGTACTTGCTGTCCGGCTTCTTCGGCGGGTCGGCGACTACGTTGGGCTCCACTTCCTGCACCCGGCCACCGCGTGCCAGGTACTCTTCCATGGCCCGCGCCAGCTCATCGCGTTCGCGCTGCTTGGCTTCCAGGCTGGGCAGCTCCTCGAGTTCCACAGCCTTGGCCTTGGCCTTTTTCGGCGTAGGCGTCGCGCGCTCGCTGTCGGTGCCCTCGTCATCGCTGGCATCGCCGTCATCCGCGGCGTCCAGCTCCTCCCCGTCGTCGTCCTCGCTAACGTCCAGATCGTCTTGTTCTAGTTCTTCGTCACTCATGTCCCAACCTCGTTGCCTAGCCCGCGATAAGTTATAGCCCAGCGATGCGCGACTTCCGCCACCGCAAGAAAAAATTCAACTCGCCATCCCGTGCAGCGTTGCGACCACCTGCCGCGGGCCGCCCTGATCCCGGTGCTCACCGAGATAGATGCCCTGCCAGGTGCCCAGCGCCAATTTCCCTTCCGTCACCGGCACACTCAGCTGACAGCCCAGCAGGCTGGCCTTGAAGTGTGCGGGCAAGTCGTCCGGCCCTTCGTAGTCATGCTCGTAGCCACCCATCCCCTGTGGCACCAGCTGATTGAAGAAGCGCTCGAAATCACGGCGGACCGCAGCGTCGGCATTCTCGTTGATGGTCAGCGAGGCCGAGGTGTGCCGCAGCCACAGGTGTAACAGACCAACCCGGCATCGCCGCAGTTCCGGCAATGCGGCCAGCAGTTCATCGGTGATCAGATGAAAGCCCCGCGACCGGGGGCGCAAGGTGAGGATGACCTGATGCCACATATGCCAAGGGCCTGCTCCGGAGTGTTCCGCGCGCATTCTAGCGTGGCTCCAGAAAAAGCAAAGGGCGCCAAAGCGGCGCCCTTATCAGGTCAGTGCACGGAACCGGCTTCGGCTGATCTGCGAATGAATCTCCAGGCCGGGCCGGAAGGCTGTCAGAGGTTGTAGCCGCGCTCGTTGTGTAGGCTGAGATCGAGGCCGTTGACCTCCTCTTCCTCGGTGACCCGCAGGCCCATGACCAGATCGACGACCTTGAGGATGATCCAGGTGAGGATGCCGGTGTAGACCACGGTGAACAGCACGCTTTCGGTCTGGATCCACAGCTGGGTGGCGATGCTCTCGATCTCGCCGAAACCGCCCAGCGACTGGGCACCGAAGGCACCGACCAGGATCGCGCCGACGATGCCGCCGACACAGTGCACGCCGAACACGTCCAGCGAGTCGTCATAGCCCAGCTTGCGCTTGAGGCTGGTGGCGCAGAAGAAGCAGATCACGCCGGACGCCAGACCGATTACCAGAGCGCCGACCGGGCCGACCGCGCCAGCGGCGGGGGTGATGGCCACCAGGCCCGCGACCACACCGGAGGCGATACCCAGGGCACTGGGTTTACCGTGGCTGACCCACTCGGCGAACATCCAGGCCAGGGCGGCGGCAGCGGTGGCGATCTGGGTCACCAGCATGGCCATGCCGGCGGTGTCATCGGCGGCGGCGGAGCCGGCGTTGAAGCCGAACCAGCCGATCCACAGCATGGCGGCGCCCATCAGGGTATAACCGAGGTTGTGCGGCGCCATCGGCGTGGTCGGGAAGCCCTTGCGCTTGCCCAGCATCAGGCAAGCCACCAGGCCGGCGATGCCCGCGTTGATGTGCACCACGGTACCGCCGGCGAAGTCGATCACGCCCGCATCCCACAGCAGTGCGCCATCGCCGCCCCAGACCATGTGGGCCATGGGCGCGTAGACGATGGTGAACCACAGGGTCATGAACACCAACATGGCGGAGAACTTCATACGTTCGGCGAAGGCACCGACGATCAGGGCCGGGGTGATGATGGCGAAGGTCATCTGGAAGGTGACGAACACGCTTTCCGGGAAGGCGCCGACCAGGCTGTCCTTGGTCAGATTGCTCAGGAAGGCGTTATCCAGGCTGCCGACGATGGAATTGATGTTGAACACACCCGCTTCCATGCCTTCGGTGCTGAACGCCAGGCTGTAGCCGTAGGCGAACCACAGAATGCTCATCAGGCCGGTGATGGCGAAGCATTGCATCATCACCGAGAGCACGTTCTTGGAGCGCACCATACCGGCGTAGAACAGCGCCAGACCGGGAATGGTCATGAACAGCACTAGAGCGGTGGAGGTCAGCATCCAGGCGGTGTCGCCTGAATCGAGCGTTGCCTCCTGCGCCAGAGCGAGGCCGGGGGTTATCAGAGACAAAAGGGCTGCTAGCCCTGCGAATTTTCGCAGAGTCATGGGTTTTACTCCTGGGGCGTGGGGTTCGGAGGGCTTGCTTAGATCGCGTCGGTATCGGTTTCGCCGGTACGGATGCGGATGGCCTGCTCCAGATTGACGACGAAGATCTTGCCGTCGCCGATCTTGCCGGTGTTGGCCGCCTTGGTGATCGCCTCGATCACTCGATCGAGCTGGTCGTCGGCAATCGCCACGTCGATCTTCACCTTCGGCAGAAAGTCGACGACGTACTCGGCACCGCGATACAGCTCGGTGTGTCCCTTCTGTCGACCGAAGCCTTTGACTTCGGTGACGGTGATGCCCTGTACGCCGATTTCCGACAGCGACTCGCGTACGTCGTCCAGCTTGAACGGCTTGATGATGGCAGTGACTAGTTTCATGAAAACTTCTCCCGTTTAGGTGGACTTGCCCCAGAAGTACGAACCCGGTGACAAGTCTAAGCTCAGTGTCTGGCTCTTGTAACGCGCCACTGCAATCCGACGCTGCTCAGACACCTTCTGCCGCTTCGGCGAAACATCCCGAATCGCCTGTGCACCGTCCCTTCTGGTGCCTGGGCCACTGGGTGCCAAGCAGAATCGATGCCAATTCCATACACCCCCGATCCAGGGCTCGCGCCGCCTCGCTGAGGGCCCTCCGAGCGGAGCCGATGCACCAGATCGAACCCTGCGCACCAGCCAATGCCCGCTTATCGTGCACGACCTTGAAAAATCATCCGCAGGCGGCGTGATACACTGCCCGCCGCTCAGAAACAGGTGATGCCCATGTTCCCACCCAAAGCTTTTCTCGATGCCATCGGCTCCCAGGCCTCGCGCCTGTTCAACGGTGAAACGCCCCTGCCAAGCGCGGAGATCGAAGCCCGCTTCAAGAGCATCGTGCAAGGCGCCTTGAGCAAGCTCGATGTCGTCAGCCGTGATGAATTCGACAGTCAGATGGTGGTGCTGGCCCGCACCCGCGCACGCCTGGAGGCCCTCGAAGCGCGGGTCGCCGAACTCGAAGAGAAACTCACGCCGCCCACCTCCGAGTAGGTACGGCGGCGACACGATCAAAGGAGTGATCGAATGTCCCTCGCCATCGTCCACAGCCGTGCCCAGGTAGGCGTGGAAGCGCCTTGCGTCACGGTCGAGGCGCACCTTGCCAACGGCTTGCCGTCGCTGACCCTGGTCGGCCTGCCGGAAACCGCCGTGAAGGAAAGCAAGGACCGCGTGCGCAGCGCCATCCTGACGTCCGGTTTCGACTTCCCTGCCCGGCGCATCACCTTGAACCTCGCCCCGGCCGATCTGCCCAAGGATGGCGGGCGTTTCGACCTGTCCATCGCCCTGGGCATCCTCGCCGCCAGTGGGCAGATTTCCGCCGACAGCCTGGACGGCATCGAATGCCTGGGCGAGCTGGCGCTTTCCGGCGCGTTGCGGCCGGTGCAGGGCGTATTGCCGGCGGCCCTGGCGGCACGCGAAGCCGGCCGTGCGTTGCTTGTGCCACGGGCCAATGCCGAGGAAGCCAGCCTGGCCTCGGGCCTGACTGTCTACGCCGCCGAACACCTCTTGGAAGTCGCCGCGCACTTCAGCGGCCAGACGCCTATCCCCGCCTACCAGGCCCAAGGGCTGCTGCGACAGGTGCTGCCCTACCCGGACCTTGCCGATGTGCAGGGTCAGCTGTCCGCCAAGCGCGGCCTGCTGATCGCCGCCGCAGGCGCGCACAACCTCCTGTTCAGCGGCCCGCCCGGCACCGGCAAGACACTGCTGGCCAGCCGTCTGCCCGGTCTGCTGCCGCCGCTGGAGGAGCAGGAAGCGCTGGAAGTGGCGGCGATCCAGTCGGTGGCCAGTCAATCGCCGCTGGAGCACTGGCCGCAGAGGCCGTTTCGCCAGCCCCATCACAGTGCATCGGGACCGGCACTGGTGGGTGGCGGCAGTCGTCCGCAGCCGGGCGAGATTACCCTGGCCCATCAGGGGGTGCTGTTTCTCGACGAGTTGCCGGAGTTCGACCGCAAGGTACTGGAGGTTTTAAGGGAGCCCCTGGAAAGTGGCCATATCGTGATCGCCCGTGCCCGGGATCGCGTGCGGTTCCCCGCGCGCTTCCAGCTGGTGGCGGCGATGAATCCCTGCCCTTGCGGCTATCTCGGCGATCCCGGCGGGCGCTGCCGCTGCACGCCGGACCAGATCCAGCGCTACCGCGGCAAGCTCTCGGGCCCGCTGCTCGACCGCATCGACCTGCACCTGACCGTCGCCCGCGAAGCCACTTCGCTCAACGCGACGCCGGCCAGCAGCGAGAACAGTGCAACGGTCGCCGCCGAGGTGGCGCGTGCACGCCGGATCCAGCAGGCGCGCCAGGGCTGCGCCAACGCCTTCCTCGACCTCACCGGCCTGCGCAGCCATTGCGCGCTGAGCGCAGAGGACCAGCAATGGCTGGAGCGCGCCTGCGAACGCCTCGCCCTGTCCCTGCGCGCCGCGCATCGAATTCTCAAGGTCGCACGAACCCTGGCCGACCTGGAAAGCAGCGCCGCGATCGGCCGTCAGCACCTGGCCGAAGCGCTGCAGTATCGACCGGGAAGCCAGGCGGGTTGAGGCGCAAAGAAGTCGAAAGCCAAAGCGATATTCGGTGACCGGACGTCTACGCTGTGAATAGACAACGGTCCCTCGATTCGGACCTGGGCGGTCAGTGATGTTAAATTGCGCCCCTTCGCCACAGGCGGCCACTCCCAAATAAGCAATCAAGGAGCGCAGCATGGAGGCCAACAAGTCTTCCCCTTCCACCATCAATCCGCCGGTCTTCTACGGCTCGGCGGTATTGATCCTCGCGCTGGTACTGTACAGCGTCATCTTCCCTTCGCACGCACAAGGACTGTTCAGCCAGGTGCAGGCCTGGATCATCTCCAACCTCAGCTGGCTGTACATCCTCACGGTGGCGATCATCCTGCTGATGGTGGTGCTGGTCGCCTTGAGCCGCTACGGCGATATCAAGCTCGGCCCTGATCATAGCGAACCCGACTACAGCAGCCTGACCTGGTTCGCCATGCTGTTTTCCGCCGGCATGGGCATCGGCCTGATGTTCTTCGGCGTCGCCGAGCCGGTGATGCACTTCATCTCGCCCCCCACCGGCGAAGGCGGCACCGTTGCCGCCGCGCGCGAGGCGATGAAGATCACCTTCTTCCACTGGGGCCTGCATGCCTGGGCGATCTACGCCATCGTGGCGATGATCCTGGCCTATTTCGCCTACCGCCATGGCCTGCCCCTGACCCTGCGTTCGGCGCTCTATCCATTGATCGGCGAGCGCATCCACGGCCCCATCGGCCATTCGGTGGACATCTTCGCCATCATCGGCACGGTGCTCGGCGTCGCCACCTCGCTGGGAGTCGGCGTCACCCAGATCAACACCGGTCTCAATCATCTGTATGGCCTGCCCATCTCGGTGCCGGTGCAAATCGTGCTCATCATCGCCACCACGGCCCTGGCGACCATTTCGGTGGTCACCGGCCTGGATAAGGGCGTACGGCGGCTTTCCGAGCTGAACCTGACGCTCGCCGTGCTGTTGATGCTGCTGGTACTGGTCGTCGGGCCGACGGTGTTCATCCTGCAGACCTTCGTGCAGAACACCGGCAACTACCTCTCGCAGATCGTCACCGCCACCTTCAACCTATACGCCTACGAACCGAACGACTGGATCGGCGGCTGGACGCTGTTCTACTGGGGCTGGTGGCTGGCCTGGTCGCCCTTCGTCGGCCTGTTCATCGCACGCATTTCCCGTGGCCGGACGATCCGCGAATTCGTCAGCGGCGTGTTGCTGGTGCCCACCGCCTTCACCCTGTTGTGGATGACCGTGTTCGGCGACACCGCCATCCACATGATCCTCTGGGAGCACGTGACCAGCCTGGGCGAAGCCATCGATCGCGACAGCTCGCTGGCGCTGTTCGCCTTCCTCGAACATTTCCCGTTCGCCTCAGTACTGTCGCTGGTGGCGATCATCATGGTGGTGGTGTTCTTCGTCACCTCGGCGGACTCCGGTGCGCTGGTGGTGGACATGCTCGCCTCCGGCGGCCAGGAAGGCACGCCGGTCTGGCAGCGCATCTTCTGGGCCGGTTCGATGGGCGCCGTGGCCGTTGCCCTGCTGCTGGCCGATGGCCTGACCGCGCTGCAGACCGCCACCATCGCCAGCGCCCTGCCCTTCACCATCGCGCTGCTGTGTTCGATGTGGGGCCTGCTCAAGGCGCTGCGCCTGGATGCCACCAAACAGACCCTGCGTTATCAGGCCATCACCACGTCGCCGGCCACGCCACGAGCCTACAGCGACTGGCAGCGCCGCCTGCGCAACCTGATGATGTTCCCGCGCCGCTCCCATGTGACGCGCTTCATCGCCGAAGTGGTCCGGCCAGCCTGCGAGGACGTCGCCGTGGAAATGCGCAAGCAGGGCTATGACGTGACGGTCAGCGAAGGCGAGGACCGCCGCATCCGCATCGAGATCGTCCACGAAGGCGAGCCCGACTTCATCTACGAGGTGCGTCCGCGCGCCTACGCCATGCCCAGCTTCGTGCCCGGCAGCGACGAGGACGAACCGGGCGAGCGCAAGTACTTCCGCGCCGAAGTCCACCTCAAGGAAGGCGGCCAGGACTACGACGTCATGGGCTGGAGTCGCGAAGGCGTGATCGGCGACATCCTCGATCAATACGAGAAGCACATGCATTACCTGCATATGGTTCGATAAAAGCAGCCTGAAGCGGGAAGCCTCGAGCTGGAAGAGACGCGCCAGCCATCGCTTCCAGCTTCCTGCTTCAGGCTCCGCTCCTGCTAAACTCCCGCCCCGCCTTCAACAACCCGAACGACCATGTCCCGACTCAATCCCCGGCAGCAGGAAGCCGTGAACTACGTCGGCGGCCCCATGCTGGTGCTCGCCGGCGCCGGCTCCGGCAAGACCAGCGTGATCACCCGCAAGATCGCCTACCTGATCCAGCAGTGCGGCATCCGCGCCCAATACATCGTCGCCGTGACCTTCACCAACAAGGCCGCCCGCGAGATGAAGGAACGCGTCAGCAGCCTGCTGCGCGGCGGCGAGGGACGCGGGCTGACGGTCTCGACCTTCCACAATCTGGGCCTGAACATCATCCGCAAGGAGTACGCCAGGCTTGGCTACAAACCGGGCTTTTCGATCTTCGACGACGGCGACATCAAGGCGCTGCTGACCGACATCATGCAGAAGGAATACGCTGGCGATGACGGCGTCGACGAGATCAAGAACTACATCGGCTCCTGGAAGAACGACCTGATCACGCCCGAGCAGGCGCTCGCCGAGGCGCGCAATCCCAAGGAGCAGACCGCCGCCATCGTCTATACCCACTACCAGCGCACGCTCAAGGCGTACAACGCGGTGGATTTCGACGACCTGATCATGCAGCCGGTGAAGCTCTTCCAGGACCACCCCGAAGTGCTGGAAAAGTGGCGCAACCGGGTGCGCTACATGCTGGTGGACGAATACCAGGACACCAACGCCAGCCAGTACCTGCTGGTCAAGCTGCTGGTGCAGGAACGCGCGCACTTCACCGTGGTGGGCGACGACGACCAGTCGATCTACGCCTGGCGCGGCGCGCGGCCGGAAAACCTGATGCAGCTGAAGGAAGACTTCCCCTCGCTGAAGGTGGTAATGCTGGAGCAGAACTACCGCTCCACCAGCCGCATCCTCAAGTGCGCCAACGTGCTGATCGCCAACAACCCGCACGCCTTCGAGAAGCAGCTGTGGTCGGAAATGGGCCACGGCGACCCGATCCGCGTGATCCGCTGCCGCAACGAGGAAGCAGAGGCCGAGCGCGTGGCGATGGAAATCCTCACGCTGCACCTCAAGACCCAGCGGCCCTACAGCGATTTCGCCATCCTCTACCGCGGCAACTACCAGGCCAAGCTGATCGAGCTGAAGCTGCAGCACCACCAGATTCCCTATCGCCTGTCCGGCGGCACCAGCTTCTTCGGCCGCCAGGAAGTGAAGGACCTGATGAGCTACTTCCGCCTGCTGGTCAATCCGGACGACGACAATGCCTTCCTGCGGGTGATCAACGTGCCGCGCCGGGAGATCGGCTCCACCACCCTGGAAAAGCTCGGCAACTACGCCACCGCGCGCAAGATTTCCATGTACGCCGCCTGCGACGAGATCGGCCTGGGCGAGCTGATGGACAGCCGCTTCACCGACCGCCTGTCGCGCTTCAAGCACTACATGGACAACCTGCGCCAGCAGTGCGCGCAGAACGACCCCATCGCCGCCCTGCGCAGCATGGTCATGGACATCGACTACGAGACCTGGGTGCGCTCGCAGACCTCCAGCGACAAGGCCGCGGACTTCCGCATGAGCAACGTCTGGTTCCTTATCGACGCGCTGAAGAACACCCTGGAGCGCGACGAAGAAGGCGAGATGACCATCGAGGAAGCCATCGCCAAGCTGGTGCTGCGCGACATGCTCGAACGCCAGCAGGAAGAGGAAGAAGGCGCCGAGGGCGTGCAGATGATGACCCTGCACGCGTCCAAGGGCCTGGAATTCCCCTACGTGTTCATCATGGGCGTGGAAGAGGAAATCCTCCCGCACCGCTCCAGCATCGAGGCGGACACCATCGAGGAAGAACGACGCCTGGCCTACGTCGGCATCACCCGTGCGCGGCAGAACCTGGCGATGACCTTCGCCGCCAAGCGCAAGCAGTACGGCGAGATCATCGAATGCATGCCCAGCCGCTTTCTCGACGAACTGCCGCCCGAAGATCTGGAGTGGGAAGGCCAGGAAGACGCGCCGGTGGAGGTCAAAGCGGCGCGTGGCAACGATGCGCTGGCAGCGATGCGCGCGATGTTGAAGCGCTGAGCGAGCCGCCTGGACGGCGGCCTGATGGTGCCTCAAGCGGTGGATGTAAAAAAGCGACATCCACCCTACACCCGCCACGCGTAGGGTGGAAAACCGCGAAGCGTTTTCCACCGTTCCGGACGTTACCGCAACACGTGTGCCTGTTGGTGGATAAGGCTGCGCCGTTATCCACCCTACCTGCGAGGGCGGGGCGGGCCCTAGACCTGTAGGAGCGAGCTCGCGATGTTGGCGGCACGGCGTGCGACCCTTCGCCAGCAAGCTGGCTCCTACAGCTTGGCGCCCGCCTTTCCGCTGCCGTTAACCTCCGACGATGCTTTCCAGCTCCTTCGCCGCCGCGCGCAGTCGCGGCACGAAGCCCAGCAACTGCTCCATGGAACAGCGGATCACCGGCGCGTGGCTGAACAGGCAGGCCAGCAGCCGGCCCTGGGCATCGCGCACCGGCACGGCGCAGGCGACCATGCCGTCGATGAACTCTTCAGAATCGGTGCCCAGGTTTTCCTCGCGCACGCGGGCGAGATCGTCGCGCAGGGCGCTGAGGTCGGTGAGGGTGTTGCGCGCCATTTGCTGGATCGGCAGACGCGGCAGCACCCGCTCCAGCTGCTCGGGCGGCAGCGAGGCGAGGTAGAGCTTGCCGCTGGCGGTACACCAGAGCGGTGTATGGCTGCCGATGGGCAGATTGATCTGCAGCGGCCAGTTGGTCTGCACGCGGTCGAAATAGAGCATGTCCAGCCCATCGGGCACGGACAGCCCGCAGGTTTCGCCGATGTCTGCGGACAGCTCGCGCAGGATTGCCTGGCGCAGCGCCTTGTGCCGGCCGCTGTTGAGGATGTTCACCGCCGTGGCATGCAGACGCTCGCCCGGCAGCAGTCCGCCACGCAGACCGAACTGCAGAAAGCCTTCGCTCTCCAGCGTCTGCACCAACCGATGGGCGCTGGCCTTCGGAATATCCAGTTTTTCCGCCAGTGCGGTCGGCGTCAGCGGGTCCTTCGCAGCGGCCACTGCCTCGATGATTTCCAGCACACGGGTGATGGAAGAGCCTTTTTCTCTGGGGGTACTGCGCATGGATCGAAGCCCGGTTGCGGTTATGGAGCAAAAGGAGCCGCCCCAAAGGGCGGCGAAGTTTAAATGAAGCGCTGGAGCCAGACGTAACCCGATGCCAGCTGTTTCTACGTCCGGCCTTTCAGCTTCCAGCGCTTTTATCGGCTCTTCGCCGCAGTTACTTCATCGTCGGCATGGCGAACTCGGCACCGGCGCGGATGCCAGTGGGCCAGCGCCGGGTCACGGTCTTCATCCGGGTGAAGAAGCGCACGCCATCCGGGCCGTGCATGTTCAGCGGGCCGAAGATCGAGCGCTTCCAGCCGCCGAAGCAGTGGAAGGCCATGGGCACCGGGATCGGCACGTTGACGCCGACCATGCCGACGTTGACACGCTCCTCGAACTGCCGCGCGGTATCGCCGTCGCGGGTGAAGATAGAGGTACCGTTGCCGTATTCGTGGTCGTTGACCAGTTGCAGCGCCTCCTCGAACGAAGCGACCCGCACCACGGCCAGCACCGGCCCGAAGATTTCCTCCTGATAGATGCGCATCTGCGGCGTGACGTGATCGAACAGCGTCGGGCCGACGTAGAAGCCGTTCTCGTAGCCTTCGACCTTGATGCCGCGACCATCGCAGACCAGGGTCGCGCCCTCCTCCACACCAAGGTCGATATAACCGCTGACCTTCTGCTGATGCTCGCGGGTGACCAGCGGCCCCATGTGCGGCTCGGGCTCGACGCCCAGGCCGGGGCCGGTGCGCATCTGGCCGATTTCATCCTGGAGCATGCCGACCAGCTTGTCCGCCACCTCATCGCCGACGCAGACCGCTACCGAGATCGCCATGCAGCGCTCGCCCGCCGAGCCGTAGGCCGCGCCCATCAGCGAGCTGACCACCTGCTGCGGGTCGGCGTCGGGCATGATCACCATGTGGTTCTTCGCGCCGCCCAGCGCCTGGCAGCGCTTGCCGTGGGCCGAGGCGGTCTTGTAGATGTACTCGGCGATCGGCGTGGAGCCAACGAAACTCACCGACTGCACGCGCTCGTCGGTCAGCAGCACGTCCACCGCTTCCTTGTCGCCGTTGACGATGTTCAGCACACCCGCCGGCAGACCCGCCTCGGCCAGCAGTTCGCCGATCAGCATGGTCGCGCTGGGGTCCTTCTCCGACGGCTTGAGCACGAAGGTGTTGCCGCAGGCGATGGCCACCGGCAGCATCCACAGCGGCACCATGGCCGGGAAGTTGAACGGGGTGATGCCGACGCAGACACCCAACGGCTGCATCAGCGAGTTGGAATCGATGTCGCGACCGACATTGGAGGAAAACTCGCCCTTGAGCAGGTGCGGGATGCCGCAGGCGAACTCGACCACTTCCAGTCCGCGGGTGACCTCGCCCTGGGCGTCGGAGAAGACCTTGCCATGCTCGCTGGTGATCAGCCGCGCGACCTCGTCGCGACGCGCTTCGAGCAGCGCCTTGAAGCGGAACATCACGCGTGCGCGCACCAGCGGCGGCGTCTTCGACCAACCTTCGAACGCGGCTTGGGCGGCGGCGATGGCCTCGCGGGTTTCATCAGCCGAGGACAGCGACACGTACAGGCGCGGCTCGCCGGTGGCCGGGTTGTAGACGGTCGCGTGGCGTTCGGAACGGCCGGCGACGGCCTGGTTGTCGATCAGGTTGCCGAGGGTCTGCATGGGGTCACTCCTGGTTCCAGACGGTTTCGTAGAGGTCGATGATTTCCGCTTCACTGGGCACGCGCGGGTTGTTGCCTGGCGAACCCGAGGCCAGGGCCTGCTTGGCCATGGTTTCTCGCAGTTCGAAGAAGCGTTCGCGGGCGATGCCGAACTGCGCGGGGCTCGGCACCTGGAGTTCCTTGTTCAGTGCGCGCAGCTCGCTCAGCAGCTTGTCGTTGGCGGTCTCGACACTGTCGCCCTCGCTCGCCACGCCCATGGCGCGGGCACAGTCGGCGTAGCGCTCCGGCGCCGCCGGAATCGAGAACGCGGTGACCGCCGGCAGCAGCATGGCGTTGGACAGCCCGTGCGGCACATGGAAAAAGGCGCCGATGGGCCGGCTCATGCCATGCACCAGCGCCACCGAGGCGTTGGAGAAGGCGATGCCGGCCAGGGTCGCGCCGAGCATCATCGCCTCACGCGCGGCCAGGTTGCGCGGTTCGTGGAAAGCGCTGCGCAGGTTCGGCGCCAGCAGGCGCATCGCTTCCAGTGCCTGGGCGTCGCTGTAGAGGCTGGCCTTGCGGCTGACATAGGCCTCGATGGCATGGGTCAGCGCGTCTATACCGGTGTCGGCGGTGATGCGCGGCGGTAGCGAGAGGGTCAGCTCATAGTCGATCAGCGCGGCGACGGGCATGAAGCCGAGGCCCGCGCAGAGCATTTTCTCGTCGCTGGTCTCGTCGGTGATGATGGTGAAGCGCGTCACCTCGGAACCGGTGCCGGCGGTGGTGGGGATGGCGATCAGCGGCAGCCCGGCGTCGCTGACGTCGCGCGGGAAGCGGTAATCGCGCATCTCGCCGCCGAACTTGCCGAGGATGCCGATGGCCTTGGCCGAGTCGATGGGGCTGCCGCCCCCGAGGGCGACGATAGAGTCGAAATCGCCCTCGCGGACCATCTGCACGCCAGCTCGGATCGAAGCGGCGGTGGGCTCGGGCGCGGTATCGGCGAAGCAGCGACTAGCGATGCCCGCCTGTTCCAGTTGTTCGGCCAGGCGGGCGGCATAGCCGAGTTCGACCATCATCCGGTCGGTGACGATCAGCGGTCGGCTGCAACCCAGGCCACCCAGCACGGCGGCGAGCTGCTGACTGGCGCCAGCGCCGATCTCCATCAGGCGCGGCAGGACGATACGGTGACTCATGGCTCACTCTCCGTTGAGGGCCGCTTGTGTCTAGCGGCTTCTTATATTGAGACTGTTTGTCTCGAATTACTGGAGAGTAGGAAGTGGATTCGTCACAGTCAATGAAAAATGAGACCACCTGTCTCATTCAATGGTCGCACAAGGTGATCCTTTCCAATCGAGCATGCGCCTCCGATTGCAGTTTCCTGCATATCTCGCGCAGCTCTTCCTTGGAATCCGGATCGTCCAGGCCAGCCAGGTCGGCTTCGGCATTCAACAGCACCGCATCGATCGCAGCGCCGATCAGCAAAGCACCGGCCCGCACATCGCAACGCACCGACTCGACAACCTCCGGCCAGGCGGCCTCGGCGATGGCAAGGGCCTCGTTACAGACGCGGGCGGTGGCCAGCGGCACGGCACAAGCCTGGCGGGATGCCATCTGTTGCGCCTCAGGGCCTTCGGCGTCCAGATAGCCCTGAAAAGCGGCCACATCATCATCGGCAAAGGCCCCCGGCCGGCCGAGCAGCGCCTGTGCCGATTGCAGCAGATCGCCCCGTCCCTCGCAGCGTGCGCGTTCCTCGCTGACCCGCAGCGCCTTGACCACCAGCGCCAGGCCGCAATCAGCGACCACCGCCGCGACCGCCCCGCAACCCGGCATCCCTCGGCTTGCTGTCGCTCCGCGAAATTGCGCCAGGGTCAGTTCCCACAGCGGCGTCTCGGACCGGGTCGCGCTCATCAACTGGCGCGCTGCGGTTGCCAGGCCAGCAGCACGTCGAGCATGCGGTTGGAGAAGGCCCACTCGTTGTCGTACCAGGCCAGCACCTTGACCAGGTCGCCCTGCACACGCGTATGGCTGAGGTCGGCGACGCAGGAGGTCGGATGGCCGAAGAAATCCCGCGAGACCAGCGGCAGGTCGTTGCACTCCATGACCCCGAGCGGCATCTGCTGCGCGCCGTCGCGCAGGATCTGGTTGACCGCCTCGACACTGGCCGGCGCACGCTCGGCGGTGAAGGTCAGGTCCACCAGCGAGACGTTCGGCGTCGGCACCCGCACCGCCAGGCCATCCAGGCGCCCGGCCAGCTCCGGCAACACCAGGCCGATGGCCTTGGCCGCGCCGGTGGTCGACGGAACCATCGACTCCGCCGCGGCGCGGGCGCGGTAGAGATCCTTGTGTGCCTTGTCCAGCAGGTTCTGGTCGTTGGTGTAGGCGTGCACGGTATTGAGCAGGCCCTGGCGAATGCCGACCGCCTCATGCAGCACCTTGGCCAGCGGCGCCAGGCAGTTGGTGGTGCAGGAGGCGTTGGACACCACCCGCTGACTGCCCAGCAGTTCGTGGTTGACGCCATAGACCACGGTCAGGTCGGCGCCATCGAGCGGGTGCGAAGCGAACACCCGCTGGGCGCCGGCCTGCAGATGCTGGTCGACCAGCGCGCGCGACTTGAACTTGCCCGAGCATTCCAGCACCACGTCGACGCCGAGCTGCTTCCAGGGCAGCTGCGCGGGGTCGCGCTCCTGCAATAGGCGGATCGACTGGCCGCGGATCTGCAGCATGTCCTCGTGCAGGTCGACCTGCCCCTGAAAACGCCCGAAGGTGGTGTCGAAGCGCGTCAGGTGGGCCATCGCCGCCCGGTCGCTGAGGTCGTTGATCGCCTCGATGCGAATCTGGTTTTCCAGATTGCGCTCGAACAAAGCGCGTAGAACAGCTCGGCCGATACGGCCATAACCATTGATGGCGATACGCAACATGGCGGTCTCCTGGGTTCGTGGGTCGGGATTCGCTGGTGAGTGTTAGGCGGAGTATGGACCACGACGTTCACTTCGATCCGACGCGGATCAAGGAACTCGCGAACCTCCTCGCCTCGCTGCAAGTCACAAGGCAGACAGGCTGCACGCAGCGGCGCAGGCACATCGACGATACGGGAGCCCAGCATGCGCGACTCGAGCGATCATCCGTGGTGGAAAGGCGCGACCATCTACCAGATCTACCCGCGCTCCTTTGCCGACAGCAACGGCGACGGCATCGGCGATCTCAACGGCGTACTGCACCACCTCGACCACTTGCAGAAGCTGGGCATAGACGCCGTCTGGCTGTCGCCGATCTTCCGCTCGCCGATGCTGGATGCCGGCTACGACATCAGCGATTACTGCGATGTCGACCCGCTGTTCGGCTCGCTGGACGACATCGACCGCCTGATCAGCGCGGTGCACGCACGGGGCATGCGCCTGCTGCTGGATTTCGTACCCAACCACACCTCGGACCAGCACCCCTGGTTCGTCGAGTCGCGCAGCTCGCGCGACAACCCCAAACGCGACTGGTACGTCTGGCGCGACCAGCCGAACAACTGGCGTGCACAGCTGAACGCCGGCGGCGCCTGGACCTGGGACGAAGGCACCCAGCAGTACTACCTGCACCTGTTCCTGCCGCAGCAACCGGACTTGAACTGGCGCAACCCCAAAGTGGTCGAGGCGATGCACGGCGTATTGCGTTTCTGGCTGGATCGCGGCGTGGATGGCTTTCGCATCGATGTCATCCACTGCACCGGCAAGGACCCGAGCTTCGCCGACGATCCGCGCTGCCTGGCCGGCGAACCGCTGGCCAACTTCAACGACCAGCCCTACAGCCACGAAGTGCTACGCGGGATACGCCGGGTGGTCGACAGCTATCCCGGCGAACGCGTGCTGGTCGGTGAGGTGAACATCCGCTCCACCGAACGGGTGCTGCAGTACTACGGGGCCGGCGACGAGCTGCACATGTCGTTCAACTTCGCGCCGCTGGACGCGCCCTGGGAGCCGGTGATGTTTCGCACTTGCATCCGTGACGTCGAGCTGCTGCTGGCGCCGGCCGGCGCCTGGCCCACCTGGGTGCTGTCCAACCACGACAACAGCCGCCAGCGCAGCCGCTACCACGGGTCGCTGCGCAGCGCCCGGGCCGCGGCCGTGATGCTGCTGACACTGCGCGGCACGCCCTTCATCTACCAGGGCGAGGAACTGGGTCTGGAGGATGCGCAGATCGGCGCCGAAGAGCGCGTCGACCCGGGCAACCGCGACGGCTGCCGGGCGCCATTGCCCTGGCTGGCCGAACCGCCCCACGGCTGGTCCGGCGAGGAGCCCTGGCTACCGTTCCCGCCGGATGCAGACGAGCTGGCCGCGGAGCGCCAGGTGGGCGCCGCCAACTCGACCTTCGACCTCTACCGCCGGCTGATCGCCGCACGCAAGGCCAGCCCGGCGCTGACCCACGGCAGCTGGGAAGAACTGCGCTCACACCCCGAAGTGCTGGCCTACCGCCGCCGGCACGGCGCCGACGAGCGAATCGTCTGCATCAACTTCGCCGACAAGCCCCACGTCTGCCCGATCAACGGCCACTGGCAGGTGCAGATCGCCAGCGATGGGGTCGGCGAAGAACAGCCCTACAGCGGCGAACTCGCGGCCGGCCAGGCCCTCATTCTCTGTCCACAGGAAGCCTGACATGCGCCCCTTCTGGTACCGCAACGCCGTGATCTACCAGATCGACCCGACCCTCTTCCGCGACCACGACGGCGACGGCTGCGGCGATCTGCGCGGCGTCACCGAGCGCCTGGACTACGTGCGCGGCCTCGGCGCCACCGCCATCTGGCTGATGCCCTTCTATCGCTCGCCCTTCGAGGACGCCGGCTACGACGTCAGCGATCACCTGCAGGTCGACCCGCGTTTCGGCGACCTGGCCGACGTGGTCAACCTGCTGGAAAAGGCCGAAGAGCTCGGCCTGCACGTGATCATCGAACTGGTGGTGCAGCACACCTCCATCGAGCATCGCTGGTTCCAGGAGGCGCGACGCGACCGCCACTCGCCCTTCCGCGACTACTACCTCTGGGCCGACGAGCCGGACGACAGCATCGAGCCGATTTTCCCCACCATCGAGGACAGCGTCTGGACCTGGGACGAGGAAGCCGGCCAGTACTACCGGCACCTGTTCTACAAGCACGAGCCGGACCTGAACCTGGCCAACCCGCGGGTGGTCGAGGAGATCGAGCGGATCATGGCGTTCTGGCTGCGCCTGGGGGTTTCCGGCTTCCGCGTCGATGCCGCCTCGCACCTGATCGAACAGGCCGGCGAAGGCGACAGCGCCAAGGGCTACTGGTTGCTCGAACATTTCCGCGACTTCGTCTCCCTGCGCCGCCCCGAAGCCGTGCTGCTGGGCGAGGTGGACGTGGAGCCGGAGCACTACGCCGACTACTTCGGCGATGGCGACCGGCTCACCCTGCTGCTGAACTTCTGGGCCAACAACCACTATTTCCTGGCGCTGGCCCGCAGCGACGCCAGCCCCCTGACGCGTTCGCTGACCGAACAGCCGACGCCGCCCCGCCGCGCGCAATACGCCACCTGGATACGCAACCATGACGAGCTGGATCTGGAGCGCCTGACCGAGGAAGAGCGCGAGGAGGTGATGCAGGCCTTCGCCCCCGATCCCGACATGCGCGCCTACAACCGCGGCATTCGTCGGCGGCTGGCGCCCATGCTGGAGGGCGACGAACACCGCCTGGCGATGGCGCATGCGCTGCTGTTCTCCCTGCCCGGCACACCGATCATCCGCTACGGCGAAGAAATCGGCATGGGCGAGGACCTGTCGCGGCCCGAGCGGCTGGCCGTGCGCACGCCGATGCAATGGTCCAACGAAGTGAACGCCGGCTTCTCCTGCGCCGAAACCGCCAGACTGGTGGTCGAGCCGATCGACGAAGGTCCGTTCAGCTACCGCACGCTGAACGTCTACGCCCAGACCCTGCGCGATGATTCGCTGCTGGCCAAGACCGGCAACATGATCCGCAGCCGCATCGGCCTGCGCGAAATCGGCGAAGGCAAGGCCTGCCCGGTGGATGTCGGGGTGCCATCGGTATTCGCCATTCGCCACGATGCCGATTCGACGGTACTGATGCTGGTGAACCTGGCGGACGAGGAAGTCACCGTCGAAATCCACGACAAGGACCTGGAGCAGCTGGTCGATATCCTCGCCGACAGCGATTACGAACAACCCGAGGGACATCCGCTGAGGCTGCGCCTGTCGGGTTACGGCTACCGCTGGCTGCGCTGCAAGCAGCAACTGTTCGGCTGACGACACCGATAGTTCCGCCCGGGCGGCCCGCCAGCAGTGCGCCGATTCAACGGCACCGGGTGCCCCTGACCGGGCGGCCGCTCGTCCGAACGGCGAAACGGACTGCAGCAGCCTTTGAATTTGGAGGGGAAATTGAGCGAGAATGCGCGGCTTTCCGGACTCACGGAAAGCTCCAACGCTCGCCATCACCATTTCACGGCAGCCTGCACGCCCCGTTTCACGGCGCGGTGCCTGCCGCGTCACTGCGTATCGGGTCAAAGGGTTTCCGAAGTCTGTCCCGTGGGGTTCGCTTGAGGTAGCGCGTTCGTGGAACAGCTGAAACAGAAAATTCGCAGTGAAGGTGTCGTACTCTCCGACCGGGTACTCAAGGTCGACGCTTTCCTGAACCATCAGATCGACCCCCTGCTGATGAAGCAGATCGGTGAGGAGTTCGCCCGCCGCTTTCGCGACGAGGGCATCACCAAGATCGTCACCATCGAAGCCTCCGGTATCGCTCCGGCGATCATGGCCGGACTGGAGCTGGGTGTGCCGGTGATCTTCGCCCGCAAGCACCAGTCGCTGACCATGACCGATCATCTGCTGACCGCCTCGGTGTATTCCTTCACCAAGCAGGTGGAAAGCACCATCGCGATCTCCACCAACCATCTTTCAGCCGATGACCGCGTGCTGATCATCGATGACTTCCTGGCCAACGGCAAAGCCGCCAAGGGCCTGATCGCCATCATCCAGCAGGCCGGCGCCAGCATCGCCGGGCTGGGTATCGTGATCGAGAAGTCCTTCCAGGTCGGGCGCCAGGAGCTGGAAGAAGCCGGCTTTCGCGTCGAGTCGCTGGCGCGGGTTCAATCGCTGCACGACGGTCAGGTTCAGTTCATCGACTGACCGCGACACCTTCACGCCAGAGCGTCACCAGCGCCCCTTGTGTGCCGGTCAGCGGATCGCTGATCGGCACGCCGACCCGGGCGATGCGCTCACGCGCCGCATCGTGGCTGCATTCATCTGGACGCAGCAGGTCGTAGCGCTGGTCCGGCGGACAGCCCGCCACGACCTGAAAATCGGCACTTGCCTGAACGCCGCAATGGCCGGTCCCGGCCGGTAGCACCAGGGCATCGCCCGCCCGCAGCTCGACTTCCCGCCCCTGCTCGCCACCCAGCACCAGCCGCGCCCAGCCGCTGGTTACGCCGAGCACCTCATGGGCGGTGGAGTGGTAATGGTGGTAGTCATAGACACTGCCCCGCCACTGCGCCGGCCATAAATGGCTGGCGAACAACCGCTCGAAGGCGGCGGCGAGGTCTGCATCGTTCAGCGGCAGCTGGCGATAGATCAGTACCGGGTGCGGACTGTTGGGCGTGCGCCCGTCGCTGGCGAAATGCAGCTGTTCAGGTTGCGGCGCGGAACTGGACATGACGACCTCTCGTGACGGCGCAGACCCCGGGTTCGGTGGCCACAGGCTTCGAGACATCGGACCCGACAGGTCGCAGCTTTGCTCCCGCAGATACGACAAAGCCACCCGAAGGCGGCTTTGCGATGACGCGGATTATCCGATCAGAGACCGGACATGTGCTGGATCGCGCTCTTCAGTTCGTCGTCCGAGCAGTCCGCGCAAGTGCCCTTCGGCGGCATGGCGTTGATACCGCTGATGGCGTGCTTGAGCAGGCCGTCCAGGCCGCCAGCCGCGTCCGCGCGACCTTTCCAGGCGGCGGCATCGCCGGTCTTGGGCGCATTGAGCAGCCCGCTGCCATGACATGCGGTACAGAACTTGCCATAGACCTCTTCACCGCTACGGGCAGCGCCGCCAGCGGCAGCCACGGCACCGGCATCCGCCGCCGCACATTCTTCGCCTTGAATACAGACTTCACCAACCGGCTTGAGACGCTCGGCGATGGCTTCATCGGTCGCAGCCTGAGCGCTCATTGCCCACAGGGCTACTACGGCAGTCTGCGCTACCAGGATCTTCTTAATCAGGTTCACCTTATCCCCTCATGTGGCTTGATACGCTCGCGGCCACGGTACGCGAGCGGCGGCTAGTATAGCGGCAAGCCGGGCCTGCCGAAACAACCCTTATGTCGCAAGCATGCCGGGCATCGGCCTGCGACTCGTCCATCAGAAATTCGCGGGCGTGGTGGCGCTGATCAGGCGCGCCGGCTCGCCGAACGGATTGCGAAAACGATGGGGTTTGCTGCTTTCGAAGTAGTAGCTGTCGCCGGTTTCCAGCACATGGACCTGGCCGTTCACGGTCAATTCCAGACGCCCCTCCACCAGCAGGCCGGCCTCCTCGCCCTGATGCGCGAGCATCTCCTCGCCGGTGTCGGTGCCGGGCGGATAGGTTTCGTCGAGAAAGGCGATGGCCCTGCTCGGATGCGCCTTACCTACCAGTTTCATGCTCACTGCGCCGTCGGAGATGTCGATCAGCTCACCGGCCTTGTAGACGACCTGGGTATCGCTGTCCTGATCGCCATCCGGGGAAAAGAACTCCACCAGCGACATGGGAATGCCGCCCAGGACCTTCTTCAACGAGCTGATCGAAGGGCTGACGCTGTTCTTCTCGATCATGGAAATGGTGCTGTTGGTGACGCCCGCACGCTTGGCGAGTTCACGCTGGGACAGGCCCTTGAGCTTGCGAATGGTTTGCAGTCGAACGCCGACGTCCAATACGGGAGCCCCCTTTCAAGAGCGAAGCGATGAGGGCGCTAATGATGGCAATGGCGTTCAGTATTTACAACACGCTGGTGCGATTTTCCGGGCACTCCGGATGGGCATGATGCCGTAGGGTGGATAACGCCGCTTGCGGCTTATCCACCACCACGATGGGCAAGGCTGCCCCGTTGTCCACACTATGCGGGATTGCGGCGCCTAGAGCACCGGTCCGGCCAGGTCGGGCATGGCGGCCACCACGGTGATCTCCACACGCACTTGCGGCCGGTACATCAGTGCCTGCACCGCCGTGCGCGCCGGTGCGGCTCCCGCAGGGAGCCAGGCATCCCAGACTTCGTTCATCCCGGCGTAATCGGCCATGTCGCGCAGATGTATGGTCGCCGACAGCAGCCGCGACTTGTCGCTGCCGACCTCCGCTAGCAAGCGCTCGATGCTGGCGAGCGTCTCGCGGGTCTGCTGGTGGATGTCGCCCTCGAGATCATCGGCCAGCTGGCCGGAGAGATAGACCGCGCCGGCGTGAATGACCGCCTCGCTGTAACGGGTTTCAGTGTACAGACGCCGGATGGGCATGCTTGCCAGCCTCCTTGTGCTTGCCATAGCGGAAGATATCCAACCCCTCGGTGCTGATCTGCGGCCGCCTGGATAGCAGCAGGTCGGCCAGCAGACGCCCCGAACCGCAGGCCATGGTCCAGCCAAGGGTACCGTGTCCGGTGTTGAGAAACAGGTTGCGATAGGGTGTCGCGCCGACGATCGGCGTTCCGTCCGGAGTCGCCGGGCGCAGGCCGGTCCAGAGCTCCGCCGTGGCGGGATCACCGCCCAGCGGGAACAGATCGCTGACCACCATGGCCAGGGTGGCGCGCCGACGCGGATCGAGCGACAGGTCATGCCCGGCGATCTCGGCCATGCCGCCGACACGGATGCGCTGGTCGAAGCGGGTGATGGCGACCTTGTAGGTCTCGTCCAGCACCGTGGACACCGGCGCCATCGCCGCATCGCTGATCGGCACCGTGAGCGAGTAGCCCTTGAGGGGGTACACCGGGGCGCGCAGGCCGAGCGGCTCGAGCATGTCGGCGCTGTAGCTGCCCAGCGCGAGCACGTAGCGATCGGCCTTTTCCAGCTTGCCGTCGATCCACACGCCGGAAAGGCGATCGCCGGCGTATTCGAGGCGCTGGATGTTCTGCTCGAAACGGAACTCGACGCCCAGCTCGCGCGCCATCCCGGCCAGGCGCGTGGTGAACATCTGGCAATCGCCGGTCTGGTCGTTGGGCAGACGCAGGGCGCCGCTGAGTTTGTCCGAGACCCGCGCCAGCGCCGGTTCGGCACGGGCGATGCCGACGCGATCGAGCAGCTCGTAGGGCACGCCCGAGGCCTCGAGCACGGCGATGTCCTTGGCTGCCGCATCCAGCTGTGCCTGGGTGCGGAACAATTGCGTGGTGCCCAGTTGGCGCCCCTCATAATCGATCCCGGTTTCGGCACGCAGCTCGTCGAGGCAGTCGCGGCTGTACTCGGACAGCCGCACCATGCGCTCCTTGTTCACTGCATAGCGCGCCGCCGTGCAGTTGCGCAGCATCTGTGCCATCCACAGGTATTGGCGGATGTCGCCAGTGAGCTTGATGGCCAGCGGCGCGTGCCGCTGCATCAGCCACTTGATGGCTTTCAACGGCACGCCCGGCGCGGCCCAGGGCGAGGCATAGCCGGGGGAAACCTGCCCGGCGTTGGCGAAGCTGGTTTCCATCGCCACGGCCGGCTGACGGTCCACCACCACCACTTCGAATCCGGCCCGGGCCAGATAGTAGGCACTGGTAGTGCCGATCACGCCACCACCGAGGATCAGTACACGCATTGCAACCTCCCACCCGTTCGACGAGCTTGTTCGGGACACGCTATTGAAAGGGAGTATAGGAAGGCTCGCCTGGTGAAATTCACTATATAAGCAGCTATCTTTGCGCTTTATTCACGTCGATAACGCTTTTCCCGGAGGGAATACACCTATGCGCACCCGGCACCAGGTACGCCGTGAACTGGACAGGATCGACCGCCAGATCCTTCGTTTGCTGCAGGCCGAAGGGCGCATGCCGTTCACCGAACTGGGCGAGCGCATCGGACTGTCCACCACGCCCTGCACCGAGCGCGTGCGCCGCCTGGAGCGCGAAGGCATCATCATGGGCTATTCGGCGCGCCTGAATCCGCACCACCTCAAGGGCGGGCTGCTGGTATTCGTGGAAATCAGCCTGGCGTACAAGTCCGGCGATATCTTCGAGGAGTTCCGTCGCGCGGTGCTCAAACTACCCCACGTCCTCGAATGCCACCTGGTCTCCGGCGATTTCGACTATCTGATCAAGGCGCGCATTTCGGAAATGGCCTCGTACCGCAAGCTGCTCGGCGACATCCTGCTCAAGTTGCCCCATGTGCGCGAATCCAAGAGCTACATCGTCATGGAAGAAGTCAAGGAATCGCTGGAAATGCCGGTGCCGGACTAGGTCAACGCAAAGCCGCCGGACGGGGCGTCCCTTTGCCCCGCAACGAGCCACCGGTCTACCCTTCTGCCACGCCATTCATCCAGGAGCCTTTCATGCGCGCCCGCCAAGCCGCCATTCACAGCGAAGATCACCCGGCCTCCTACTACGCCGCCAGCATCAACCGGCCGTTCGAGCTGCCTCGCCTGGAGGGTGAGCAGACGGCCGATGTCTGCATCGTCGGCGGCGGTTTTACCGGACTCAATACCGCGATCGAACTGGCCGAGCGCGGTCTGTCGGTGGTCTTGCTCGAGGCACGGCGTATCGGCTGGGGCGCCAGCGGTCGCAACGGCGGCCAGCTGATTCGCGGAGTGGGCCACGACGTCGAGCAGTTCGCCCCGGTGATCGGCGAAGACGGCGTGGACGCGCTCAAGCGAATGGGCTTCGAGGCCGTCGAGATCGTCCGCCAGCGCATCGAGCGCTACGGCATCGACTGCGATCTGACCTGGGGCTACTGCGACCTGGCGACCAAACCGCGACACCTGGACAACTTCGAGGAGGAGTATGCCGATCTCCAGCGCCTCGGCTACCCCCATCCGTTGCGACAGATCGCCAAGGCCGACCTCCACGAAGTGATTGGCTCTGAGCGCTACTTGGGCGGGCTGTTAGACCCCGGTTCGGGCCACCTGCATCCACTCAACCTGGCCCTGGGCGAGGCCGCCGCGGCGCAGACGCTGGGCGTGCGTCTGTACGAACACTCCGCCGCCGAACGGATCGACTACGGCGCCGAGATTCGCGTCCGCACCGCAACCGGCACGGTACGCGCCCGGCAGCTGGTGCTCGCCTGCAATGCCTATCTCGGCCAGTTGCATCCGCAGCTGGCGGGCAAGGTACTGCCCGCCGGCAGCTACATCATCGCCACCGAGCCGCTGCCCGAAACGCTCTGCCGGGAGCTGCTGCCGCTGAACAGCGCCGTCTGCGATCAGCGCGTGGCGCTAGACTACTTTCGCCTCTCGGCAGACCGCCGGCTGCTGTTCGGTGGCGCCTGCCACTACTCGGGACGCGACCCCAGCGACATCACCGCCTACATGCGACCGAAGATGCTCGAGGTGTTCCCGCAACTGGCGAGCGTCGGCATCGACTATCAGTGGGGCGGGATGATCGGCATCGGCGCCAACCGCCTGCCGCAGATCGGCCGGCTCGCCGAACAGCCCAACGTCTACTTCGCCCAGGCCTACGCCGGCCATGGCCTGAACGCCACGCACCTGGCCGGTCGGCTGCTGGGCGAAGCCATCAGCGGGCAGCTCGACGGTCGCTTCGACCTGTTCGCCAGGGTGCCGCACCCGACCTTCCCCGGCGGCCGCCTGCTGCGCTCGCCGCTGCTGGCGCTGGGCATGCTCTGGTACCGGCTCAAGGACAGATTCTGAATTCCGCCGTCGCGCTGACGTCCAACTGCCAAGAAGAAACGTTAGGGTCTGTTCCCGTTTCGACGCAATCGGCGTACGAAACGGGCGCAGATCCCAGGAGTGTCCTTGCGCATGCGTCTGCTGCTCTTGACGGTGCTGTTGCTGGCAGGCTGCGCCACCCAGGTCGTGCCTCGCCCTACCTCTTACGCCCTGCCGGCCCATGACTCGCCGCTGGCTTCGCGGCTGCGCGAGCTGGCGGCGGAACGATCACCGGGGCATTCGGGATTTCGACTGCTGTCGGCCAGCAACGAAGCCTTCGCCGCACGGATGAAGATGATTCGCGCGGCGCAGGTCAGCCTCGACGTGCAGTACTACATCGTTCATGACGGCCTGACCACGCGCGCGCTGGTCAACGAACTTCTCGAGGCGGCCGATCGCAGCGTGCGCGTGCGGGTACTGCTGGACGACCTCACCAGCGACGGCAGCGACTACCAGATCGCCACGCTGGCTGCGCACCCGAACGTCCTGATTCGCGTCTTCAACCCTCTCCACCTGGGCCGCAGCAACATCCTCACCCGCTCGCTGGGCCGCCTGCTGAACCTATCGCAGCAACACCGGCGCATGCACAACAAGCTGATACTCGCCGACGGCAGCCTGGCCATCGTCGGCGGGCGCAATCTGGGTGACGAATATTTCGATGCCGACCAGACGCTGAACTTCACCGACATCGACCTGCTGGGCGCGGGGCCGGTCGCCGCGCAACTGGCCATCAGCTTCGATCAGTACTGGAACCATTCGCTCAGCGTGCCGATTCAGCAATTCCTGCGCCGCCCACCAAGCGTCGACGAACTGGCCGAAGCCCGACGGCAGCTGGACGATTACCTGGAAACCGAACGCGCGCGCGGCGATCCGCGTTACCGCAAGCTGCTGGTCGAGCAGCGCCAGACGACGCTCGACCAATGGCTGCGCGAGCTGACCTGGGCGCCCAGCGAAGCGCTCTGGGATCATCCGGACAAGATCAGCGCCGAGGGCATGCCCGACCCGTCGCTGCTGCTGACCAGCCAACTGCAACCCACCCTGGACAATGTGCGCCAGGAGCTGACGCTGGTTTCGGCCTATTTCGTGCCCACCGACGAGGGCGTCGACTACTTCGCCCGACTGGCCGAGGCCGACGTCGATATCCAGGTGCTGACCAACTCCCTGGAAGCCACCGATGTACCGGCGGTGCATGGCGGCTACGCGCCCTATCGCCACGAACTCCTGCGCCTGGGCGTGCGCCTGTTCGAACTGCGCCGGCAACCGGACCAGGAAGCCCGCTTCAGCCTCAGCGGCGACTCGGAGTCCAGCCTGCACAGCAAGGCCGCCATATTCGACCGCCAATCGGTGTTTCTCGGCTCGCTCAACTTCGATCCGCGTTCGGTACTGTGGAATACCGAGGTGGGCATCCTGGTACATAGCCCGGAGCTGGCCAGCGAAGCCCATCAGCTGACGCTGGAAGGCACCGCGCCCGCCATCAGCTATGAGGTCCGCCTGATCGAAACGGACGGCCGGGAGCGGCTGATCTGGATCGCCGAGGATCACGGCCGGCGCGTGGTCCTGCACAAGGAGCCTGGCGGCCTGTGGCGACGCCTCAACGCCTGGATAGCGGATGTCATCGGCCTGGAGCGAATGCTTTAAGCCACGCCATTTGCGCCAAAGATCAAGTTTTTTCCGCCGACGCCTGCGCTTGTACGCCCCCAGAGTGATACCACTAGGCCATTGACTGACTAGTCTATCGGCCTGCCATCGGTACTTGCTTCTAATAAAAACAAAAGGGAGCGTCACCATGAAACAACGCAAATGGATAGCGATGCTCATGCTCCTGGCCTGCTGGTTTCCAGGGCTGGCCAGCAACGCCCAGGCGCAAGAACTCAACGCCCTGGAACGCATGCAGATCCACGCCAACCGCGCGACCAGCAGCCTGCTGCTGTATCGCGGCGAAGGCTTCCAGAAGGCCCACCTGCAACGCCTGGAAAGCGACATCCAGGCCCTCGATACGGCGCTACGAAGCTTTCCCTCCGCCAACGCCGAGCTGCTTGCACAGCATGCCGAGTTGACGGCCAAGCTCCGCGAAGGCGCCGCCTTCGGCTATCAGGAGGACGACATGCCCTGGGGCTGGCCCTTGCAGATGAGCAAGGCGCTGCGGGACTTCCTTACCGCCGTGCGCAGTCAGCAGGGCGCCGACATGAAGGCGGAGCTACCCGCCAAGGTCGAATACCTCGCCGTGCAGTACCTCAGCCGCGCCTATGTCGGCTCCTTCGAAACCGCGCGCGAGCAACCCGAGACCTACCTCGGCCAGGACGAACGCAGCCTGGTGCCTTCCATCGACGAACAGCTCAGCCAGCTCGACAGCGCCGCGAACCCGGCCGTCGCTCAGTTGAAGACCCGCTGGGAGTTTCTGAAAGTTGCGCTGGAGGACATGAACAGCGGCAACAATAGCTTCAATACCGCCTCCGGCCGCCCCTTCGCGCCGATCACGGTCGACCGGCACGCACGCAGCCTGAGCAATCAATGGATGGCGCTGTCACCCTGAGCGATGACCGAGTCCTCGGGGCGATAGCCCAGGCGCAGGCCGCCCCAGTGCCGACCCCGAACCATGATCGGCACCGAAAGGTCATGCATCAGCTCGCCGGTATCGCGACTGTAGGTCTGCAAGAGCAACCTGCGTTCATGGCTGCCGCAGCGCCCTCCGGTGCGATCGTTGAACAAACGCTTGCTGCGACACTTGACCCGGTCCACCTGAGGATCGCCCGTGGGTGGCGCGCTGAAGGCACGGTTATGGGTCGGCACGTAGCCTTCCGGCGTGGTGGCGATGGCGTAGACCAGCGCTTCGTGCTGCGTCAGTAGCGGCTCCTGGATCGCCGGCAGCACCTGGTCGGCGTAGCGATCGAAACGGGTGTTGTAGCGCGTCGGGTCGGTACCCGGTTGCGCCTTGTAGTTGCGATCGAAGAGGTCGTCCAGGCTGAGCGTGCCCGCGTCGATGTCTGCCTCGAAGCGCGCCGCAATCGCCGCCGCACCCTGGCGGGCCAGGTCGTAGATGTACTGGTGATAGTCATCCAGTTGCACCTCGGCCAACTGCTCACTGGCCTGTTCCGCCTGTGCGACGAGGTTTTCGGCGGCCTGCTCCAGTTGCCGGGTCTGGACATTGCTGTCGTTGGCATCGCCGCGCAACTGATCCAGCGCGACGAACAAGGCGGTCAAACGCTCATGATTGCTGGCGGTGCCGGACGCGATCTCGGCTACTTGAATCTCGACGTCGCCGGCCAGTTCGGCGATGCCGGTGAACTGTTCACCGATCACGGCGATCTGCTCGGCAGCCTCGTCCAGCTCACTGGCCTGACGCTGGATGTAGTCGACCACCGCCCCGCTCTGCTCACGGATATCGCCGACCATCCGCTCCACTTCTTCCGTGGCGCTGCTGGTTCGCCCCGCCAGACTGCGAACCTCGTCGGCGACCACCGCGAATCCCCGCCCGGCCTCCCCGGCACGCGCTGCCTCGATCGCGGCATTGAGCGCAAGCAGGTTGGTCTGGCTGGCGATGGACTGGATCACATCGGTGATCTGGCGGATCTCGTTGGTACGGGCCGAAAGGCCGTCGATCAGTTCGCGGCTGGCCTGGGTGTTGGCACTCAGTTGCTGCATTCTTTCGATCGCCTGCTGCAACTCGGCACGCCCGCTGTCGCTGCTGCGGCGCACCGCCTCGGCGGCCTCCTGCGCCTGTTGCGCGCGCCGCGCGCTGTCCTGCTCGGTCCCTGTCATCGCCTCGGCACCACTGGCGATCTCGCCAATTGCCGCCATCTGCGACTGCAGCTTGCGCGACAGCTGCTCGGCACTGAAGGCGACCTGTGCCGCGGACAATGCATTGTGACAGGTGCGCCGTGACAGACTCTTGCTCAACGCGCCGAAATCCGCCGCCTGGACATCGGTGGCAGCCCCACGCTCGACAGGGTTCCACCAGGGGCCCAGCCATGGCCAGAGCGCCAGAATCGATACGGAAAGACCGATCAGCCAAAACGGCACGCCCATCCACTGGTGAAACAGCAACAATCCCAACAGGGCGGCCGCATGCAGCAGGCAGGCCCGGGGATGGCGACGGAAGGCTGGACGCATTGTCGGCCCCTCTGGTTGTTATGCGTTCGCTTTTTTAACCCGCTCGGTCGTGGAAACACAGTAGCGCTTGGTAGCAACTTGCCTGTACTTCATAACCGATAGCGGCTGTTGGCGAAATTGCTGAAGCCCGCGATTGCAACGCCTTCATATTTCGCCAAGCGAAATCCTGTTCTGCGTAATTGACCAGAAGCCTCGGTCGCTGAGAGACTGCCTCTCGCCAGACAGTGACCATCCGCGAGCACCCGCCTTGCTGGCCGCTCCGAACGACCCGCAACCGCAACGGCCTTTCCCGATGATATTCCTGCTTCCTTCGGCGCTGCTCTGCGAGCTGGTTGCGCTGATCACCCGCAGCCAGGCTTTGAGCGTGGTCAGCGGTGCGCTGCTGACGTCGTTCTTCATCGGCCGCTGGCGTTCGCTGATGCCCTATCCACGGCGCCTCGGCATCATCACGCTGGCGCTGCTGACATACTGGCTGCTGAGCGCCGAGCCCGACTGGCCACAAGGCGCGCAGTTGCTCGCTTCGGCCGCTTACTACGCGGCCTTCGTCGGCGCGTTGGGCCTGATGCACTGCCTGATCCAGCGCCTGCCTCAACTGGGCGAACTGCATCGTCTGCTGCTCGCCGGCCCGCGTCACTCGCTCTACCCCGGCTACCTGCTGAGCGCCTTCGCCATCGGTTCGATCCTCAGCTTCGGCATGCTCAACCTGCTCTGCGGGTCGCTGGAACGCCACCTGCAGCAGGGTTCTCTGGATGAAACCCGGCGCCGCGAGGGACGTCGGGCGGTGATGGTCAGCGCGCTACGCGGCTTCGCCCTGGTGCCCTTGCTGGCGCCGACCAGCGTGGCGGTAGCCATTCTCACCCGTGAACTGCCCGGTCTGAGCTGGAACCAGTTGCTGCCGTTCGGCCTGCTTGCGGCACTGACGCTGCTGGTCGCCGGCTGGCCGGTGGAGAATCGCCGCCTGCAGCACCTGCTCGATCCGTCCCGCCCGTCGCAGCAGACCGGTGCGCCTGGCAAACAGCGCTTTCGCGGCCTGCTCGGCGGCTGCCTGGCCGGTATCGCCCTGATCGGCCTGCTCGCCAGCACCACCCCGCTTTCGGCAACCCAGGCCGCCATGCTGCTGGTGCCGCTCGGCGTGGCCGGCGTGATGTTGTGGCGTGATGTCCCTGTCCGCCGCATCTACACCGAGTTCAGCGATACCCTGGCCGGCATGCGTAACGAGGTATTCATCTTCGCCTGCTCGGCGGTGCTCGCAGGCCTGGTCGCAGATCTGCTGCCGGTAGGGCACCTGGCCGTGCATCTCGACGCAACGCCGCTTGCGCTCTTCATCCTTGGCGCGCTGGGTGCCCTGTCGATCATCGTCCTGGCGTTGCTCGGCGTCGCGCCGATCATCTCGCTCAACCTCGGCGCCGCCTTCCTGGCCCAGCTCGCCGGCCAGGGCGTACCGGTGCTGCAACCGGCGCTGGCCCTGCTCATCGGGTTCTCCCTCGCCATGCTGCTGTCGCCCTATGGTCCCTCGGCGCTGCTGCTGGCCCGACATGCGCAGCTGTCGCCCTGGCGCATCGCCTTCGACTGGAACGGCCGGTTCGTGCTGATGGTGATCGGCCCGCTGCTGCTGATTCCGCTGCTGGCCTGATCAGATCCAACCGTACTCGGCCATGGACAACGGCTCGCCATCGCCGACGATGAAATGATCGAGCACGCGCACATCGATGTAGGCCAGCGCATCCTTGAGACGCTGGGTCAGTTGCCGATCCGCCTGGCTCGGTTCGGCGACACCGGAGGGATGGTTGTGCGTCAGGATCACCGCCGCCGCATTCTGCGCCAGCGCGCGCTTGACCACCTGCCTGGGGTAGACGCTGGCACCGTCGATGGTGCCCTGAAACAGCACCTCGAACGCCAGCACGCGGTGCTTGGAATCGAGGAACAGGCAGCCGAACAGTTCGTGCGGCTCGTGCCGCAGTCGCGCCTTGAGGTAGTCGCGAACCGCCTGCGGGCTTTCCAGCGCCGAATCGCGCCGGATACGCTCGGCCAGGTGCCGCCGGGCCATCTCCAGCACGGCCTGCAGCTGGGCGAACTTGGCCGGACCAAGCCCCAGATGCTGGCTGAACTGCGGCAGATCGGCTTCCAGCAACGCGCGCAGGCTGCCGAACTCGCTCAGCAACTGGCGCGCCAGGTCCACCGCGCTCTTGCCGGCCACCCCGGTACGCAGGAATATCGCCAGCAATTCGGCGTCGGAAAGCGCGAACGCGCCCTGTTCGAGAAGCTTTTCCCGCGGCCGTTCCGCCGCCGGCCAGTTACGAATGCTCATGTTTCCTCCCTGTCGAGCAGGCCCTATTTCCATATGGGCGCTGTGCTATCTTAGCGGCCTTTTTTCGACGGTGGCCGGCCACGGCCGGAACCAGTTCTCACCCGCAACAAGGCAGGCCTATGCAGCGGCTTTATCGTAAACGCATCGTCCTGGGCGTCGGCGGCGGCATCGCCGCGTACAAGAGTGCCGAGCTGGTTCGCCGGCTCCGCGACCAGGGTGCGGAAGTCCGGGTGGTGATGACCCAGGGCGGTCGCGAATTCATCACCCCGCTGACGCTCCAGGCGCTCTCCGGCCACCCGGTCCATCTCGACCTGCTCGATCCGGCGGCCGAAGCGGCGATGGGGCATATCGAGCTGGCGCGCTGGGCCGACCTGATCCTGGTCGCTCCGGCTACCGCCGATCTCATGGCACGCCTGGCCCAGGGCATCGCCAACGACCTGCTGACCACGCTGGTGCTGGCCACCAACGCGCCCGTGGCACTGGCGCCGGCGATGAACCAGGCAATGTGGGCCGACCCGGCCACTCAGGCCAACCGCCAACTGCTCGAGCAGCGCGGCATTCGCCTGTTCGGCCCCGCCTCGGGCAGCCAGGCCTGTGGCGACATCGGCCCGGGACGCATGCTCGAAGCCGAACAACTGGCCCAGGCCGCCGCCGATTGTTTCGAGCGCAACCTGCTCACCGGCCGGCACATGCTGATCACCGCCGGGCCGACCCAGGAAAACATCGATCCGGTGCGCTACATCACCAACCACAGCTCCGGCAAGATGGGCTTCGCCCTGGCCGAGGCCGCTGCCGAGGCGGGCGCGCGCGTGACCCTGGTCGCCGGGCCGGTCTTCCTGCCGAGCCCCGATCGCGTCCAGCGCATCGACGTGGTCAGCGCCCGCGACATGCTCGCGGCCTGCGAAGCGGCAATGCCGTGCGATCTGTTCGTTGCCGCCGCGGCGGTCGCTGACTATCGCCCCGAGGTGATTGCCCCGCACAAGCTCAAGAAAGACCCCACCACCGGTGATGGCCTGCTCCTGCAGATGGTGCGCAACCCCGACATCCTCGCCACGCTCGCGGGGCGCCCGGACCGGCCCTTCAGCGTCGGCTTCGCCGCCGAAACCGAGAACCTGCTGCAGTACGCCACGCGCAAGCTGCGCGACAAGAACCTCGACCTGATCGTCGCCAACGATGTGGCCAACCCCAGCATCGGCTTCAACAGCGAGGAGAACGCGGTCACCGTGATCGACCGTCAGCAGCACGAAACCCGCTTCAGCCAGGCCAGCAAGGGCCATATCGCCCGCCAGTTGGTCGCCTTCATCGCCGACCGTTACCATCAGGCCCGAGCCTAAAGACCATGCACAAACTCCAAGCCAAGATTCTCGACCCACGCCTCGGCCAGGACTTTCCCCTGCCGGCATACGCCACCCCCGGTTCCGCCGGCCTCGATCTGCGCGCCATGCTGCAGAGCGATACCACCCTGGAACCCGGCCAGACGCTGCTGATTCCCACCGGCCTGTCGATCCACATCGCCGACCCCAGCCTGGCGGCCATGGTGCTGCCGCGTTCGGGCCTGGGCCACAAGCACGGCATCGTGCTGGGCAACCTGGTGGGGCTGATCGATTCCGACTACCAGGGCGAACTGATGGTGTCCTGCTGGAACCGCGGCCAGAGCACGTTCAGCATCGCCGTGGGCGAGCGCATCGCCCAACTGGTGCTGGTGCCGGTGGTGCAGGCGCAGTTCGAGCTGGTCGAGACATTCTCCGACAGCCATCGCGGCGCCGGCGGTTTCGGACATTCCGGCAGCCACTGACCCCTCCATCAGGACGACCCGAGGAGCTCCATGAAACTCTTCAAGCGCGGCGCCAAGGACCCTGGCGCACTCAACCCCACCGACAGCAAATCCTCGCAACGCCGTCCCGGGGGCAGTCTGGGCGGCCTGCTGCCCGGCCTGACCTGCGGGCTGCTCGGCCTGGGCATCGCCGGCGCGCTGATCGGGGTCGGCCTGCAATCCAGCCAGCAGGCACACAGCGCACAGGTCGCCAGGGCCTGGGGCGAAAGCCAGGTCAGCGCCCTCGACCAGGCGTTGAAGCAACTGGCGTCCGATACCCGCGGCCTGGCCGGCGACCCGCAACTGATCGATGTCCTGCTCAGCGGCGAGCCGCAGCGAGTACACGACGCCGAACGCGATCTTGCGCTTCGCGCCAACGTCTTCGATGCGCACCTGTACCGGCGTGACCGCGCCAGCCCCAGACCCGACCGGGCCGGCCCGGTCACCTTCGCCGCGCTGGACATGCTGCAGCGCGCCGAGAATGGCGAGACGCCCGCGCCGGAAGCCTATCGGATCGAGGGCCAGTGGCTGCTCTACAGCGCCATTGCGCTGCAATCCGCGCCGAATCAGCCAATTCAGGGAACGCTGCTGGTGGTCAGCCCCCTCGACCGGCTGCTCGCCACGCTACCGACGCTTCCAGCCGACGCCGGCCAGATGCGCCTGAACCAGCAATTCAACAAGGGGCCCGCGCAACTGCTGGCCCAACGCGGCGCGGGCGAGCTGGAGGAGCAGGCTCTGGACCTGCCCAGCAGCAACCCGAACTGGGGCCTCCGCTTTCTGCCCAGCTCTCAGGCAAGCGCCGCGATACTGCCGCCATTGGTGTTGATCGGTGCGCTGCTGGCCGCTCTCAGCGGCTTGCTGATCGCCCTGCAGCTGACCCTGAGCGGCCAGCAACGACGCCTGCGTGAAGACGTTCTGCGGATGGGCCAGGCACTGCAGGAACTCTCGAAAGGCAGAGCCATCAAAATGCCGACCTTGAGCCTGCCGGCACTCGATGCGCTGGCCAAGAGTCTGGCCCGCCTACCGTTGCGGGCCGCGACGCCTGACGCAGGCAAGGCCCCGGCCCCGGCGTCAGTTGCCGCACCGCAAAGCAAGCCTAGCGAGTATGTCGACCCCATGTTCCAGACCACCGACATTCTCGACATCGATATTCTCGACGAGGACCAGGATTGGATGGGCCTCGACACCAAGGAGCGAGAAAGCGCAATGAGCCCGAAAGCCCCGCAGTTACCTGCCAGCATTTTCCGCGCCTACGACATTCGCGGCGTGGTCGGCGACAGCCTGACCACGGAAACCGCGTACTGGGTCGGCCGCGCGGTCGGCTCCGAAAGCCTTGCCAGGGGCGAACCCAACGTCTCCGTGGGCCGCGACGGCCGACTGTCCGGCCCCGAGTTGGTCGAACATCTGATCCAGGGCCTGGTGGACAGCGGCTGCAGCGTCAGCGACGTCGGCATGGTGCCGACTCCGGTGCTCTATTACGCAGCCAACGTGCTGGCCGGCAAATCCGGCGTGATGCTCACTGGCAGCCACAACCCGCCGGACTACAACGGCTTCAAGATCGTCATCGCTGGCGACACCCTGGCCAACGAGCAGATTCAGGCGTTGCGGCGGCGCATCGAGACCAACGACCTGGCCGAAGGCATCGGCCAGGCCGAGCAGGTCGACGTGCTGGAGAGCTACTTCAAGCGCATCCGCGAGGACATCGCGCTGGCCAAGCCGATGCGGGTGGTGGTCGATTGCGGCAACGGCGTCGCCGGCGTGATCGCGCCGCAACTGATCGAAGCCCTGGGTTGCAAGGTGATTCCGCTGTTCTGCGAGGTCGACGGCAACTTCCCCAATCACCATCCCGACCCGGGCAAGCTGGAGAACCTCGAAGACCTGATCGCCAAGGTCAAGTCCGAGAATGCCGATCTGGGTCTGGCCTTCGACGGCGACGGCGACCGCGTCGGCGTGGTGACCAACACTGGAACCGTGGTCTATCCGGACCGTCTGCTGATGCTGTTCGCCAAGGATGTGGTCTCGCGCAATCCCGGCGCCGACATCATCTTCGACGTCAAATGCACGCGCCGCCTGACGCCACTGATCAGCGGCTACGGCGGCCGCCCGGTGATGTGGAAGACCGGGCATTCGCTGATCAAGAAGAAGATGAAGGAGACCGGCGCCCTGCTGGCCGGCGAGATGAGCGGCCATATCTTCTTCAAGGAGCGCTGGTACGGCTTCGATGACGGCATCTACAGCGCCGCGCGACTGCTGGAAATCCTCAGCCAGGACAAGCGGACGGCCGAACAGGTGTTCGCGGCGTTCCCCAACGACCTGTCGACGCCGGAAATCAACATCACCGTCACCGAAGAGAGCAAGTTCGCGATCATCGAGACCCTGCAGCGCGACGCGCAGTGGGGCGAAGCCAGTGTCACCACACTCGACGGCCTGCGGGTCGATTATCCGAAGGGCTGGGGTCTGGTGCGCGCCTCCAACACCACGCCGGTGCTGGTGCTGCGCTTCGAGGCCGAGAGCGAGGAGGAGCTCAAGCGCATACAGGACGTCTTCCGCGCTCAGCTTTATACTGTCGCGCCTGATCTCAAACTGCCGTTCTGACTTATTTGCGGAGCCCTGCATGACCCTCAGCCGTGAAGCTGCCACCCAATTCGCCCAGGTCCTGTCCGAGGCGCTGCCCTACATTCGCCGCTTCGTCGGCAAGACGCTGGTGATCAAGTACGGCGGCAACGCGATGGAAAGCGAGGAGCTGAAAACCGGCTTCGCCCGCGACATCGTGCTGATGAAGGCCGTCGGCATCAACCCGGTGGTGGTCCACGGTGGCGGCCCGCAGATCGGCGACCTGCTCAAGCGACTGAACATCGAGAGCCGCTTCATCGACGGCATGCGCGTGACCGACAGCCAGACGATGGATGTGGTGGAGATGGTGCTCGGCGGCCAGGTAAACAAGAGCATCGTCAGCCTGATCAACCAGCACGGCGGCAGCGCCATCGGCCTGACCGGCAAGGACGCCGGCCTGATCCGTGCGAAGAAGCTCAAGGCCAGTCGCAAGACGCCGGAAATGTCCCAGCCGGAAATCATCGACATCGGCCAGGTCGGTGAAGTCACCGGCATCAACACCGAGCTGCTGGAAATGCTGGTGCATGGCGACTTCATCCCGGTCATCGCTCCCATCGGTGTCGGCCCGGATGGCGAGTCCTACAACATCAACGCCGACCTGGTCGCCGGCAAGGTGGCCGAGGCGCTGAAGTCGGAAAAACTGATGCTGCTGACCAACATCGCCGGGCTGATGGACAAGCAGGGTCAGGTCCTGACCGGATTGACCACCGCCCAGGTCGACGGGCTGATCGCCGACGGCACCATCTATGGCGGCATGCTGCCGAAGATCCGCTGCGCGCTGGATGCCGTGCAGGGTGGCGTCCACAGCGCCCATATCATCGACGGCCGGGTACCCAACGCCGTGCTGCTGGAAATCTTCACCGATATCGGTGTCGGCACCCTGATCACCAATCAGCAGCAGGCACAGTCGTAGGGTCGCCAGCGGTCGTTGAAACGAGCGAACTCAGCGGCCGCTACTGAGTGCTACCCAGCAGCTCGGCGACACGTGCCTGGTCACGGCCGAAGTTTCTTTCGGCCTCCTGACGGACCCTCAGGTAACGCTCGATATCCCGCTGCAAACTGGCCTGTTCCCTGTTCAGGTTGCCGATTTGCGTCAGCAACTGCTCGGGCACGGCACGCCCGGCGCGCTCATGATTCGCCGCCTGGCTTTGCAGGTTGTCCTGCTGGGTACGCAGCGCCTGCAGATTGCCGCGACTGATGCCGATCACACCGTCCAGCTCTGCCAGCTTGCGCTTCTTGGCCCGCTCGACATCCTGAACACTCGCGTACAAGCGCAGCAACTGCATGTCGGAACTGGCTCGCGCCTCCGCTTCCAGCAACTGTTGGCGTTCCTTCGCCGTCGGCGCGGCACGCACCACGCGAATGACCCGCCCCTGCTCGTTGAGCACCTCGTAGCCTTTACCGATGTATTGCGGCGGAACACCATGGCGGTCCAGTACCACAACACCCTTATCGTCGACGTAGCGATACAGGTCGCCGAAGGCCAGATCCGCGCCCAGCAACCCCAGCAGCACCAGCATTCCTTTACTAATCCGCATAATCAACCTCTTACAGGGACCTATCGACGTTTCGCTGGGCCGCACCGCCCTGCAGGTGCGCTCTACGTACCGAAATGCTGATCCCTGCTGGCAGCATTCAGAAGTCACTTGTTGAGCCTCGAACCAGCCCGCTGCATGAAACGCGCCAGCTCGCAATAACCTGGGCGCTGGCTAACGTCACCTTCGCCCCGGATTCGCTGCCGAACCCTACGGCGAAACCTGCTCCCTACTCAGCCAAGCAAAGCAACCACCAGCTCACAAAGCAGAGCCGCCGAACGCCACACATCCAGGTCGTCGTCAGATGCCGTACTGGTCCCGATAGGCCTCGACAGCCGGCAGGTGCTGCCTGAGCTGCTCGTCCTGGGACAGGTAGTCCAGCACCTGTTCCAGGGAAACGATGCTGACCACAGGCATACCGTAGTCCCGCTCCACCTCCTGGATGGCCGACAACTGGCCCTGCCCCCGCTCCTGACGATTGAGTGCGATCAGCACTCCGGCAGCCTGTGCTTCCTGGGCACGAATGATCTGCATCACCTCTCGAATGGCGGTGCCGGCCGTGATCACGTCGTCGACTATCAGCACCCGTCCCGTCAGCGGCGCACCGACCAGCGTCCCGCCTTCACCGTGATCCTTGGCTTCCTTGCGATTAAAGCACCAGGGCAAATCGCGGCCATGCTGCTGCGCCAGAGCAATGGCAGTGGCGGCAGCCAGGGGAATGCCCTTGTAGGCTGGCCCGAAAACCACGTCGAAGTCGAGCCGGCTGTCCATGACCGCCGCAGCATAGAAGTCGCCCAATCGGGCAAGAGCCGAACCACTGTTGAATAGGCCCGCGTTGAAGAAATAGGGGCTGGTGCGCCCGGACTTCAACTTGAATTCACCAAAACGCAGCACCCCGCGCTCGATGGCGAAGCGAATGAATTCGCGCTGGTACGCCTGCATGAAAAATTCCCGAAAAATGACGGAGTGAAACCACCAGACTGGTGAAATCTATCAAGCGGAACGATGCCGTCCGCTGCGTAATTTTCAATAGCCTGCTAATTGTGAAGAGCTTGGGTTATCATACATGCACGTGTTTTTAGGGGCCATTTATGCGGATCATCAGTGTCAACGTGAATGGCATTCAAGCGGCGGCACAGCGAGGTCTGCTCAGCTGGCTGCAAGCGCAGAATGCCGACGTCATCTGCTTGCAGGATACTCGCGCCTCGGCAGTGGAACTCGATGACCCGGCCTACCAGCTCGACGGCTATTTTCTTTATGCCTGCGATGCGGACATTCCCGAGCAAGGCGGCGTAGCGCTTTATTCCAGATTGCAGCCGAAAGCGGTAATCATGGGATTGGGTTTCGAAACGGCCGATCGCTACGGCCGTTACCTGCAAGCGGATTTCGACAAGGTCAGTATTGCCAGCCTGCTCCTACCCTCGGGGCACGGCAGCGACGAAGCGCTGAACCAGAAATTCAAGTTCATGGACGATTTCGCCCACTATCTGGACAAACAGCGCCGCAAGCGTCGGGAATACCTGTATTGCGGCTCACTCTACGTGGCGCATCAGAAACTGGACGTGAAGAACTGGCGCGACTGCCAGCAGGACGTGGGCTTTCTGGCTCCCGAGCGCGCCTGGCTGGATGAGGTCTTCGGCAACATGGGCTACGTGGACGCGCTGCGCGAAGTCAACCGTGAAGGCGATCTCTACAGCTGGTGGCCGGATACCGAGCAGGCCCAACTCCTCAACCTGGGCTGGCGGTTCGATTACCAGATCCTGACGTCTGGCCTGCGCCGTTTCGTGCGCAGCGCTCGCCTGCCGCGCCAGCCACGCTTTTCACAGCACGCGCCGCTGGTCGTCGATTACGACTGGACGCTGAGCCTCTAACCGCCAGACCCGGATCGCTCAATAGCCCTTGATGCTGTAATCGATCTCGAAATCGATGCCGCTGACGCGTGACACGCCGGTATCCAGGCTGCCATCCGCGTGCAGGCGCAGCCAGCGATATCCGGGCGCGAGGCTGTCGACCTGGAAATCCTCGCTGCCCGGTGCGAACTGCACACCGGTGGAGGGCGAAGCCAGCAACCGCACAGCGCCCCTCCGGTCGTCGAACTCCTGATGGATGTGCCCCCAGAGCAGCGCACGTACGTTGCTGTGGCGATCGATGACCTCGAACAGCTGTTCGCGATTATGCAGGCCAATGGTGTCCATCCAGCGGCTGCCGATGGTCACCGGATGGTGGTGCAGGCAAACCAGGACATGGTGCTGCGGAGCCTCCGCCAGAGCACGCTCGAGAAGCACCAGCTGTTCAGCGTCCAGGAAGCCAAATACCGAGCCGGACACCAGCGTATCGAGCATGACCACGCGCCAGCCGCCAATATCCAGTACCGGCAGCATCATCTCGCTATCGCGAGTCGCCTCACGCATCGCAGCCAGTTCGTCATGGTTGCCCGGGCACCAGCGGAATGGAGCGGGAATACGCTCGGCCAACTGGCGAAACCGGCGATAGGAAGCAACCGAGCCATCCTGGGAAAGGTCACCAGTGGCCAGTACCAGATCAACCTTCGGCTGCTCCTCCAGCACCAGATCGACAACCCGCTCCAGGCTCTCCGCCGTGTCCATGCCCAACAGCTTCCCACCCGCCTCGGCGAACAGGTGGCTGTCGGTCAGCTGCACGAGCAGCACCGAATCCTCAACGGCGGTCAGGGGCGCAGCAGACAAGGCCCTTCTCCTTTGGCGAAACACGCAGAGGAATTAATTATGGTGGTAGCGCCTTGCAAGGGAAACCGCGCGTAACGGGCATGAGTCACAGAACGGGCCGCAAGCTCGCCCTGGCGGCAAGTCTGCGGTTAAACCACGGGCGCCAACTCGTGCCCGCACGCCAGGCAATGCCCCAGCCACTCACCGAGAAACAGATTGAGCTGGGTCTTCTCGTCGGGCTGGTGCATCTGCGCGTTGGGATAGGCATAGATGCCGCGAAAGCGCCGGGTGTTTTCTGCGCAAGTCACTTCCGCCATGCGTGCATCGTGATACACACGCACCTCCATCTGGGGCACCGGGAGCCACGGCAGGCAGTGTTCCTGCGTGATTCGCAGGGTGCTGGTGTAGGGGCAGTTTTCCAGCACCTGAAGCACCAGTACCCCCAGCAGCCTGTCGCCCTGACTCATGGCTACGCGACGGGTATCCTGGCTCGTACGCATTTGCGGCAACAGCCGCATCAGGCGCAGGTAGTTCGCCTCGCAGGCGGCCTGCAGCTCCAGCAGATCGACCCGGTAACGGTCGCGGGCCAGTTTCATGACCAGGCCCCTCGGACTTCGTCACGGTTCAACGCCAGCCATTGCAGGGCGATGATGCTCGCGGCGTTGTCGATCTTCCCGTCACGCACCGCCGCCAGCGCCCGCTCCACGGACCAGACGTGCACCTTGATGTCCTCGCCCTCCTCGGGCAGTCCGAATATGCCTTCGGCACCTTCGCTGTCGCAGCGGCCGACGTACAGATGCACCTGCTCGTTGCTGCCGCCCGGAGAAGGGAAGTAGCGGCACACCGGCCACAACGCCCCAAGCTCAAGACCTGCTTCCTCCATCGCCTCACGGCGCGCGACCTCCTCCGGCTGTTCGTCCTTGTCGATCAGTCCGGCCACCAGCTCGATCAGCCAGGGGTTGTCCGCCTTGTCCAGTGCTCCGGTACGGAATTGCTCGATCAGCACCACCTCGTCGCGCCGGGGGTCATAGGGCAGCACGCAGACGGCATCGTGCCGAACGAACAACTCGCGTTCGATCTGCGCGCCCATCTCGCCACTGAACAGGCGGTGGCGCAGCTGCAGGCGCTCCAGGCGATAGAAACCGCTGAAACATTGCTCTCGCTGCAGGATCTGGACATCATCGGTGCCGGGTTTGAAGGTATCGCTCATGGCTCACTCACATCTCGGTTTGTTCCGTGCCTACGGCGCCGGAAAGACTGCAACCGTCACATCGTGAGCGGTCTCTTCGTAATCATCCTAGCGCGCCGTTTGTATGGGCGCAGCCCTTAGGGTCTGTTGGCATTTCGTCGCGGCCGCGTTGCTGCGCCAGATGTCGCCAGGCAAGGCGCGGGACGCAGGTAATGGCGCGCCATTGCCAAGTCTCGCAACGCCGGATGGCGACATCAGGCGCGCAACCCTTCGGGCCGGGCCTGTTTTTACGCGATGCTGCGTTTCTCGTCGCTTATTTGGAATGACCAAACTTCGCTCCTCGTGCCTTGCCTCGCGTAAAAACAGGCTCCGGCGCAGCGGTGTACGAAATGTCAACAGACCCTACAGACCACTCGCACCTGGAAAAATGCCGCTCTGGCACAGGCCGAACTTCAACCCCTGCCAGCAATCGAACCGACATCTCAGATCATGAAACGACCCATGCACGCTCACAAGACTCTCACTCTAGCCATACTCGGCCTGCTTCTCTCTGCCTGTCAGCACATCGGTGGCGAAGCGCCGCTGAAAGTCCTGCAGATCGTCAGCGAACAACGCGCCAGCGGCTGTGCCGAAAATGACGAACGCTGCCCGTTGGTCAATATCGACACCGAACACTTTGCCGACGAACCGGCGCTGAACGCGTTGATCGACGAACGGCTGCGCAGAATGACAGTGAACACGCCCGACGCCGAAATGCCGGCGACGCTGGAGGACTATCAGCAGGAGTTTCTACGCAATGCCGAAGAAGGCTGGAGCAGCTACCTGCAAGCCAAGCTGCGCGAACAGCACGGTTCGCTGCTGGTGATCGAGCTGTCGAGCTATCTCTTCACCGGCGGCGCCCACGGCATGCCCGGTCGCGGTTTCATCAACTACGACCGCGAACAGGACCGCGAACTGCGCCTGAAAGACGTGCTGGCCCCCGGACAGGAAGGCAATTTCTGGCGTGCCGCCCGCCGGGCGCATCAGCGCTGGCTGGTGGAGAACGAACACGACCGGGACGCCGAATTCATCGAATTCTGGCCTTTCCAGCAGACCGCCCACATCGCGCTGCTCAAGGACAGCGTGCTGCTCAAGTACGACGTCTACAGCATCGCACCCTACTCCAGCGGCCACCCCGAGCTGAGCATTCCGCATGATCAGCTCGAAGGCATCGTCAGGCCGGAGTATTTGTAGCGGAGCACTTCGTAGGGCCGAATTTGTTCGGCCTTGGTGAAACCGGCCGAATGAATTCGGCCCTACAAGGCCGCAGCAGCTACACCTGCCGGTAGATCACCGAGCCCTCGTCCTTGAAGCGTTCGGCCTGTTCCGCGAAGCCTGCCTCGATGGCCTTCTGCTCGTCGGTCAGGCCGTTCTCGGCGGCGTACTCGCGCACTTCCTGAGTGATCTTCATCGAGCAGAACTTCGGCCCGCACATGGAGCAGAAGTGCGCGACCTTGGCCGAATCCTTGGGCAGGGTCTCGTCGTGGAAGGCGCGCGCAGTGTCCGGGTCCAGGCCCAGGTTGAACTGGTCTTCCCAGCGGAACTCGAAGCGCGCCTTGGACAGGGCGTTGTCGCGGATCTGCGCGCCCGGATGGCCCTTGGCGAGGTCGGCGGCATGCGCGGCGATCTTGTAGGTGATGATGCCGGTCTTGACGTCATCCTTGTTCGGCAGGCCCAGGTGCTCCTTGGGCGTGACGTAGCAGAGCATGGCGCAGCCGAACCAGCCAATCATCGCCGCACCGATGCCGCTGGTGATGTGGTCGTAGCCCGGCGCGATGTCGGTGGTCAGCGGGCCGAGGGTGTAGAACGGCGCCTCGTCGCAGCATTCGAGCTGCTTGTCCATGTTCTCCTTGATCAGGTGCATGGGCACGTGGCCGGGGCCTTCGATCATGCACTGCACGTCGTGCTTCCAGGCGATCTTGGTCAGCTCGCCGAGGGTTTCCAGCTCGCCGAACTGCGCGGCATCGTTGGCGTCGGCGATGGAGCCCGGACGCAGGCCGTCGCCCAGCGAGAAGCTGACGTCGTAGGCCTTCATGATTTCGCAGATGTCTTCGAAGTGGGTGTAGAGGAAGTTTTCCTTGTGATGCGCCAGGCACCACTTGGCCATGATCGAACCACCACGGCTGACGATACCGGTGACGCGCTTGGCGGTCAGCGGCACGTAGCGCAACAGCACGCCGGCATGGATGGTGAAGTAGTCGACGCCCTGCTCGGCCTGCTCGATCAGGGTGTCGCGGAACAGCTCCCAGGTCAGGTCTTCGGCGATGCCGCCGACCTTCTCCAGCGCCTGGTAGATCGGCACCGTGCCGATCGGCACCGGCGAGTTGCGGATGATCCACTCGCGGGTTTCGTGGATGTGCTTGCCGGTGGACAGGTCCATCACCGTGTCCGAGCCCCAGCGGATGCCCCAGGTCAGCTTGGCGACTTCTTCCTCGATGGAGGAACCCAGCGCCGAGTTGCCGATATTGCCGTTGATCTTCACCAGGAAGTTGCGGCCGATGATCATCGGCTCCAGCTCGGTGTGGTTGATGTTGGCCGGGATGATGGCGCGACCGCGGGCCACTTCGTCACGGACGAATTCGGGGGTGATTTCCTTGGGGATGCTGGCGCCGAAGCTCTGGCCCGCGTGCTGCTGATCCAGCAGGCCGGCGGCACGATGCTCCTGCAGCTTCATGTTCTCGCGAATGGCGATGTATTCCATCTCGGGCGTGATGATGCCCTGACGCGCGTAGTGCATCTGGCTGACGTTCCTGCCAGCCTTGGCGCGGCGCGGGTTGCGCACATGGGCGAAGCGCATGGCAGTCAGCTCGGCATCGTCCAGGCGGCGCTGGCCGAATTCGGAGGACAGGCCGGGCAGGCGCTCGGTGTCGCCGCGATCTTCGATCCAGGCGCTGCGCACATCGGCCAGGCCCTTGCGCACGTCGATCTGCACATTGGGATCGGTGTAGGGGCCGGACGTATCGTAGACCAGCACCGGCGCATTGATTTCGCCACCGAAGGCGGTGGGCGTGACGTCGAGACTGATCTCGCGCATCGGCACGCGAATGTCCGGGCGCGAGCCCTGCACGTAGATTTTCTGCGAACGCGGGAAAGGCTGGATCGACTGCTGGTCGACCTGGGCGGATTCACTGAGATGTTGTTGTTCTGCACGCATCAGACTGGCTCCTCGATAGTTGTCGGAGCGAACCTGAAAAACACGGCGGGATAAGGGCATCGGGGTGCGCCGGGATTGGCGCCGAGAGACTCGCGGGAGAAGCTGGCGAGCACATCTTGTTCCCTACGCAGGCCTTAACCTGATCAGGTTCAACGGGATCCGGAACTTTCCGATCTCAGCCTTCGATTCAAGGCACCCCGACAAGAACGCGACCGAGTCTAATCAAGAGCCCAGGAGAAAGCCATGCCAAAGCGTGCAAATCGCGACCGCCGGGTCACGCATGTGCCGCCGTATCCGCCTCTTGCGACGTGACGCTCGGTACCTTGACCCCCTTGCCTGGCGCCGCTTAGCCTTGCCCATCACTCCGCTTCAGGGAAAGACGCCAATGCTGCGCCGACTCACGCTGGCAATCGCAGTCACCACTTCTTCAGGCCTGCTCTGGGCCGAAACGACGGCTTCGCTTTCGGCCCGGACCGATCTGGTCAGCGTCTATCGCCAGGCCGTAGCGAACAACGCGGACCTGGCCGCCGCACGCGCGCAGTTCCAGGCGACCAGGGAAGTGGTGCCCCAGGCCCGGGCCGGTCTGCTGCCCAACCTGAATGCCGGTGCCGAGCTGAACGACACCCGCACGGACGTCGATACCAGTGCCGGCGCACGCTCGCTATCGCGTAGCGGCGTGGTCTACCAGGCCACCCTGAGCCAGCCGCTGTTCCGTGCCGATCGCTGGTTCCAGCTGCAGGCGGCGGAGGCGATCAGCGAGCAAGCGGCACTGGAATACTCGATTGCCGAGCAGAATCTGATCCTGCAAAGCGCCCAGGCTTATTTCGCGGTACTGCAGGCCCAGGACAACCTGGCAGCGGTCAAAGCCGAGGAGGCAGCCTTCAAGCGACAGTTCGATCAGGCCAACGAGCGCTTCGAGGTCGGCCTCTCCGACCGCACCGATACCCTCGAAGCGCAGGCCGGATTCGATACCGCACGGGCGAACCGGATGATCGCCGAGCGCCAGGTGGAGGATGCGTTTCAGGCGCTGTTCACCCTGACCAACCGCAGCCATGTCGCCCTGGAAGGCATCGAACACAGCCTTCCGGTGCTCCCACCGATGCCCAACGACGCCACTGCCTGGGTCGACACGGCGACGCAGCAGAACCTGACCCTGCTGGCGGTGGATCAGGCCGTCAATGCCGCCGGCGAAACCCTGCGCCAGCGACGAGCCGGCCACGCACCGACGCTGGATGCGGTGGCCAGCTACCGCAAGGGCGACAACGACAGCCTGGGCTTTTCCAATACGGGGATGGACGAATTCTTCCCTGGTTATCCACGCTACAACGGCGACGTCGAGCAGGGCAGCATCGGCCTGCGGCTCAACATTCCGCTCTATAGCGGCGGAATGACGAACTCGCAGACCCGCCAGGCGTTTCATCAACTGACCCAGGCCGAACAGCAGCGCGAAAGCCTGCGCCGGCAGGTGGTGGAGAACACCCGCAACCTGCATCGCGCGGTGAATACCGATATCGAGCAGGTGCAGGCGCGACGCCAGTCGATCATCTCCAACCAGAGCGCGCTGGAGGCCACCGAGATCGGTTATCAGGTCGGCACCCGCAACATCGTCGACGTGCTGGACACCCAGCGCCGCCTGTACGCGGCAGTGCGCAACTACAACAACGCGCGCTACGACTACATCCTCGACAACCTGCGGCTCAAACAGGCCGCCGGCACGCTCAGCCCCGACGATCTGCAGGACCTGGCCGCCTACCTGAAGGCCGACTACGACCCGGACACCGACTTCCTGCCGCCGGACCTGCATCAGCGCTGAAGGCTTGCCACTGCTGCGTCCTAGGCGGCTTGCCTGTCCGTTTGCGGTTCGTCGTCCAGCGCCGCCTCTATCGCGGCACGAGCCTGACGCGCCAGGGTCGAGCGTTGGCCGCCAACGCTGGCGATGGGCTCCAGCAACTGGATTCGCAGCACCGCGTGGTCGGCCGCGAACAGACGCAACAGATGTGCGGGCAGTTCGTCCTCGCCGATGAAAGGCGCCAGCGAATCCACCAAGCCGTCACGCATATAACGCAGCGCCACCGGCTGCAGCGGTACGCCCGCCTCTATCGCCCCGGCCAGCAACCGGCCGTGGAAAGGCAACACCTGTTGGCCATCGCTGCTGGTGCCCTCGGGAAACACCAGCAGCGGACAGCCACCGCCAAGGCGCTCGGCTATCCGCCGGGCGAGTAGCAATCCATCCCCCGCACCGCGACGGATGAACAAGGTGCCCGCGCACTGCGCCAGCCAGCCGGCCAGCGGCCACTGGCGAACCTCCGCCTTGGCCAGGAAAGACAGCGGCGCCAACTGCCCGAGCAGCGGGATATCGGTCCAGGACACATGATTGGCGACCCAGAGCATCGGCTGCTCCGGCAGCTGACCGCTGAGCTCCAGGCGAAACGGCAGCGCCGCGGCCAGCCAGCCCATGAAGCGCTGGCTCAGGCGTTGTCGCAGGGCTTGCAACTCACGCCGCGCGAGCGACTCGGCGACGGATACCAGACCGGCCAGCAGCACCCCGCCGCCAAGCGCCGCGAAGAATCGGACCAGGCGCAGGCCCTGGCGCAACCTGCGCATCAGACCGCTGCCTTGAAGTGCCGTGCGTAGCGTGGGCAGAGCTGATCACGCTTGAGCAGGATGAACAGGTCGGCAACCTGGAAGTCCGGGTCCCAGCAGGGTTCGCCGCAGATTTTCGCCCCCAGGCGCATGTACGCCTTGAGCAGCGGCGGCAGTTCAGCGCTGAGATTGTCCGGCAGGTGCAGCGCTGGCAGCGGGTTGCGCGGCTCGGCACGCAGGTGTTCATGGCACAGGTAGCGCTCGCGCAGACGCTGCATGATCGCCTGGGCCTGGATACCGCCGTCCTTCATCGGAATGCTCGCACAGCCCATCAGGTAACCGTAGCCGCCTTCGTTGAGCACCTCGGCCAGTTCGGCCCAGAGCACGGCTATGGTCGCGCCGTTGCGGTAGCGCGCATCGACGCAGGTTCGGCCGATTTCCAGCACCGGTCCATCCAGATGCGCCAGGCCGTGCAACTTGAACTCACTTTCACTGTAGAAACGCCCGAGGCGGCGGGCGGCCTGGTGATCGAGCAAGCGGGTGGTGGCGACCAGGCACCCGCTGTCAAGATCGCGCACGCCGATGTGTGTGCAATGGGCGTCGAACTCATCAGCGTCCAGACCGCTTTCGGCGCCTTCCAGGCGTGCCTCCAGCTCGTCGCTGAATACGGCGAAGCGCAGGGCCTGTGCTTCGAGAAGGGCGCTCCCGCCTGCCAGGCGCACGGCCTGCAAACGACGTGAGGGGCGCGAATCGATCTTGTGCATCGGTCAGCCTCCAGTGAGCATCGCCGCGCGTGTGCGGACGTGTTCTGCAGGCTCAGGCTAGGTAGCGGCCGAGGCAGCTCCATGAAGGTTCGGTGATAGTTGCATGACAGCGATTGGCCATCTGCCTTGGTTCGCGGAAAGCGGGCCTCTAGGGTCTGTTCCCGTTTCGTACGCGTCCGCGCCGGAGCCTGTTTTTGCGCGAGGCAAGGCACGAGAAGCGAAGTTTGGTCGTTCCAAATAAGCGACGAGAAACGCTGCATCGCGCAAAAACAGGCCCGGCCCGAAGGATTGCGCGGCAAATGTCGCCATGCGGCGTTGCGGAACTTGGCAAGGGAGCGACCATTGCCTGCGTCCCGCGCCTTGCCTGGCGACATTTGTCGCAGCAACGCGGAGTGCGACGAAACGGGAACAGACCCTAGCGCTGGAGCAGGGCTTCCAGGCCGCTCAACAACCGTTGCAGCGCGCCCTGGTTGTTCGCCAGCACGGACAGACCCGCCGCACGGCTCTGCGCGGCGCGTATCGGGTCCTGCAGAAAGCCATCGACCACGGCAGCCAGTTCGTCGGCATCGACTACTTCCCTCAATACACCGGCGTCGCGTAGCTGTGCCGCGATCTCGAGGAAATTGAACAGATGCGGGCCGCTGATCACGGGCTTGCCCAAGGCTGCCGGCTCCAGCAGGTTGTGGCCGCCGTTGGGCACCAGGCTGCCTCCGACGAAGGCGATATCCGCCAAGGCATAGAGAAACAGCAGCTCGCCCATGGTGTCGCCGACCAGTATCTCGGTCTGCGCGGTAACGGCCTCGCCCTGGGAGCGCCGAACGCTGGCGAACCCCGCTTTGCGGCACAGCTCGACCACCGAGCCAAAGCGCTCCGGGTGCCGTGGCACCAGGATCAGCAGCGCCTGCGGGTGCTGCACCAGCAACTGCCGGTGCGCGGCCAGGATGATCTCGTCCTCACCGGCATGGGTGCTCGCCGCGATCCAGAGTGGCCGTTGCGCGGCGCTCCACTGCGCGCGCAGTTCGCTGGCACGCATCAGCAGGGCAGGATCGATGGTCAGGTCGAACTTGATCGAACCGGTCACGTCGATGCACTCGGGCCGTGCGCCCAGTTGGCGAAAACGCTCGGCCTCGGCAGCGGTTTGCACCGCAATCAGGCTCAGTTCGGCCAGCATCGGCGCGGTCAGCCGGGCGAAACGCGCATAACCGCGCGCCGAGCGCTCGGACAGCCGTGCGTTGGCCAGCGCCACCGGGATGCCACGCCGCGCGCACTGGTGAATGTGGTTGGGCCACAGCTCGGTTTCCATCACCACGGCCAGCCTCGGCCGGACCCGATCGAGGAAGCGTGCCGCCGCCCAGGGCAGGTCATAAGGCAGGTAGCAGTGCTGCACCGAGTCGCCGAACATCGCCTGGATCCGCTCGGAACCCGTTGGGGTCATGCAGGTGACAGTGATGGGCGATCCGGGGTGGCGCGCCATCAGTTCGCGAATCAGCGGCGCCGCCGCGATGCTCTCTCCCACCGACACCGCATGCACCCAGATGCCCCCTGGCCGGAGCGGCGGCAGGCCAACGGCAAAGCGCTCGCCGATGCGCCGCGAATAGGCCGGCGCCCGCCAGGCACGCCAGAGCAGACGCAGGCAAACCAAGGGCAGGCCGAGGTGGAACAGAAGGGTATAGAGGGTGCGATTCATGGTGGCGGAGTTTACTCGAAAGCTGCATACGGGAATGGTGGAGTCATAAATAGAGAACTGTCTGTAGCGGCAGACCTTTTCCACCACAGCCCAAGAAAAGCAAATCTGAACGCGTGACGACCGCTACCCGTAGGGCCGAATTTATTCGGCCAACGATGCGCAGCCGAACAAGTTCGGCCCTACAGAAACACAGGAGCCATGTGGCCGCTTTACTTGAGCGTGTGGCTTGCAGCTTGCCGCTGCTCCATCCGGTTTATACTGCCGGCCTGTTTTCCCCAGCGAGGTCTGCCATGCCCGAATCACTCAGCACTGACGTCCTTATCGTGGGCGGCGGTGTCGCCGGTCTCTGGCTCAATGCGCGCCTGCGTCGCGAGGGTTTCGCGACGGTACTGGTGGAGAAAGGAACGCTGGGCGGCGGGCAGAGCGTGAAGTCCCAGGGCATCATCCATGGCGGCACCAAGTACGCCCTGCAAGGAGCGCTGACCGGCGCATCCGAGGCCATCGCCGACATGCCACGCCGCTGGCGCGAGGCGCTGTCGGGCAACGGCGAACTGGATCTTTCGGGTGTGCGGCTGCTGTCCGACGCCCACTATCTATGGTCGCCCGGTACCCTGGCCGGCAACCTCACCAGCTTCTTCGCCAGCAAGGCCGTGCGCTCGCGAGTCGGCCAAGTCAAGGGCAGCGAGCTGCCGCCGGCGCTGCAGCATCCGAAGTTCAAGGGCAAGGTCTATCGTCTCAGCGAACTGGTGCTGGACGTGCCGAGCCTGATCACCCGGCTGGCGGAACTCGCGGGCGACAGCCTGCTGACCGGTCAACGAATCGAGCCGTTGCGCGAGGGAGATGAACTGGTCGGCCTGCGCATCGATGAGCGGGACGTTCGCGCCCAGCGGATCGTCTTCAGCGCGGGCGGCGGCACCGCGGAACTGCTCGCCACGCTGGGCCTTCAGCAACCGGCCATGCAGCGCCGCCCGCTGCACATGGTCATGGTCAAGGCGCCGACATTGAAGCCGCTCTACGCCCATTGCCTGGGCGGCGGTACCAAGCCGCGGATTACCGTGACCAGTCATCCGACAGCGGACGGCGAGTGGGTCTGGTACCTGGGCGGCGACCTGGCCGAAGCCGATGGCGTGGCGCGCGACGAAGCCAGCCAGATCGCCACGGCGAAGAAGGAGCTGGCCGGGCTGGTGCCCTGGATCGACCTGTCCGCCGCGCACTGGGCAACCTTGCGCATCGATCGCGCCGAGCCGGCGCAATCCAGCCTGGCCCGTCCGGACAACGCCTTCCTTGCCGCCCCTCTATCCACAAGCAGCCGCCTGCTGGTCGGCTGGCCGACCAAGCTGGCGCTGTCGCCGGATTTCGCCGATCGCGTGCTGGCGGCGCTGGAGCGCGACGGCATCCGTCCGCAGCGCCAGCCTCCCCTCCCACCGCTGCCACGGCCAGCCATCACCGGCCCCTTCTGGGAAGGATTGCTGCCATGACCACCACCTTGCATCAATTGCATCGCCCGCTGGGCAGCACCGGGCTGATGGTTTCCCCGCTGGGCCTGGGCACGGTGAAGCTGGGCCGCGACCAGGGCGTGAAATACCCCAACGGTTTCAGCATTCCCGACGACGAACAGGCGCGGCAGTTGCTGGCGTTGGCCCGCGACCTGGGCATCAACCTGATCGACACCGCACCGGCTTATGGCGTCAGCGAGGAACGCCTGGGGCCACTGCTGGCCGGCCAGCGCGACGAATGGGTGATCGTCAGCAAGGTCGGCGAGGAGTTCGAGAACGGCCAGTCTCGCTTCGATTTTTCCCCGGAGCACACGCGGTTCTCCGTCGAGCGCAGCCTCAAGCGCCTGCGCACCGACCGGATCGAGTTGGTGCTGGTGCATTCGGACGGCAACGACCTGGAAATTCTGCGTGACAGCGGCGTCTACCAGACCCTCGCCGAACTCAAGCGCGAAGGCAAGATTCTCGCCTTCGGCCTCTCCGGCAAGACCGTCGAAGGCGGGCTGCTGGCGCTGGAGCAGGGCGATTGCGCCATGGTCACCTACAACCTCAACGAACAGGCCGAACGTGCGGTGATCGACTACGCGGCGGCGCACGGAAAGGGCATTTTGGTGAAGAAGGCATTGGCCAGCGGCCATGTCTGCCTCGAGCCGGGTGAAGATCCGCTGCGACGCAGTTTCGAGCTGCTGTTCGGCCAGCCGGGCATCGGCAGCGCCATCGTCGGCACGATCAATCCCCGGCATCTCACCGACAACGTGCGAACGGTCGCAGCCGTGCTGACAGGCAGTTGATCGGTAGCTGCGCTAGGCTTCTCCATCCGTCATAGGGCCGATCCGCCGCGAGGAGCAAGCCAATGCCGAAAGTTCTGCTACGCAAGAGCCCTGCCGCGTTCAAGACATTGCCCCTGCATGTCGAAGCCAGCCAGGACAGCCTGGGTTATCAGAGCCTCGGCAGACCCCTGAACTTCAGCGAAGTCATCGAGCGACGGCGTCCGGTAGAAATACCGGACCCCGAGCATTTCACCGCCGAACTGGCCAACCTCGGCGTCTCGGTGCGCCTGACCCTCTGCTGGCAGGGCCGCGAGTACTGGGTACTGGTCCGCCAGCAACGATTGGACCGTGGCGACGTGGTGCTCAAGTTGATTTCCGGCTACATTCCGGCACACGAGCTGAACCTGCCGTTACTCACCACGATTCAGGAAATCGCCGAAGAGTGCCTGCTGGAAACACCCGAGGGTTGGCTCGCCGGGCGCTTCGGCGACACCTGGCTACCAACGCCCTATCAGGCCAGCCTGCACTATCGGGAAGCGGTGCATTTCAATCTCGCCTCGCAGTCGGGTGCCACGCGCCCAGTGCAGTGCGGCAACAGAGTGCTGATGGAGCGCCCGCGCGCCTACGTGCACCTGCCCACCGCCTCGCTGCAGTTGGTCTACGATATGCGCCTGGAACTGCCCAGAGATGTGCGTCAGCTCAGCCTGTTCCACGTCGACGAACGTCTCGAAGACGACCAGCTGGTAGCGCGCCTGGACCGCAGCAAACCCGATCTCTACCTGATTCCGCTGCATGAGGGCCAGCCGCAGGAACAGCTGCTGCAATTGCGCAACGGCCAGTTCAGCTCGGTAACTACACGGGGGCTATGGCTATCGGAAAGCTTCGCGCCGCAAAGCGGCTGGCTGGTGCGTGAAGAGCGTGTCCGGTGGAGGGACTGGTGGGCGGCGAGACCCGCCGCCGGGTGCTGAGTTGGTGTATCAGCCCCCCGGCAGCTCCCATCTATGCCTTGCGGATCTTCTCGACGATGGCGGTGGTCGAGCTGTTCTCCACGAGCCCCAGCACCTTCACCACACCGCCATAGGCCTTGACCAGTTCGGCGCCGACCACCTGATCGACGCCGTAGTCGCCGCCCTTGACCAGCACATCGGGGCGCACCTGGGCCAGCAGGTTTTCCGGCGTGTCCTCGGTGAAGCACAGCACCCAGTCCACCGCCTCGAGCCCGGCCAGCACCGCCATGCGGCGATCCACCGAGTTGATCGGGCGCCCCGGCCCTTTCAGGCGGCTGACCGAGGCATCGTCGTTGACCGCGACGATCAGCCGGTCGCCCTGCGCCCGGGCCTGCTCCAGATAGGTCACATGACCGGCATGCAGGATATCGAAGCAGCCGTTGGTGAAGACGATCTTCTCGCCCTGCGCCCGAGCGTCCTCGACCACTGCAAGCAACTGCTCGACACCCATCACGCCCCGCTCCGACCCCTCCTCGCGCTGCACGGCGCGGCGCAGCTCAGGCGCACTGATGGCCGCGGTACCGAGCTTGCCGACCACGATTCCGGCAGCCAGGTTGGCCAGCGCCACTGCCTGGGGCAGCTCCTCGCCGGCGGCCAGTGCAGCGGCCAGCGTGGAAATCACCGTATCGCCTGCACCGGTCACGTCGAAGACCTCACGTGCACGCGCCGGCAGGTGCAGCGGCGCATGCTCGGGACGCAGCAGCGTCATGCCATGCTCGCCGCGAGTGACCAGCAATGCGCCCAGCTCCAGCTTGCGCATCAGCTCGCCCCCCCTGGACACCAGTTCGGCCTCATCGGCGCACTGGCCGACGATCGCCTCGAACTCGCCCAGGTTCGGTGTGATCACCGAGGCGCCGCGATAGATCTCGAAATCCTTGCCCTTGGGATCAGCCAGCACCGGGATGCCACGACGGCGAGCCGCCTGGATCAGCATCTGATGATTCTTCAGCGCGCCCTTGCCGTAGTCGGACAGCACCAGCACCTTGACCCCGGCCAGCAGCCCCTCCACCTCGGCAAGCAGCGCTGCGGGGTCGGTATCGAACGGTTCTTCGAAATCCATGCGCAGCAGTTGCTGATGGCGGCTCATCACCCGCAGCTTGACGATGGTCGGCTGATGCTCGATGCGCTGGAAATAGGCCTGCACACCCGCAGCAGCCAGACTGTCGGCCAGGCTCTGCCGCGCCTCGTCCTCACCGGTCACCCCCACCAGCGCAACCGGCCCGCCCAGCGCCGCAATGTTCAGTGCGACGTTGGCCGCACCACCGGGACGATCCTCGATCTGCTCGACCTTGACCACCGGCACCGGTGCCTCCGGCGAAATCCGCGACGTGCCACCATGCCAGTAACGGTCGAGCATCACATCACCCACCACCAGAACGGGGGCTTGATCGAAACGGGGCATGGTCAGCTTCATGGAGGCTCCGGAGCGGAAGAAAAAACGGTGCAAAGCATACCAGCATGAAGCCGACCAGTTCATTCAAGTCTGCGGTCTGGCCAGCCATCAGTCAGGCGTCGTCTTCATCCTTGAACTGCTTGGCATGCAGGCCGGCGTAGGCTCCGTTCGCGACGAGCAGTTCGGCATGGGTGCCACGCTCGACGATACGGCCCTGCTCCATCACGAGGATAAGGTCAGCCTTCTCGATGGTGCTCAGGCGATGAGCGATGACCAACGTGGTACGCCCCGTCATGGCATGGTCCAGCGCACCCTGAATATGGCGCTCGGACTCGGTATCCAGGGCCGAGGTTGCCTCATCCAGAATCAGCACTGGCGCGTTCTTCAACAGCGCGCGCGCGATCGCCAGACGTTGACGCTGACCGCCTGAAAGCAGCACGCCATTCTCCCCGACCTGCGTCTGGTAACCCTGAGGCATCTGCTGGATGAACTCTTCAGCGTAGGCATCGCGGGCGGCGCGCTGGATATCCTCCAGCGGCGCGCCGGCCAGATCGCCATAGGCGATGTTATTGGCAACAGTGTCGTTGAACAGCGTGACCTGCTGCGTAACCAGCGCGATGTGCCGCCGCAGGTTGCGTAACCTATAGTCCGCGACCTCCACACCATCCAGTAGAATCTGCCCTTGATCATGCTGGTAAAAACGAGGAATCAGGTTCGCCAGTGTAGACTTGCCGCTACCCGAACGACCGACCAGCGCCACCATCTGCCCGGGCTCGACCGTGAAGCTGATATCGTGCAACACCTGTTTGTCAGTGCCCGGATAGACGAAGCCGAGACCACGCACTTCCAGATGCCCGCTGACCTTGTCACGCTCCACTGTGCCGACATCCACTTCAGCAGCTTCGTCCAACTGCTCGAAGATGCTCTCCGCACCCGCTACGCCCTTCTGAATCGTCGAACTGACCTCCGAAAGCTGGCGGATCGGCTTCGGTAACAGGCCTGCCAGAGTGATGTAGGCCACCAGATCACCTGCCGATGCATCTCCGCGTAACAACAGAACCAGAAACATCAGCAACGCCATTGCGCTGTAAATCACCAGCTGCAGGGAAGGCGTATAGACTGCGTTGGTCTTGACCATGCGCAGTTGCTTGGCAGTGTTATCAGTGCTGGAAGCCAAAAAACGAGTCTGCTCGTAGGCCTCGCCACCAAAGCTGCGCACTACGCGATAGCCCTGGATGGTCTCGGATGCCACATGGGTCACATCGCCCATCGCCACTTGGATTTTCTTGCTCTGCTTGCGAAATTTCTTGCTGGCACTGGATACCATCACGCCGATTACCGGCAGGATCGCCACCATCACCAGCGTCAGCTTCCAGTTCATCCACAGTAGCGTGCCGAACAGGAAAATGACGGTCATGCCTTCGCGCACCACCACTTTGATCGCATCGGTCGCCGCCCCCGTGACCATCGTCACGTTGTAGGTGATGCGCGAAATCAGATGCCCGGAGTTGTGGCTGTCGAAATAACGATTGGGCAACGTCAGCATGTTGTTGAACAGCGCGACGCGCAGATCGTGAACCAGCCCCAGCGAGACACGGGCCAGGAAATAGTTTCCGAGAAACGAGCCAATGCCCTGCAACAGTGCGATGAGCACGATCAGCAACGGCACTGCCTGCAACAATTTCAGTTCGGCCAGCCATTCCAGCTCGTTCAGGTGGGGCACCTGGGCGAAAAAGCTGGCGTCCGGATTGTTCAGTCCATCGACGAAAAACTTGAGAATGTAGCCGAGCATGGGCTGGGTAGAGGCAAAGATCAGGAAGCCGAGAATACTCAGCATGAATAGGGCGACGTAAGGCTTTACGTAGCCGAGCAAGCGAAGGTAAATCTTCAGGCTGGAAGACTGGCTAGCGCTGGGTTGATGATCTGGCATGCGTCCACGTATCAACGTTTGAAAAAGGCGAGAGAGATTACCATACAGCTGCGGCTGCCTCTCCTCACGCTATTGCTTTACCATGCCGGCTCCGTAGCAATAGCCGAATGACTTTCACTGTGACGAGATTACTTCCTTCTGCACACTCTCTAGACGAGTTCATCGCTCGCCGCTGGCTAATCGTTGGTTACGTTGCACTTCTGACTGGATTGTTCTGGCTGGACGATACCAGCTCGTATACCAAGCTCTACTATGGATTGATGGCGGCACCCGCGCTAATAGCTCTCATCGTCCGCCCACGCTACTGGCTGATTGTGCTTCGCGAGCCAGTCATACTGGCTTTTCTGGCTCTGGCAGCCTGGCTGTTACTGAGCCTCTCGTGGACTAGCAGCGAAGACGATCCAAGCGGGCTCGCGAAGCGCCCGATTTACGTATTCATGATGTTCGCAGCCTGCGCGATCATAGCGCTGAAGAATCAAGACCACCTCCTTAAGGCACTACGCTTTGCTGCGATGCTGGCCTCGCTTGCAGCCTTGGTCGGCCTAGCCATGTTCCTGAGCGGGCCAGAGCAAGACCGCATGATCGGCACAGGCGCCTTGTCCAACCCTCTTCTCTCTTCCCATGTGTTTGGTTTCTTCTGTACCTACTGGGTGGCGGTTTGGTTAACGGATCGCGACTGCCCATCCTGGCTTTCAATCATTTTCACGATTCCGCTACTGGCGGCCGTGCTGGCAACCGGCTCGCGTACTCCTCTGATGGCGATGGCCTTGACGAGTTTCTGGATGGTAGCGCTGGCCGGACGGCGTGCGCTGTATCTGGTGGCAGCAGTAATCATCACCGTGATTGCAGGTATTGTGCTGATGCCGGAAATACTGCTCCAGAGAGGGCTTTCCTTCCGCCCTGAATTATGGAGCGATGCCATACGGCAGGCCTCCGATCATTTTTGGATCGGCCATGGCTATGGTGCGGAGTTCGGCTTCGATATAGCCGAACTCGGATTTACTCTGACGGATCCGCACAACGTTCAGTTAGCAGTACTTCTGGAGCTGGGAATAGTAGGACTTGCTCTTTGGCTATTGATGTACCTGCTAGCATTCTTCCGCTGTCTTTCCCAACAGCATCATGCCAGTCTCCAGCTGGCTTCAGCCTTGGTGGTTTATGGCCTGGCTGCGGGACTTACCGAAGGAAGCAACTTTCTTTCCCGTCCTAATGAAAACTGGTTTCTCATCTGGATACCTCTCTCATTGATCACTGCAATTTCCATAAGCTTGCGGCAAGAAGCTCCACGGAGCAGAACCTTGAGCAGAAGCCAGCTCAATGAGCTGCTACAAACTGCCCGTATCATTGAAGAAGATGGTCACGGAGTGAAGGTCGCAGAGCTGGCGGATGGCAATTACCTGAAGCTGTTTCGACGCAAGCGCATGGTCTCTTCAGCACTTTGGTCTCCCCCGTCGCGCCGCTTCGCCGACAACGCCAAACAGCTGCAATCGCTTGGCGTGGCGGCCCCTCTAATTGATTGCTTCGTCCGGGTACCCGCAGCCAAACTGGACGGCATAATTTATCGACCACTTCCTGGTGATACGTTGCGCAATCGTTGGCGAAGCTTGGGAGATGAGGAGCGCGAAGAGGATATTCGCCAATTTGGCACCTTTCTCGGCCAGCTCCATCAATTAGGCGTTTACTTTCGCTCGCTTCACCTGGGCAATGTGCTGATGCAGCCGAACGGAAGACTGGCCCTGATCGATGTTGCCGACATGACGATCGCTCAGCACGCACTTTCTCCTTGGAAGCGTCGCCGCAACCTCACGCACATGCTGCGTTATAGCGAGGATAGCCATTGGCTGACAGTGCAACATATTTCCGCTCTGGCTTCAGGCTATGCCGATCGATGCGGCCAACCAGCCGCCCGAAAGTTGGAGCAGCGACTACGCACCATCAGTCATAGTGCCTCGTGAGCGTCATGGCAGTTCGGAAGAGCAGCGCCGAGCGCTGCTTGAAACCGCTTTTTGAGCCTTTTTTTTCAGAGCGGAATTAGAGCAATTCCACCATATTCTGCTTTGACGATTGGCCCCACTTTCCGCTTGCGCGGACCCGCCCCACTCAATTGAGAAACAAACGCCCTAGTCCACGTAGCGTTTTCATATCCCAGTAGCGTGGCGGTAATTTCCGCAGCAATTCCCGCGCTAACACCTTATCGTCATTAGCACACTTGAGCAGCATGGAATTCAGAAACTTGGCACAAGCATTCGGGTAGTCAGGATGATCTCGGAAACAGGCGTAGGTTGCCATCACCTGTTCCACCATGAAGCGCCGATTCTTGTATGTATTGGCACCATGAACTCGGTATTTCGCCAAGACGTCGCTCAATACATCGATAAAGAAGCCTGCATGGGTAATTTTCAGCTCGACCTGCAAATCCTCCAGACGTATCTCCGGATCAAAGCCCCCTACCGCTTCCAGCGCTTCGCGCCGAAATAGTAATGTCGGAGCAGGAGGCCCGACATCCGTTGCGTTGAACATCGCATTGAAGTCCAACCGACGAAACTCTCTGACTCGGCAGCGCCTTTGAATGATATTGCCTTGGGCATCGATCGTTTGGATGTTTCCCGCGCAGATCCCTACCTCTGGCTTGTCCTGGATATAAGCCACCTGAGTGGCGATACGCCCCGGCAACATCACATCATCCGAGCCAAGTGGCGCGATCAGATTTCCTTGAGCTCTAGCAATGCAATCATTCAGCGTTCGGGCAAGGCCTTGATTGGGCTGAGTACGAAAATCAAACTCGTATCTCTCCTGCAAGCGCTGAATTCGCTCGACGCTGTCATCCTTCGAACCATCGTCCACGACCAACAGCTCAATATTTGGATATGTCTGCTGCAGAACGCTCAGAATGCTCTCTTCGATGTAAGGCCCGTGGTTGTACGAGGCGATAATCACCGTTACGAGTGGGAAATCGAGATCACTCATGGTTCCGCTTTCCATTACTCAGCATTTCTTCGAGCAGATCTCGGTACTGCTTGCGAAAATCCTCAATAGCATGCGCCCGACAAAGATACTCGTATGTTCGCTGCCCCTCTTTTGCGCGCTCCTGGGGTGTCAGCAAAACAATCTCCCGCAACCGCTCCGCCAATAACATCGGCTGGCCAGCAGGATAAGTACGCCCACCACTGTCCTCCAGAATTGGTCGCATGCTGTCGATATCCGAGCCGACAACCGGCAAGCGGGCACTCATCCCCTCAAGCAGTGCCAGAGGCAAGCCTTCACTGACAGAAGACATCACGAAAACATCATAGGCTCTGACATATTGCAGGGCATCGTCCTTTGCCCCCAGCAAACGTACCCGCCCGCCCAACTGGCGAGCCTGGATTATCGCCTCCATTTCCTGGCGTAAGCGTCCCTCGCCAATAATGGCCAGTAGCGCTTGAGGATAATCATCCTTTATCTCGCTGAACGCCTCCAGCAACTGGACATGCCCTTTGGCCGGAACCAAGCGTCCGATGGTACCGATCACAAACGCATCCTCGGGTAAGCCCAGCAACTGCCGTGCTTGCGGCTTGGGATGTTGCAAGCGTTCGGCGCGAGAAATATCGATAGCGTTGTTGATCTGCCGAACGTTATACGGTTTGAAGCCCGCACCGCTGTTGATCAAGTCATCGCAAACAGCGCGGGAAACTCCCACCATTCGCCAAGCCTTACTGATCAAGGCGCGACTTTCCCAGCGGCGATAAGGGCGATCATACTCGCCAAGGCCATGCAAGACCCCGACACAGGCTGGTATGCGCAGAACGAGATTCAGCAGCATCATCATATTGATAGGCTTGAAACGATGTGCAATGACCGCATCGTAGCCCTGAGCACGACAATGCCTGTACAGCAGCCAAAGTGCTTTGAGACGCAGCCCCTTGGTCGAAGCGCTGCTCAAGTCGAAATACACCGAGCGTGCCGCCCGGCTTTCAGGCTCGCCAGGTTTTGGTCGGCCACGCAGAAATACGGTGGTCACCTCGTAGGTTTGCGTCGGTAACCCTTGAATTACCTGTTCGGCGAGATCCGAAGCATTGACGTTATAGCGATTCTGCAGCTGTAAAACTTTGATCTTACGAGTCATTGCTAACTGCCCAGCCACAACCGCAGCGCCTTGCGCGCATAGGAAACATTCAACAGTACACGGCGGTCATGCCGTAACGCCGTACGAAAGTACTCCTTGGCGGCGCCAGCATCACCCGCCAAATAAGCGCTGCGAAACAACGACAGGCATCGCTGCACGGCAAATTCCTTTTTCAATATTTGAAATTCCTCGTCCAACCGTTGCGGTGAAAAGACCTCATCAACCAATGCCAATCCTCCGGCTTTGGCATGACTGAACTGATGTCGAAGGCTGTCGTCATGTTTGTGAATCACAGCCAGGGGCTGCGCCAGCACTGTGCACGGATAATTGGCCAGCACCTGACTGAATACCGGGATATCTTCTGCACTACGGAATTGCTCGGGATAGCCACCGCGCGAAAACACCTCGCAATGCATGGCGCAGGCTCCGTTGGACAACGCGAACCGCTTGTCCAGCAGGTAACCACGCAGCCTGTCCAGGCGTGATTCCGGCAGAGTGGGAGGGGTATAGGAGCGACACTTGCCATTGCTCAAGATCGCATCGTGACCACCGATGACCATACGCGTCTCGGGGTGCCGCTCGATGTGCTGCACCAGCGCTTCCAGCGCCCCGGGAGCCATCTCGTCATCGGCGTCGAGAAAAACCAGATACGTCCCCCTGGCTTCGCGGATGCCTCTATTCCGCACCGATGCCGACCCACCATTCTCCTTGCGCAGCGCTCGGAACCGCCCAGGCTGACTGGCCAAAAGCGTTTCGATTACCTGCGGCGTGTTATCGCTCGAACCATCATCGATCACGATCAGTTCTGCGACGGCTTCATCCAGTTGCGCCAACACAGACTCCACTGCACGTGGCAGAGTCAGCGCATAGTTATAAGTCGGGATGACGACGCTGATCAGCGTTTCAGAGGACGTCATACCCGCTCTTCTCTTCCTTCACCACGAGGATATCTTCCATGATCAGATACTGCAGATCCGACCCATAGAACATATTCAACGCATCAGTCGGCGAGCAGATCATCGGCTCACCGCGGCGGTTGAGGGAGGTATTGAGCGAGACGCCGTTGCCGGTGAGCTTTTCCAGCTCCAGCATCAGGTCGTACCAGCGCGGGTTGTATTCGCGCTTGAGCACCTGGGCGCGGGAGGTGCCATCTTCGTGGACGACTTCGCCGACACGCTCCTTCCAGCCTTCATTGACCTCGAAGGTGAAAGTCATGAAGGGGCTGGGATGGTCGACCTTGAGCATCTGCGACGCGACGGTATCGAGCATCGAGGGGCAGAAGGGTCTCCAGCGCTCGCGGAACTTGATCTGCTCGTTGATACGGTCGGCCACACCCGGCACGCTGGGGCAGCCAATGATGGAGCGGCCGCCGAGGGCGCGCGGACCGAATTCCATACGCCCCTGGAACCAGGCGACCGGGTTGCCATCGACCATGATTTTGGCGATGCGCTCGGGGACGTCGTCGATCTTCTGCCACACCGGCTTGTTGGGGTGGCGGGCGCAGGCAGCAATGACGTCCTCGTTGCTGTAGGACGGGCCGAGGTAGACGTGTTCCATCTTTTCCACCGACACGCCGCGCTGGTGGGAGACGTAGGCGGCGGCACCCACCGCGGTACCGGCGTCGCCGGAAGCGGGCTGAACGAACAGCTCCTTCACCTCGGGCCGGGCGATGATTTTCTGGTTGAGCTTGACGTTCAGCGCGCAGCCGCCGGCGAAAGCGATCTTGCCGGTCTGCTTGATGATGTCGCCCAGATAGTAGTCCATCATCTCCAGCGCCAGCTTCTCGAACAGCGCCTGCATGGCGGCGGCGTAATGGATGTACGGGTCGTCGGCGATATCGCCTTCGCGCTTGGGCCCGAGCCAGTCGATCAGCTTGGGCGAGAAGTAGTAACCCTTGCCGTTTTCCTTGTAGCGACGGAAACCGATGACGTTGGCGTAGTCGGTGTTGATGGTCAGCTCGCCGTTCTCGAATTTGGCCAGACGGGAGAAATCGTATTTGGCCGCGTCGCCATAGGGCGCCATGCCCATGACCTTGAACTCACCGTCGAGCATCTCGAAGCCGAGGTATTCGGTGATCGCACCGTACAGGCCGCCCAGCGAATCCGGGTCGTAGAATTCCTTGATCTTGTGGATCTTGCCGTTCTCGCCCCAGCCGAAGAAGGTAGTGGCGTATTCGCCCTTGCCGTCGATACCGAGGATGGCGGTCTTCTCGGTGAAACCGGAGCAATGGTAGGCACTGGAGGCGTGGGCCAGATGATGCTCGACCGGCTGCAGCTTGACCTTCTTCAGGTCGAAGCCGAGCTGCTGCAGGCACCACTGGATGCGCTTCTTGTAGCGATGGTAGCGACGGTTGCCCATGAGAATGGCATCCAGCGCGCGATCCGGCGCGTACCAGTAGCGCTTGGCGTAGTGCCAGCGGGCCTTCTCGAAGATGCTGATGGGCGCGAAGGGAATCGCCACCACGTCGACGTCGGACGGCTTGATGCCGGCCTGCTCCAGGCAGAACTTGGCCGACTCGTAGGGCATGCGATTCTTGGCATGCTTGTCGCGCACGAAACGCTCTTCTTCGACGGCTGCGATCAGTTTGCCGTCGATGTACAGAGCGGCGGAAGGATCATGACTGAGGGCGCCGGAAAGGCCGAGAATCGTCAATGCCACAGGAAGGCCTCTGGAACAGGTAATAGCGCAAGGCTATCACGGAATATCGGACACGATCGCGGTACGCGATCACTGACAAAGAGCGGAATTATACCGACACGGCTGCCGAGGAAGTACACGACAAAGCGCGAAACTTCGCGCAGGCTACGAACGGCACACGGGTTCAGAAAGGTCAGAGTCGTGGCAGACGCTCTTCAAGCAGGCGATGAAGCGCCGAGTCGGTCGGCCAGTTTCGCAGGAATCTTGCACGATCCTTGGCGTAGGCACGGGCGAAACTGGCATCGCTACCGTGCTGCTGAACCGCATCGAGGTCGATGAGCGCCCAGCAGCCCTGCTCCCACAAAAGGTTGGTGCCCTTCATGTCGCCATGGCTGATTCGTTCACGCAGCAATGCGGCAAACAGCTGATCAAGTGCCAACAACTCGGCTTCAGGCGGTGGACTGGAGAGATATGGCTGGAAACGGGTAGCGATATCCTCACCCGCGCCGTACTCGGTAACGAGATAACTGCGTCGGCGTAGCCCCAGCCAACGCAACTCCAGCACTGCCAGCGGTCGGGGCGTGGCGATATCGAGAAACATCAGGCGATTGCCTTCGACCCAGCTGTGCCAGGCGCGACTCGGACGCCAGCAGCGACGTAGCCAGTGTCCAACGCCCTTGATGTTGTAGCGTTTGATCACCAGTCGCCGGCCACCCTGCTCGATTAGCGCTACTGTCGAACTACCGCCCAGCTTCAGCGCTCGCCCCGTTTCGACAGCCACATCAGGTGCAACCAGCAGCTCCTGCAGGGCCGACTCTTCCTCGCGGCGCACGACACGCAGCTGGCTTAAGCGGCGGCTTGCGCTGAACAAGGAACAATCACGCCCAAGCTTGCCGAGGTAGTCTCGCAGCCGCCAGCGTCGCACGCTGGCAATCTCCCGTAGCAAGGCCTCCAGGGGAAGCGCATGCTCGCCATTGACCAACAGGTAATGCACGAGCAATTCCTCGATATGAGGCTCCAGGCTGGCAGGCAACTGAGCGAAGAACACGCCGAGGTTCGCCAGCACCTTGTCACGCTCGAGCGGTTGACCCGGTGTCTGCGCCTGTACGCCACCGCCGTCGATGAGATGCAGTTTTCCCTCATGCCGCAGCAGATTCTCCAGATGCAGGTCGCTCTGCCAAAGCCCCTTGGCATGCAACTGTGCAATGGCGCCAAGCGCCTCGCCCAGCACGCCCTGCTGCGCATCGGACAGCATGGGTTGCCGCGCCACCTCGCGCCACGCCTGCTCCAGACTTTCGGCTCCGGCCAGGTAGTCGAACAACAGCCAACCACCCTGCCCCTCCGCCAAACCTTCGGCAAGTAGTGCTGGCGTAGTCATGCCCTGTTCCGCAAGCAATCGGGCACCGCGCCGCTCACGCTCGAAATGCCGCTCGGCCTTGCTTCCTACCAGCAACTTGGCCAGTACCTCGCGGCCTTGCCAGAGCGCCTTTCCGACATAGCGCTGCCCCGGCAGTACACGCAGCCACTGCTGCACCTTCAGTTCACCAGCGGGCAATGCCAGCATCAGCGGTATTACCGGGGAGCGGCCGGCCTGAGCGAGTTCTGTCAGTTTCATGCGCGTACTGCCTTGCGCTGTCGGCGCCCGGCGATTTTATCCAACCAGATATCGACAACCGACTCACCGGCATCTGGCGCGAGATAGCTCTCGATCAATTGCCGCACCTCGCCTTCGCTCCAGATCGCCGCACGCCGGATCAGCGCCTCGAGGTCGAGAGTTCGATCACGTCGTCCAAGCAGCAGAGGACGGGTCTTCTCCAGATCGATGAGGCACGCCTCGAACCGCTCGCCGGCCGGACGCAGAAAGATATGCTTGGGATAGAAGCAGCCATGGCGTTGGCCGGCCTGGTGCAGGGTTCGTGCAAGCTCGGCGCAGGCTAGCAGCAGCGCCTCGCGCGTCGGAGCATCCAGCTCGCGCCAGTCGTCCAGCCAGCCGTGCAGATCCCGCCAGTCATCCAGCGCGCGAGTGAGCAGAATGGCGCGGCGCTCGCCAGCAATGCGGCGCTCGCCGAAGTATGCCGCCTGCAGAGTGGGAATTCCCAGGCGCTGGTACCGCCGGATATTGCGGAACTCGCAGGCGAACGTCGGCTCGCCGAACGGGCGGTGCAGGGTATGGGTCAGGTAATTGCTCTGGCGCTTGAGGTAATAGGCCGTCTCGCCCAGTTCCAGGCGGAAAACGCTGCTCCAACCACCGCGCGCGTTGTTCGGCGCATCCACCGAATCGAGCTGTAGCGCCCAGAGCGCATCGAAGCTATCCAATCCATGCGCCTGCAGGAGCGCCCTGTCACTCGCGGAAAAATGCTCACTCATTCGCGTCCCTCGAAATACTTGAGCACCTGATCGATAAAGGCGCGATCACCCGGCACCAAGCGCGTACGCTGCTGGTACTGCAGAAAGAAGCGCAGCCGCTGGGTGCGACTCAGGCGGTATTTGGCCACCTTGTCCAGGCACGCCAGGTCCTTGATGATTCTGCGACGCAGAAAGGGCCCGCGCCAGAAATCACCGGACGGACAATCGATCAGGAAAAGTTCGCCAGTATCGTTGACCAGCAGGTTCCGCCACTTCAGATCGTTGTGGGCAAAGCGGTGATCGTGCAGCGTACGTGTCGCCTGAGCCACCTGTCGGCTGATGTGCTCGACCCAGTGGCGGTCAGCCAGTCGCGGATCCGCATGGGTGGCGATCGCGGCCATGTCCATGGTTCTGGGCACTTCCAGCGTGATCAGCGCTCCACGCGAAAATGCTCCAGCACGACGCTCCAAGCCCCATGCCACCAGAGGCGCCACGGGTATCCCCCAGCGCTCGAAATGTTTGAGATTCTGCCATTCGGCCTTGACCCTGGGACGACCCAAGTAGCGGCGCAATCCCTTTCCTGCAGCCCAGTAGCGTTTGACGTAATAGCGTAAACCACCGAGTTCGACACGAATCACTTCCGACAGCGGGTCGCGTGCGATCGGCTCACCCTCGAGCGCGAATACCGAGTCCAGATCGGCAAAGGCCTCGGCCGCTTCTGCGCTCGTTCCCATGACGACCGTCCAGGCGCTCACTCTTGTGCTCCCGGGGCGTATCTACGCTCATAACGAATCTGCAAACGCTCGGCCTTGCTCTCCAGCCAACTCAACAACGCTGCCTCATCTGCGAGAATCTCCCGCAACGACCGCTGGAAGTACCCGCGCAGGAAACGCAGTTTGTCGCGGCGGGTCAGGCCGATATTCAACGCAGAGAAATACAGTCCGGCCAGATCCTTGTTGCGCCAGCGGCGTGGCGTGGCGGCACGGGTCTGGGCGCGGTGCAGGTCGATCAGCGACAGGCGGAAATCGTCGGCGGTCACTGCCTTGTCGGTGTGCAGCAGGAAGTGACAGATGTAGAAGTCCCGATGATTGACCCCGGCACGGTGCATGGTGCCAGCCATCTGCGCAACTTCGGCGATGAGGGCGCGTTTGAGTGTCGGCGCGGGTGGCTGCTCGAGCCAGTTGGCCGCGAAGTCTTCCAGGCTGATGGTCGGCGCCAGCTCTTCGGTGATGATGAACGAGTGCTGCGTCGCTGGGTTGCTGCCGCGCTCACCGTAGGCGACGGCAGTCATGGTCGGCACGCCGACCTCGTGCAGGCGCTGGATGGCGCGCCACTCCTGGCCGGCGCCGAGCACAGGAGCCTTGGCGGTGAGCAGATTCTTGGCGATCTCACCCCAGCCGATGCCGCGGTGAATCTTGACGAAGTAGCCGCGACCGTCGACCTCGGTACGCAGGGTGCGACGGCCTTCCAGCTCGCGGTAGACCTGCCCTTCCAGGTGCTCGACTTCGACGAAGGCGTCCTTGTCGCGCCAGAGGGTTTTAAAGGGCTCAGCGAGAATCAGGCGCATGCGGCCTCCCTGTAGGAGCCCGTTTGCTGGCGATGCTCTTGTGCAGTCAGGATCGCCAGCAAGCTGGCTCCTACAAAAGCATTCATGGGCGCCCCGCCAGAATTACATCCGCAGCCTTCAGCGGCATCGAATAGAGATCGGCGCTATCGGCATAGATCAGGCCATTACGGCGCCAGATGGCGCGCTGTTCATCGTCGGCGAGCACCTGCGCCAGCATGCTGTCCAGCGTGGACTGCTCGAACGGGCTCGGCACCACGCGTCCGGCGTCGGCATCCTCGATGTAGTGGGCGTAACCACAGACATCGGTGACCAGCGCCGGCAGGCCAGACACCAGCGCCTCCAGCAGCACGGTGCCGGTGTTTTCGTTGTAGGCCGGGTGAATCAACAGGTCGGCGCCGAGCAGGAAGCGCGGAATGTCGCTGCGACCCTTGAGAAACTCCACCTGGCCCGACACCCCCAGCGCCTTGGCCTGCAGCTGGAAGGGCTTGGGATCGTCCTGGCCGATGACGTACAGCCGGGTGCGCTTCTTCAGCTCGCGCGGCAGTGCGGCGAGTGCCTTGAGGCTGCGGTCGACACCCTTGGTCTTGAAGCCCGAGCCGATCTGCACCAGCAACAGCTCATCAGCGCCCAGCTCGAATTCCTCGCGAAACTCTGCGCGGACCTCAGCCGCATTGGCCGGTGCACGGCGGTCCTGGGCGATGCCCGGTGGCAGCAGGTGAAAGCGTGCGGCCGGCGTACCGTAATGCTTGACGAACAGCGGCTGCTGCACTTCGGAAATCATCAAGACGTCAGTCTTCGAGTCGGGGGCAAACACCGCGCGCTCGTACTCGGCGAAGTGCTTGTAGCGCCCCCAGCGGCGATAGATCGGATTACGCAGGGTTTGCGCCTTGTCCTCGAAGCAGGGATCGGCGGCGTAGTAGACATCCAGCCCGGGCATCTTGTTGAAACCCACCACACGATCCACCGGGCGCGCGGCAAGGTCACGCTCGACCCAGGCGGTGAAGCGCTCGTTGCGGGTGTGGTTGAACAGCGCCTTGACCGGTGCGATCAGTACCTCGAAGCCGTCCGGCACCTCGCCTTCCCAGATCATCGCGTAGACACGGATGCCGTGGCCGCGGCGCTGGCACTCCAGGGCGATGCGCATGAAATCGCGCTGCAGCCCGCCAAAGGGAAAGTATTTGTAGAGGATAAAGGCCAATTGCATCAGTTCGTCTCCGCTGACCGCAACAGGGCCTTGAGTTCGCTGGCGACGCGCTCGGGCAGCAGGTCGTCGAAGCAGGGTTTGACGCGGTCGCCCTTGCCGGCATCCGGGCCGCTGGCGCACAGATGCACCTGCGAGCGACCGTAGGCGCCTACGCGGCCCGGCAGGGTCGGACCGTAAAGCGAAATGCTCGGCACATCCAGTGCGGCAGCCAGATGCCCGAGCCCGGTGTCCACCGCCACGCAGGCACGGGCACCGGCGACCACCTTGGCCACGCCGCCGAGATTCAGCCGGGGCAATACCGAGGCACCGGCGATGCCCTCGGCGATGCGTTCGGCGCGGGCCTTTTCCTCGGCATTGCCCCACGGCAGGCGAATCGCCCAGCCGAAGGCGCTCATGCGCTCGGCCAGCTCGCGCCAATAGGCTTCCGGCCAGTGCTTGCTCGGCCATGTGGTCCCATGCAGGAACAGCAGATAGGGTTCCTCGCCCGGCGTGGCCAGCTGGGTGCGATCCAGGCCGTAATCGCCGATGCCCTGCGGTAATTCGTAGCCCAGTGCCTGGGCGAAAAGTTGGCGCACCCGCTCCAGCGCATGCTGGTCGCGCGGCACGGCGTAGCGCCGGTCATAGAAGCGCGAGGCCAACGGCTCGCGTGCCGAGTCGCGGTCCAGGCCGGCCACCGGCGCCTTGACGTAGCGGGTCAGCCAAGCGCTTTTCAGCAGGCCCTGGGCATCGATCACCAGGTCGTAACGGGTTTCCCGCAGACGCGCCTTGAAGCGCCGCCATTCGCCGGAGCGCAGTGTCTGCCAGAGGTTCTTGCGCCAGCGGCGGATAGCCACCGGAATCACCTGAGCCACCGCCGGATGCCAGGCGGGAATCTCGGCGAAACCTTCCTCGACCACCCAGTCGAACTGGATGCCGGGAATCGCCCGTTGCGCATCGGTCAATGCCGGCAAGGTATGCACGACGTCGCCCAGCGACGAGGTCTTGATCAGCAGAACGCGCACTCAGTGCTCCAGCGGCAGCGGGTCGGCCAGCGGGTCGCCGGCCAGGCGTTGCAGCGCATCCAGCACCGGCTGCGGATGCAGGTCGCGCAGGCAATTGTAGTGGCCGAAACGGCAGGTACGGTCGAAACAGGGACTGCATTCGAGCCCCAGGCGGACGATTTCCACCTGCTCAGCCAACGGTGGCGTGAACTGCGGCGACGTCGAACCATACACCGCCACCAGCGGACGGTTGAGCGCAGCAGCCACGTGCATCAGACCGGAGTCGTTGGAAACCACCGCGCTGGCACAGGACATCAGATCGATGGCCTCGGCCAGGCTGGTTTCGCCGCACAGGTTGGTCGCCTCCTCCTGCAGGCCGGGGATCAGCTCGCCGCGGATCGCCTCGCCCACCGGATGATCCTTCTTCGAGCCGAACAGCCACACCTGCCAGCCAGCACGAATCTTCGCCTCGGCCACGGCGGCGTAATGGCCGGAGGGCCAGCGCTTGGCTTCACCGAATTCGGCGCCTGGACACAGCGCCAGCACCGGGCGATCCAGCTCCAGGCCGAACTTGGCGAGCGCCGCCACGCGGCTGGCTTCGTCGATCTGCAGGCGCGGCTGCGGATAGGGTTTGGGCAGCTCGGCATCCGCCTCGAACGCCAGCGCCATGAAGCGCTCGATCATCAGTGGGTAGCGCTGTTTGTCGAGCTTGCGCATGTCGTTGAGCAGGCCGAAGCGCATCTCGCCGCGCCAGCCGGTACGCTTGGGAATGCCGGCGAAGAACGGCACCAGAGCGGACTTCAAAGAGTTGGGCAGCAGGATCGCCTGGTCGTACTGACCACGCAGGCCCTGCGCGACGGTGCGCCGGGTCGCCAGGTCCAGCACGCCGTGGCCAAGCGGGAAACTCAGGGCCTGGCGCACCTCGGGCATGCGTTCGAGAATCGGCCGGCTCCACTCGGGCGCCAGCACGTCGATCTGGCAGTCGGGATGGCGCTGTTTCAAGCAGACGAACAGCGTCTGCGCCATCACCATGTCGCCAACCCAACTGGGACCTACGATCAGTATGTTCATAAGCTGAAAGCCATAAGCGTGAAGCTGGAAGCAGGTGCCGGAGAGCGTTTCACCGCCGGCCCTCGGCTTCCAACCGCTGGCTTATCTGACCAACGTCCGCCATTCGGCGTGCGCATCGGTCTTGCCGGTGACCAGGTCGAAGTAGGCCTTCTGCAGCTTCTCGGTGACCGGGCCGCGGCGGCCGATGCCGATCTGACGACCGTCGAGCTCGCGAATCGGCGTGACCTCGGCAGCGGTGCCGGTGAAGAAGGCCTCGTCGGCGATGTAGACCTCGTCGCGGGTGATGCGCTTCTCGACGATCTCGATACCCAGCTCGCGCGCCAGGGTCAGCACGGTGCCGCGGGTGATGCCGTTCAGGCAGGCGGTGACTTCCGGGGTGTAGATCACGCCGTCCTTGATGATGAAGATGTTCTCGCCGGAGCCTTCGGCCACGTAGCCTTCCGGATCGAGCAGCAGCGCCTCGTCGGCACCGGCGGACACCGCTTCCTGCAGCGCCAGCATCGAGTTGACATAGCTGCCGCTGGACTTGGCGCGGGTCATGGTGATGTTGACGTGATGCCGGGTGAAGGAGCTGGTGCGGATCTTGATGCCTTTCTCCAGCGCTTCGTCGCCCATGTAGGCACCCCAGTGCCAGGCAGCGACGACGACGTGCACCTTCAGGTTGTCGGCGCGGATGCCCATGCCTTCCGATCCGTAGAACACCAGCGGACGCACGTAAGCCGTTTCGAGATTGTTTTCGCGCACTGCCGCGCGGGTCGCCTCGTTGATCTGTTCCTTGGTGAAAGGAATCTTCATGCCCATGATGTGGGCGGAATCGAACAGGCGGTCGGTGTGCGCCTGCAGGCGGAAGATCGCCGTACCCTGCGGGGTGTTGTAGGCGCGCACGCCCTCGAACACGCCCATGCCGTAGTGCAGGCTGTGGGTCAGCACATGAGTGGTCGCGTTGCGCCATTCGACCAGTTCGCCGTCATACCAGATCACGCCCTCACGATCGGCCATCGACATTTGTTGCCACCTCGAAATTCAATTACGTTGGGTTACCGACGAGCCTCAGCGGAGCCCAAGCTCACGCCAGATGCGCATGACCGCGCGACGCTCGTCATGAAATCGGTCCCCGCTCACCACTTCAGGCAATTTTTGCAGTGATTGCCGGTGGGCCGCGGCACGGTAGGCCTTGTAGGCGTCCTGCAGCAGCCGAACCTCATCGCCGGTCATCAACCCGGCCTGCTCCAACCCATCGAGAATGCGGATGTTATCGGTATAGCGCAGCAGTTGTGGATGCTGGTGCGACCACGCCAGAGCCGCGTATTGCACCATAAATTCGATATCCACGATACCACCGGCGTCGTGCTTGAGATTGAAGTCCACCTCCGCCTCGAACGCCTTGTCGGCCATGCCCGCTTGGGTAATGCGCGTGCCGAGGTTGTCGCGCATCTTCGCGCGCATCTCGCTGACCTCCTGGCGCAGCGCCTCCACATCGCGCTGCCGACCGAGCACCTCGGCACGCACGCGCTCGAAATCCTCCGTCAATTGCGGGCAGCCCACCAGCACTCGCGCGCGCACCAGCGCCTGGTGCTCCCAGGTCCAGGCTTCCTGTGCCTGGTAGCGTTCGAAGGCACTCAGCGAACTGACCAGCAAACCCGATGCGCCCGAGGGCCGAAGGCGCATGTCCACTTCGTAGAGCTGCCCCGAAGTGGTCTGGGTGGTGAGCAGATGGATGATGCGCTGACCGAGGCGGGTGAAGAACTGCGCGCCATCGATCGGCTTGGCGCCGTCGGTCTCGGCATTGGAGTCGCCATCGTGGATGAACACCAGGTCCAGGTCGGACCCGTGGCCCAGCTCGATGCCGCCGACCTTGCCGTAGCCGAGGATGATGAACGCCGGGTCGCACGGCGAGCCATCGCTGCGTTTCGGCTGGCCGTGGCGGGCGACCGTATGCCGCCAGGCCAGTGCCAGGACTTCCTTGAGAATCGCCTCGGCCAGCCAGGTGAGGTAATCGCTGACCTTCATCAGCGGCAGTGTGCCGGCGATTTCCGACGCCGCCACCCGCAGCCGGTGCGCCAGCTTGAAATGGCGCAGCGCCTCCATCTGCTGCTCCAGATCGTCCTCGGGAATGCGCGCCAGCCGCTCGTTGAGCTCGGCCGCCAGCTCCGGCGCCTGCGGCGGCTTGAACAGGCGGCCGGCGTTGAGCAGTTCGTCGAGCAACAGTGGGAAGCGCGCGATCTGCTCGGCGATCCAGGGGCTGGCGGCGCAGAGCTCCAGCAACCGCTGCAGGGCACCGGGATTCTCGGTCAGCAGCACCAGGTAGGCCGAGCGCCGTGCCACCGCCTCGATCAATGGCAGCACCCGCTCCAGCGCCAGATCGGGATCTTCCTGCTCCACCGCCTGCGCCAGCAGGCGCGGCACGAAGGCATCCAGCCGCTCGCGGCCGAGCCGCTGCATGGTCCGCACCTGGCTCGCGCTGCGCAGCGCCGCCAGCCCACGACATGCCGCGTGGCCGTCGCGGAATCCCGCTTCGGTCAGCTGTCGGCAGGCGAATTCCTCGTCCCAGTCCTGTTCCCACAACGGCAGCCACTCACCGCCGACCAGCTCTTCACCCTCGCTCAGTTCGTCCTCGTCGGGATCGGCGATCACCTGGCGAAAATGCCAGTCGATCCGCTCGCGCCAAAACAGCAGCCGCGCATGGAACTCGTCCCAACTGTCGAAACCCAGCATGAAGGCGACCCGCACGCGATCGATCGGGTTGTCGGGAAGCATCTGCGTCTGCCGGTCGTCGATGGCCTGCAGCGCATGCTCGGTGTAGCGCAGGAATTCATAGCCCTCGCGCAATTCCTTGACCACTGTCGAAGGCAGGTAGCCCTGCCCGTCCAGGGTCGTCAGCAGCTGCGCCAACGAGCGCAACTGCAAGCTCAGATCGCGCCCGCCATGGATCAGCTGGAACGCCTGACCGATGAACTCCACTTCACGAATGCCGCCGGCACCCAGCTTGATGTTGTCGGCCATGCCCTTGCGCCGGACCTCCTGCTGGATCAGCTGCTTCATGCCGCGCAGCGCCTCTATCGCAGAGAAATCCAGATAACGCCGATAGACGAAGGGTCGCAGCATGTTGAGCAGTTCCCGGCCGGCTTTCTGATCGCCGCCGATCACCCGCGCCTTGATCATCGCGTAGCGCTCCCAGTCGCGTCCCTGGGTCTGGTAGTACTGCTCCAGCGCATTGAAGCTGAGCACCAGCGCGCCCGATGAGCCGTAGGGACGCAGGCGCATGTCGACGCGGAATACGAAGCCGTCGACGGTGGGCGCATCGAGCACCTTGATCAGGCGCTGGCCGAGCCGCAGGAAGAATTGGTGATTGTCCAGCGAGCGCTTCTCGCCCTGGGTTTCGCCGCTTTCCGGGTAGCCGAAGATCAGGTCGATATCCGAGGACAGGTTCAGCTCGTGGCCACCGAGCTTGCCCATGCCGAGGATCACCATGTGCTGCGGCTTGCCGCTCCGGGCACCGATGGGCACCCCATGCTGCTCGCAATGGCGCGCGTACAGCCACTGGTAGGCCAGGTCGACGCAGGTATCAGCCAGATCGGACAGATCGCCGCAGGTTTCGGCGAGGCCCGCCTGGCGTGTCAGGTCGCGCCAGATGATCCGCACCTGCTGGCGGTTGCGAAAACGCCGCAGGGTACGCTGCAGCCGCGGTTCGTCGTCGCAGTCGGCCAGTTCGCCGTCCAGCAACGAACGCATCTCACCGAGGTTCAGCGAGCGCTCCAGCAGCCCCGCCTCGGCCAGCCCCAGCAACATCTCCGGATCTCGGCTAACCTGTTCGATCACGAAGTTGCTGGCCGCGCAGACCCGGCCAAAGGCTTCACGGCGCTCGGCCGGCCAAGCGTCGAAGCGTTCGAGCGCCTGCTCCGACAGATCGCGCAATGCGCTGAGGAACATCTCTTCGGCACGACGGACCAAAGGCAGAAGCGGCGTCGGCATTGCAACCAGCGATGGCAGACTCATGATAAGTTCCTCAAGCGCCGATAACGGCTGTCGCAACAGCGATATCGCCCGGTCCAGAGCCTTGGCCGTGAGCAATGACAGTCTGATTCAGACGCTGACGCTGTAGTTTTACTACGAAAGAATACTCGGCGGGGCTGATTCGGAAACGGTTTTGTAGTAAAACTACAGAAGCCCGGACCTACCCCCGGTAACAAAACATCCAAGAACATACGCACCGGCCCACAAAGCCGGTAGCGAAGCAGGCAACCGATTCTGGAAGCCTTTCCGCCCTGGAGCAAGCCATGCAAGATCTCGATCCCGTCGAAACCCAGGAATGGCTGGACGCCCTCGAGTCAGTACTCGATCGCGAAGGTGAAGACCGCGCCCACTACCTGATGACCCGGATGGGTGAACTGGCCACCCGTAGCGGCACACCCCTGCCCTACGGCATCACCACGCCCTACCGCAACACCATCCCCGTCACCCGCGAAGCGAAGATGCCCGGCGACCTGTTCATGGAGCGTCGCATTCGCTCCCTGGTCCGCTGGAACGCCCTGGCGATGGTGATGCGCGCGAACCTGAAGGACCCCGACCTGGGTGGACACATCTCCACCTTCGCCTCCAGCGCGACCCTGTACGACATCGGCTTCAACTATTTCTTCCAGGCCCCGACCGAAGAACACGGCGGCGACCTGATCTACTACCAGGGCCATGCCTCTCCCGGCATCTACGCCCGCGCCTTCCTCGAAGGCCGCCTGACCGAAGATCAGATGCTGAACTTCCGCCAGGAAGTCGATGGCCACGGGCTCTCGAGCTACCCGCACCCGCACCTGATGCCGGACTTCTGGCAGTTCCCCACCGTTTCCATGGGCCTGGGCCCGATCACCGCGATCTACCAGGCGCGCTTCATGAAGTACCTGGAAAACCGCGGTTTCATTCCTGCCGGCAAGCAGCGCGTCTGGTGCTTCATCGGCGACGGCGAGTGCGACGAGCCGGAAACCCTCGGCGCGATTTCCCTGGCCGGTCGCGAGAACCTCGACAACCTGGTGTTCGTCATCAACTGCAACCTGCAGCGTCTGGACGGCCCGGTGCGCGGCAACGGCAAGATCATCCAGGAACTGGAAGGCGTGTTTAAAGGCGCCAACTGGAACGTCAACAAGGTGGTCTGGGGCCGCCTGTGGGATCCGCTGTTCGCCGCTGACGAAGACGGCCGCATGCAGCGCCGCATGGACGAGGCGATCGACGGCGAGTACCAGAACTACAAGGCAAAGGACGGCGCCTACGTGCGCAAGCACTTCTTCGGTGCCGATCCCGAGCTGCTCAAGCGCGTCGAGAAGATGTCCGACGAGGAAGTCTGGAAGCTCAACCGCGGCGGCCACGATCCCTACAAGGTCTATGCGGCCTACCACCAGGCGGTCAACCACAAGGGCCAGCCGACAGTCATCCTGGCCAAGACCATCAAGGGCTACGGCACCGGTGCCGGTGAGGCGAAGAACATCGCCCACAACACCAAGAAGGTCGATATCGACAGCCTGAAGATGTTCCGCGACCGCTTCGACATTCCGGTCAACGACTCGCAGCTCGAAGAACTGCCGTTCTACCGCCCGGCCGAAGACAGCGCGGAAATGCGCTACCTGCGCAAGTGCCGCGAAAAGCTCGGTGGTCATCTGCCGCAGCGCCGCGCCAAGAGCTTCAGCATTCCGACGCCACCGCTGGAAACCCTGAAAGCCGTGCTCGATGGCTCCGGCGATCGCGAAATCTCCACCACCATGGCGTTCGGCCGCATCCTGTCGCAACTGATCAAGGACAAGGATCTGGGCAAGCGCATCGTGCCGATCCTTGCCGACGAAGCCCGTACCTTCGGTATGGAAGGCATGTTCCGCCAGCTCGGCATCTACTCCCCCGTGGGGCAGCTGTACGAGCCGGTCGACCGCGACCAGGTGATGTACTACCGCGAAGAGAAGAACGGTCAGATCCTGCAGGAAGGCCTGAACGAAGCCGGCGCCTTCTCCTCGTTCATGGCCGCCGGTACCGCCTACAGCAACTACAACCAGCCGATGCTGCCGGTCTACATCTTCTATTCGATGTTCGGCTTCCAGCGTATCGGCGACCTGGCCTGGGCGGCGGGCGATGCCCAGACCCGCGGCTTCCTGCTGGGCGGCACCTCCGGACGCACCACGCTGAACGGCGAAGGCCTGCAGCACGAGGACGGCCACAGCCACATCCTCGCCAGCACCATCCCCAACTGCCGCAGCTATGACCCCACCTACGGCTACGAGCTGGCGGTGATCATGCATCACGGCATGCACGAGATGATGGAGCAGCAGAAGAGCGTCTACTACTACATCACCGTGATGAACGAGAACTACCAGCAGCCGGCCATGCCGCAGGGCGTCGAGGACGGCATCATCAAGGGCATGTACCTGCTCGAGGAAGCCAAGGGCGACTTCAAGCACCGTGTGCAGCTGCTGGGCAGCGGCACCATCCTGCGCGAAGTGCGCGCTGCGGTGGACATCCTCGCCAAGATGGGCGTGGGCGCCGACGTCTGGAGCGTGACCAGCTTCAACGAGCTGCGCCGCGACGGCCTGGCGGTCGATCGCTGGAACCGCCTGCACCCGACCGAGGAGCCGCGCAAGAGCTACGTCCAGCAGTGCCTGGAAGGCCGCGAAGGCCCGGTGATCGCCTCCACCGACTACATGAAGCTGTTCGCCGACCAGATTCGCCAGTGGGTTCCGTCCCGCGAATACCAGGTGCTGGGCACCGACGGCTTCGGCCGCAGCGACTCGCGCGCCAAGCTGCGCGACTTCTTCGAAGTCGACCGCCGCTGGGTGACTGTCGCCGCGCTGCAGGCACTCGCCGATCGCGGCGCCATCGAACGCAAGGTCGTGGCCGAGGCCATTACCGAGTTCGGTATCGACCCCGAGAAGCGCAATCCGCTGGATTGCTGATGCTGCGTGCGCACAGGAGAATCTATTGTGAGTGAAACCATACGCGTACCCGACATCGGCAGCGGTGAGGGTGAAGTAATCGAGTTGTTCGTCAAGGTCGGCGACCGTATCGAAGCCGACCAGAGCATCCTGACGCTCGAGTCCGACAAGGCCAGCATGGAAATTCCCGCGCCCAAGGCCGGCGTGGTGAAGAGCCTGAAGGTCAAGATGGGCGACAAGCTGAAGGAAGGCGACGAGCTGCTGGAGCTGGAAGTCGAAAGTGGTGAAGAAGCTGCAGCTTCAGCGGACGAGCCTGCCGGCGCCGCCAGCGGTGGCCCTGCCGACGAGACCGAAGCCTCGACACCGGCGGGTGACGAAAATCCTTCGGCTTCGGCTGGTGAAGGCGAATCCCAGGAAATCAAGGTGCCGGACATCGGCTCCTCGGGCAAAGCCAGCGTGATCGAGGTATCGGTCAAGCCCGGCGACACCATCGACGCCGAGCAGGCGCTGATCACGCTCGAGTCCGACAAGGCCAGCATGGAGATTCCCTCTCCGGCGGCAGGCGTCGTCGAGAGCATTTCGGTCAAGGTGGGCGACGAAGTTGGGACCGGTGATCTGATCCTGATCCTCAAGGGCGCGGCGCCCAGCAAGCCTGCGAGCGCAGCCAGCGCACCGGCGGAAAAGCCCAAGGCGCAGCAATCGGAAGCATCCGAAGAGCCAGCAGCCGAGCCGGCCGGCGAATCCGTGGAAGAGGTCCGTATCCCGGACATCGGCTCCAGCGGCGCCGCCAACGTCATCGAAGTCATGGTGAAGGCCGGCGACAGCGTCGAGGCGGACCAGTCGCTGATCACGCTCGAATCCGATAAGGCCAGCATGGAGATTCCGGCGCCCAAGGCCGGCGTGGTGGAATCCCTGTCGATCAAGGTCGGTGACGAAGCCAAGACCGGCGATCTGATCCTGACGCTGAAGGTGAAGGGCGCCGCCCCGGCGAAGAAGCCCGAGGCCAAGCGCGAGGAAGCCGCACCGCAACAGCAGGCCGTGGCACCGAACAAGCAGGGCGTGCCGGAAGCCAAGGCGGCGGCGACGCCTGCGCCGGCGGTGAGCGGCCCCAGCAAGGCTGGCAGCAAGGTCCACGCGGGCCCGGCGGTGCGCATGACGGCACGCGAGTTCGGCGTCGATCTCGCGGACGTTTCAGGCACCGGCCCGAAGGGGCGGATTCTCAAGGAAGACGTCCAGGCGTACGTCAAGAGCATGATGGGCAAGGCCAAGCAGGCGCCGGCAGAAGGCGCTGCGGGCGGCGCGGGCATCCCGCCGATTCCGACCGTCGACTTCAGCCGCTTCGGTGAAGTCGAGGAAGTGGCGATGACCCGCCTGATGCAGGTCGGCGCCGCCAACCTGCACCGCAGCTGGCTCAACGTGCCGCACGTGACCCAGTTCGAATCGGCTGACATCACCGAGCTGGAAGCCTTCCGCGTTTCGCAGAAGGCCGCCGCGGAAAAGGCCGGGGTGAAGCTGACCGTGCTGCCGTTGCTGCTCAAGGCCTGCGCACATCTGCTCAAGGAACTGCCGGACTTCAACAGTTCGCTGGCGCCGAGCGGCAAGGCGCTGATCCGCAAGAAATACGTGCACCTCGGCTTCGCCGTGGACACGCCGGACGGCCTGATGGTGCCGGTCATCCGCAACGTCGACCAGAAGAGCCTGCTGCAACTGGCGGGCGAAGCGGCGGCACTGGCCGAGAAGGCGCGCAACAAGAAGCTGTCGGCGGACGAGATGCAGGGCGCCTGCTTCACCATTTCCAGCCTCGGTCATATTGGCGGCACCGGCTTCACGCCGATCGTCAATGCACCGGAAGTGGCGATCCTGGGTGTCAGCAAGGCGACCATGCAGCCGGTATGGGACGGCAAGGCCTTCCAGCCCAAGCTGATGCTGCCGCTGTCGCTGTCCTACGATCACCGCGTGATCAACGGCGCCGCGGCGGCGCGCTTCACCAAGCGCCTGTCGGAGCTGCTGGCGGACATCCGCACCATGCTGCTGTAACGCGACGAGTCAGCCGCAAGGCTGCCCCCGAAGCCCCGAGCCTTCACCGGCTCGGGGCTTTTTCGTTTCAGCGACCTGAAAAGGTCATACCCTGGCAGGCGCACTGCGGGCCAGCACCGTCCCGATATCCAACCCGCGCGGCAAAGTGCCGTAGGCGTGCCCGCGCCCTTCCAGCCGGCTGGCGATGAAGGCGTCGGACACCGCGGCGTTGCCCGCTTCGAGCAGCAGCTTGGCCTGCAACGCGACCGCCACATCCTCGGTGAGCTGGCGGGCGCGGTACTGAATGTCTTCGGTGTCGCGGAACGCGGCCTTGAGCCCCTCGATATGCCTTCCGAGGCGCGGATCACCGTGACCATCGCCAAGCTCGGCGAAGAGCGCGTCGAGCACGCCGGGCTCCTTCGACAGGGCACGCAGCACGTCCAGGCACTGCACGTTGCCCGAGCCCTCCCAGATGGAATTGACCGGCGCCTCGCGGTACAGCCGCGGCAGTATGGTCTCCTCGACATAACCGGCGCCGCCCAGGCACTCGGACGCCTCGGCGATCATGTTCGGCGCGCGTTTGCAGATCCAGTACTTGCCGACCGCCGTGACCAGGCGGGCGAATCCGGCTTCCTGCTCGTCATCCGGATTATCCAGCGCACGACCCATGCGCAATGTCAGCGCCAACGCCGCTTCGCTTTCCAATGCCAGGTCGGCCAGCACGTTCCGCATCAGCGGCTGCTCGATCAGCGCCCGCCCGCCGACCTGGCGGTGCGCGCAGTGATGGAGGGCCTGGGTCAATGCCTGACGCATCAGCGAGCTGGAGCCGATCATGCAGTCGAAGCGGGTCATGGCGACCATTTCGATGATGGTCGCCACACCGCGCCCCTCCTCGCCGATCAGCCAGGCCAGCGCACCACGGTATTCGACCTCGCTGGAGGCGTTGGCCCAGTTGCCCAGCTTGTTCTTCAACCGCTGGATGTAGAAGGCGTTGCGTGTGCCGTCCGGGCGATGGCGCGGCAGCAGGAAACAGGACAGCCCCTTGTCGGTCTGCGCCAGGGTCAGGAAGGCATCGCACATGGGCGCCGAGCAGAACCACTTGTGCCCGACCAGCTCGTACGGCTGGCCCGGCCCGCCGGCACCGACCGGCCAGGCCCGGGTGGTATTGGCGCGCACATCGGTGCCGCCCTGCTTTTCCGTCATGGCCATGCCGATGGTGGCGCCACGCTTGTCGCCGACCGGCACGTTGCGCGGGTCGTATTCGGTCGCCAGCACCTTGGGCAGCCACTTCGCGGCGATATCCGGCCGCAACTTCAGGGCAGGGACGCTGGCGAAGGTCATGGTGAGCGGACAGCTGCTGCCCGCTTCAGCCTGGTTGTGCAGGTACATCAGACCTGCGCGGGCCACATGGGCGCCCGGTCGAGGATCGGTCCAGGGCAACGAGGGAATGCCGTGCTCGATGGCGGCCTGCATCAACTGGTGATAGGCCGGATGAAAATCCACCTGATCGATGCGATGACCGTAGCGATCATGGCTGCGGAACAGCGGCTTGTTCTCGTTGGCGAGAAAACCCGCCATCATCAGCGGCCCGCCCGCGAGCGCGCCATAGGCGTCCAGGCGCGCTTCGGCCCAGCCGCCCTGATAACGCTGGACCCATTCCTGCAACGGCACGTCGAGCCGGTAGAGGTTGGCGCCTTCGAGTGGCGGCACCTGGTTGGTGACTTCATGGGTTTCGGCAAGAAGATGCGGCTGCATGGCGATTGCTCCATGGCTCAGGGGTGCGACCCAGTGAAGCATGGACCATGGCCGAAAAAAAGCGCGGTATCGGCCAAATCAAGGGACGCTTCCTGGGCGTCATCCAGCTCGAAAACGCCTTTGCGTCCAGCTTTCCAGCCCAGGCGCTTCTTATCGTCTTCCCGTCGTTTAGTGCTAAGCTCGCACGCCATGAAAACGCCAACTTCCCGTCCCGTCGTCCTCTGCCTTTCCGGCCACGATCCCAGTGGTGGTGCCGGTCTGCAGGCGGACATCGAGGCCCTGCTCGCCCAGGGCTGCCATGCCGCTCCGACCGTTACTGCGCTGACCGTGCAGGACACCGTCGATGTTTCCGATTTCCGCGTGCTCGACCGCGACTGGGTCATGGCCCAGGCCAACGCGGTGATCGCCGACCTGCCGGTCGCCGCCGTCAAGCTGGGCATGCTCGGCTCGGTCGAGATGGTCGACACCGTGCTCGACATCATGCGCAAGCTGCCCAGCGTACCGCTGGTCTGCGACCCGGTATTGCGTGCCGGCGGCGGCGGCGCGCTGGGCCGCGACGAAGTCGGCTTCGCCATGCGCGAGCGACTGTTCCCCGTCGCCACCATCGCCACACCGAACCTGCCCGAGGCGCAGATTCTGGCCGAGCTGCCCAATGGCACGGCGGATCAGTGCGCCGAGAAGCTGCTCCCCTACATAGGCCATCTGCTGATCACCGGCGGCCATGGCGACGAAACCGAAGTTCACAACCGGCTGTACGCCCGCGACGGCAGCCTGCACACCTTCACCTGCCAGCGGTTGCCGGGCAGCTATCACGGCTCGGGCTGTACCCTGGCCAGCACCCTCGCCGGCCGCCTGGCCCTGGGCGAGAGCCTGACCAGCGCGGTCGAGTCCGCCCTCGACTACACCTGGCGCACCCTGCGCGACGCCGAAGCCCCGGGCCACGGCCAGTACATCCCGCGCCGTCTGCCGCTGGAACTGTGAGCGAGGCACGGCGCATGAACGAAACCTCTCCGCTGCGCGGGCTCTACGCGATCACCGACAGCCAGCTGCTCGCCGAAGGCCGCCTGCTGCCCTACGTCGAAGCCGCGCTGCGCGGCGGCGTGCGGCTGTTGCAGTACCGCGACAAGTCCGGCGACGAAGCGCGCCGCCAGCGTGAAGCCCAGGCACTGGCTGAACTCTGCGCGCGCCACGGCGCGGCGCTGATCATCAACGACGACCTGGAACTGGCCGCCCATCTGGGCGTCGGCCTGCACCTGGGCCAGGAAGACGGCTCGCTGGCCATCGCCCGTGAACGGCTCGGTCCGCAGGCGATCGTCGGTGCCACCTGCCATGCACAGCTGACACTGGCCGAGCGGGCCATCGAGGACGGCGCCAGCTATGTCGCCTTCGGTCGTTTCTTCAATTCCAATACCAAACCCGGCGCCCCAGCCGCCGACGATGCCTTGCTGCAACAGGCCCGTGCGCGTTTTCGCCAACCCATCGTCGCGATTGGCGGCATCACCCTGGACACGGCGCCACGACTGATCGCCCAGGGCGCCGACCTGATCGCCGTGATTCACGCGCTGTTCGCCGCCGACTCGGCCGCCGAGGTCGAACAACGCGCACAAGCCTTCAGTCGGCTGTTCACAATCCCCTGATTTCATCGGCGGGCCATCGCCGACCCGCCCATCTTTTTTTCGAGAGGTTCAGCATGTCCCGTTCCGAAATACTGTTCGCCAGCGCCCAGACCCATATCCCCGGCGGCGTCAACTCACCGGTGCGCGCCTTCCGCAGCGTCGGCGGCACACCGCTGTTCCTCAAGCACGCCGAGGGCGCCTACGTCATCGACGAGGATGACAAGCGCTATGTCGACTACGTCGGCTCCTGGGGCCCGATGATCCTCGGCCACAGCCACCCGGACGTGCTCGACGCGGTGCGCCGCCAGCTCGACCACGGTCTGTCCTACGGTGCGCCGACGGCCATGGAAACCCAGATGGCCGAGCTGGTCTGCAGCCTGGTGCCGTCGATGGAGATGGTGCGCATGGTCAGTTCCGGCACCGAAGCGACCATGAGCGCGATCCGCCTGGCCCGCGGCTACACCGGTCGCGACGCCATCATCAAGTTCGAAGGTTGCTACCACGGCCACTCCGACAGCCTGCTGGTCAAGGCCGGTTCCGGCGCCCTGACCCAGGGCGTGCCCAGCTCGGCCGGCGTACCGGCGGATTTCGCCAAGCACACCCTGACCCTGGCCTACAACGACCTGGCCGAAGTCGAGGCCACACTGGCCGAGAAAGGTGAACAGGTCGCCTGCATCATCGTCGAACCGGTGGCCGGCAACATGAACTGCGTGCCGCCGGCGCCGGGCTTCCTCGAAGGCCTGCGCAGCCTGTGCGACAAGCACGGCGTGGTGCTGATCTTCGACGAGGTGATGACCGGGTTCCGTGTCGCCCTCGGCGGTGCCCAGGCGCATTTCGGCGTCACGCCGGATATGTCCACCTTCGGCAAGATCATTGGCGGCGGCATGCCGGTCGGCTGCTTCGGCGGCAAGCGTGCCATCATGGAATGCGTCGCGCCGCTCGGCCCGGTCTACCAGGCCGGCACCCTGTCGGGGAACCCGCTGGCGATGGCCGCAGGCCTGACCACGCTGAATCTTATCAACCGCCCCGGCTTCCATGCCGAGCTCACCGACTACACCACGCGCATGCTGGCCGGCCTGAAGGAACGCGCCGAGGCAGCTGGCATTCCGTTCGTCACCACCCAGGTCGGCGGCATGTTCGGCCTGTATTTCAGCGGGGCCGACGACATCGTCACCTTCGCCGACGTGATGGCCAGCGACGCCGAGCGCTTCAAGCGCTTCTTCCATCTGATGCTGGACGGTGGCGTGTACCTGGCGCCGAGCGCGTTCGAGGCGGGTTTCACCTCCATCGCCCATGGCGAAACCGAGCTGAAGATCACCCTGGACGCCGCCGAGCGCGCCTTTGCCCAGCTGGCATAAATCCGGTGCCTGAGCTGTTGCAAGCCACGCTGCTGACGCTTGCCGCGTCAGCTGGTGTGATCCGTCTCGGCATCGCGCGCCGCGGTTACGGCGAGCCCTACCAGCCCGCGTTGTTCTGCGTCCAGCTGGCGTTCGCTCTCGCCGCCGGCACCGGCGCTTGCGCCGTGGCGCAGCTGGCGTTCGGCTTCGACACGCTGGAGGCACGCCGCTGGCTGTTGCAGGCGACCCTGCTGCTCGGCTTTCCGTTGATCGGTACCGTCGCGCTGACGCTGGCAAGCCGCTGGACCTGGAGTAGGCCCGGTTGGGGACGAATGGTGCTCGGCCTATGCGCGTTCTTCGAACTGGCCCGCCAGCTCGGCTGGAGCGAGCCCTATGCGCTGGGCCTTGGTCTCGGCAGCGCCTCGCTGGTGCTTTATGCCGGCCTGGTGCAAAGGCCGGCACGACTGCCGACAGGCGCCGGCATGCTGGGTTGCGTGTTGATGCTGGCGGCGCTGCCATGGCCGACACTGCCGCTTGCGGATTACCAGCTGCTTTGCCTCGGTCTGGCTTGCCTGCCGCTGGCCTGGCTGCTGCCGAATCTGCGAAACAATTCGAACGAACGAGTCGAAACGTCCGCATAAAAGGCACTCCGCGCCGTGAAAGGCTTTGTAAGCCGGCGAGAGCTTATCCATAATGTGACGGCCGGCTCGTTTCTGACCGGCCAGTTCTGTCAACGCCCTGCTCTTCGAGGCGCCTCGAGCCATGATTCGCACCGGTCGCAGCCTTACGTTGGGTTGCCTGTTGCTTCTATCGCCCCTGCTGTCGGCTGCGGGCGGCAATTCCCTGCTGATTCCGGCAACGGCCCGCTGCACCCTCAATACCCTTCCCGAGGAGCTTCCCGACGCGCTGCGCGCCTGCCAGCAGGCGGCCAGCCAGGGCGACCTGCAGGCCGCCTACGAGTTGGGCGAGTTCCATTACGACGGCCGCCGCGCGCCGCGCGACCTGAACAAGGCGCTGCACTGGTTCGAGCAGGCGTCGCTGAAAGGCCATGCGCTGGCGCAGCACCGCCTCGGCACCATGTTCTTTCGTGGTGAAGGCGTGCCGGCCAGCAACGTGCAGGCCTACATCCTGCTGAAGATGTCGGCGGTAAACGGTGCCGAAGAGGCGCTGGACACCGCGGACCGGGTCTCGGCACAGATGCGCCGTGACGAGCTGGAAATCGCCGTCCAGGTGCTGGGACAGATCTTCCGCAATTACCTGATGGACCTGCAGACCGTCGAAAATCCGCGCTGAGGGCCGCTTGCTCGCGTCGACGTCCAGCGGGATCGCCAGCAAGCTGGCTCCTACAGCCATGCCTCATATCGCGCCGTTTCTGTAGGCGCGAGCTTGCTCGCGATCAGCGCTCATAGAAGGGCCAGCAAGACTGACGGCCCCTGCAACAGCTTTCCATGCTTATCAGCTTTTCTCACCCCTACTCCCGGCCTATAATCGCCGGTCATTTTTTGCACAAGCCGGCCCGTACCATGACCCGTAAGCTTTTCATCGAAACCCATGGCTGCCAGATGAACGAGTACGACAGCTCGCGCATGGTGGATCTGCTGGGCGAAGGCCAGGCCATGGAGGTAACCCAGAACGCGGCCGAAGCCGACGTGATCCTCCTCAACACCTGTTCGATTCGGGAGAAGGCCCAGGAAAAGGTCTTCTCGCAACTGGGTCGCTGGCGTGAGCTGAAGCTGGAAAACCCGCAACTGGTGATAGGTGTCGGCGGCTGCGTGGCCAGCCAGGAAGGCGCCGCCATCCGTGATCGCGCGCCCTATGTCGACGTAGTGTTCGGCCCGCAAACCCTGCATCGCCTGCCGGAAATGATCGATGCGGTGCGCACCACCAAAACGCCCCAGGTGGACATCTCCTTCCCCGAGATCGAGAAGTTCGATCGCCTGCCCGAACCACGGGTGGACGGCCCCACCGCCTTCGTCTCGGTGATGGAAGGGTGCAGCAAGTACTGCACCTTCTGCGTGGTGCCCTATACCCGCGGCGAGGAAGTCAGCCGGCCGATGCCCGATGTGTTGGCGGAAATCCTCCACCTGACCGAGAACGGCGTGAAAGAGGTCACCCTGCTCGGACAGAACGTCAACGGCTACCGCCACGATGGCCACGACTTCGCCGACCTGCTCCACGCCGTGGCGGCGATCGAGGGGATCGAGCGCATCCGCTACACCACCAGCCATCCGCTGGAGTTCTCCGACGCCATCATCCAGGCCCACGCCGACCTGCCGCAGCTGGTGAAGTACCTGCACCTGCCTGTGCAGTCCGGCTCCGACCGAGTGCTGGCCGCGATGAAGCGCAACCACACGGCGCTTGAATACAAGTCGCGCATCCGCAAGCTCAAGGCGGCAGTGCCGGAGATCCTGATCAGCTCGGACTTCATCGTTGGTTTCCCCGGCGAAACCGACAAGGATTTCGAACAGACCATGAAGCTGATCGAAGACGTGGGCTTCGACTTCTCCTACTCGTTCGTCTACAGCGCCCGCCCCGGCACGCCGGCTGCGGAGCTGGCTGACGAAACGCCGGAAGAAGTGAAGAAGCAGCGGCTGGCGATCCTCCAGCAGCGCATCAACCAGATGGGCTTCGAGAACAGCCGACGGATGGTGGGCACTACCCAGCGCATTCTCGTCACGGACTATTCCAAAAAAGACCCGGGTATGCTGCAGGGCCGCACCGAGCACAACCGCATCGTCAATTTCCGCTGCGACAACCCACGCCTGATCGGCCAGTTCGTCGAGGTCCAGATCGACGACGCACTGCCGCACTCGCTGCGTGGCACGCTGGTCGCCTGAGCGCGACGGCCAGAGCACCTGCGGCTTGCGCCTCTCGAAACGACGCAAGCCGCGGATCCGGCCCTAAGCCTGATTCACGCCCATCGCTTTTATCGTTTCCCGCTGTTTTTTTCCATTTACAGCGCTATTCTTCGTTTTCCTTATCTGCCGAGCACGGTCACCAAAAAGCCCTTGAACGCCCCCATAGAACCTCATCGCTTCACCCTTGAACCCTTTGATGCCGACCGCTTCGCCAATCTCTGCGGCCAACTCGACGAGCACCTGCGCCTGATCGAACAGCGGCTGGCGCTGGAAATCCGCAACCGTGGCAACCAGTTCGAGCTGGTCGGCCCCGCCGATGTCGCCAAATCCGCTGAAACCTTGCTGCGCCGCCTGTACCGCGAAACCAAGAGCACCGAGCTGTCGCCGGACATGGTTCACCTGTTCCTGCAGGAATCGGGCATGGAGCAACTGGGCGAAACCTCCGCGATCCCGAACATCACGCTGCGTACCCGCAAGGGCAACATCCGACCCCGAGGCGCGAATCAGCAGCGTTACGTCCAGTCGATCCTGGATAACGACATCAACTTCGGCATCGGCCCGGCCGGTACCGGCAAGACCTATCTGGCCGTGGCCGCTGCAGTGGATGCACTGGAGCGCGAGCAGGTGCGCCGCATCCTGCTGGTGCGACCAGCGGTCGAGGCCGGCGAGAAACTGGGTTTCCTCCCCGGCGACCTGGCGCAGAAGATCGACCCCTACCTGCGCCCGCTGTACGACGCGCTCTATGAGATGCTCGGCTTCGAGCACGTTGCGCGGCTGATCGAGAAGCAGGTGATCGAAATCGCGCCGCTGGCCTACATGCGCGGGCGTACGCTGAACAACAGCTTCATCATCCTCGATGAAAGCCAGAACACCACCCTGGAACAGATGAAGATGTTCCTCACCCGGATCGGCTTCGGCTCGACCGCGGTGATCACCGGCGACATCACCCAGGTGGACCTGCCACGGGGCACCAAATCGGGGCTCGCCCACGTGATCGAGGTGCTCAAGGACGTCAACGGCATCAGCTTCACTCACTTCCAGCCCAAGGATGTGGTGCGCCATCCGCTGGTACAGCGCATCGTCGAAGCCTACGAGGCGTTCGAGCAGAAGCAGGCGCCATCCGCTCGAACGCAGGATGGCAGAAGTGCTTGAGCTCGATCTGCAGCGCGTCAGCCAGGGCGAAGCGCCCAGCGACGAGGACTTTCGCCAGTGGTGCGAGCTGGCGCTGCGCCAGCGCACAGCCGATTCCGAGCTGACCATCCGCCTGGTGGACGAAGCCGAAGGCCGCGAACTGAACCGCACCTGGCGGCAGAAGGACTACGCCACCAACGTGCTGTCGTTCCCGGCGGACGTTCCCGACGAGTTGCTGGACATTCCCCTGTTGGGAGATCTGGTAATTTGCGTTCCGGTCGTCGCCCGCGAGGCCGCCGAACAGGGCAAGCCGCTGATGGCCCACTGGGCGCATCTGGTCATTCACGGCTGCCTGCACCTGCTGGGCTACGACCATACTGAAGATGCCGAGGCCGAGGAGATGGAAGATCTCGAACGCCAGCTGCTGGCGGAGTTGGGCCATCCCGACCCCTACGCCGAACATTAGCCCCAAGGGCAACCAAAGGACCTTTGAGTCAAAGACATGAGTGAAGATCGATCAATCAACGGGCAGAAGTCCTGGCTTGGGAAGATCACCCAGGCTTTTGCCCACGAACCCAAGACCCGCGACGAACTGCTCGAGGTGCTGCGCGGGGCCCATCAGAACAAGCTGCTCGACAACGAAGCGCTGGCCATCGTCGAAGGCGCCATCCAGGTTGCCGACCTTCAGGTTCGCGACATCATGGTGCCGCGCTCGCAAGTGATGAGCATCAGGGCCGACCAGTCGCCCAAGGAATTCCTGCCCGCCATCATCTCTGCCGCGCATTCTCGCTACCCGGTCGTGGGCGAAAGCCTTGATGAGGTGATCGGCGTGCTGCTGGCCAAGGACCTGCTGCCGCTGATCCTGCAGGACGACCAGCACAGCTTCGACATCAAGGACCTGCTGCGTCCCGCCACCTTCGTGCCGGAGTCCAAGCGCCTCAACGTGCTGCTGCGCGAGTTCCGCGCCAACCACAGCCACATGGCCATCGTCATCGACGAATACGGCGGCGTGGCGGGCCTGGTGACCATCGAGGATGTGCTCGAGCAGATCGTCGGCGACATCGAGGACGAACACGACATCGAGGAAGACAGCTACATTCGGCCGCTGCCCAGCGGCGACTTCCTGGTCAAGGCGCTGACGCCCATCGACAGCTTCAACGAGTTCTTCCACAGCGCCTTCCCCGACGATGAATTCGACACCGTCGCGGGCCTGGTGATGAGCACCTTCGGCCACTTGCCCAAGCGCAACGAAATCACCGAGATCGACGGCTTCCGCTTCCGCGTGCTCAACGCCGACAGCCGCCGTGTACACATGCTGCGACTCACCCGGATCAGAGGTGAGAATCGGTAGAGCCGGAATTCGCGCTGACCGTCTTTTCAAGGAGCGCCGATGCGCTGGATGAATCGTCCCGGCTGGCCGGGCAATCTGCTTGCCATGGCTGGCGGCGCACTGACCACTTTGTCGCTGGCGCCTTTCGATATCTGGCCGCTGGCGTTGCTCTCCATCGCTCTGCTCTATTCGGGGTTGCGCACGCTGGGGCCGAAACACGCCGCGCAGCGCGGCTGGTGCTACGGCTTCGGCCTGTTCAGCTCCGGCGTCAGCTGGGTCTACGTCAGCATCCATGACTTCGGTGCGGCCTCGCCGCCACTGGCGGGCGCCCTCACCCTGGGTTTCGTCGCGGGACTGGCGCTGTTCTTCGCCCTGCTCGGCTGGCTCTGGAGCCGCTGGCTGCGGCGCGAACAGACGCCCCTGGCCAACGCGTTGGCATTCGCCGCGCTCTGGCTGGCGCTGGATGCGCTGCGCGGCTGGGTGCTGACCGGTTTTCCCTGGCTGTATGCGGGCTACAGCCAGCTGGAAGGCCCGCTGGCGGGTCTGGCGCCGGTGGGCGGCATCTGGCTGCTGACCTTCGCCGTCGCGCTGAGCGCGACGCTGCTGGTCGAGTTGCCACGGCTGTATGCCAGCAAACTCGCGTTCGGCGGCGCCCTGGTGTTGCTGGCCGCGCCCTGGGCGGCAGGCCTGGCACTCGACGGCCACGCCTGGACAGAAACCAAGGGCAAGCCCCTGAGCGTTGCCGCGGTGCAGGGCAACGTCGCCCAGAGCCTGAAGTGGGACCCCAAGCAGCTCGAAATGCAGCTGCTGCTCTATCGGGACATGAGCTTCGCCAGCCGTCCGGCTGACCTGATCGTCTGGCCCGAGACTGCCGTGCCCATCCTCAAGGAACACGCCGCCGGCTACCTGACGATGATGGACGGCTTCGCCCGGGACCGCGATTCGGCGCTGATAACCGGTGTGCCGGTACGCCAGCGCAACGCCGAAGGCGAGCTGCGCTATTACAACGGCCTGACCACCACGGGCGACGCGCAAGGCACCTATCTGAAGCAGAAGCTGGTGCCCTTCGGCGAGTACGTGCCGCTGCAGGACCTGCTGCGGGGCCTGATCGCCTTCTTCGATCTGCCCATGTCCGATTTCGCCCGCGGCGAACCCGGCCAGCCGCCGCTGACGGCCAAGGGCCATCGGATCGCGCCGTTCATCTGCTACGAAGTCGTCTACCCCGAATTCGCTGCCGACCTGGCGGCCGAGAGCGACGTCCTGCTGACCGTCAGCAACGACGCCTGGTTCGGTCGCTCCATCGGCCCGCTGCAACACCTGCAGATGGCGCAGATGCGCGCGCTGGAAGCCGGACGCTGGATGATCCGCGCGACCAACAACGGCGTCACGGTGCTGATCGACCCCTTCGGTCGCATCACCGAACAGGTGCCGGCGTTCGAGCAGGCGGTGCTCTACGGTGAAGTCATTCCGATGCAGGGCCTGACGCCCTATCTGCAATGGCGCTCCTGGCCGCTGATCCTGGTCTGTGTGCTGCTGTTGGGTTGGGCAATTGTATCGAGGCCCGCAAAAGGTCTAGCCAGGTAGGGCCGAACTTGTTCGGCCTTTTTGCAACAGGCGGTGGCGCCCGGCCGAATGAATTCGGCCCTACCGACACGTCCACAATCGGTGGCCGATCCAAGGGACCAATCGCCGAGATCACCGCTCATACCGTTCGGCGCACCGAAAGGGATCGCACCGTACCCTGCTCAAATACCTCCGCCAGAGCCCCCGCTCAGCTTTCCTCGATCAACCAGTCCAGCCGCCAACCACCCTGGCTCTGGCCCAGCTGCTCGGCCAGCCACGGCAGCAGTTCGCGCAGTTCTTCTTCCAGCCCCCAGGGCGGGTTGCTGATGGCCAGCCCCGAGCCATTGAGACGCGAGGCGTCGTCGGCGGGGTGGACCAGCAGCTCGGCACGCAACAGTTTCGGCGCGCCGCTGCGCGACAGGTCCTGGTAGAAGCGTTTGAGCTGGCGCTCGTCCTTGATCGGGTACCAGATCACGCCGATGGTCTGGCGCATTCTGCCCAGCGCCTCCCCGAGCGCCGCCACGCAACGCCCGAGTTCGTCGGCCTGCTCGAAGGGTGGGTCGATCAGCAGCACCACGCGCTTTTCCTGGGTCGGCATCAATGCCCGCGGTACATGCCAGCCTTCGCCCAGGTGCACCGCGACACGACGATCACCGGCCATGTTGTCCTTGAGCAGGCGGCCATCTTCGGGATGCTTTTCATTGAGTTGCAGGCGGTCCTGCGGACGGGTCAGTTGCCGCGCCAGCTCCGGCGAGCCCGGGTAGTAGCGCAGCTGGCCATCGGGATTCAGCGCGCGAACCGCCCCGAGGTAGTCATCGAGCAGCGCCGGGTGCCGTTCGGCGCGCCAGATGCGCTCGATACCCTGCAGCCACTCGCCGGTGCGGCTGGCCTGATCGCCGGCCAGGTCGTAGAGGCCCACGCCCGCGTGACTGTCGAGATAGGCCAGCGGCGCCTCCTTGCGCGACAACAAGGCGAATAGTCGTGCCAATACCAGGTGCTTGAGGACATCGGCATGGTTGCCGGCATGGAAGGCGTGGCGATAGTTCATTGACGGCTCCTAGGGTCTGTTGCCATTTCGTCCGCGGCTGGAGACGAAACGGCAACAGACCCTGGGCGAGCCGCGCAGTTTACCGTGCGCGCCCGCGCGGCGCAGAACCTTCACGACCAATGCCGTTTCCTGCAAGCGCTCCGAGGTCTACAGTGAGGCTTCCCCAATGACTGAACGGAGCTGACCATGGACCTGCGCGATCTTCTTGGCACCGAGCTTCCCATCATCCAGGCGCCCATGGCGGGCGCCCAGAATCACTTGCTGGCCGCCGCGGTCTGCGAAGCCGGCGGCCTGGGCTCGATTCCGGCGGGCATGCTCGATGCTCCGGCGCTGGAGGCCGAACTGAGCGCCATCGAGGGGCTGACCGAGCGCCCCTACAACGTGAATTTCTTCTGCCACCAGACGCCCACGGCCGACCCCGCGCACATCGCGGCCTGGCATCAGATGCTGGCGCCCTTGTTCGCCGAATTCGGCATCGACCCGGGCACCATCCCCAGCGGCCCGACCCGCCAGCCGTTCGATGCGGCGATGGCCACGGTGCTGGAGCGGCACCGCCCGGCACTGGTCAGCTTCCATTTCGGCCTGCCGACCCCCGAACTGCTGCAGCGCGTCCGTGCCACCGGGGCGAAGATCGCCTCTAGCGCCACCACGCTGGAGGAAGGTCTCTGGCTGCAGGAGCATGGTGTCGACGCCGTGATCGCCCAGGGCCTGGAGGCCGGCGGCCACCGCGGCATCTTCCTCGGTGAGGAACTGACTACCCAGCTCGGCACCTTCGCCCTGCTGCCGCAGCTGGTCGCCGCGCTGGACGTACCGGTGATCGCCGCCGGCGGCATCGCCGATGCCCAGGGCGTGGCGGCGGCGCAGGTGCTGGGCGCTGCGGGCGTGCAACTCGGCACCGCCTACCTGCTGTGCCCGGAAAGCCGCACCAATGCCCTGCACCGCGCCGCCCTGAAAAGCCCGCGGGCCCGACATACCGCACTGACCACGCTGTTCACCGGGCGCCCGGCACGCGGCATCGTCAATCGGATCATGCGCGAACTCGGTCCGCTGCCCGCGGACGTGCCGGACTTTCCGCTGGCCGGCAACGCCATCGGCGCACTACGGGCCAAGACGGAAGCCCTCGACCTGGATCACTGCACGCCGCTGTGGGCCGGACAGAACGTCAGTGGCTGCCGCGAAACGCCGGCGGCCGAACTGACCCGCGAGCTGGCCAGCGGCTGGCGCGATTAGCGCGAACCGAGCAACGGGGCCTGTGCCAGCTCGGCCAGATTCGCCGAGCCGGTGCAGAAACAGACGATGCGCAGTTGCTCGATCAGCGTCTGGAAGTGCGCCGCCACGGCCTCGCCGGAGATCAGCGCGCTTTCCAGCACCGCCGCCGCCTGACCCACCAGATCGGCTCCGAGGCGAATCGCCTTGGCGGCGTCGATGCCATCGCGGATGCCGCCGGAGCCGATCAGGATGGCATCGGGGCAGGCACGACGCACCTCGGCGATGGCCTGCGCGGTAGGAATGCCCCAGCCGGCGAACGCCTCGGCCACCGCACGCTGCTGCGGACTGGCGCTACGCGCCGCTTCGACCGCTGCCCAACTGGTGCCACCGGCTCCGGCCACGTCGAGCGCCGCGACGCCGGCGTCCAGCAGTTGCCGCGCCACCCGCGCCGACAGGCCCGAGCCAACCTCCTTGACCACCAGTGGCGCTTCCAGCGTCACGGCCAGGCGCTCGATGGCCACCAGCACGCCGCGCCAATCGCGATCACCCTCGGGCTGCACGGCTTCCTGCAAAGGGTTGAGATGGATGATCAGCGCATCGCCTTCGATCATCTCGATCGCCCGCCGTGCCTGGTCCAGGCCATACCCCTGCACCAGTTGCGCCGCACCGATGTTGCCGAGCAACGGCACGCTGGGCGCCAGCCGGCGCAGCTCACGCGAAAGCCCCGCATCATCGCCGCCGGCTTCCAGCGCGACACGCTGCGAACCCACCGCCAGGGCGATGCCGAGCGCCTCGGCCGCCTCGGCAAGGTGCCGATTGATCGCTTCGGCCCGCTGCGCCCCGCCGGTCATGGAGCTGATCAGCAGGGGTGCCGCCAGCGGCTTGCCGAACAGGCTGCCGGACAAATCCACCTGCGCCAGATCCAGCTCGGGCAGCGCGCAATGTTCGAAGCGCACGGCCTCGAAGCCATTGCTCACCGCCGGCCGAGTGCGCAGCGTGGCCAGGACCTGGTCCAGGTGCTCGTTCTTGCGCGTCGTCAGTTCGGTTTCGTGCATGACTCCTCCTCGATGAATTGGAGGGCGCGAAGGATGCCAGAAGTTCCGCCCTGGCAGGCCAATGAAAGCGCTAGGGTCTGTTGCCATTTCGTCCGCGGCCGCGCCGGAGCCTGTTTTTACGCGAGGCAAGGCATGAGGAGAAAAGTTTGGTCATTCCAAATGAACGACGAATAACGCCGCATCGCGTAAAAACAGGCCCGGCCCGAAGGGGTTGCGCGGGAAATGACGTCAGCTGTCGTTGTAGGACTTGGCAAGGGAATAACCATTGCCTGCGTCCTACGCCTAACCTGGCGTCATTTCTCGCAGCAACGTGGCTCGCGACGAAACGGCAACAGACCCTAGGAGGTTTGGTGGGCGTATCACTCGAATGTATGGTGCTGGTCATTCTCGCGCGGCGCTCCGTAGACTCGAACGATAAAAACGGAGGCTCCATTCATGTCCGAAACGCTGCTTTGCCCACGCAATCTCGCCTTCGAACTCTACGAAGTGCTCGACGCCGAGGCGCTGACCCGCCGCGCGCGCTTCGCCGATCACAGCCGCGAAACCTTCGATGCGGCCCTGGGTACCGCCCGCCAGATCGCGCAGAAGTACTTCGCCCCGCACAACCGCACGTCCGACGAGCATGAACCGCTCTACCAGAACGGCGAGGCGGTGCTGATTCCCGAGGTCAAACCGGCGGTGGATGCCTTCATCGAGGCCGGCTTCCACAACGCCCAGCGCAGCTTCGAGGATGGCGGCATGCAGCTGCCGAACCTGTTGTCGCGGGCCTGCTTCGCGCATTTCCAGTCAGCCAACATCGCCACCAGTTCCTACCCGATGCTGACCATGGGCGCGGCGCACCTGATCGAGACCTTCGGCAGCGACGACCAGAAGCAGCGCTTCCTGCAGCCGATGATCGAGGGGCGCTACTTCGGCACCATGGCGCTCACCGAACCCCATGCCGGTTCCTCGCTGTCGGATATCCGCACCCGCGCCGAGCCGGCCGGCGACGGCAGCTATCGGCTGAAAGGCAACAAGATCTTCATTTCCGGCGGCGACCATCCGCTCTCGGAGAACATCGTGCACATGGTGCTGGCCAAGCTGCCGGACGCGCCGCCCGGGGTGAAGGGCATCAGTCTGTTCATCGTGCCGAAATTCCTGATCAACGATGACGGCAGTCTCGGCCCGCGCAACGACGTGCTGCTGGCCGGGCTGTTCCACAAGATGGGCTGGCGCGGCACCACCAGTACGGCGCTGAACTTCGGCGATAACGGCAACTGCGTGGGTTATCTCGTGGGCGAGCCGCACAAGGGCCTGGCCTACATGTTCCAGATGATGAACGAGGCGCGCATCGGCGTCGGCATGGGCGCAATCATGCTCGGCTATGCCGGTTACCTCTACTCGCTGAACTATGCCCGCGAACGTCCCCAGGGACGCCTGCCCGATGGCAAGGACCCGGCCTCGGCGCAGGTGCCGATCATCGAGCACACCGACGTCAAGCGCATGCTGCTGATGCAGAAGGCTTATGTCGAAGGTGCCTTCGATCTCGGCCTCTATTCGGCGCGGCTGGTGGACGACCAGCACACCGCCACAAACGAGGAGGAACGCCGTAATGCCGGCGAACTGCTGGACCTGCTCACGCCCATCGTGAAGTCCTGGCCCTCGGAGTTCTGCCTCAAGGCCAACGAACTGGCGATCCAGATTCTCGGCGGCCACGGCTACACCCGCGAATACCCGGTGGAGCAGTTCTACCGCGACAACCGCCTCAACCCGATCCACGAAGGCACCCACGGCATCCAGTCGCTGGACCTGCTGGGCCGCAAGCTGATGCAGAACAATGGCGCCGGCTTGCAGCAGCTGCTCGGGCTGATCCAGGATTGCTGCCAGCGGGCGGCCGCCCACGAAGCCCTGGCCCCGCTGCGTCAGCCCCTGGAGCAGCATGTTGCGCAGCTGACCCGCGTGACGCAGGCGCTGCTCGGCGACCTGATGGCCGGCAAGATCAACCAGGCCCTGGCCAACTCGGCGCTCTACCTGAAGGTATTCGGTCATGCCGTGATCGGCTGGCGCTGGCTGGAGCAGGCGTTGCGCGCCGAACACGGGCTGACCGACGGCAACCCCGCCGACGCCGACTTCTATCGCGGCAAGCTGCAGGCGGCACGCTACTTCCTGACCTGGGAAGTACTGGGCTGCCAGCCCGAATTGACCCTGCTGGAAGCGCGCGACGATACCTGCCTGAACATGCAGGAAGGCTGGTTCTGAACGGGTGATAACCCCTCTGCGCCGACGCCCCGAACCTCGGGGCGTTTTTTTGACAGACCGTCAAGCCCTCAGGTTAGAATCACTGGCATGTCACATGCATGCCGCATGATCTGACTTACTGGATAGGAGCTGGGTTTGGACGTTGGCAACATCAATCACCTGTTTTTCATCGGTGGCGTGTTAGTTGCCGCAAGCATCCTCATGAGCTCCATCTCGGCCCGTCTCGGCGTGCCTATCCTGGTGATTTTCCTCGCGGTCGGCATGCTCGCGGGCGTCGACGGCATCGGCGGCATCGTCTTCGAGGATTACAAGCTCGCCTTCGTCATCAGCAACCTGGCACTGGCGGTCATTCTGCTCGACGGCGGCATGCGAACACGCAAGTCCACCTTCCGCGTGGCGCTCTGGCCATCGATGTCACTGGCCACCTTCGGCGTGGCGATCACCGCCGGCCTGACCGGGGTGGCAGCCGCCTGGCTGTTCGACCTGCGCCTGATCGAAGGGCTGCTGATCGGTGCCATCGTCGGTTCCACCGATGCCGCGGTGGTATTCAACATGCTCAACGGAAAGGGGCTGAACGAACGTGTCGGCCCCACGCTGGAGATCGAATCGGGCAGCAACGACCCGATGGCGATGTTCCTCACCGTCACCCTGATCAGCATGATCGCCTCGGGCGAGACGTCCTTCACCTGGATGGTGCTGGTGAGCCTGGTACAACAGTTCGCCATCGGTATCGCGCTGGGCCTTGGCGGCGGCTGGCTGCTGTTGAAGTTGGTCAACCGGCTCGCGGTGGCCGATGGCCTCTATCCGCTCCTGGCAGTAGCCGGCGGCATCATGATCTATGCGCTCTCCGGCGCGGTCGGCGGGAGCAGCATCATCGCCGTCTACGTCTGCGGCCTGATGCTGGGCAACAACCCCATTCGCAACCGCCATGGCATCCTGCACATGTTCGATGGCCTGGCCTGGCTCAGCCAGATCGGCATGTTCCTGGTGCTGGGCCTGCTGCTGACTCCCAGCGAGCTGTTGCCGATCGCCATACCGGCGCTGCTGCTGTCGGCCTGGATGATTTTGTTCGCACGTCCGCTATCGGTGTTCATCGGGCTGCTGCCGTTCAAGAGCTTCAACCTGCGTGAGCGCATGTTCATCTCCTGGATCGGCCTGCGCGGCGCGGTGCCGGTGATCCTCGCGGTGTTTCCGCTGGTAGCCGGCCTGGACAATGCCCAGCTGTTCTTCAACGTGGCGTTCTTCATCGTCCTGGTTTCGCTGCTGCTGCAGGGCACCACCCTGACCTGGGCGGCCAAGAAGGCCAAGGTGGAAGTCCCTCCTTCGCCATCGCCGATTTCTCGTACCGGGCTGCAGATTCACCCCACGAGCCAGTGGGAAATCTTCGTTTACCGTCTGAGCGCCAGCAAATGGTGCGTCGGCGCGGCGTTGCGCGAGCTGAACATGCCGGAAGGTACGCGCATCGCTGCCCTGTTCCGCGGCAAGGCGTTGCTCCATCCATCCGGCAGCACACGTCTGCAGGTCGATGACGTTCTCTGCGTGATCGGCCATGAAGAAGACCTTCCGGCACTTGGCAAGCTCTTCAGCCAGGCACCGCAACGGGGCCGCGACATGCGCTTTTTCGGCGACTTCATCCTGGAGAGCGAAGCCGAACTCAGCGCCCTCGCCGCGCTCTATGGACTCAAGCTGGGCGATGTCGACGGTCATCAGCCGATCGGCCCCTTCATCGCGGCAAAAGTCGGCGGCAGCCCGGTGGTCGGCGACCAGGTCGAATGGGCTGGCCTGACCTGGACCATCGCCGCCATGGAAGGTGGTCAAGTGCTCAAAGTGGGCCTGAAGTTTCCCGATGGCAGCAAACCTGGCGCGGCCTTCGTGCTCTAGTAAACCACCAGTGAACCACCCGGAATTTCAGCCAGGTGTGACTGCCCCGAGGGCGAATCCATACATCCGTCGTGTGGACTCGCCCTGACATCCCCTCAACGCTTAGACTCGGCATTCTGTTCATTGCCTGATGCCGTTTCATGCCTTCTTTGCGTTTCCTCGCTCTGGCCCTCCTGCTGGCCCTCCTTCCCGCACTGCCCAACGCCCATGCCGCGCCGGGGATTGGCGGCCTGATCGGCGGCTCTTCCCAGGCCTCGGCCAAGGAAGAGCCCCAGAGCAACGCACAACCCAACGCCGATGAGCGCAAACAACGGCTGCTCAGCCAGGCCGAGGAAACCCGGCAGCGCCTGACCGATCTCAAGGCCGAGCTCGCCAGCGCACCCAAGGAGATCAGCGAAGCCCAGCGTACGCTCTCCAAACTGGTGAGCGAGGACAACAGCGATCTGTCCGAGCGCCTCTCCAAGCTTTCGGTACCGGTACTGGAGCAACGCCTGGCGGCCCGTGTGGACGAGCTCGCCCTCTGGCAACAGGCGCTCAGCGCGGCCAACAGCATGCTCATCAGCGCGCAGACCCGGCCCGAGCGCGCCCAGGCCGATATCAGCAAGAACCAGTTGCGCATCGATGAGATCAACGGCCTGCTGAAAAGCGGTCGGGAAAACAACAAGCCGCTGACGGACGAACGTCGCGCGCTGCTCGAGGCGGAAAAGGCCGCCCTGAATGCTCAGATCGAACTGCGCCGGCAGGAGCTGGCCGGCAACAGCATGCTGCAGGATCTCGGGCAGAGCCGCCGCGACCTGCTGACCACGCAGATCGCCCGTGCCGAGCAGGAGAGCATCGCCCTGCAGACGGCAATCAACGACAAGCGCCGCGAGGAGTCCGAGCAGACCGTCGCGGAGTTCTCGGCCAAGGCCGAGAAGGCCGGCTCCGACAAGCTGCTGCCGGCCGAAAGCGAGGAGAACCGACGCCTTTCCGGCTACCTGCTGCGCGCGACCGAGCGCCTCAACGACCTGACTCAGCGGAATCTGCAGACGCGCCAGCAACTGGACATCCTCAGCCAGACCGACCAGGCTCTGGAGGAACAGATCGCGGTGCTCGAAGGCAGCCTGCTGCTGTCCAAGGTGCTCTACCAGCAGAAACAGGCGCTCCCCCAGCTGAGCCTGGACCGCAACCTCGCCGACGAAATCGCCGATATCCGGCTCTACCAGTTCGAGCTGAACCAGCGGCGCGGGCTCAGCGGCAATGTCGAGGACCATGTCGACAAGCTGCTGTCCAGCCAGCCGGACGCCACGATCACGCCCGAGCTGCGCAATGCCCTGCTGGAGTTGATGCGCACGCGTAGCGAACTGCTCGACCGGCTCAATCACCAGCTCAACGCGCTGCTCAGCGAATCCATCACACTGCAGCTGAGCCAGAAGCAGCTGCAGAGCAAGGTACGCACGCTCAGCGAAACCCTCGACGAGCAGATGTTCTGGATCCCCAGCAACAAGCCGCTGGACCTGAGCTGGTTCAAGAATGCGCCGCTGCTGCTGGAGCGCCAGCTCAGCGCCATGCCCTGGGCTTCGACGGTACAGGCTCTGGGCGCCGGGCTGCTGGAACGACCGCTGTTCTTCCTGCCGCTGTTCCTGGTGATTCTCGCGCTGCTCTGGTGGCGTCGGGCAATCAACGCCAAGCTCGAGCGGCTCAGCGGCGAGGTGGGGCATTTCCGCCACGACAGTCAGCTGCACACGCCGTTGGCGTTGCTGCTGAACCTGTTGCTGGCGCTGCCCGGCACCCTGTTTCTGGCCCTGTGCGGCTACCTGCTACAGATGGACGGCCGGGGGCAGAACGTCGCGCTGGGCGTGGCCTTCTACCAGATGGCACAGGCCTGGCTGGTGTTCTACACCGCCTACCGCATGCTGTCGCCGAACCGCGTGGCCGAGGTCCACTTCGGCTGGCTCAAGCCGCAGGTGGCATTCCTGCGCAACGAGATCAGACGCCTGGGTCTCGTCGTCCTGGCGCTGGTCGCCGTGGTGGCGGTCGCCGAGCATCAGCCGGCCAGCCTGGTCGACGACGTGCTCGGCATCGCGGTGGTGCTGACCTGCTACGCCATGATGAGCTGGCGCCTGACCCGCCTGCTGCTCAAGGGGCCGGCGAGCCAGAACGCGCCGCCGGTGCGGCGCTTCATCGGCTTGCTGTTCAGCCTGTTGCCGCTGGCGCTGATCGTGGTGGTCGGCCTGGGCTACTACTACACCGCGCTGAAACTCACCGGCCGCCTGATCGACACCCTTTATCTGCTGATGGCCTGGGTCGCCATCGAGGCGACTCTGATCCGTGGTCTGACGGTTGCCGCCAGGCGGCTGGCCTATCAGCGCGCGCAGGCCAAACGCGAGGCGCAGACGGATGACAGCGGCGACGAGGCCCCCGGCGAGCCGGAGCTGGACATCGAACAGGTCAACCAGCAGTCGCTGCGCCTGACGCGCATGGCGATGTTCGGCCTGTTCTTTCTGGTGCTCTACTGGGTCTGGGCCGACCTGATCAGCGTGGTGTCGTACCTGGATAACGTCACCCTGTACGAATTCGTCTCCGGCGATGCCGAATCGGCCATCACGCTCAACAGTTTGCTCGGCGCCCTGCTGACCATCGCCATCACCTTCGCCTTGGCGCGCAACCTGCCGGGCCTGCTCGAAGTCACGGTGCTGTCGCGCCTGCACCTGGCGCCGGGCAGCGCCTACGCCATCGGCACGCTGCTGTCCTACACGCTGGTCGGCACCGGTATCGTCTCGATGCTGTCGACACTCGGCGTGAGCTGGGACAAGCTGCAGTGGCTGGTGGCCGCGCTGTCGGTGGGGCTGGGCTTCGGCCTGCAGGAGATCTTCGCCAACTTCGTCTCCGGCCTGATCATCCTCTTCGAAAAGCCGGTGCGCATCGGCGACGTGGTGACCATTGGCAACCTGTCCGGCACCGTCAGCCGCATCCGCATCCGCGCCACCACCATCACCGACTTCGATCACAAGGAAATCATCGTCCCAAACAAGACCTTCGTCACCGACCAGTTGCTCAATTGGTCGCTGAGCGACACCGTGACCCGGGTGACCATCCGCATCGGCGTGGAATTCGGCTCCGACCTGGAGCAGGTGCGCGCGCTGCTGTTCCAGGCCGCCCGGGAAAACCCGCGGGTGCTCAAGGACCCGGAGCCGCAGGTATTCTTCCTCAACTTCGGCGACAGCCGCCTGGAACACGAACTGCGCCTGCACGTGCGCGACCTGGCCGACCGCAATCCGGTGATCGACGAGATCAACCGGCGCCTCGACTCGGAGTTCCGCGAGCACGGCATCACCATCGCCTTCCGCCAGCTGGATGTGCACCTGAAGAACCGCAACGGCCAGGAGCTGCGCCTGGATCGATCCGAGGCCTGCGCCACCGACGGTCAGGCCTGAGGAACGGTGCGCCAGCCCCTGACCTCCATTTTTCACCGATGGTGCCCATGCTCCTGCGTGGGCACCATCGAAGGTCGCCAGCGTCCTGACACAGCGCACCCGCGCGGAAACATGGGTGCGATCGAACAACCTCGCCCCGCCAGCGGGGTCATAATCCCCGTGGCGCGCGCCTGTTCCTGGCGCGCCGTGCGCCAGGAGCCGCCGTGAAAACCCTGACCGAACTGAACTTCGACAACCGCTTCGCCCGCCTGGGCGATGTCTTCTCCACCGAGGTGATGCCTCAGCCGCTGGCCGAACCGCAGCTGGTGGTCGCCAGCGAGGCGGCCATGACACTGCTCGACCTGAACCCGGCCGAGGCCGACACGCCGCTGTTCGCCGAGCTGTTTTCCGGCCACAAGCTGTGGAGCACCGCCGAGCCGCGGGCCATGGTCTATTCCGGCCATCAGTTCGGTGCCTACAACCCGCAATTGGGCGACGGGCGCGGCCTGCTGCTGGGCGAGGTGATCAACGACGCCGGTGATTACTGGGACCTGCACCTCAAGGGCGCCGGCAAGACGCCCTATTCGCGCATGGGCGACGGGCGCGCGGTGCTGCGTTCGTCGATTCGCGAGTTCCTCGCCAGCGAACACCTGCACGCGCTCGGCATTCCCAGCTCGCGCGCGCTCTGCGTGACCAGCTCGCAGACGCCTGTGTATCGCGAACGTCAGGAACGAGGCGCCATGCTGCTGCGCCTGGCGCCCAGCCACGTGCGCTTCGGCCACTTCGAATTCTTCTACTACACCCGCCAGCACGACGCGCTTCGCCAGTTGCTCGATCACGTCATCGCCTGCCATTTTCCCGATTGCCTGGAACATCCCGAGCCCTACCGCTCGTTCTTCCGACAGGTTCTGGAGCGCACCGCCGGAATGATCGCCCGCTGGCAGGCCTATGGCTTCTGCCACGGGGTGATGAATACCGACAACATGTCGATCCTGGGCATCACCTTCGACTTCGGCCCCTACGCCTTCCTCGATGACTTCGATGCCCGCTTCATCTGCAACCATTCCGACGACACGGGGCGCTACTCCTTCGAGAATCAGGTACCTATCGCCCACTGGAACCTGGCGGCACTGGCGCAGGCGCTGACGCCCTTCGTCGAGGTCGGCGCGCTGCGGGAAAGCATGGACCTGTTCCTGCCACTCTACGAAGCGCAGTGGCTGGCGCTGATGCGCGGCCGGCTCGGCTTCGTCCAGGCCGATGACGGCGACCAGGTGCTGATCCAGGACCTGCTCAAGCTCATGCAGGGCAGCGCGGTGGACTACACCCGCTTCTTCCGCGAGCTCGGCGACAGCCCCGCGGAGCAGGCACTGTCACGCTTGCGTGAAGACTTTGTCGATCTGCAGGGTTTCGACCGCTGGGCGCAGGCTTATCGTCAGCGCAGTGAATGCGAAGGCACCGACCAGGCTGCGCGCCAGACGCGCATGCAGGCGGCCAACCCGAAATACATCCTGCGCAACTACCTGGCCCAGCAGGCCATCGAAGCCGCCGAGCAGGGCGACTACGAGCCGGTACGCGAGCTGCATGCCGTGCTCAGCCGCCCCTTCGACGAGCAACCGGGTATGGAGCGATACGCACAGCGACCACCCGAGTGGGGCAAGCATCTGGAGATCAGTTGCTCATCCTAGGGACGCCGGCGCTCACGCCTACAAGGGCAGCGTGACCCGAAACAACGCGCCCTCGCCTTCCCGGCTTTCGACCTGGATGCATCCGCCGTGGGCCTTGACGATCTGTTCGGCGATGAACAGGCCCAGGCCCAGACCGGCGCTGCTTTCGCTGCCTTCGGCGCGTTCGAACTGGTGGAAGATCCGCTCCAGACTTTTCTGGCTGATGCCGATGCCATGGTCCCGCACTTCGATGCAGGCGGCGTCCGGTCGGGATGAAACCCGGATCTGCACCGGCTTGCCCGCGCCGTAGCGCATGGCGTTGGTGAGCAGGTTGACCAGCACCTGCTCTACGCGGAAGGCGTCCCAGACGCCGACGATGGTCTCTGCGCAGAGGTATTCGAGCGCACAGCCGGCGGCCTCCATCTGAGCGGCGAAATCGTCCACCACGCCGCCGACCAGTTGCCCCAGATCCACCCGCGAGGTGCGGATCGACAGCTTGCCGGTGCGGATGCGCGAGACGTCGAGCATGTCGTCGATCAGGCGGATCAGGCTCTGTATCTGCCGCTCATCCCGGTTCACCATGGCGTGCAGCCGATCATGCTCGAAGGCGGCAAAGTTGTTGCGGCTCAGCTGCAGCTTGCGCAATTGCACTTCGAGTATCAGCGTGTTGAGCGGCGTCTTCAGTTCGTGGGAAACCACCGACATGAAGTCGTCGCGCATGCGCACCGCCTCCTCCAGCTCGGCCTTGGTGCTGCGCAGCTCATCGAGCAGCACCTCCTGCTCGCGCCGGCTCCTTTCCAGCGCTTCCACCTGGCGCGCCATGCGCTTGCTGTTGCGATACAGGTCGACGAACACGCTGACCTTGCTGCGCACCGCGTGGATGTCCAGCGGCTTCTGCATGAAGTCCACGGCGCCGGTTTCATAGCCCTTGAAGGCGTAGTTGAGTTCGCGCCCGGCGGCGCTGACGAAGACGATGGGGATCTGCTTGGTGCGCTCGGAACCGCGCATCAGTTCGGCCAGCTGAAAACCGTCCATGCCGGGCATCTGCACGTCGAGGATGGCCAGCGCGAACTCATGGCACAGCAGCAGTTCCAGCGCCTGTTCCGCCGACTCCGCGCGATGGACCCGGATGTTCGGCGCCTGCAACAGGGCTTCCAGGGCCAGTAGGTTTTCCGGCAGATCATCGACGATCAGCAGATTCGCTTCATCGGTTTGATCGGGCATGGATCGGGTCACTCCATTTCTCGCAACAATCGGTGGATGTCGCGCAGAGGCAAAATATAGTCCGGGGTAATACGTTGCAGGGCCGCCAGCGGCATGCTCGCCACCTCGGCCTCCTGCGGGTCCTGCACCACCGTCAGGCCGCCGGCGCGCTGAATGGCTTGCAGGCCTGCCGCACCATCCTCGTTGGCACCGGTCAGGAGGATGCCCGCCACGCGCGGGCCCCAGGCGTCGGCCGCCGACTCGAACAGCACATCGATGGAAGGCCGCGAGAAATGCACGGCATCGTCCTGGCTCAACGAGAGGCTGCAATCCTGTTCCACCAGCAAGTGGTAGCCTGGAACGGCGAAATACAGCGTGCCCGCGACGATCGACTCCTTGTCTTCGGCTTCCTTCACGCGCAGCGCCGTCTTGCGCTGGAAGATTTCCACCAGTTGCGTCGGGCCGTGGGCCGGCACGTGCTGGACGACCAGCAAGGGCGACCGCCGGTCAGCCGCGAGGCCGTCCACCAGAACCCCCAGGGCCGCCAGGCCGCCTGCGGAGGTGCCGACTACCACCGCCTCGATCGGCGGCGCGCGTCGCGAGAGCGACGTTGCAGGCTGGACGCTTTTCATAGCTTGCGAAAGATCCTTTCCTGCTTGTCGAAGGCTTCGTACTGGTTGGCATAGCCGGAAAACTCCACCGTTTCCCTGCTGCCCAGCCCGAGGAAACCACGGTGGCACAAGGATTCGTGAAAGAGCCCGAAGGCGCGGTCCTGCAACGGCTTGTTGAAATAGATCAGAACGTTGCGACAGGAAATCAGCTGCGTCTCGGCAAATACGCTGTCGGTCGCCAGGCTGTGGTCGGCGAAGGTGACGTGGTCCTTCAGCGACTTGTCCATGATCGCCGAGTCGTAAGCAGCGGTGTAATAGTCCGAGAAGCTGCGCTTGCCGCCGGCTCGCTGGTAGTTCTCGGTGTACTGCTGCAGATCGTCGATGCCGAAGATGCCCTGCCGGGCCTGCTCCAGCGAGCGCGGATTGATATCGGTGGCGTAGAGGATCGAACGCTCCAGCAGGCCTTCCTCGCGCAGCAGAATGGCCAGCGAGTAGACCTCTTCACCCGTGCTGCAACCGGCCACCCAGATCTTCAGCGAAGGATAGGTCCGCAGCACCGGCACCACCTGTTCACGCAACGCCAGGTAGTAGCTGGGGTCGCGAAACATCTCGCTGACGGGGATGGTGAGGTACTGCAGCAGCTCCATGAAAACCTGCGGATCGTAGAGAATCTTGTGCTGCAGTTCGGAAATGCCCTCGCATTGCAGTTGCCGCAGCGCCAGCAGCACGCGGCGCTTGAGCGACGCGGCGCTGTAGCCGCGAAAATCGTAGCCGTAGCGCAGGTAGATCGCCTCGATCAGCAGCTTGAGCTCGATCTGCTGGCTTCGATCGGCCATATCAAAGCAACTCCATCTTCGGCAGCCAGACCCGGATCAGCGAGAACAGGCGATCCAGCTCGATGGGCTTGGCCAGGTAATCGTTGGCGCCGGCGCGCAGGCAGCGCTCCTGGTCGTTCTTCATCGCCTTGGCGGTCACCGCGATGATCGGCAGGCGGGCGAAGCGTGGCTCCTTGCGGATTTCCTCCATGGCGGTGAAGCCGTCCATCTCCGGCATCATGATGTCCATCAGCACCAGGTCGATGTCGCCGATCTGCTGCAGCTGCGAGATGGCTTCATGGCCGTTGCGCGCGATCTCGACCAGCGCGCCCTTCTGCTCCAGCGCACTGGTGAGGGCGAAGATATTGCGCACGTCGTCGTCGACCACCAGGATCTTGCGCCCTTCGAACGCCTTCTCCCGGCTGCGCACGCTCTTGAGCATCTTCTGTCGCTCCAGCGGCATGTCCGACTCGACCTTGTGCAGGAACAGCGTGACCTCGTCGAGCAGGCGCTCCGGCGAGCGCGCGCCCTTGATGATGATCGAGCGCGAGTACCTCAGCAGCGCCGCCTCCTCATCGCGGGTGAGGTTGCGACCGGTGTAGACGATGACCGGCGGGAAGGAGCAGATGTCCTCGCGGGCCATGCGCTCGAGCAGCTCGTGGCCGTCCATGTCCGGCAGCTTGAGGTCGATGATCATGCAATCGAACACCGTCGAGCGCAGATGCTCGAGCGCCTGTTCGCCGAACTCGACCGCGGTGATTTCCACGTCCTCGTCCTCGATCAGCTGCGACATGCTTGCACGCTGCAGCGCGTCGTCCTCGACCAGCAGGATGCGTTTGACCTTCTGCACCAGTTTGGCCTCCAGCCGGCTGAATACCTCCTTGAGATCCTCGCGGGTCGTGGGTTTCAGCGCATAGCCCACCGCGCCCATCTGTAGCGCGGTTTCCTTGCGATCCTCGACCGATACCACGTGCACCGGGATGTGCCGCGTGAAGGGACTTTCCTTGAGCCGCTCGAGCACCGTCAGCCCCGAGTGGTCGGGCAGGCACATGTCGAGCAGGATGGCATCGGGGCGGTATTGCAGCGCCGTATCGAAACCCTCATCGGCGTTCTGCGCGATCAGGCAGCTGTACTTCAACTCATGGGCCAGTTCGCGCAGGATGCAGGCGAACTGCGGCTCGTCCTCGATCACCAGCACCATGCGCTCCTTGAACGGCATGACGTCGCGGTCGTCGATGATCGGCGCCGGCTGTGCCTGCGAGCTCTCGCGCAGCCGACGCGCGGCAGGCGCGGGCGGGGCCGACACCGTATTCGACTGCTTCGGCAGCGCCGCAGGCAGCACGGGCGCCTCCTGCGCTTCAGCCGGTTCACTGTAGGTTTCCGGCACGAGCAGGGTGAAGACGCTGCCGGCGCCCGGCTCGCTGCGTACCTCGAGCGTGCCGCCCAGCAATTGCGCCAGCTCGCGGGAAATCGACAGCCCCAGGCCGGTGCCGCCGTAACGGCGATTGGTCGTGCCGTCGGCCTGGCGAAACGCCTCGAACACCACCGCCTGCTGGTCCAGCGGAATGCCTATACCCGAATCGCGCACCGCGAAGGCGATCTGCCCGCTGTCGTGGCGCCGAACGCTCAGCCTCACCGAACCCTTTTCGGTGAACTTGAACGCGTTGGACAAGAGGTTGCGCAGGATCTGTTCGACGCGCTGGCGATCGGTGAACAGGCTGGACGGCGCCTCGTCGTCGATCTCCACGTCGAAGTGCAGCGATTTTTCCTGCGCCTGGGCGTTGAACAGGTGCTTCAGGCCCTCGAGCATCCGCGGCAGGTTCAGCAGTTCGGGATGGATGTCGAGCTTGCCGGCCTCGACCTTGGAGATGTCGAGGATGTCGTTGATCAGGGTCAGCAGGTCGTTGCCGGCCGAATAGATGGAGTGAGCGAACTGCACCTGGTCGTCGCTGAGGTTGCCGTCGGGGTTGTCCGCCAGCAACTTGGCCAGGATCAGCGAACTGTTGAGCGGCGTGCGCAGCTCGTGGGACATGTTCGCCAGGAATTCCGACTTGTAGCGACTGGCCCGCTGCAGATCCTCGGCATGGGATTCGAGCAGCAGTTGCGCGTCGCGCAGGCGATCGTTCTTCTGATCCATTTCGTCGCGCTGGCGGGCCAGCTCCAGCGTCTGCTCGGCCAGCTGTTCGTTGGTCTGCTCCAGCTCGGCCTGCTGCTCCTCCATGTGCATCTGCGATTCTCGCAGGGCATTGGACTGCTCTTCGAGCTCCTCGTTGGCGGCACGCAACTCTTCCTGCTGAACCTGCAGTTCTTCGTTGAGCTGCTGGGTTTCGCTGAGTACACGCTGCAAACGCTGGCGATAACGCGCGGCCTCGATGCCCGAGCCGATGCTTTCGGAAATGCGCCGCAGCAGCTCGCTGTCCTCCTCCCGCAGCGGGCGCATGAAGCCGATCTCCAGCACCGCATTGAGCATGCCGCTGTCCTCCACGGGGAAGATGAGCACGCTCCGCACATCGGTACTGCCCAGCGCCGAGCTGACCTTGAGGTAGTCCTTCGGCAGGCTGTCCAGCGCCATCGGTCGACGTTCCAGCGCCACCTGCCCCACCAAACCTTCACCCAGTTCCAGCGAGCGGCTGGAGGCCAACTGATCCTTGTCCCAGGCGAACTCGGCCACCCGTTGCAGCTTGCCATCCTGCTCGGTATACAGCGCACCCACTGCCACATCGAGATAACGGGACAGGAAGCCCAGGACGCTCTGCCCGAGGGTCGGCAGCGTCTGCTCGCCGATGATCGCCTCGCTCAGCTGGGTCTGGCCGGTGCGATACCAGGCCTGCTTTTCCAGGGCGGCGGCATGCGCCTTCTGCTGATCCAGCGCTTCGGTGTAGGTCTGTGACAGGCCCACCAGGTCGCGCCGTGCGCGGTAGACCAGAAAGCCGCTGAAGAGCAGGCTGAACAGCAGGAAGCCACCGATCAGCGCCGTGGTGATCGTCTCGGCGCTGTCGCTGCGTGCAGCACGCACGCGACGTTCTTCCTCGATCAGTTCGTTGAACAGGGCCCGCATCTCTTCGATCAGCTGGCGGCCACGGTCGGAACGAATGTATTCGACGATCGGCAACCCTTCGCGCCGCCGCTCGATACCGGTCCGGGCGAAGTCCTGCCATTGCTGCAGCAGCGTTTCGATCCGCTCGATCCGCCGAAGCTGCAGCGGATTCTCACCGATCTGCTCCCGCAGATCGGCCATGCCACGCTCCAGCACCGGCAAGCCGTTCAGGTAGGGCTGGAGAAACAGTTCCTCACCTGCGATCAGATAGCCGCGCATGCCGCTTTCCAGGTCGATCAGGACCTTGAAGGTTTCATGCGCCACGGCTACTTCCTCCACCGAGCGTTCGGCGGTGTGGTTGACGTTGAGCAGGTAGTAGACGATGGCACTGAAGAAGAACGCGCTGAGGAAACCGAAGCCGAGCGGCAGGCCGACATTGCGATTGAGGATGCGTCTGAAACTTTGCTGATCGATCGAGGAGTCGCTCATCGGGGGTTCCTTTCCGGCGACCTGCGTACGGCGGTGACTACAGGTTGGCAGGTACGCACGAGCGGTTGGTTTCGACAGCCCGCCCGTTACGCCTGTATATCCGGCTTGTTCGTGTAAGTTCGGCGCGAAATTTCTCATGCACCGAAGCGAGAGCGAGCGACTTTACACGCCTGAAGAGGCGAGCACAAAAAGCCTGTCGCAATGCGCGCTCCAATTGTCGATCAGTTGGATATCAGCGCCGCGCGATGATCCACACCGCGTGAATGATGCCCGGCAGGTAGCCCAGCAAGGTCAACAGGATATTCAGCCAGAACGCACCGCCAAGCCCGACTTGCAGAAACACGCCCAACGGTGGCAGCACGATTGCGATCAGAATTCGGATCAGGTCCACGGAAGCTCCTGCAGCTATTGTCGAAAAGGTTCTGAATCGACCTGATCGCGCGGTTCGGGTTCCGTTTCGATCGGGGAAGGAACCAGCCGCTGCCGATAGGCGACGGCTGGAGGTTCAGCGAGCGGCCGGATAAGCCACCGGAGCGCCATGGGCGCAAGAGGAAGAAACGCGGCGGGCCAGCCGATGAGGCGATGACCCATGCGTTCGGCCGCCTGCCTTGTGAGCGAGCGACAGCGCCAAGCTTACGCTTAGCTTGCTAACTATTACAGCGCCGGCCTCGCCCTTCAATTGGCCGAAGGTCGAACATCGCCGCCCGTTCACGTCTGATCGGAACTCACATATCCCTGTCCGGTCGTCTTTGAGACGGTCTCCGTTGTTCCGCTCTCGCTCGGCGATGACAAACGCCTCCACTGCGCAGGAGAAGTACATGACTGCACCAACCGTGGTTATCTGCGGCGCGACCGCCGGGGTTGGCCGCGCCACGGCACGGGCCTTCGCCCAGGCCGGCTACGCCGTTGCACTTGTCGCCCGCGGCGAGCGCGGGCTGATGGATACCCGGGCCGAGCTGGAGCGGCTTGGCGCCAGGGTGCTGTGCATCGCGGCCGATGTCGCCGATGCCGAGGCCATCGATCAGGCTGCGGCACGCGTCGAAGCGGAACTGGGGCCGATCGGCGTCTGGGTGAATGCCGCCATGGCCACGGTGTTCGGCCCCATCGAACGGCTGAGCGCCGCGGAAATCCGCCGAGTCACCGAGGTGACCTATCTGGGCGCCGTGCACGGCACCATGGCTGCCCTGCGTCACATGAGGGCGCGCGACCAGGGCACCATCGTGCAGGTCGGTTCGGCGCTGTCATACCGCGCTATTCCCTTGCAGTCGGCCTACTGCGCGGCCAAGTTCGCCCTGCGTGGCTTCACCGATTCATTGCGCTGCGAGCTGATTCACGACAACAGTCGGGTGCGCGTGACCATGGTTCAGCTGCCGGCGCACAACACCCCGCAGTTCGACTGGGCCCGCAACAGGATGGGCAAGCGATTGCAGCCGGTGCCGCCGATCCATACGCCGGAGGTGGCGGCGCGGGCGATCCTGCGCGCGGCGATCGAGGCGCCGCGCGAACTCTGGCTGGGCAAAGCCAGTTTCCAGGCGATCATCGGCACCCTGTTCATGCCCGGTCTGCTCGACCGGATGATGGCTCGCCAGGCGTGGAGCGGGCAGCTGACCGCCGAGGATGCCGCGAGCGATCGCCCCGACAACCTCTACCAGCCGGTCGAAGGACTGCATCATACCGAGGGCCGCTTCGGCGAGCAGGCCAGGGACAAGGCGCTCGGCCTGGCTTCCGAGACGGTAGGCAAACTGGCGGTACTCGGGGGTGCCGCCATCGCCTTGCTGGCAGGGCTGATCATCGCCTGGCTGGCAGACTGAGCGCACTCGTCACGGCCGCGGCCGATCATCGCGCTTGCGCCGGATGTTGACCCATGAAAGCACGGCCAGGGCCAGAAGCAGACCGGCCATGTTGAAGTTACCCAGCCACAGGTATCCCAGCCCCGCGACCGAGCAGGCAATCAGGCCGATCCAGCGCACATAGCTCATGGCGACGGCGCCCTGGACTGCATGCGTTCGAGTTCCTTCGCGTCGTGGCTGCAGAACAGCGTGACTTCGTCCCGGTGCTCCAGGGAAAGGGTCCACAGCCGGTGCTGGTTGCCCAGCCGGGCCGGCCGGTCGACTTCCATCATTCGCTGATAGAAACGCAGCCCCGGCGTGCAATGCCGCTCGGTCTGGCCGACCTCGTCCCGGTAGAAGTAGGCATCGCCGGCGTGCAGCAACCAGCCATCGGCGGTTTGTACGGCGACGCCCGCATGCCCGTGGGTGTGCCCGGTCAGTGGAATCAGCAGGATTTCCGGCGGCAGGCCGCGCAGCTCCTTGACCGCCTGGAAGCCGAACCAGAGATCGCCGCCCGGCTCGTAGAACTGCCAGTTGCGCACCTCGTCCCATTGCCGACGGCGGTAGCGCCGATGGCCGAGAAAGCTGTGGGTCGAGCGCGCGGCATCCATCTCGCGCTGCAACAGATGCACCTGAGCGCCGGGAAAATCGCTGAGGCCACCGGCATGATCGAAATCCAGATGGGTGAGCAGGATGTGCCGCACGTCTTCGGCGGCGAAACCCAGCTGGCGGATCTGTTCCAGCGCGGTGAAACGGCGCTCGAACCTGATGTTGTTGAAGGCGATGAAGAAACCGCTCAGGCGTTTGCGCGGCTCCAGCACATCGCACTCGCCGAAGCCCGTATCGACCAGCACCAGGCCATGACGCTCGGTCTCGATCAGCAGGCAGTGGCAAACCAGCTGGGCCGTCGGGCCCTTGCTGAAGCCATCGAACAGCGCGCCCCCGAGTGGGCACATGCAACCGCAATTGAGGTGATGAACACGCATCGCCGACTCCTCGCTGTCCTGGCCTTTGAATTTCGAGGTTCGTTGCGCATCCGGAGTTCAGTGCGGTCGGCTCCCGGCAGCGCCATGGTGTCGCAATCGGAAGCGGCCGGCCTTGAACTATCCTCTCTGGTACTCCTCCACCGAGCATCCGCCTGGTTCGGTGTCCCGATGTCTTTGCGAGGAAAGCGACATGCTCGGCCAGTTGCGCCTTCGATCGTTGTGCACCCTGACGCTGCTGCTCGCGCTGGCAGGGCAGGCGCTGGCGGCCGAGGCGGTTACGGTGTTGCGCGTGCAGGGCGTCATCGGCCCGGCCAGCGCCGACTACGTGATCCGCGGCTTGCAACAGGCCGAGCAGGACGCGGCGCAACTGGTGGTGCTGCAACTGGACACCCCTGGCGGGCTGGACGACTCCATGCGCGCGATCATCCAGGCGATCCTCGCCAGCCCGGTGCCGGTGGCCAGCTACGTATCGCCGAGCGGCGCGCGGGCGGCCAGCGCCGGCACCTATCTGCTCTATGCCAGCCACGTCGCGGCGATGGCGCCCGGCACCAACCTCGGCGCCGCCACCCCGGTGCAGCTCGGCGCGCCGACGGGTGCGCCCCAACCGGAGAAAGGCGAAAGCGAACAGCAGGCCGGTGGCGATGCCATGAGCCGCAAGCAGGTCAACGACGCCGCCGCCTATATCCGCGGCCTGGCGCAGCTGCGCGGGCGCAATGCCGAATGGGCCGAACAGGCGGTGCGTGAAGCTGTCAGCCTGTCGGCCAGCGAAGCGCTGGAGCTGAAGGTGATCGATTACCTGGCCGCCGACCTTCCCGGCCTGCTCATCCAGCTCGATGGCCAGACTCTGCAGACCTCCACCGGCGAGCGACAACTGCAGACCGCCAACGCCCCGCTGGTTCACCACGAGCCGGACTGGCGGGTGCGCCTGCTGGCAGTGATCACCAACCCCAGCGTGGCACTGATCCTGATGATGATCGGCATCTACGGGCTGATCTTCGAATTCGCCAACCCGGGCACGGGCGCCGGTGGCGTGATCGGTGGCATCTGCCTGCTGCTGGCGCTCTATGCGCTGCAATTGCTGCCGGTCAGCTATGCGGGGGTAGCGCTGATCATGCTGGGCATCGCCTTCATGGTGGCCGAGGCCTTCATGCCGAGCTTCGGCGTGTTCGGCCTGGGCGGCGTGGTGGCGTTCGTCACCGGCGCGGTGATCCTGTTCGACACCGAAGTCCCGGGCTACGGCATTCCGCTGGCGCTGATCGTCACCCTCGCGCTGGTGAGCGCGCTGCTGCTGTTCGCCATCGTCGCCATGGCTCTCAAGGCGCGCCGGCAGCGACTGGTCAGCGGCGACAGCCAATTGGTCGGTTGCCTGACGCCAATCATCGCCCTGCAACAGGACGACGCCGGCAGCGGCTGGGTTCAGCTGCAGGGCGAACGCTGGCAAGTCCGCAGTTCCACCCCGCTGCACGAGGGCCAGCAGGTGCGCGTGATCGCACGGCGCGGGCTGCAGCTGGACGTCACCGCGGCGCAAGCGCCGCCAACCGAGAAGAGGTGAACCATGGGTTTTGAATTGAGTTTCGTCGCGGTGGCGGTCCTGGTGATCGCCCTGCTCGCCTCGGCCTTTCGCATCCTGCGCGAATACGAGCGCGGCGTGGTGTTCCAGTTGGGGCGTTTCTGGAGGGTCAAGGGGCCGGGGCTGATCCTGATCATTCCAGGATTGCAGCAGATGGTCCGGGTGGACCTGCGCACCCTGGTGCTGGACGTGCCGACCCAGGACGTGATCTCCCGCGACAACGTCTCGGTCAAAGTCAACGCGGTGGTCTACTACCGCGTGCTGGATGCCGAGAAGGCGATCATCCAGGTCGAGGACTACCACTCGGCGACCAGCCAGCTGGCCCAGACCACGCTGCGCGCCGTGCTCGGCAAGCACGATCTGGACGACATGCTGGCCGAACGCGAGAAGCTCAACAACGACATTCAGCAGGTGTTGGACGCGCAGACCGACGCCTGGGGCATCAAAGTGGCCAACGTGGAAATCAAGCACGTCGATCTCGACGAATCCATGATCCGCGCCATCGCCCGCCAGGCCGAAGCGGAACGCGAACGGCGGGCCAAGGTCATTCATGCCGAGGGCGAGCTGCAGGCCTCGGAGAAACTGATGCAGGCCGCCGAGATGCTCGGCCGCCAGCAGGGCGCGATGCAGTTGCGCTACATGCAGACCCTGAGCAACATCGCCGGCGACAAGAACTCGACCATCGTCTTTCCGCTGCCCATGGAGCTGCTGCAGGGGCTGGGCAATATCACCAGAAAACCGGAGTGAAGAACCCCATGCGTCTGACCCGCTTGCTGACAATCACGCTGCTGGCGCTGAGCCTGGCCGCCTGCGCGGCGTTTTCCTCGCGCGACCCGCTGATCGTTCAGGTGGCCGGCATCCAGCCGATGACGGGCGAAGGGCTGGAGCTGCGCATGCTGGTGAAGCTGCGGGTACAGAATCCCAACGACACGGTCATCGATTACCGGGGCGTCGCGCTCGATCTGGAAGTCAACGGCCGGCGCCTGGCCAGCGGCGTCAGCGACCAGCAAGGCAGCGTGCCCCGCTTTGGCGAAAGCGTGCTGAGCGTACCGGTGACCGTCTCGGCCTTCTCCGCCGCCCGTCAGGCGCTGGGCCTGGCCGAGCATATCGGCTTCGACGAGGTACCTTACGTGCTGCGCGGCAAACTGGCCGGCGGGCTGCTCGGCACCCAGCGTTTCGTCGAGAAAGGCACGCTGGATCTTTCCGGTGCCGTGGCCAATCCCTATCGGCGCGAACGCTGAGGCTTGAGTCCGTCGGGCAAGAGCTTCGCGCCGGGGGCGGCGCTCCCACGGCTACGCCATACCGACTATGGGGGGTTCCCACGCGGGAGCATGGGAACCATCGGAGCTATGCGTGGTTGATCGCGCCCATGCTCCGCATCGCTGGGCACAGAGCGCCCCGGTTGGGGATCCCACGCAGTAGGATGGAAACCATCAAGCGCTTTAGTGGGAGGCGCGCCCTCGCGGCGAACGCAGGCGCCAGCCTGCCATCTCACAGCTCCGCAAACCTCAATCGGCATCACCCAACGATTCGGCCCATTCCGGCCGGCATTGCCCGGCTCGGCAGCGATGCACTTCGTGCCGGGCGTCCTCCTGCATCAGCTTGCGGGTGACGCCGTTGGTCCAGCCGAAACCGTCCTGCAAGGGATACTCGCCGCCGCCGGCATGCTCGGCACTGGGCCGCAGCACGTATTTTTCCACCAGCTTGCTTTCCCGCTCGAACAGCTGACCGACGATGGCCAGCCAGCGCCGCTCGATATCCAGCGCCAGCACGTCGTGCCCATAGTTCTGCAGCCCGCGAATCCCCATCCATTGCAGCGGTGCCCAGCCATTGGGGCGGTCCCACTGCTCGCCGGTGCCGCTGAGCTCGGTGGTCGACAGGCCACCGGGCGCCAGCAGCCGCTCGCGCACGACGGCGGCGACCCGCTCGGCCTGCGTCTTGCTGGCGATACGCACGAACAGCGGCGTCAGGGTCGCCGCGGTCAGGTTGTCGCGCGGCTGGCGGCGTTTCCAGTCGTAATCGAAGTAGGCGCCGACCTCGTCGTTCCACAGATAGCGGTCGATGGCCGCCAGCCGCACTTCGGCGCGACGGTGGAACTCCTCGGCGCAGGCCTGCCAGCCTTTGACCTGGCTGAGCCGGGCGATCTGCCGCTCCAGCTTGTAGAGGAAGCTGTTCAGGTCCACCGGCACTATGGCGGTGGTGCGGATGCTCGATAGCTTCTGCGGGTCGTCCAGCCAGCGCGAGCTGAAATCCCAGCCCGATTCCGCCCCGGCGCGCAGGTCGCGATAGACCTCATAGGGCAGGCGGTCGCTTGCCTGTGCGGTTTGCCGGTCCTCCAGGTAGGACTCTTCGCGCGGCGTGTCGCGATCATCCCAGTAGCGGTTGAGCAGGCTGCCGTCGGCCAGGCAGACGCAGCGCCGGTGAGCCTCTCCCGGCCGCAGGTGCTCGCCACCCTCGCTCCAGAAGGCATATTCCTTGCGCAGCTGGGGCAGATAGTCGGTGGCGCGGTGCACGCCGGTGTCCTCGAACAGGTCGGTCATCAGCGCGAACACCGGCGGCTGCGAGCGGCTCAGGTAGTAGGAACGGTTGCCGTTGGGCACGTGGCCATAGGTGTCGATCAGGTAGGCGAAGTTGTCCGCCATGGAGCGCAACAGCTCGCAATGCCCGCTTTCATCGAGGCCGAGCATGGTGAAGTACGAATCCCAGTAGTACAGCTCGGTGAAACGCCCGCCGGGCACCACGTAGTCGTGCGGCAAGGGCAGCAGCGAGGAAAACTCGGGATGCTGCCGGGGCTTGCGTGTGAGCACCGGCCAGAGTCGGTCGATGTGCTCGGCGAGGCCGTCGTCCGGGTTGGCGACGAACTCGGTCGGCGCCATTTCGTAGCGGATGAAATGCTCATGCACGAAAGCGCGCAGATCGAAGCCCGGCGTGCCGCAACGGGCGCGATAGAGTTCCAGGATCCGCTCCGGATGCTGGCGCGGCGCGCAGTCGACGAAGGTCTTGCTGTCGGGAAACACCCGCTGCATCTGCACCGCGACGAAGAGCTCCTGATAGCGGTCGGCAGGGGTCAGGGTATCGGCTGCGGAAACGGCACGGGTGTCGTAGTCGAAAATCGCGTGCTGATCGGTTCTGTTCATTGCTCGCTGTAGTTCCATAGCAGCCCGCCATCCACCACCAGGGTGGTTCCGGTGACGTAGCCGGCATCGTCCGAAGCCAGAAAGGCCACGGCGCCGGCCACGTCCCGCGGCTGCCCCAGGCGTCCGGCCGGAATGTTGCCGAGCAGATTGGCCAGCTTGTCGGGCTGGTTCATGAGGCTGCGATTGATCGGCGTCTCGATCGCACCGGGCGCAACGTTGTTGACGGTGATGCCCAGCGGCGCCAGCTCGATCGCCAGGTTGCGCATGAGCATCTTCAGGCCGCCCTTGCTGGCGCAGTAATCGCTGAAATTGGGGAACGGCAGTTCTTCATGCACCGAGCTGTTGTTGATGATGCGCCCGCCCCGGCCGCTGTCGCGCCGGTGACGGGCGAAGGCCTGGGAGAGGAAGAAGGGGCCGCGCAGGTTGACGCCCAGGACGTCGTCGAAATCCTCTTCGCGAGCGTCGAGAAAGGCGGCGTGCTTCTGGATGCCGGCGTTGTTCACCAGGATATCGAGGCCGCCCATCTGCTCGGCGGCCTGCGCCACCAGCCGCCGGCAATCGACCACCGAGCCGACATCGGCGGCGATGAAACAGGCACGCACGCCCAGCGCGCGCACCTGCACCAAGGCCTCCCGCGCCGGCCCGCCCTCCTTGCGGCCATTGAGCACGACAGCGGCACCCTCTTCAGCCAGCCGCCGCGCGATCCCGAGGCCGATGCCATGGGAGCTGCCGGTCACCAGGGCGACCTTGTTGCGCAATTTCATGTCTCACCTCGCAAGCCGTACCGCCTGTCTCAGATTTTTGACGACTCGATACCGGGCACGTTCATTTCGAGGGGTCGAGGGTCTGTCGACGCTTCGTTCCGGCACTGCCACAACGGCAGACAAACCGGCCGGGGCGGCGCAGAATGTCGCACCTCCTCATCCGCCGTGCTTAAGGGCAATCATGGCCACCGCCGATTTGCGAAAAGGTTATTTGCTGGGCCTCACCACGTTCTGCATCTGGGGGCTGTTTCCGCTCTACTTCAAGGCTGTCGAGCAATACAGCGCGCTGGAAATCGTCACCCAGCGCGCCATCTGGTCGGCGCTGTTCGGTTCATTGGTGCTGCTGTTGTGGAGGCACCCCGGCTGGTGGCAGGAACTGCTCGCGCACCCGAAAAGAATCGGCGTGCTGATGATTTCCAGCGTGCTGATCGCCAGCAACTGGCTGATCTACGTCTGGGCGGTGAACAACAACCACATGGTCGAGGCCAGCCTCGGTTACTACATCAACCCGCTGGTCAACGTGGTGCTGGGCCTGCTGATCCTGCGGGAGCGCTTGCGTCCGCTGCAGTGGCTGGCGGTGGCGATGGCGGCGCTCGGCGTCGCGCTGCAACTGATCACCCTGGGCGAGTTTCCCTGGGTATCGATCGCGCTGGCGCTGAGCTTCGGCACCTACGGCCTGCTGCGCAAGCAGGCACCGGTGGCGGCGCTGCCGGGGCTGGTGGTGGAAACCTGGTTGTTGCTGCCCATCGCACTGGTCTGGCTGCTGGCGTTCGGCGAAGGCGCCAGCACGCAAGCGGCCTTCTGGACCGATCCGCAGGCGCTCTGGCTGATGGCCGCCGGCCCGGTCACGCTGATCCCGCTGCTGTGCTTCAACGCGGCCGCGCGCCATCTGCCCTACTCGACCCTGGGCTTCCTGCAATACATCACGCCCACCCTGTTGCTGGCACTGGCGGTGCTGGTGTTCAAGGAGCCCTTCCCTGCCGATCGCCAGCTGGCGTTCTTCTGCATCTGGGCGGGGCTGGCGGTCTACAGCTACGACGCCTGGCGAGTGGTGGGCAGAAGCGCCGTCGCCTGAAGCGGCGGCGCGATAGCGGCTCGCAGGGCGCTCACTCGGCCGCTTGCAGCTTGAGCTCCACCATCAGATCGTCCGCCAGGGTTTCCAGGTGCTGCTGCAATTGCTCGAGCGACAGCCCGGTCGGCACCGCCAGGCGGGCGTCGGCGTGGAACAGCGATTCGTTGGTCATCGGCGCGGGCGCGATTTCCGTTTCCAGGCTTTCCAGGTTGACGCCGTGGCTGGCCAGCAGCCGGGTGATGTCGCGCACAATGCCTAGGCGGTCATTGCCGACCAGCTGCAGCCGGACCATCCGCCAGCTGCGCCCGGGCGCGCTGCCGCTGGGCGCCAGCAGCACGCGAATGCCCTGGCTTTCCAGTTCGCGCAGCGCGTCGAAGAGTTCGGCCTGCGCGGACGTCGGCACCGCCACCTGCAGGATGCCCGCGAACTGCCCGGCCATCCGCGACATGCGACTGTCCAGCCAGTTGCCGCCGTGGCGCGCGATGCAATCGGCCAGGCGCTCGACCAGCCCTGGCTGATCCTCGGCAATGACCGTGAGAACGAGGTGATCCATGGGTGGCTCCTTCATCTTGAGTTGGGGTGCACGCTGAACGCGGCCTCATAGGTATAGAACAAAGCACCCGTTTCGCGTTCTCGACCTGTCGCCCGCCAGAGTGTTCGGCTCGCGGAAGGGAGCCGCCGGCCCGACTGATTTTCCGTATCGTTTCAGGTAGTATCCGTCGACCCGGACTACAAGAAGAATCGTCCGTCGGATTTGAAGAAGAACCAAGTGAGGCGAGTAATGACTGAGCGCGTTCAAGTCGGTGGCCTGCAGGTCGCCAAAGTCCTGTACGACTTTGTGAACAACGAAGCGATTCCCGGTACCGGCGTCGAGGCCGCGGCCTTCTGGGCCGGTGCCGACAGCGTCATCCACGATCTGGCGCCGAAGAATCGCGCTCTGCTGGCCAAACGCGACGACCTGCAGGCACAGATCGATGCCTGGCATCAGGCTCGCGCTGGTCAGGCCCATGACGCCGTCGCCTACAAGGCCTTCCTGCAGGAAATCGGCTATCTGCTGCCCGAAGCCGAAGACTTCCAGGCCACCACCCAGAACGTCGACGAAGAAATCACTCACATGGCCGGCCCGCAACTGGTGGTGCCGATCATGAACGCTCGCTTCGCGCTCAACGCCGCCAATGCCCGTTGGGGTTCGCTGTATGACGCCCTGTACGGCACCGACGCCATCTCCGAAGCAGATGGCGCCAGCAAGGGCCCGGGCTACAACGAAATTCGCGGCAACAAGGTCATCGCCTACGCCCGCGCCTTCCTCAATGAGGCCGCGCCGCTGGAAAACGGCTCGCACGTCGACTCCACCGGCTACCGCATCGAAGGTGGCAAGCTGGTCGTATCGCTGAAGAATGGCAGCACCAGCGGCCTGAAGGATTCGCAACAGCTGCTCGGCTTCCAGGGCGATGCCAGTGCGCCGATCGCCGTGCTGCTCAAACACAACGGCATCCACTTCGAGATCCAGATCGACCCGTCCAGCCCCATCGGCCAGACCGACGCCGCCGGCGTGAAGGACATCCTGATGGAAGCGGCGCTGACCACCATCATGGACTGCGAAGACTCCATCGCCGCCGTCGATGCCGACGACAAGACCATCGTCTACCGCAACTGGCTCGGCCTGATGAAGGGCGACCTGGTCGAGGAACTGGAAAAGGGCGGCAAGCGCATCACCCGCGCCATGAACCCTGATCGCGTCTACACCAAGGCCGACGGCAACGGCGAGCTGACCCTGCATGGCCGTTCCCTGTTGTTCATCCGCAACGTCGGACACCTGATGACCAACGACGCCATCCTCGACAAGGAAGGCAACGAAGTGCCGGAAGGCATCATGGACGGCCTGTTCACCAGCCTCGCCGCCATGCACAACCTCAAGGGCAACACCACGCGCAAGAACACTCGCACCGGCTCGGTCTACATCGTCAAGCCGAAGATGCACGGTCCGGAAGAGGTGGCCTTCGCGACCGAACTGTTCGGTCGCGTGGAAGACGTTCTCGGCCTGGCTCGCAACACCCTGAAAGTCGGCATCATGGACGAGGAGCGCCGCACCTCGATCAACCTCAAGGCCTGCATCAAGGAAGCGCGCGAGCGCGTGGTGTTCATCAACACCGGCTTCCTCGACCGCACCGGCGACGAGATCCACACCTCCATGGAAGCCGGCCCGGTGGTACGCAAGGCCGCGATGAAGGCCGAGAAGTGGATCAGCTCCTACGAGGACAACAACGTCGACGTCGGCCTGGCCTGCGGCCTGCAGGGCAAGGCACAGATCGGCAAGGGCATGTGGGCCATGCCCGACCTGATGGCCGGCATGCTCGAGCAGAAGATCGGCCACCCGATGGCCGGCGCCAACACCGCCTGGGTTCCCTCGCCGACCGCCGCTACCCTGCACGCCCTGCACTACCACAAGGTCGACGTGTTCGCCCGCCAGGCCGAGCTGACCCAGCGCGCCAAGGCCTCGGTCGACGACATCCTGACCATCCCCCTGGCCAAGGACACCAACTGGAGCGAAGAGGAAAAGCGCAACGAGCTGGACAACAACTCTCAGGGCATCCTCGGCTACATGGTGCGCTGGGTCGAGCAGGGCGTGGGCTGCTCCAAGGTGCCGGACATCAACGATGTCGCGCTGATGGAAGACCGTGCCACCCTGCGTATCTCCAGCCAACACATGGCCAACTGGATGCGCCACGGCGTGGTGAGCCAGGAGCAGGTCGTCGAAAGCCTCAAGCGCATGGCGCCAGTAGTCGACCGCCAGAACGAAGGTGATCCGCTGTACCGCCCGATGGCGCCGGACTTCGACAACAGCGTGGCCTTCCAGGCCGCACTGGAACTGGTCCTCGAAGGCACCAAGCAGCCCAACGGCTACACCGAGCCGGTACTGCACCGTCGCCGCCGCGAGTTCAAGGCCAAGAACGGCCTGTAAACCGCAGCAGCGCCAAGGAAAACCGCCCTCCGGGGCGGTTTTTTTATGGCCGGGAATAAGGGGAAATCCGCCGAATGGCCTTCAGGTTCCGCCAGCAGGGGTCGATAACGTGACCGAAAGAACAGATTCAGTCACAATATTTCCGACTAGTGGCCTTTCAGTATCACGCCCTGTTCCGTAGTATCCGCTGCCCGCCGTGGAGTTGAGCAATGTTCAAGAATTTCTCCCTGACCGCCAAGCTGCTACTGGTGCCTGCCGTCGCTCTGTTCGGGCTGATCCTCTATGTCGGCTACACCTCGCTGCAGCTGTCGGCCACCGATTCGCGCCTGGTGATGCTGGAAACTCAGAGCTACCCCACCCTGGAAAAAGCCGACGCGGTGATCTTTCAGTTCTCACGCATACCGGGATTGCTCAACAACGCGGTGGCCGCCGGGGAAGCCGGAATTCTCGGCGAAGCGCGCGAAGTGCTGCAGGAAATCGACACGCAGCACCAGGCGCTGGCGGCACTGCTGAGCGACCAGCCCCAGCGACGTGCTGCGCTGGATAGCTGGCGCAACGCCGTGAAGGGCTATGCCGACAACGCGCTCGACGCCTCGGCGAAACTGATCGACGGCAGCGCTTCGTTCGACGACCTGCGGCCCAGCCTCGATCGCATGGCCAACGATCTGGCCCAGGCGCAGAAACAGGCGGCCGATTTCCGCTCCGGCGCCTACGAGGACTTCCAGCAGACGCTCGCCCAGACCCGCGAAGCCAATGCGGCGACCACGCGCCTGGGGATCATCCTCAGCCTCGCCCTGGTGATTCTGGTAAGCCTCGGCGCCTGGCTGGTGATCCGCAGTGTGATGGCCAACGTGCGCGGCGTGATCGCCTCGCTGCAGTCCATCGCCCGCGGCGATGGCGACCTCACCCAGCGTGTCAACGTCGAGTCGAACGACGAAATCGGCGCCATGATCGAGCTGTTCAACGGCTTTCTCGACAAACTGCAGGGCACCATTCGCCAGATCATCGATGCGGCCTCGCCGCTCGGCCAGGTGTCGACCGAACTGTACAAGCTGACCCAGGGTTCGGAAGAGAACGCCAAGTCGCAGCAGCACCACACCGATTCCATCACGCGCGACATTCTCACCATGACCGGCAGCATCCAGGAAGTGGCGCAGCGCTCGCGCCAGGCCTCCGACGAGGCCAACGCCGCCGCTCGCCAGACAGCGACCGCACGCGAGCATGTCAGCAGTCTGTCCTCCGGCATTCACGACCTGGGCGACAGCGTGATGAGCGCGGTGCAGGCCATGGAGCAGCTGGAAGAGGAAACCCAGGAGGTCGGCTCCGTGCTGACCGTGATCCGCAGCATCGCCGAACAGACCAACCTGCTGGCGCTCAACGCAGCCATCGAGGCGGCCCGCGCCGGCGAGCAGGGCCGCGGCTTCGCGGTAGTCGCCGATGAAGTGCGCAACCTGGCGCAAAAGACCACCGCCTCGACCGCCGAGATCCAGCAGATCATCCAGCGTCTGCAGAACAGCGCCAACACGGTGCTCAACGTCATGACCAGCAATGGCGAGAAATCCCGCGCGAGCATCGAACGCTCGCTGGAGGCCACCCAGCTGCTGGAGACCATCGCCCGGACGGTCAACCAGATCGACGAACTCAACGCCGGCATCGCCCAGTTCACCCAGGAGCAGATCGGCCTGTCGAGTTCCATCCAACAAGAAACCCAAGTGTTGCAGCAGGACGCCCAAGCAACCGCAAACGGCGCCGAAGCCACCGCTCGTCTCGGCGAGCAGCTGGTCGGTACCGGCGACCACCTGCGGGCGGCCACCGCCCAGTTCCGTGTTTAATCTGTCTTAGGAGCATCACCCCATGACCGCAGTACGTGCCTTGAGCCTGGCAGTCGCCTGCCTGGCCGCAACACCGGCGTTCGCGCTGGATCAGGGCGACTATCGCTTCAACGGTTTCGGCACCCTCGGCTTCACCCATCTGGGTGGCGAAGAGGATGGCCGCAGCTATGGCATTCAGGGCCAGACCAACGACTCCTGGCGCGGCGACCAGTTGTCCAAGTTCGGTGCACAATTTTCCTATGGCTTGACCGATACCCTCGGCGTGACCGTGCAGGCCACTGCCAAGGCCGAGCAGGACGAGTGGAAGGCCAACCTGGAGTGGGCGTACCTGTCTTGGCAGGCAGATGACAACCTGATGCTGCGCGGCGGCCGCCTGCGCAGCCCGGTGTTCATGTATTCCGAAACCCTGGACGTGGGTTACACCTACCCCTGGCTGCGCCTGCCGGATGAGGTCTACAGCCTCGTGCAGCTGACCAGTTACGAAGGCGCCGACGCCGTCTACACCCTGCCGTTGTCCTATGGCTCCGTTACGTTCCAGCTCGCCGGCGGCCAGGCCAAGGATCGTGACTACTACGCCTACGATGACCTGCACGACATGGACTACAAGGACATCTTCGGCGCCAGCGTGAGCCTGGCTAGCAACGACTATGGCACCCTGCGCGTCGGTTATGTCGAAGCCGCCCTGGATTCGCTGATTCAGGGCTACGTGCCAAGCATCGACCAGACTCTGCCCTGGCTGGAACTGCGCGGCGCGAAAGGCAAGTTCACCTCTGTTGGCTACCAGTACGACAACGGCGCCTGGCTCACCGCCAACGAATGGGTGCGTCGCGTCATCGAAGGCGACGGGCAGCAGGCCATCGACGCCTTCTACCTCATGGGCGGCCGTCGCTTCGGTGACTTCCTCGCTCACCTGACCTACGCCCAGCTGGACGAGCAGGACGGCCGCCAGAACTCCTGGACAGCCGGCCTGAACTATCAGTTGCGGTCTACCGTGGTGCTGAAGGGCGAATACAAGCGCGTCGATACGTCCGGTGGTTCGGACGGCGTGTTCACCCGCAATGCGCAGGAAGTATTCGACAATGCCATGGGCGCCGCCCCGACCCGCAACTACGACGGCGATATCGTCTCCGTCGGCGTCGACTTCGTATTCTGAGGAGCGTCCAGATGAAAGCATCCATTCGCGCCCTCGGTGGCCTGGCGCTGCTCGGCGTGGCCGTCCTGGCCCAGGCCGAGGTCTCCGTGATCGTCAACCCCGGCGCAACCAAGGCACCGTCGCAATCGGAAGTCGCCAACATCTTTCTGGGCAAGGACAAGTCCATGAAAGGCGTCGACCTCAAGGACTGGACACCGACCAAGGAAAGCTTCTATTCGGCCGTCACCAACAAGAACGAGTCGCAGCTGAAGTCCTACTGGTCCGGCCTGATCTTCACCGGCAAGGGCCAGGCAATGGCCAGTGTCGCGGATGATGCGGCCGTGGTGGCCAAGGTCGCGGCCGAAGCGGACGCCATCGGCTACGTCGACAGCGCCGCGGTCAACGATTCGGTCAAGGTGCTGTTCACCCTGCCCTGATCGGCGAAAGCCCCGGACAGGGGCTTTCGCTCAGCGTTCTCCCGCACAAGCCGGCACCGCACCGCTTTCGCGGACGCGTCCTCGCGGCGAGCACGAACGTCCCGCGCGCTCGAAGTCAGTCCTACAGCGCCCGTCGCCGGCTCTTTACCTGCAGTAACACCTTGGGACGGCTGGCTGATCTCGGTCAGTCGGCCGCTCCTTTCCCCGGGCTAGACTTACGTCCAATGTGCCCTGAGCCCTCTGCGGCACACCATGTCCAGAAAACGGAAGGGGAACCATGAGCAAAGCTGACGCCTTCGCCGAGGCCGGGAAGACGGCGGTGCTGCAGAACGTCCACGGCACCATGGAGTTTCTGCGCAAGCACCCGCCCTTCAACCAGATGGAGCAGGTACATCTCGCCTATCTCGTGGAAAACTGCCAGCTGCGTTTTTATGCCGAAGGCGAGTGCATCCTCTCCCCCGACGATGGCACGGTCGAACACTTCTACATCATCAAGCAGGGCCGCGTTCACGGGCAGCGCCCGCATACCGCCAAGCGCGGTACCGAAACCACCTTCGAGGTCATCGTCGGCGAATGCTTCCCGATGGCCGCGCTGATGGGCGAGCGTGCCACCCGCACGGCGCACCTGGCGGCCGAGGACACCTTCTGCCTGTTGCTGAACAAACCGGCCTTCGTCAAGCTGGTGTCCATTTCGGACGAATTCCGCGAGTTCGCCATGCGCGGGGTCAGCAGCCTGCTCGACCAGGTCAACCAGCAGGCGCAGCTGCGCGCGGTGGAAAGCCTGGGCGAAAACTATTCCCTGGAAACCCGTATCGGTGAGCTGGCCATCCACGAACCCGTCTGCTGCGCGCCGGACATGCCGCTGAACCAGGCCGTCAGCCTGATGCACTCGCGCAACGTCGGCAGCGTGGTCATCGTCGACGGGCAGATGCATGCGCAAGGCATATTCACCCTGCGCGACCTGCGCCGGCTGGTGGGCGAAGGCATCGCCGATCTGTCGTTACCGATTGCACAGGTGATGACGCCCTCGCCTTTCGGTCTGCCACCCGATGCCACGGCCTTCGACGCGGCGATCGCCATGACCGAACGGCGCATCGCCCATATCTGCGTGATCAACAAGGGACGTCTCTGCGGCGTGCTTTCCGAACGCGACCTGTTCTCGCTGCAACGCGTGGATCTGGTGCATCTGGCGCAGACCATCCTGCATGCCGACCGTATCGAGACGCTGGTGTCCATACGCGATCGCATTCGCCAGCTGGTCGACAACATGCTCGCCCATGGCGCCTCTTCGACGCAGATCACCCACATCATCACGCTGCTCAACGATCACACCGTACGACGAGTCATTGAGCTGGCCATCGCGGACGTTGGCGACCCGGGCGTCCCGTTCAGCTGGTTGTGCTTCGGCAGCGAAGGCCGCAGCGAACAGACCCTGCACACCGACCAGGACAACGGCATCCTGTTCGAGGCGCAGGACACCGCCGAAGCCGCGCACATCCGCGGGCGCCTGCTGCCGCTGGCCGAGCGCATCAACCGCGACCTGGATACCTGCGGCTTTACCCTGTGCAAGGGCAACATCATGGCCGGCAATCCGCAGCTGTGCCTGTCGCGCCAGGAATGGAGAAGACGCTTCAGCTCGTTCGTCCGCGAATCGACGCCGGAGAACCTGCTCGGCAGCACCATCTATTTCGATCTGCGCGTGGTCTGGGGGCCACCCGAAGGCTGTGATCACCTGCGCGAGCAGTTTCTCGAAGATATCCGGGACAACCGCATCTTCCAGCGCATGATGGCCGAGAACGCCTTGCGCCATCGCCCGCCGGTGGGCCGCTTCCGCGATTTCGTGGTCACGCGCAAGGGCGAAGGCAAGGCCACGCTCGACCTCAAGGTGCAAGGCCTGACGCCCTTCGTCGACGGCGCGCGCCTGCTTGCCCTCAGTCACGGCGTCGGTGCCTGCAACACCTTGGAGCGCCTGCGTCAGCTGGTCGAGCAGGAGGTAATCGACAAACAGGATGGTGCGGCCTACGAAGAGGCCTATCATTTCATCCAGCAGACGCGCATGCAGCAGCATCAGCAGCAGGCGCGCGCGGGTCAGCCCTACTCCAACCGGCTCGACCCCGACACCCTCAATCATCTGGATCGGCGCATCCTGCGCGAATCCTTCCGGCAGGCGCAGCGCCTGCAGAGTAGTCTGGCAATGCGTTATCAACTATGAATATGGCCTGGTTCAAAGCGCGAGGCCCCTTGCTGGATCTCGAACAGATTCAGCGTCGTGACCGACTGTCGTCCCCGGCCCCGCTGGACGACTGCCCACTCGAGCAGCAACGCCTGGTCGTGCTGGATCTGGAAACCAGCGGCCTGGATACCCGCCGCGATGTCGTGCTGTCGATAGGCGCGGTGGTCATCGACCAGGGCGCTATCGATCTGGGCGAACAGTTCGAACGCACGCTGCGGCGCCCCGACCAAGAGCTCAGCGAGAGCGTGCTGATCCACGGTATCGCACCCAGCGAGCTGGCATCGGGATGTGAACCGGCCGAGGCGCTGCTGGATTTCATGGAGTTCGTCGGCGACAGCCCGATCCTGGCCTTTCACGCCGGGTTCGACCAACGCATGCTCGCCCGCGCCCTGAAAACCTCGCTGGGCTACAAGCTGCGCCATCCCTTCATGGATGTCGCGGAAATAGCTCCGATGCTCTGCCCGGACAACCGTCCCAGCCGCAACGGCCTGGATGACTGGACCCGGCACTTTCGCCTGCAGGTGCTGCAACGCCACCATGCCAGTGCGGATGCGCTGGTGACCGCCGAGATCGCACTGATTCTCTTCAGTCGTGCCCGCCGGCAAGGGGTGAACAGCATGAAAGCCCTGAACCTGCGGCTGGCCAACTGGCGCAAGCGGCAACAGGCACGCCTGATGTGATGCTGCCTCAGCGTGCAGGCTGATAGCGAGCGACATGCATTCAGTTAACGCCGGTACCGTCAAAGCTCCCACTTCCCCAGTGGGAGTTCATGTACCGGAGACATGGTGACACATCAAGCAGCCTCTCCAGCTCACCAACTCCCGTACGGAATACCGAAGCGCTCGATGTAACGCTTGGAGGCTTCGGGTAGTGGGTAGTAGTGACCATTGGACTGGCCCTGGTGTGGCCCTAGCGGTTCTACCTCGGCCTGGCCGCGGGCGACTTTGATCGGGCGATAGCAGCTATCCCAGGCCCAGACCTGTATGACGCCACCCGGCGCGAGGCCCAGGGTCAAGGTTGCGAAATAACTGGACGGTTCGTCAGGCTGCTCGGGGCAGCGCCGAGCGGTGGCATCGTGCATCACCTGTCGGGCTTCATCCGGTATATCCACCCAGGCGCGGTACGTCCGCTCTTCCACTATCGACTGCCAGCGGACGAATACCCGGCGCGGCAATGCCGCGCCGATCGCAGGCCTACCGCCAGCACCCACCCACTTCCAGCCCCGCGCGGACTCCGTCCCGTCCTCGGGCTGGGCACTGGACGCCAACCCGGAACTCACCCGTCGGATCAACTTGCCTTGCACATCTTCAACGGCGGCGATTTCAACCCACACGGTCATGTAGGCCGGCGTGGAGAAGCCCAGTTGCCACCAGCGTGCATGCGGGTCTCCTTTCCCCGACAGCGGGTCCAAGGCCTGACAGCCGGTCACGAACATCACACCCAGCAAGGTTAGAAAAAACTTCATGAGTGGCACTCCTTAGCCGGACACATGGGGATGCCGAACCCGCACGGCATCCGCCGTGGGAGCATTGATGTAGAACAGCTTCATGCTGGTTCGCGGAGACTGGCCCTGCAACCGTAAAGGTGAGTTCCAGTGCGCGGAAACATGGATATAGCGCAGCTTGAGCAATGCCTCTTCGCTGGCCGTGGTGCTGTAGTCGCCCGCAACAAAGCGGTCGCACAGAGGCTGGAGCTCTGAAGGGATGGAATAGCTTGGGTCATGTTCATCGATCACGTTGAACCGCACGCCCTTCTGCCTAGCCAATTCATACATGACTCGCAAATACACCCGCGATAATTCGCCACGCACTGGCCGCTTGAGCTGCAAGGCGGCATAGACCCGCTTCTGCCGGGGCCCGTTGCGATCCTGCGGGTCCGGCTCCAGCAGTATCGGCTCTGGCGTCACGACTTCGAGCATATCTTCCGGCCAGCCGTTGGCTAGCCATTGGGCTCGCGCTTCGAGCGCGTCGCGATAGATGGAAGTGGTCTGCACATCGGTGCGTTCCCATACCGTCAGCGCCTGCATGGGGCTGACCAGCACGCACTCTTCGGCTTGTGCGTGGTAGCCGCCGCCGATATCCGAATGGACACCGGGCAGAACGATTTCCTGATGATCGGGCTTGACGTGGCTCAAGGGAAAGTTGGCGCGATGCTCGTCGCGGGCCACCAACTGGATCACGTTGGGAAACAGCCGGCGCGACAAATGCAGGTTCAGGCCGGGGATGGCGGCACTGCGTACGTTGCCCAGATTGCCCAGCCCACCCACCGCCGCCACGGTATCGAACAGACCGATGAACCCCATATGGATGTCGCGCTGGTACTGGTCGATGAAGAAGCGGCTGAAGCCGTTCCCCGAACCCGGAATGGCCTCCCTCAGCGGCCCTCGGTCACCCCGCGCGACCTCGTTGGCGAAATGCCGCGCGGCCGCTGCGCCCCGGCTGAAGCCGAACGCATCGAAGGTAAGGGATGTGATCTCGATGTTTGGATTTTGATTTAAAAAAAGATTGAGACGCACCTTGACCTCGACAAAGGCGCCATACACCCGCGCGGCGATGCCCGTCTCCCCGCGCCCAAGTCCGGCGCCAAGAAGATTGTCTTCCCCTCCCGCCTGAGTACCGATGCCTTCGATATAAATCTTGAGACGCCCCTGTTTCTGTTCTCCGGCGCCCTCCGGGGTTGGCGATTCAGCATACAGATCCCAAAGCTTGTAAATATTGCTGACATCGTTGCCATAGCTGCTGTCCGGGTCGCTCATATAGGGTTTGCAAATGGGATCCAGATCCTCTGGTCCAACCGGATGCTGGGCACCACAAAGAATACCCGTCGCAGTATTGTCAGCGTTGTTGCCGGTGCCATCGAAGAACACTGCGATACGCATCGCGACGGGCGTTTTAGGTTCGGGCCTGGATAGCGGCGCGTGCTCGACGGTTGCCGGCTGGGCGAACCCCACTGATGCAACAGCCGCATTGGCCGTCAGTCCGGCATCTCTTCGGGAGCGCGGTCCTGCAAGCGGAGGGTTGGGCATGGCGGGCCGGCAAACACTGGGCATCACATGGTCGCAGGCCTTTTCCCAGTCACCTTTTCCATTCATTGCTTGTCATCCTTCCTTGGATTGTTTTCGGCTCCTTTGCCGCAGGCATTTCAAGCGATGCCCCATCGTCGCTAAGGCGAGCGATACACCCGGCGGATTATCGACCCAGTACCGAAGCACTGCCGTGACGAGCTCCCCGAATCACATTTCTCGCCCGAAGCAGACATGGCTTGCGCTCTTGAGCTAGGTTTACCGCTCCCTAGTCGTTCGCGGCACCACCAGGGCCATCGTAAAAAGAGCCGCACACCATGAGCAACGCCGACGCCTTCGCCGGGAGAGGGCCTGGCAAAGGGGGCAGATTCCATCCTGCTTGAGCTGCGCATTCGCTGCATGCGTTTATATGCGAGGCGCCTAAGATCGGGCGGAAACACAGACGGTCTGGTAAAGCGGCTCATCCACCTGCATCTCGGTCATGGCTTCAAGCTTCGCCTGGCCGTCCTCGTTCAGCCGGAACATCACCTTCTCGGTACAGAGCGCCTGGTAATTCGCGCTTTTCACTGTGGACATCAGATGATGTTTCTCGAAGCGATACAGGGTGAACCGGGCGATGCGGCCCTTTTCCGTGTCCTCGACCTGCGCATTGGCAGCATCCAGCACCGTATAGGCCAGCGGCATCGGGAATTTCATGGTCCAGGGGCGCCACAGCATATCGCCCTCTTCGCTCGAAACCACTACCGAACCTTCAGGCAGCCGCGCCTGCTTGCTCTCGAACCAGGTGTATTCGTAGTGAATGGTATAACCGAGCATGCCCAGACCGGCGAACACCGGGATGATCCACTTCGGCAGCCAATTGCGAGACAGATTGCGCAACAGCAGCGCAACCCCTGCACCTGCAAGGGCAGCAGAGATTGCAGCAACGAGATGCCAGATCATAAATAGACTTCCTTAAAAAAGTCGGGCTTCCAAATGGAAGCCCGACTCGTATCTCAACCCTGGATCGGGTTCGTCACCCGACTTCTGGTCGAATTATCACTTAGTGAGCGATTGCAGCACCAGCACCCTTGGGAGTACGTACGCTTTCCACCAGGTCCTGGATTTCCTTCGGCGGAGCCTCGGTAGCCAGGGATACGGCGTAGGCCACTGCAAAGTTCAGGATCGCACCAATCGCGCCGAACGCCTGCGGGGAAATACCCATCATCCACTGATCAGGAGTGTTGGCGAAGGTGTTGGTGCCAGGGATGAAGAACCAGCCCAGGTACAGGAAGATGTACACGCTGGTGCTCACCACACCAACCACCATCCCCGCAACCGCGCCCTTGCTGTTCACACGCTTGGAGAAGATCCCCATCATCAGCGCCGGGAACAGGCTCGATGCGGCAAGACCGAACGCCAGTGCCACCACCTGCGCCGCGAAGCCCGGTGGATTCAGGCCCAGCCAGGTAGCCAGGATGATCGCCGCCGTCATGGACAGACGTGCCGCCATCATCTCGTTCTTCTCGCTGATTTTCGGGTTGATGATCGTCTTGATCAGGTCGTGACTGATGGCCGAGGAGATGGCCAGCAACAGACCCGCAGCAGTGGACAAAGCAGCAGCGATGGCACCCGCAGCGATCAGACCGATGACCCAGCCCGGCAGGTTGGCGATTTCCGGGTTGGCCAATACGATGATGTCGTTGTTGACGGTCAGCTCGTTGCCGTTCCAGCCGCGCTCCTGCGCAGTGGGGGCGAACGCAGCGTTGGCGTCGTTGTACATCTGGATACGACCATCGTTGTTCTTGTCTTCAAACTTGATCAGACCGGTTTCTTCCCAGGTCTTGATCCAGCCCGGACGCGCTTCGTACTGAATCGCCTCGGCCGCAGGACCTTCCGGATAAATGGTATCCACCAGGTTCAGACGAGCCATGGACGCAACCGCCGGAGCAGTCAGGTACAGCAGCGCGATGAAGATCAGGGTCCAACCAGCCGACCAACGGGCATCGGCCACTCTCGGTACGGTGAAGAAGCGAATGATGACGTGCGGCAGACCGGCGGTACCGATCATCAGCGACAGGGTGAACAGGAACATGTTCAGCTTGTTGTCGACATCAGCAGTGTAGGCAGCGAAACCCAGGTCCTGAACGACGGTATCCAGCTTGTCCAGTAGCGGCATGCCGGATTCGACGTGGGTACCGAACATCCCGAACATCGGGATCGGGTTGCCGGTCAGCTGCATGGCAATGAACACCGCCGGAATGGTGTAGGCGATGATCAGTACGATGTACTGCGCCACCTGGGTGTAGGTGATGCCCTTCATGCCGCCGAATACCGCATAGGCGAACACGATCGCGGCAGCGATCCAGATACCCGCGGAGTTGCTCACTTCGAGGAAGCGGGAGAAGGCCACACCAGCGCCGGACATCTGGCCGATCACGTAGGTCACGGAGATCAGGATCAGACAGATAACCGCAACCAGACGCGCACCGCGGCTGTAGAAACGGTCACCGATGAAATCCGGCACGGTGAACTTGCCGAACTTGCGCAGGTAGGGCGCCAGCAGCATTGCCAGCAGTACATAACCACCGGTCCAGCCCATCAGGTAGACCGAGGTGGCGTAACCACCGGAAGCGATGATACCCGCCATGGAAATGAAGGATGCCGCGGACATCCAGTCCGCTGCCGTCGCCATACCGTTGGTCACGGGATGAACGCCCCCGCCAGCGACGTAAAACTCCTTGGTTGATCCAGCACGGGCCCAGACCGCAATCCCGATATAAAGCAGGAAAGAGGCGCCCACGAACAGCATGTTAATCCAATATTGGCTCATTCCGGCTTACTCCTCGACCCCAAATTCCTTGTCCAGTTTGTTCAGCCGCCACGCGTAGTGGAAGATGATCAAAATGAACGTGATGATGGAGCCCTGTTGAGCAAACCAGAATCCCAGATCTGTACCACCGACCGGAATACCGGACAGCATTGGACGCAAGAGAATGGCGAAGCCATATGAGACCAGAGCCCAGACCACCAGGCTCCATGTTATGAGGCGAACGTTCGCCTTCCAGTACGCAGCAGCATTTTCTTTGTCATTGTCGGCCATTGACGTTCTCCGCCTTATTGTTATTACGAGAGAAGGAACCACGGCAGGAATCTAGCAAAGGTGGGTTACCGAATGAAAGCCCCGACTTTAGTCTGACGAAGGCTCTACAACGCATCTGATTTCCTTAACCAGCCGCTTCACAAAAGGCCATCCGGGTTCCATCGAGCCACTCTGCCATGGCTACCTGAATCTTCGTGTTTTCAGGCAGAAACGTCTCGAGCGCACCGCAGCCAGGAAGAGCCTTTCAGAACAACCTTGTCGAATGCAAGGACAATGCAGGAGCGCTTTCGAGCGCCCACCCGGCCTGTTTGTTTTTTGAACATCGAATTCTGTCAGCCATGACAGTCGACATTAATGAATCAGCAGTCATGAACAAACAGAGATTGTAAAGTGCAAACCACCGAATGACCGGAAAGTCACAAAACAACAAAACCAGTCATTGCCAATTTGAATATATTAAAAGCTTCAAGAAAGCTTCTTATATCCACAATAAAGTTTTAATACTACGAAGAATACAATCCACCACATAACTACCAATGGTGACGACATATATAGGGGAGTCGCTCCGCATAAGTCACCAACGGACCGACTGCGATAAAGGAGCGGCCCCAAGGCCAGCGGCACGGCCCCATGGACAGCCATGCCGCACCCTGACGTTTCACCTCAACAGGTAGGCCGACCTGCGGTGTACCTGTCCGCCGGATCGATCGCAGCGCCCAGGTCGCGGATGGTTTCGGCGCCGATCAGGAGTGGATAGCTGAAATGGCTGCGGTCGGTGAGATTGACCTCGGCCTCGCGCAACTCGCCACCGATGCACAGCTGCATGCCGATGATCGGCCGCTCGACCCGCGGCGGTTCGCCATCCGGATCGATCTCACCCACCTCCTCGGCACGCGACTTGATCCGACTGATGCCGATCAGCGGCTGCTCATAGAAGGTGTCGTCGGCCCCTTCGACAGCCAGACGGAAGCGAACCCAATCTTCACCATCGCGCTGGAAACGTTCAATATCACGCGCCGACAAGGATGCGGTCATGGCGCCGGTATCCATCTTGGCGGGCAGGGTCTTGCCGATTTCTTCGATCTTGATGTGCTCGTAACGGCCATAGAGGACGGGGTCGGCGGCAAACGCCGGCAGCGCAAGCAGCGCCGTGAAGAAAACAACGCGAGACAAAACAAGCTCCTGTGTACTGCTAGTGGGTAATTATCGATGGTCTTCGCGCCGCTGGGTTCCATCCGGCGTCCTTACAAAAGGTTTCGCGCTCGACACGACCACGGGCGCGCTGGCGGCCTGCTAGACTGCAGGCCGTTTCCTGCCGAAGACTTCCTCCGTGCCCAGTACCGCCTTTTCTGACCTGCCCCTTGGTGCCAGTACGCTGGCCAACCTCGCTTCCCTTGGCTACGCCGAGATGACGCCGATCCAGGCCCAGAGCCTGCCCATCATGCTCAAGGGCAGCGATCTGATCGCCCAGGCCAAGACCGGCAGCGGCAAGACGGCGGCCTTCGGCATTGCCCTGCTGGAACCGCTCAACCCACGTTACTTCGGCTGCCAGGCGCTGGTGCTCTGCCCAACGCGCGAGCTGGCCGATCAGGTCGCCAAGGAGCTGCGCCGGCTGGCCCGCGCGGCAGACAACATCAAGATCCTGACACTGTGCGGCGGCGTTCCCATCGGCCCGCAGATCGGCTCGCTGGAGCACGGCGCGCACGTTATCGTCGGTACGCCCGGACGCGTGCAGGAGCACCTGAAGAAGGGCACGCTGAAGCTCGACGGGCTCAATACGCTGGTGCTCGACGAAGCCGATCGCATGCTCGACATGGGTTTCTACGACGCCATCGCCGAGATCATCGGGCAGACGCCGAGCAGGCGGCAGACGCTGTTGTTCTCCGCGACCTACCCCGCCGGCATCGAGCAGCTCAGCGCTGCCTTCATGCGTGCCCCGCAGCAGGTGCGAGTGGAGGCCATGCATGACCAGAAGCAGATCGAGCAGCGCTTCTACGAGATCGATCCGGCCGAGCGCATGCCGGCCGTGATGCGCATCCTCGCCGGCTTCCGACCGGAAAGCTGTGTGGCCTTCTGCTTCACCAGGCAGCAATGCCAGGAACTGGTCGAATACCTCGGCGCCAAGGGCATCTCGGCCATGGCGCTGCATGGCGACCTGGAACAGCGCGACCGCGACCAGGTGCTGGCGATGTTCGCCAACCGCAGCCTGTCGGTGCTGGTAGCCACCGATGTGGCCGCCCGCGGGCTGGATATCGACGCCCTGGACATGGTGATCAACGTCGAGCTGGCGCGCGACTCGGAAATACATGTGCATCGCATCGGGCGAACCGGGCGTGCCGGCAAGCGAGGTGTCGCGATCAGCCTGGTCGCTCCGGCGGAAGCCCACCGTGCCCGGGCCATCGAGGAGCGTCAGCAGGCGCCCCTCGACTGGTATCCGCTGAGCGATCTCAAGGCGCTGCCCGGCGAACCCTTGCAACCGCCGATGGTGACGCTGTGCATCGCTGCCGGGCGCAAGGAGAAGCTGCGCCCCGGCGATATCCTCGGCGCCCTGACCGGCGATGCGGGGATACTCGGCGCACAGGTGGGCAAGATCGCCATCTTCGACTTCCAGGCGTTCGTTGCCGTCGAACGTAGTGTTGCCAGGAAAGCGTTGGCACGCCTGAACGCCGGCAAGATCAAGGGACGCTCGCTGAAGGTTAGGGTGCTGTAGCAGCCGGGGCCTGCAACGCTCGCCGCGGCTTTTCGCTCGGCCTCCCGCAGCAGGCGTGACGCGACCTTCCCCTCGCGGCATCCTATAGCCCTCTCCGCCGGGGTTCGATTCGATGCGTCTACCCTCACTCAGCCTGTCCCTGCGTCGCCTCTGGGCGCTGGAAAAGTTCGGCTACAGCCTTCGCGTTCTGGTGGCACTGGCGGGCAGCATGGTGCTGAGCTGGTATCTGCGCCAGCCAGCGCTGGTGATTCCGCTGTTCCTGGGCATCATCGCCAGCGCCCTGGCGGAAACCGACGACAGCTGGCGGGGGCGCCTGGTGGCGCTGGCGGTGACGCTGCTGTGCTTCAGCATCGCCGCGGTGGCCGTCCAGCTGCTGTTTCCCTACCCCTGGCCATTCGCAATCGGATTGGCGCTGGCCACCTTCGTGCTGGTGATGCTCGGCGCCCTGGGCGAACGCTACGCGACCATTGCCCAGGCGACCCTGATCCTGGCGATCTACAGCATGATCGCCGCCGATCAGCGCGGCGAGAACCTGCATGTCTGGCGCGATTCAATGCTGCTGGTCGCGGGTGCGGCCTGGTACGGGCTGTTGTCGGTCCTGTGGAACGCGATCTTCACTCACCAGCCGGTGCAGCACAGCCTGGCCCGCCTGTATCGGGAGCTGGGCGAGTATTTCCGGCTCAAGGCGGCGCTGTTCGAGCCGGTGCTCCAGCTGGATCTCGAAGAACGCCGCCTGGAGCTGGCCCAGCAGAACTGCCGGGTGGTGGCCGCGCTGAACGAGACCAAGGAAACCCTGCTGCATCGCCTCGGCAATCGCCCGGCCGGGGGCCGGATCAACCATTACCTGAAGCTGTACTTTCTCGCCCAGGACCTGCACGAGCGGGTCAGCTCCTCGCATTACCCCTATCAGGCCCTGGCCGAGGCCTTCTTCCACAGCGACGTGCTGTATCGCTGCCAGCGACTGTTGAAGTTGCAGGCGCGCGCCTGTGTGGAACTGGGCACGGCCATCCGCTTGCGCCAGCCGTTCGTCTACAGCGAGGCCAATGCCCAGGCGGCAAAGGATCTCGAAGCCGCGCTGGCGCACCTGCGGCAGCAGAACAACCCCGCCTGGCGCGGCCTGCTGCGCTCGCTGCGCGCGCTGCTGGGCAACCTGACGGCCATGCAGCTCCAGCTCGCCAGCGCCAGTAACCCCGATGCCCTGGAAGGCACGCAGGACAGCAGCCTGCTGGACCGCCAGCCGCAATCATTGCGCGACGCCATCAGCCGCATACGCCTGCAATGCACGCCCACTTCGCTGCTGTTCCGCCATGCGCTGCGCATGACCCTCGCGCTGATCGCCGGCTACGTGGTGCTGCACACCGTCCAGCCGGAACAGGGCTTCTGGGTGCTGCTGACCACGCTGTTCGTCTGCCAGCCCAGCTATGGCGCCACGCGGATCAAGCTGGTGCAGCGCATTTCGGGCACCGTTCTCGGCCTGATCGCCGGCTGGGCGCTGTTCGGCCTGTTCCCCAGCCAACTGATCCAGGCGCTGTTCGCGGTGGTCGCCGGCGTGGTGTTCTTCGCCACGCGCAGCAGCCGTTACACCCTGGCCACGGCGGCGATCACCCTGCTGGTGCTGTTCTGCTTCAACCAGGTCGGCGATGGCTACGGGCTGATCTGGCCGCGACTGATCGATACCCTGCTCGGCAGCCTGATCTCCGCCGCCGCGGTGTTCCTGATCCTGCCGGACTGGCAGGGCCGGCGCCTCAATCAGGTGGTAGCCACGACTTTCAGCAGCAACAGCGAATACCTGCGCCAGATCATGCACCAGTACCAGAGCGGCAAGCGCGACGACCTGGCCTATCGCCTGGCACGACGCAACGCGCACAACGCCGAGGCGGCACTGTCGCGCACCCTGTCCAACATGCTGCTGGAACCCGGCCACTTCCGCCGCGACGCCGAAACCGGCCTGCGCTACCTGACGCTGTCGCACACGCTGCTCAACTACCTGTCGGCGCTGGGTGCCCATCGCGAAAGCCTGGCGGACGATGCCCGCGACCCCTTGCTGGAAGACGCCGCGCGGCAACTGGCCGACAGCCTCGACGCGCTGGCCGGCGCGCTGCGGCAGAACCAGCCTGTGGCGGTTCACAGCGAAGCGGAGGAAGCCCTGGCACAACGGCTCGAACAACAGGCGCCAGAGGACCTCGACGACAACCATCGCCTGCTGCAGACCCAGCTCGGCCTGATCTGCCGGCAACTGGCTCCGCTGCGCAGCATGACCGCGCATCTGCTCAAACAGGATGCCGATCGAGCCGCCCAACCACACTAGGGTCCTGCCGTTTCGTCGCGAGCCGCGTTGCAGCGAGAAATGGCAACAGACCCTGGGGTCTGTTGCCCCTACAATGCGCGGCTGCGAACCAGGGGAGCAAGCGGTGTTAACCACAGACGTCACCATCATCGGCGCCGGCGCCGCCGGCCTGATGTGCGCATTCAGCGCCGCCGCACGCGGGCGCCGGGTCCTGCTGCTAGATCACGCGAACAAGGCCGGCAAGAAGATCCTCATGTCCGGCGGCGGACGCTGCAACTTCACCAACATGTACACCGAGCCGGCCAGCTTCCTGTCCGGCAACCCGCACTTCTGCAAGTCGGCGCTGGCCCGCTACACCCAGTGGGACTTCATCGAGATGGTCGCCCGGCACGGCATTCCCTATCACGAGAAGAAGCTCGGCCAGCTGTTCTGCGACAACAAGGCCAGCGACATCCTGAACATGCTGCTGGACGAATGCGCACAGGCGGGCGTCGAACTGCGGCTGGACACCCGGATCGAGGCCGTGGAAAAAGACGCGCAAGGCTACGCGCTGCGGACCAGCCTCGGGCCGGTACGTTGTGCCTCGCTGGTGATCGCCACCGGCGGCCTGTCGATCCCGACGCTGGGCGCGAGCGGCTTCGGCTATCAGCTGGCGCGCCAGTTCGGCCACAGCGTGCTGCCCACACGCGCCGGGCTGGTGCCCTTCACCATCACCGAGCCGCAGCTCAAGGCCATCTGCGACGAGCTGTCGGGTACTTCGGTGGAGGATTGCCTGGTGAGTTGCAACGGTCAGAGCTTTCGCGAAAACATTCTGTTCACTCACCGTGGGCTGTCCGGGCCGGCGATTCTTCAGGTGTCGTCCTACTGGCAGGCCGGCGACGCCATCGAAATCAACCTGTTGCCGCACCTCGATCTCGTCGAGTGGCTGAGCGAGCAACAGCGCGAGCGACCCAACAGCGAGCTGAAGACGATTCTCGGCGAGCTGTTCACCCGCAAGATGGCCGGCCTGCTCGCCGAGCACTGGTTCAGCTCGAAGCCGCTCAAGCAGTACGCCCCGAGCGAGCTCGAACAGATCGCAGGAAAGCTCTCCGCCTGGCAGCTGGTGCCCTCCGGCACCGAAGGCTATCGCACCGCTGAAGTCACTCTAGGCGGGGTGGATACGCGCGAGGTGTCATCCAAGACCATGGAATCGCAGAAATCGCCCGGCCTGTACTTCATCGGCGAAGTGCTGGACGTGACGGGTCATCTGGGCGGGTTCAATTTCCAGTGGGCCTGGGCTTCCGCTTATGCGGCGGCGCAATACGTGTAGGGCCGAATCATTCGACCGATGACCAAGGCCGAACAGCTCCGGCCCCAGGTCGGGAATTACTCGTTGGCCATGTTCGACGGCGGCGACAGCTTGCGCGGGCCGGCCGGGTCGGTGGCGGTGTTCTGATGTTCCTGCTGATTGCGGCTGTTGTTGTCCAGCGCCGACTCCTCTTCGGGAGAGCAGCCGGTCAGCGTCAGTGCAAGCAGGACGCCCAGGATCGGAAACTGCAGCTTCATTGATGTCCTCCTGCTCGAGGCGCTTCATCCCTCAGGTGAAGCGCCCCGTCGCACGGCGATGCTTACTGCCCGGTACCAGTGCCAGTGCCAGTGCCAGTGCCAGTGCCAGTATTAGGCGCTGTACCGCTGCCCGATTCGGTACCGAGGCCGCTGCCGTTATCCGCCGGTGGCGTGCTCACCCCACCGCCGGTGCCGTTGTCCATGGTGCTGTTGCCGCTGGAGGTGCCCATTCCCGGTGCAGGTTCGTTGGTCTCAGGCACCGTGACGTCGTCCGCAGGGGCGGATGGCTGCTCGGTGGTGGGTGGCGGCGGAGTCACTTCACGTTCAGCCTCTTCGTCCGGGCCGCAACCGACCAGCATCAGAGCGAGTACGGGCGGTAGCAAATAGGTCATGCGCATGGTTGGTCTCTCCTGCAGAGTGGGCCGGCGACTGGCCGGCAAAGTACTGGATTCATCAGATCCACAGGAGCGTTGACCTTGTATTTGAGCAAGAGTGCCGCGCGAGTGCAGCAAGGGCGCTATGCAGTCCGACTCCCGCTCGGCGTGCAGACGCCTATCCGCCGCACGTTGGCGGCGTGATCGGGCAACAGGCACCAGAGTTCCTCGAAGCAGCCCTCGGCGCTGAACGAGCGCTGCAGATCGGCGGCCGCTTTGGGTCGGCTGAAACCGTAGCCCTGGGCGTAACGGCAACCGGCGTCGATCAGGAATTGCATGTGCTCGGGACGCTCAACCCCTTCGGCGATCACTTCCAGCCCGAGACTCTGTCCGAGGCCGATGATCGCCCGGCTGATGACCGCCGCGTCGGCATCCTCGGGCACTCCGGCGATGAAGCTGCGATCGACCTTGAGCAGATGCAGCGGAAACCGCTTCAGGTAACCGAGCGAACAGTAACCCGTGCCGAAATCGTCCAGCGCCAGGCGTACACCGAGGTCGGCGATCTGCTGCAGCGTGGCCATCACCGTATCGCTGTGCTGCATCAGCAGGGTTTCGGTGATCTCCAGCACCAGTCTGGAAGGCGCCAGCCCCGTTTCGTCAAGTATCGCGATCAGGCGGTCGGTGAAGTCGGGCTGCTGCAACTGGCGAATCGACAGATTGACCGAGCAGTAGAGCTGCGTCTGCCCCAGTAGCTGCCAGCAACGCACCTGATGGCAAGCCTCGCGCAGCACCCACTCGCCGACCCGGACGATCTCCCGCGATTCCTCCAGTATCGGAATGAATTCCTGCGGGCCGATCAGTTGCCCGTCATGCTGCCAGCGCAACAGCGCTTCCACCCCCACCAGATAAGGCCGCCCGTTCTCGAGGCGGCAGATGGGCTGGTAATGCAGTACGTACTCGTCGCGCGCCACCGCCTGGGACAGCGCGCTTTCCAGGTCCAGCCGGCGCTGCGCGCTGCCGCGTAGATCGTCGAAGTACAGCGAGAACTGGTCCTTGCCGGCATTCTTCGCGCGGTACAAGGCAAGGTCGGCCGCTTGCAGCGCATCGAGCGGCCTGCCGTCGAGCCAGAGCGGCGCGATGCCTATGCTGGCGCTCAGCGAGAGCGTGCGCTCGCCAAGCTGAAGCGGCTGGCGCAGCGCATCCAGCATTCGCTGCGCGACGCGCTCGGCATCCGCCGCACAGGCCAGGTCGCCCAGCAGCGCGACGAACTCATCGCCACCGAAGCGGGCCAGGTGATCACCCGGGCGAACGCAACGGGCCAGGCGCTTGGCGACCTCCATCAGCACCAGGTCGCCGACACCATGCCCCAGGCTGTCGTTGATCAGCTTGAAGCGGTCGAGGTCGACGAACAGCAAGGCCGAATCCCGGTTGCTGGTGCGCTGCTGCGCGGCATGCAGCAACTCGTCCAGATGCAGGCGGTTGGCCAGCCCGGTCAGCGAATCGTGCCGTGCGGCATGGCGCAGCCGCCCCTCGGCGGCCTTGCGCGAGCTGATATCGGTCTGCGAACCCGCCATCCGCCGCCCGCTCCGCCGGCAATCCTCGACGACGCCGCGCACCAGCACCCACAGGTAATCCCCGCAACGGGTGCGGATCCGGTACTCATGGACCAGCGAGTTGGTGTGCCCTTGCAGATGCGCGCCGATCGCCTCGCGCAGGCCGGACAGATCGTCCGGGTGGACGCGATCGAACCAGCGATTGCTACTGCTCGTGGATTCGGCCGGCAGGCCGAGCATCTCGGTCCAGCGTTCGGAGAGGTACAGCCTGTCGGCCTCGATATCCCAATCCCAGATGCCGTCTTCGCTGCCACGCAGCGCGCGTGCCAGCCGCGCCTCGCTGTCTTCCAGCGCCTGACGCTGGGCGGCGCTGTAGGTGTCGATGGCGAGGATCATGTCGAAGAAGACGGCCTTGAGCAGGCTGTCGAAGACCTCGCGCTGTGGCGAGTCCTCCAGCAAGTGTCCGAGCATCTCCGCCAGATAGAGCCGGTATGCGCCCAGGTACCATTCCAGATCGACGCCGACGCGCTGGTGGACGAGCCCCACCAACAGGCGATCGTTCACGTAACCCCGATCATAGGGCCCGCTCCAGAGACGCCGGTAGTAGTCGGTCTGGCTGTGCTTGAGACGTGCCAGTCGCGCCTCGTCGCCGAGGGTCGTGGTCAGAACGTCGAAGTTGCCCAGGTGCTCGTACAGCTTGTCGGTGAACGCCTGATGCGCTTCTTCCATCCGCGACGCGAGCCGGTTCAACCGCTGGCCGTCGCTGGCCTTCCATTGCAGAAAGCGTGTACGGGTGAGAATCGTCTGGCCGCCAAGCCCAACCCGCTCGACCAGCGCCTTCAGCTCGTTTTCCATGCTCGACCTCTCCCGACTCTTTTCGAGTGCAGCCGAGATTGCCCAGCCAACCCGTGACACAGCGGCAAAGACTGACAGCCGGCCGGTAACGAGTCATTGACGCAGGTCATCGACGCCGCTCGCGCGGCGTCTGGAAATCAAAGCGGGTTGCTCAGGCCGCCCTGGCTGCGCTGAGCTCCTTCTTCAGGCGATTCCTTAATTGCGTCATCTGCTCGCCCATCTCCTTGAGCCGGGCCTCGTCGAAGAGTTCGCGGGCCTGCGGAAACATCTCCGACTCCTCTTCCTCGATATGGTGCTCGAGCAGTTCCTTGCAGACCTTGACGCGCCCCGAGAACTGCACGGTGGACGGGTCGGTCGCCTTCAGGTCCGGCAGCACCAGCGAGTCGACGGCCCGGTGTTCTTCCTTGGCCTCGTGGTACATCTTCAGCTCTTCCTTGCCGCCGGCTTCCTTGTAGGCCGGATAGAGAATCTGCTCCTCGAGCTCGGTATGGATGGTCACCTCCATCTCCAGCTTCTGCAGCAGCTCGGTTCGGGTCTTCACCGCTCGCTCGGTGGACTCGGTCAGGCGCGTCAAGAGGTCCTTAACCCGCTCATGGTCTTCGATCAGCATGTCAATGGCGTTCATGGTGATTCCTCACGGCTAACGGCTAGTTGCGATGCCGGCTCTGCGGCCGGCTGGTTCGTCTCGGCGTCTTCTGCTGCGAGTCAGGCATATTCGTAGGTCGGTAAAGCTGTACGGCTTTGGCTCTGCAGACGCGCAATGGCCGGCGACATTCCGGCTTCCAGCGCCAGGTCGCGGCGAATCGAGCTGATGACCCATTCCAGTTGGATCGCGGTTTGCGTCTGTCCCTTGGATACCGCCCGTTTAAGGACTTCTCGGCCATCGTTGCGCAGGACCAGCAACAGACCACCGTCCGGTCGTTGAGTGGTCAGGACTTCGAACTCGGGGAAAGCGGCAGTAAGAACTTGTTCAGCGATCATTGTTATGGACTCCGGTTATGTTCCAGCATCCATAGCAGGAGCAGCCTTCGTGCCAATTTACGTCACTTTAAAATCTCTTATTAATCAATAAGTTGCCAAAACAAGTAGCAATTTGACGCCATGCAAAACGCATGACCAAGGGTGGCAGGGCATGCATTCTGAGCATTCCCCAGCCCCGTCAGGGCCGGCGCCAGACGCTTGCAAGCCAGGGCTGTCGTTCACGCGGCAAGCCAGCAGGCCGGTAGAAATGCTCCAGCTCGGCAAAACCGGCCGCTATGACATGCGCCCTCCAGGTCGGCCAGTCATACCAGACGCCGTAGCGCTCGCCACTCCAGCCCTCCTGGTTATCGCCGCGCGGATTGGAGCAGAACAGCACGCCACCGGGCTTCAGTGCGGCCCAGAGCTGGGTCAGCACACGCGGCAACTCCTGGCTGGGCACATGGAACAGCACGGCATTGGCGAAGATGCCGTCGAATCGCTGCGAAGGGAGTTGCAGCTGGAGGAGATCCTGGTGCCAGACCTCGCAGCCGCTCTGCCTGGCCATCGCGACGAAGGGCTCGGCGCCATCCAGCCCGACTGCCAGATGTCCAAGCTGAGTGAAGGTACGCAAGTCGCGCCCGGGACCGCAGCCGAGATCGAGAATACGAAACGGCGGCGCCCCTTCGATGTGCCGCAGCAGCGCGTCGATATTCTGTGATACGTCGTGATCGCGCGTGCCTTCGCGGAACGCTTCGGCGCGCTGGCGGTAGTGATCGAGCGTGCCCTCGCTGATGGCATGTACGTCTTCTGAATCGGACATCCTGTGGTCTCTCGGCAAAGCACATGACGAGCCTACCCGCGGACATACCGGATGCCAATTGCCGATCGCATTGCGCCCGTCCTCCCGAACCGTAGCGGCCAGCGACGGGAAACGCCCAGTCATAGCGTCAATTTGCCATCTGGCGCTATTACCCTAATGTCGGAAGGCTGGAATGGATCGCCGTGCCATGATGAAAGTACGTCACGCGTCTGCAGATGTGCCGACTGGGTCACGTTCCGCTCGCCAGGACGACCGCCCGGCTGGTTCGGCTGAACTCGAGAAGCATCGACTGTCGAAAAGGATGTCGCATGATCCGCCATTACCCGCCTTCGAGCGTTCAGAGAAACGTCGAGAATGCATGCATGAAACAAGCACCACCCAAGGTCGTTCTCATCGTTGAAGACGAACCCCATATCCTTGATCTGCTATCCGACTTCCTCGCCGACGAAGGCTACCGGGTGCTGGCTGCGGAAAGCTCGGCCAAGGCATTCGAGATTCTCGCCACCAAGCCGCAACTCGACCTGCTGATTTCCGACTTCCGCCTGCCGGGCAACGTGTCGGGGGTGATGATCGCCGAGCCTGCGCTCAAGCTGCGACCGGACCTGAAGGTGATCTTCATCAGCGGTTACCCCATCGAGATCTACGAATCCGGCAGCCCGATCGTGCGTACGGTGCCAGTACTGGCCAAGCCGTTCTCGTTGGATTCTTTGCACGGCCAGATCCAGCAACTGTTGGCTGGCTGAGCGCCATACAAGAACGAAAAAGCCCGCGTTCAGGCCGCGTGAAAACTACTGCACTCGGCCAGGCTGCGTTAAAAACAGGCTCAAAATGCTCATTTACAACTCGTAAACTCCGCTTTTTCGCCTGTTTTTGCTTGCCTGACCTTCGCTCGCTACGTTTTCACACGACCTGCATTGCCGGCTTTTTTTCACAGGCAGCGATCAGTTGATCTTCGGATCCAGCTCGCCGCTGGCGTAGCGCTGGAACATGCCTTCCAGGGAGATGGGCTTGATCTTGCTGGCATTGCCGGCGGTGCCGAAGGCTTCGTAACGGGCGATGCAGATGTCGCGCATGGCGGCGACGGTCTTGGCGAAGTATTTGCGCGGATCGAACTCGCTGGGGTTCTTCGCCAGGAACTCGCGAATCGCGCCCGTGGAGGCCAGACGCAGGTCGGTGTCGATATTGACCTTGCGCACGCCGTACTTGATGCCCTCGACGATTTCCTCGACCGGCACGCCGTAGGTCTCGCCGATCTCGCCACCGTATTCGTTGATGATCTTCAGCCACTCCTGCGGCACCGAGGAAGAACCGTGCATCACCAGATGCGTGTCGGGGATGCGCGCATGGATTTCCTTGATGCGCTGGATCGACAGGGTGTCACCGGTCGGCGGCTTGGTGAACTTGTAGGCGCCGTGGCTGGTGCCGATGGCGATGGCCAGGGCGTCGACCTTGGTCTTGGCGACGAAGTCGGCGGCCTCTTCCGGGTCGGTCAGCAGCTGGCTGTGGTCGAGCACGCCTTCGGCGCCGACGCCGTCTTCCTCACCGGCCATGCCGGTTTCCAGGCTGCCCAGGCAGCCCAGCTCGCCTTCCACGGAGACGCCGCAGGCATGGGCGAAGGCCACGGTCTGCTGGGTCACGCGCACGTTGTAGTCGTAGTCGGCGGGGGTCTTGCCGTCTTCACGCAGCGAGCCGTCCATCATCACCGAGGAGAAGCCCAGCTGGATCGAACGCTGGCAGACGTCGGGGCTGGTGCCGTGGTCCTGGTGCATGCACACCGGGATATGCGGGAATTCTTCGATCGCCGCCAGGATCAGATGACGCAGGAAAGGCGCACCGGCGTATTTGCGCGCACCGGCGGAAGCCTGGACGATCACCGGGGAATCGGTCTTGTCGGCCGCTTCCATGATGGCGCGCATCTGCTCGAGGTTGTTGACGTTGAATGCCGGCACGCCATAGCCGAACTCGGCGGCGTGGTCGAGCATCTGGCGCATGCTGATGAGTGCCATGTTTTCCTTTCTCCCGGTTGGGTCGTTTAATCGTGTAAAGCCTGCCGCAGGGGCCGGCGCTGTTCAAGCGCCGCGCGGTATGGCGCGGCATTGTAGTGGCGGTCGAACCAAAAGCCACCAGGCCAGGCGAAAACGCTTCGTTTTCAGCGCGCGAACCTGCGGCGATCCGCCGTCAGAAGGTGATCAGCGAAGCGCTGCAGCCATGGGCGAGCAGCTTGTCATCGGCCAACCGATAGACCAGCGCCTGATTGCCCTTGTCATGAAATCCCACCTGGCCGTCGCTATAGAAAGCACCGCGGGTGGCGGGTTCCTTGCGCAGGTGATGAACCTGCTCGCTGTTGCCGATCTTCAGGTCCACGCTCTGGCGCTCGGCATCCGCGTAGCGCCAGGCAATGTTCTGCTGGCTCTGGCATTTCCAGCGTACGAAGGGGGCGTCCGGGCCTGACTGCCAATGGCCGCAGCCACCGAGCAACACCGCCGCCGCCAACAAGAACAGGCCTTTCATCTTCAACTCCCTGACCGGCTTGTGTTCCATCAGCAATCCTGAGCATCCGCGGCGGTGCCTGCCGTGGGATCACCGGTACTGTGCATTTCCACCCGCTGATCGTTCTGTGTCGTCGGGCTCTGCACCGGCGGCGGGTCGAACACTTCGCAGGCCGAATCGGGCGAGCCGCCCGCACACCCGGCCAGGCCAAGGCAACAAACAGCAACGGCAACATAACGCATGGCAAGTCTCCATTCCTTGTACAGACAGAACAGAGACAGCAATGAACCTCAGGGGTGCCCTCGCCGTTGCGCTTGTCGCGTCGCTCAGCCTGCGCGCTGCTCGAGCACCTCGACAGCCGGCAATACCTTGCCCTCGACGAACTCCAGGAAAGCACCGCCGCCGGTGGAGATATAGGAAATGCGCTCGCCGACCCCGTACTTGTCGATGGCCGCCAGGGTGTCGCCACCACCAGCGATGGAGAACGCCGGGCTTTCGGCAATGGCTTCGGCCAGCACCTTGGTACCGTTGCCGAACTGATCGAACTCGAACACGCCGACCGGGCCGTTCCAGAGAATGGTCTTCGAGGACTTGAGCAGCTCGGCGAAATTGGCCGCGGTCTGCGGGCCGATGTCGAGAATCATGTCGTCTTCGGCCACCTCGCCCGCCGCCTTGACCGTCGCTTCGGCATCCTCGGCGAAGGCCTTGGCCACCACCACGTCCACCGGCAGCGGCACGCTGACCTTGGCCGCGATGGCCTTGGCGGTGTCAACCAGATCGGCTTCATACAGCGACTTGCCCACCGGGAAACCTGCGGCAGCCAGGAAGGTGTTGGCGATACCGCCGCCAACGATCAGCTGGTCGCAGACCTGGCTGAGGCTGTTCAGCACGTCCAGTTTGGTCGAGACCTTGGAGCCGGCGACGATGGCGGCCATCGGCTTGGCCGGGCTCTTCAGCGCCTTGCCCAGCGCATCCAGCTCGGCGGCCAGCAGCGGGCCGGCACAGGCGATATCGGCGAACTTGGCTACGCCGTGGGTCGAGCCCTGGGCGCGGTGGGCAGTGCCGAAGGCGTCCATGACGAAGACGTCGCACAGCGCGGCATATTTCTGCGCCAGCTCGTCGGTGTTCTTTTTCTCGCCCGGGTTGAAGCGCACGTTTTCCAGCAACACCAGCTCACCGGGCTTCACTTCGACGCCGTCGAGATAATCGCGGACCAACGGGACTTCGCGGTTCAGCGCCTTGCTCAGGTAGTCGGCGACCGGCTTGAGGCTGTCTTCCTCGCTGAACACGCCCTCTTCGGGGCGCCCCAGGTGCGAGCAGACCAGCACCGCCGCGCCCTTTTCCAGCGCCAGCCTGATAGTCGGCAACGAAGCCAGGATGCGTGCATCGCTCTTCACCACGCCATCCTTCACCGGCACGTTGAGATCCTCGCGGATCAGCACGCGCTTACCCTGGAGGTCGAGGTCGGTCATCTTCAAAACGGTCATCTGATCTTCCTTAAATTCAAGAACGGCGAGTCTTCAAGCAGTGCGGCTTCAGGCGCGATGAGCGACCTGCAGATAGTGTTCGGCCACTTCGAGCATGCGGTTGGCGAAACCCCATTCGTTATCGAACCAGGCCAGCAGGTTCACCAGGCGCGGGCCGGAGACACGGGTCAGGCTGCCGTCGACGATCGCCGAATGCGGATCGTGATTGAAATCGCAGCTGGCGTGGGGCAGCTCGGTATAGGCGAGCAGCCCTTTCAGCGGGCCGGATTCGGCGGCTTCACGCAGTACCCGGTTGATCGTCTGCGCATCGGTGTCGCGGCTGGTCTGCAGGGTGATGTCCAGGCAGGACACGTTCACCGTCGGCACCCGCACGGCTTTGGCCTGAATCCGTCCGGAGAGTTCCGGCAGCAGCCGTTCGATGCCCTTGGCCAGGCCTGTGGACACCGGAATCACCGACTGGAAGGCCGAGCGCGTGCGGCGCAGATCGTCGTGGTGGTAGGCGTCGATCACCGGCTGGTCGTTCATCGCCGAGTGGATGGTGGTGATCGAGGCGTAGTCGATGCCCACCGCGTCGTTCAGCAGCTTGAGCAGCGGCACGCCGCAGTTGGTGGTGCAGGAAGCGTTGGATACCAGCGTCTCTGCACCATTTAGCTGCTCATGATTGATGCCCATCACCACAGTGGCATCGATATCGGAGGCGCTGGCCATCGGCTGGGAGAACAGCACGCGCGGCACGCCCGCAGCGAGAAAGCGCTGGCCGCCGGCGCGGGTGTTGTAGGCACCCGAGCACTCCAGCACCAGGTCCACGCCCAGCGCGCGCCAGTCGATGGCTTCCGGGGTCGACTCACGCAGCACCTTCACGCAGTCGCCATTTATATGCAGGCAATCGCCGTCCACGCCCACCTCGCCGGGAAAGCGACCATGGGTCGAATCGAAGCGGGTCAGGTACTCCAGGCTGGCCATGTCGGCCAGATCGTTGAGCGCGACGATCTCGAACCCGAACGCCGCGCCGCGCTCGTAGAAGGCGCGCAGCACGCAGCGGCCGATGCGGCCGTAGCCGTTGAGGGCGATGCGGTAGGGACGGGCGTTGGCCATGGGATTTTCGTCGGTCCTGCCGGTGGAAAACCGCTGCGCGGGTTTACCACCTACGGAAGGTGGAGTTACGTAGGGTGGATGACCGAAGTCATCCACCGAATCGCCGCGCTCAGTCCTCCAGCAGCTCTTCAGCCGCCGCGAGGATGTTTTCGACGGTAAAGCCGAATTCCTCGAACAGCTGGTCGGCCGGAGCCGATTCGCCGTAGGTGGACATGCCGATGATGCGACCCTCGAGGCCGACGTACTTGTACCAGTAGTCCGCATGCGCCGCCTCGATGGCGATGCGCGCACCGACTTCCACCGGCAGCACCTGCTGCTTGTAGGCAGCGTCCTGAGCATCGAACACGCTGGTGCAGGGCATGGAAACCACGCGCACCTGGCGGCCCTGCGCGGCCAGCTTGTCAGCAGCATCCACCGCCAGACTCACTTCCGAACCGGTGGCGATCAGGATCAGCTCCGGCTCGCCCGCACAGTTCTTCAGGATGTAGCCACCGCGGGCGATGGCCGTCTCGGTCTCGTTGTCACGCACATGGAACGGCAGGTTCTGGCGCGAGAAGATCAGCGCGCTCGGGCCATCCTTGCGCTCGACGGCATGCTTCCAGGCCACCGCCGATTCGACGGTATCGGCCGGGCGCCAGGTATCCAGGTTCGGCGTGGTGCGCAGGCTGGTCAGCTGCTCGATCGGCTGGTGGGTCGGGCCGTCTTCGCCAAGGCCGATGGAATCGTGGGTGAAGACGTAGATCACCCGCTGCTTCATCAGCGCCGACATGCGCACCGCGTTGCGCGCGTATTCCATGAACATCAGGAAGGTCGCGCCGTAGGGGATCAGCCCGCCATGCAGGGCGACGCCGTTCATGATCGCCGCCATGCCGAACTCGCGCACGCCGTAGTACATGTAGTTGCCCGAGGCGTCCTCGGCGACCACCGGTTTGCAGCCCTTCCACAGGGTCAGGTTGGAGCCGGCCAGGTCCGCCGAGCCGCCGAGCAGTTCCGGCAGCAGCGGGCCGAAGGCGTTCAGGCAGTTCTGGCTGGCCTTGCGGCTGGCGATGGTCTCGCCCTTGGTGGCCACGTCGCGGATGAATTTGCTGGCCTTCTCGGCGAAGTCGGCGGGCAGTTCGCCGGCCATACGGCGCTTGAACTCGGCGGCCAGCGCCGGGAATTCGGCTTCATAGGCGGCAAAGCGCTTGTTCCACTCGTTCTCGGCATCGGCGCCCTTCTGCTTGGCATCCCATTCGGCATAGATCTCGGCCGGGATTTCGAAGGGGCCATGGCTCCAGCCCAGCGCTTCGCGGGTCAGGGCGATTTCGGCATCGCCCAGGGCCGCGCCGTGGGACGCTTCCTTGCCCTGCTTGTTCGGCGAGCCGAAGCCGATGATTGTCTTGCAGCAGATCAGCGTCGGCCGGTCGCTCTTGCGCGCGGTGTCGATGGCCATCTGGATCTCGTCGGCGTCGTGGCCGTCGACGTTACGGATCACCTGCCAGCCGTAGGCCTCGAAGCGGCGCGGGGTGTCGTCGGTGAACCAGCCGTGCACCTCGCCGTCGATGGAGATGCCGTTGTCGTCGTAGAAGGCGGTGAGCTTGTTCAGCCCCAGGGTGCCGGCCAGCGAGCAGACCTCGTGGGATATGCCTTCCATCAGGCAGCCATCGCCGAGGAACACATAGGTGTTGTGGTCGACGATCTCATGACCGGGCTGATTGAACTGCGCCGCCATGACTTTCTCCGCCAGGGCGAAGCCCACGGCGTTGGCCAGGCCCTGACCCAGCGGACCGGTGGTGGTCTCGACGCCGGCGGTGTAGCCGAACTCCGGATGGCCCGGGGTCTTGCTATGCAACTGGCGGAAGTTCTTCAGGTCGTCGATGGACAGGTCGTAGCCGGTCAGGTGCAGCAGCGAGTAGATCAGCATCGAGCCGTGGCCGTTGGACAGCACGAAGCGGTCGCGATCGGCCCACAGCGGGTTGGTCGGGCTGTGTTTCAGATGGTCGCGCCAGAGCACTTCGGCGATGTCCGCCATGCCCATGGGGGCACCGGGATGGCCGCTGTTGGCTTTCTGCACGGCATCCATGCTGAGGGCGCGGATGGCATTGGCTCGCTCACGACGGCTGGGCATCGCTGAATCTCCTGCGGGGGCTTTTCACGGAAAGGCCGGCATTTTCGCCCAGCGGGCCATGCAAGGGCAATCACAGATACGACCGCTGGCTCAGCCTCAGCGATTTTGCGCAACGGACCAGACGGATGCCGGCGATTTGCCGACGCCCTGCCGGTGGCGGCCTCTCAATCCAGCAGCCGCACGACCTGCTGCTGGATATCGGGCAGATGCGCCAGCAGATGGTCACGCATGCGCGCCAGCACGCTGTGTTCCGCGCCGTGGGACGGCCACACCAGGTAATAACTGTCGCCGGTGCGTACCGCCGCGTCGAACGGTAGCACCAAGGTTCCGCGCCGCAGCTCCGGCCCCACCAGCGCCAGGTCGCCGATGGAAACGCCGTGCCCCAGCGCCGCCGCGGAAATACCCAGTTCCAGGGTGTCGAACAGCGTGCCCTTCTGCCAGTCCACCGCCTCGCCCAGCCCCACCCGCTCCAGCCAGCGGCGCCAGTCACGGCAATCGCGCGAGGGGTGAATCAGCTCGGCCGCGGCCAGGGTTTCGGCTGTCCAGGGCACATCGCCACGCAGCGTCGGCGAACAGACCGGCACCAGCCACTCATCGAACAGCTTCACGCTGCGCCAGTCAGCCGGAAAATTGCCGTTGCCCAGCAGCACCGCGCAATCGAACGGCTCGCTGTAGAAATCCACCGCATCGAGATCCATCCAGGCACTGGTCAGGTGCACCAGGCCCTGGCGATGCTCGGCATGAAAGCCATCGAGCACCTGCAGCAACCAGCGCATGGTCAGCGTCGAGGGCGCCTTCAGGCGCAGCGCCCCACCCTGCCGGCTGACCGCCACACAGGCGCTCTCGATCAGCCGGAAGCCATGCTTGAGCTCGCGCGCCAGCCGGTTGCCGGCATCGGTCAGCGCCAGCCGCGAACCATGCCGCTCGAACAGCTGGCAGCCCAGGCTTTCTTCCAGCGTCCGTACATGGCGGCTGATCGCGCTCTGGGTGATGCACAGGCTGCTCGCCGCCTGGGTGAAGGAGCCGAAGCGTGCCGCGGCCTCGAACGCGCGCAACGCATAGAGCGGGGGCAGGCGCGGACTCATGAGCGCACGCCCCGGCATGAGTAAAACTCATTGTGCCCGCTCGCTTTTTCCATTTTGAAAGCCTCCGACCTGCACCAATACTCGCGTCGCTGGCCAGGAGCCAAGCCGCTGCTCGCCATGCCCCCGACATAAGAAACAGGAAAGGATGACATGTCCAACCAAATCGACGAACTCCTGGCGGCCAGCATCGGCAGCGGAGGGCTGCGGCCGGAGCAGATCGAGCAGATCCTCAGGTTCCGGCTATTGGGTAACAGGCAGGGATTCCTGCTGCTGGAGGACCTGCCGATCGGCCGGATTCCGCCCACGCCCGTCTCACGCGCCGAACTGAACAAGGAGGACGATCGCAGCGAGCGGCTGCTGCTCCAGGCCACCATTCTGCTGGGCGAGCCGATCGGCTATATCCAGGAATCCGGCGGCAGCATCGTCAACAATTTCTTTCCGCAGCGCGCGCTTTCCGGCAGCGCCACCTCGGACAGTTTCGATAACGAACTGGACTTGCATACGGAAAACGCCTTCCATGCCATCCAGCCGGATTACCTGGTTCTGCTCTGCCTGCGCCAGGACCCGGCCGCCGAGGCGACCACCTATGTTTCCTCGGTGGACGCCATCCTGGAACGCCTCGACCATGACGAAATCGCCTGGTTTCTCAACGAGCCCTACAACTTCCTGTCCGACTATTGCCTGACGGAGAAGAACTGCCGGCTCGACATCGACAAGCACCAGCCGGTGCTTTATGGCGACCCGGACGCCCCCTTCTTCCGCTTCGATCCGCAGTTCATGGTCGCCCGTAGCGAAGAGGCACAGGCCCGGCTGAATCATCTGCGCAGCATCGCCTGGGAGGTCACCGAACCGGTCCGGCTGGCGCCCGGCAGCCTGCTGATCATCGACAACCGGCGCACCGCCCACGCCCGCAGCCCTTTCACCGCCCGCTTCGACGGCAACGATCGCTGGATGCAGCGTGCCTTCGCCATCTGCAATCCCAAGCACTACACCGAGAGGCTCGGCAAGCGCACGCGGGTATTCGAGCTGGTGGCGCAGCTATGACCGCCACCTACCTCGCCTTCGCCGCCGCGGTCGCGCTGCTGATCGCCTCGCCTGGCCCGGTGGTCGCACTGGTGATCGCCGACGCGCGCCGCAGCTGGCCGCTGTGGACCATTCTCGGCGGCGTACTGTCCGCACAGGTGTTGATGATCGGCGCCCTGCTGATGATCTATCTGGCGCTCGATCTGGACCCGGTGATCCTCAACTGGGGCCAGATACTGGGCGGCCTCTATCTCATCTGGCTGGGCGCGGATGGCCTGTGCGGCGGTGCCGAGGAGACGCGCACCGTGCAGCGCACCGAGCGCAACTATTTCTGGCGCGCCATGGCGGTGGGCCTGTCCAACCCCAAGGACATCCTGTTCTTCCTCGCCTTCCTGCCCGGGTTCATCCTGCCCACGCAACCTTTCGGAACCCAGGCGCTGGCCTTGATCATCATCTGGTGCGTGATCGACCTTTCGATCCTGCTCGCCTACAGCCTGCTCTCGCGGCATATCGCCACCTATGGCAGCGTGCAGCGCCTGCTCGATCTGCTGCCCAGCGTCTTCCTGCTCGGGCTCGGCCTGATTTCCTGCCTGCTGGGCGTAAGCCGCATGCTTGACTGACTCGCAGACCATGCGGTTCGACCGCCCACTTAATCTATATCAAGATTTTTTGATATAGACCTTGCTGGGCCAAAAGCGACTGTCTAGACTGCGTCGCTTATGAGCCTGCGCATGCCCCAGATCCGTTTCAACGACAGCGACCAGCTCGCCGCGCTGTGCAAGGCCGGCGGCGATGCGCTTCGCCTGAACGTGCTGCGGGCGCTGTCCAGCGATTCGTTCGGTGTATTGGAACTGGCGCAGATCTTTGCCATCGGCCAGTCCGGCATCAGCCATCACCTCAAGGTGCTGGCCCAGGCCGGTCTGGTGGCGACGCGGCGCGAGGGCAACACCATCTTCTATCGCCGTACGCTGCCACAGAACGACAGCCTCGGCGGTGCGCTGCATGCGGCGCTGCTGGAAGAGATCGACGGGCTGGCGCTGCCCGAAGAAGTGCAGGCGCGGATCAGCACCGTACACGCCCAGCGCAGCGCCGCTAGCGAGGATTTCTTCGCGCGCATGGCCGGCAGCTTTCAGGCGCGCCAGGACCTGATCGCCGGGCTGCCGCAGTATCGCGACAGCGTCGTGGCGCTGCTCGAGGCGCTGAATTTCGACGCACACGCCACGGCGCTGGAAGTCGGCCCGGGCGATGGCAGCTTCCTGCCGGAGCTGGCCGGCCGCTTCGCCCGGGTCACCGCGCTGGACAACAGCCTGGCCATGCTGGAACTGGCGAAGGCACACTGCGAACGGCAGACGCTGGGCAACGTCGAACTGAAGCTCGCCGATGCCTTGCACGATGACTGCCCGCCGGCCGACTGCGTGGTGCTGAACATGGTTCTGCATCATCTGGCGGCGCCGGGCGAAGCGTTGAAGCAATTGGCGCGGCTGGTCAGAGCAGGCGGCAGCCTGTTGATCACCGAGCTGTGCAGCCACAACCAGGGATGGGCCAGGGAGGCCTGCGGCGATCTCTGGCTGGGCTTCGAACAGGACGACCTGGCCCGCTGGGCCGCCGCCGCGGGGCTCGCGCCCGGCGAAAGTATCTACATTGGCTTGAAGAACGGTTTTCAGATCCAGGCGCGGGCCTTTACCCGGCCAGCCGCTGACGACCGCCTCACCCACCGGTAACAGGAAACCGTTAGATGAGCGAATACTCGATTTTCACCTCCGAATCCGTGTCCGAAGGGCACCCGGACAAGATCGCCGACCAGATTTCCGATGCCGTGCTGGACGCTATCATCGCCGAGGACAAGCACGCCCGCGTGGCCTGCGAGACCCTGGTCAAGACCGGCGTGGCCATCGTCGCCGGCGAAGTCACCACCAGCGCCTGGGTCGACCTGGAGCAGCTGGTACGCGACGTCATCATCGACATCGGCTACAACAGCTCGGAGGTCGGTTTCGACGGCGCCACATGCGGCATCGTCAACATCATCGGCAAGCAGTCGGTGGACATCGCCCAGGGCGTCGACCGCTCCAGGCCGGAAGACCAGGGCGCCGGTGACCAGGGTCTGATGTTCGGCTATGCCAGCAACGAGACCGACGTGCTGATGCCCGCGCCGATCTGCTTCTCGCACCGCCTGGTCGAGCGCCAGGCCGAGGCGCGCAAGAACGGCCTGCTGCCGTGGCTGCGTCCGGATGCGAAATCCCAGGTCACCTGCCGCTACGAAGGCGGCAAGGTGGTGGGTATCGATGCCATCGTGCTGTCCACCCAGCACAATCCCGAGGTCAAGCACGCCGACCTGCGCGAAGCGGTGATGGAGCTGATCGTCAAGCACGTGATCCCGGCCGAACTGCTGCACAAGGACACCCAGTTCCACATCAATCCGACCGGCCAGTTCATCATCGGCGGCCCGGTGGGCGACTGCGGCCTGACCGGACGCAAGATCATCGTCGACACCTACGGCGGTATGGCCCGTCACGGCGGCGGCGCCTTCTCCGGCAAGGACCCGTCCAAGGTCGACCGCTCGGCCGCCTACGCCGGGCGCTACGTGGCGAAGAACATCGTCGCCGCCGGCCTGGCCGATCGCTGCGAGATCCAGGTCTCCTACGCCATTGGCGTGGCGTTGCCGACCTCGATATCGATCAACACCTTCGGTACCGGCAAGCTCAGCGACGACAAGATCGTCGCCCTGGTGCGCGAGCACTTCGACCTGCGCCCCTACGCGATCACCACCATGCTCGACCTGCTGCATCCGATGTACCAGGCGACCGCCGCCTACGGCCATTTCGGCCGCAATCCCTACGAGATGACGGTCGGTGACGACACCTTCACAGCCTTCACCTGGGAGCGCACCGACAAGGCCGACGCGCTGCGAGCCGCCGCCGGGCTCTGACGCCGCGACAAGAAAAGCCCCGCCAGCCCTGCGCTGTGCGGGGCTTTTTGTTGCCGAGCAATTGCGCAAATTCTTGCGCAGGCGGCGTCCCAGGTGCGAACCAGCCCGAAAAAATACAGCCCGGGTTTGCGGTGGCTTTTCCCTTGGGGCATGGTGCCGCCTCGGATACCGATAAGGAGATTGGTCATGTCCGGCAAACCCGCCGCCCGCGTCGGCGATCCCACCGCATGCCCTAAGACCGGGCACGGCAACAATCCGATCACATCCGGCTCGCCCGACGTACTCTTCGACGGTCTACCTGCAGCACGCCAGGGAGACCCCACCGGCTGCGGCAGCGCCCTGACCGGCGACCTCATCGCCAACGTGCTGATCAACGGCAAACCCGTCGCCACGCTGGACAGCCTGGGGGATCATGGCAACGTGATCATCGGCGGCTCCGGCAGCATCATCATCGGCAATACGCCGGTCCCGGCGCCCTTTTCGCCACCCGCAGTCCTGAACCTCCAGCCGGCAGCCGAGCGCCAGGCCTTCGCAGCACCCACCTCACGACACTCGCCAGCCCCGCAACAGCCTGTTCCCAACCAGGCCCGGGCGTTGGACGAGAAGGCAGGTCACGACGCCCCACACGGCCTGGAAGAAGAGGAGGAAGAGGAAGAACTCGATAGCCGCCAGGCCGTCACCCTGCGTATCGGCGTGTTCTTCGACGGCACCGGCAACAATGCCGGTAATAGCGCGATCGGTGCCCAGTGTCGCGCCTCGGATATCGGGTTGGGTGAGGTGGAGGCGCAGGCCACCCTTCAGCGCTGCAATGTCCACCAGCTTGATTCCGACAGCAGTTACGCCAATGACGTCAGCAATATCTGGCGGTTGTATGACCTGTATCGGGATGACCCTAAGCCTCGGAAAAAAGAGGAAGGCGGATCAATCGGCTACGTACCCATATACGTAACTGGAATTGGCACCGAGTCCGGCAAGCGGGATAGCCTGTTTCCTGGCAAAGCGCTTGGTCGAGGCACAACGGGAGTATTGAGCAAGGTGGACGAAGCCATTCGCTTCCTCGCCGAGGCAATAAACAATCACGACGATGCTCACTCCGACGAGCCATTAGCCAATCTGGAACTGGACATATTTGGTTTCAGCCGCGGCGCGGCGGCAGCCCGACATTTCGCTAACCAAATCCTCCAGCGAGAACAGGGCCCTCTGGGCAAGCTGCAACGCTCCGGTAGGCTAAGATTGCCTAGCGACTTCAATTGGCAGCAAGACGTCCGCATCAACTTTATCGGCCTATTCGACACAGTGGCCGCCATAGGTGGTTGGGATGATTGGGGAAACCCCAAGGATGCAGTTAACGGCGGCCTCAACCTCCACCTGTCCGCTGCTGCAGCCCGACAGATCGTGCACCTAGTGGCACGCGACGAACATCGACGCAACTTCGCCCTGAACAAGGTGCTACCCGTACATCGAGAAATTGTCCTGCCCGGCGCACACTCCGATCTGGGCGGCGGCTACCAACCCGAAGCTGTCGAACGTGTCTATCTGTCCCGCCCAATCAGCAATTGGGTTCGTTGGGACACTGAACCACGTCATACCTCGGCCTTTCAGCAGGCGCAGCAGGAGACCGAACTCGCCCGCAACGCCGATCTACTAGACCCTACAGACCGTACGGCGCGATTGGAAACGGATGTATGGGAGCAGTTCTCACCTGCCAGCGGTGGACGCAACGACCAAATGAAATACGTACTGGCAGCACCCTATCTGAAGCGTAGGGTTTATGGGCATCTCTCTCGAGTCTATTTGAGAGTCATGCATGAGCTGGCTGCACAACAAGGAGTTCCCTTCAATCGAATTCAGGAAAAAGACCCGGCTATAGCGCTACCCGACGAGCTTGTTCCCATCACAGACAAGCTGTTGGACTGGGCCAAGAGCGGCAGCGGCTCGCTGGAGGTGGAAGAAGAACGCCTGCTTCGCCAGCGCTATATTCATCTTTCTTCCAACTGGAATGCCGGCGCAGGGTCGGGCGGTAGCAGGTTCGATGTAGTTTTCATCAACGCTCCGGCCGAGCGTGAGCGGGCACGATATGCCGACACGCCTCAGGATAAAAAACCATGAGGACTCCACTGCTTGCTTTCCTACTCGTACTGCTTGGCGGTTGCGCCAACGCTGGTGGTAACCCGAGTCAGCTGCCTTATCAATATTGGCGCCTGGGGTTCCTCGCACCGGACCATATGGAAGCTTGGGTAGAGACCGCCGATGTCGAGGACATTCGCGGACAAAATTTCTTCCATGTGGGCAGTGGCACTGTCTCCGTACACACTCCTTTAGGTGGCACCGGTAACGCTTTCGGCTGGAGAAAGGGCTGGGGCAAAGGTCGCCATGTCAATGGAGCCGACCTACCGAAACGCATCTTCATACGCTGGCAATCACTAGCCGAGCCACAGACCTATCGAGTCACCTTAGATATCTCCGAGCGCACCCGGCAGTTGATGAGCGAAAGGCTTGAGCCGCCCTGCCGAACCAGCGACTACCGTAACGCATTGGCCCTTGGCCTGGCCCCCGGCGGGATAGTCAGGGGCTGGGTCATGAGCCCCTGCGACGATGCCATAGAAGTGCTGCGAGTCCAGGCGGAAATAGAACCCAAGGGGCCCTATGATGGGCAGTCAGGCGGCGAGTACTATTTTCTTTCTGATGAATCCAAAGCCTATATCGAAAAATACGGTATTCCGTACGGGTCCTGGTGAGCATGGAGGGGACGACAAAAGCCCTACTTATTGCCTTCTTCCTTCCATTGGTCAGTTGCGCCAACTCCGAGCAATACGCTGGCAACCTGCCCTACCCTTACTGGCGCCTGGGCTTTCTCGCTCCAGACTATATGGAGGTATGGGTGGAGACTGCCGATGTGGAAGACATTCGAGGAGAAAGGTTCTTTCATGTGGGCAGCGGTATCGTGGCGGTGCGCACCCCTCCAGAGAATCAGGGGCACGCCGCCGGTTGGGGTGAGCGTGTCGGCTGGGGCGCAGGCCGTTACGTCAACGGTGCTGACATGCCCAAACGCATCTATGTACGCTGGCAATCAATGGCCGAGCCCCAGACGTACCGGGTAATCCTCGACATCCCTGAGCGCGCGCGGCAGCTGATGAGCGAGCGTCTCGATCCACCTTGCCGCACCAGCGAATATCGCCATGCACTGGCACTGGGTCTAGCGCCCGGTGGCATAGTCAGGGGCTGGGTGATGAGCACCTGCGGCAAGCCCATCGAGGTATTACGCGCCCAGGCGGAAATAGAGCCGAAGGGTCCTTATCGTGGCGAATCGAATGGTAAGCACCGCCCTCTTTCCGATAGCGCCAAGGCCTATATAGAAAAACACGGCATCCCCTACGGCTCCTGGTGAGCCGTTCCCCCTGAAGCCCGGCTCAGTTCTTCAACCGATACCCCGTTCTGAATATCCACCCGATCAAAACCAGGCACAGCACCAGAAAGCCCAAAGTCATGCCCAGGCTGACCGCCACGTTCACATCGGAAACGCCATAGAAGCTCCAGCGGAAGCCGCTGATCAGGTACACGGCCGGGTTGAACAGGGTGATCTTCTGCCACAGCGGCGGCAGCATTTCGATGGAGTAGAAGCTGCCACCGAGGAAGGCCAGCGGCGTGACGATCAGCGCGGGGACGATCTGCAGCTTTTCCCAGCCATCGGCCCAGATGCCGATGATGAAGCCGAACAGGCAGAAGGTAATCGCCGTCAGCACCAGGAAAAACGCCATCCAGAAGGGGTGGGCGATCTCGAAGTCGACGAACAGCCGCGCCGTGATCAGGATGATCAACCCGAGAATGAGGGATTTGGTCGCCGCTGCCCCCACGTAGCCGATGACGATCTCCAGGTAGGAGACCGGCGCCGACAGTACTTCGTAGATGGTGCCCGAATAGCGCGGCATATAGATGCCGAAGGAAGCGTTGGAGATGCTTTCGCTGAGCAGCGCCATCATGATCAGCCCCGGCACGATGAAGGCGCCATAGCTGATACCGTGCATGGCTTCCATGCGCGAGCCGATGGCGGCACCGAACACCACGAAGTACAGCGAGGTGGAAATCACCGGCGTGGCGATGCTCTGCAGCAGCGTGCGCCAGGTGCGCGCCAGCTCGAACAGGTAGATGGCGCGGATGGCGTAGAAATTCATGTGCGGCTGCCCTTTACCAGACTGACGAAGATTTCCTCCAGCGAGCTCTGGCTCGACTGCAGGTCCTTGAAGTCGATGCCATGCTCGCCGAGGCGCTTGAGCAGATCGGCGATACCGGTGTGCTCGTGCTGGGCGTCGAAGGTGTAGACCAGCTGGTTGCCTTCATCGGCCAGCTCCAGCGGATAGTCGCCAAGTTCGGCAGGGATCACCGCCAGGGGTTGCTGCAGGTGCAGCGTGAGCTGCTTCTTGCCGAGCTTCTGCATCAGCGTGGCCTTGTCCTCGACCAGGATGATCTCGCCCTTGCTGATCACCCCGATGCGGTCGGCCATTTCCTCGGCCTCCTCGATGTAGTGCGTGGTGAGAATGATGGTCACACCGCGCTCGCGCAGGCCACGCACCATTTCCCACATGTCGCGGCGCAGCTCGACGTCGACGCCTGCGGTCGGCTCATCGAGGAACAGGATCGAGGGTTCATGGGACAGCGCCTTGGCGATCATTACCCGACGCTTCATGCCGCCGGACAGATCGAGAATGCGAGCGTGCTTCTTGTCCCACAGCGACAGGTCGCGCAGCAGCTTCTCGAGGAAGGCATCGTCCGGCGCCTTGCCGAACAGCCCACGGGAAAAGCGCACCGTGGCCCAGACGCTCTCGAAGCCTTCGTTGAACAGCTCCTGCGGCACCAGGCCGATCTTAGAACGGGCCGCGCGGTAGTCGCGGACGATGTCGTGGCCGTCGACCAGCACCCGTCCGCCGCCAGGATTGACGATGCCGCAGATGATGCTGATCAGCGTGGTCTTGCCAGCGCCATTGGGGCCCAGCAGGGCAAAGATCTCGCCCTTGCGGATCTGCAGGTCGATCTGCTTGAGCGCAGGGTGACCGGAGGCATAGGTCTTGGTGAGTCGTTCGATGGAAATGACGGGAAGCACAGGCAATTCTCTGGAGGATTTCGGGGGAGGTTGAAACCAGCTGCGCCGAATACAAGGCGCGGACCTGACCCCGATCATGTCAGTTCGAGCGTGAACGTCGCATGCTAGCGCAGCATGTAATACACCGGCACCTCTCCATGAAAAACATCAGGCTCAGCTTCATCATCTTGTTCATCGGCCTGTCGCTGCTCTGGCTGCTGGCAGAGGATTTCAGCCTGCAGGGCCATGGATTCTGGCCGCTGCGCACGACCATGGTTCACTACAGCGGCATTCTGGCGATGGGCGCCATGAGCGTGGCGATGCTGCTGGCCATGCGGCCGGTGCGGATCGAGCGCTTCTTCGACGGGCTGGACAAGACCTATCGACTGCACAAGTGGCTGGGAATCAGCGCGCTGGTGCTGAGCATCCTTCACTGGGGCTGGGCCCGGATACCGAAATGGCTGGTCGGCTGGGGCTGGCTGGAGCGCCCGGCTCGCAAAGGCGCCGCCCAGTCAGCGGATACCTTCTACGGTTACCTGCACAGCCTGCGCGGCTTTGCCGAAGGCATCGGCGAATGGGCATTCTACGCCGCCGCGCTGTTGCTCGTGCTGGCGCTGAGCAAGCGCGTTCCCTACCGCTGGTTCTTCAAGACGCACCGCCTGCTGGCACTGGCCTATCTGGTGCTGGTGGTGCATTCGTCGATCCTGCTGCCACCCGCCTACTGGGAATCGGCCATCGGCCCCCTGATGATCCTGCTGATGCTCGCCGCCAGCGTCGCGGCTGGTGTCTCGCTGACGCGCCGGGTCGGGCGTCGGCACCAGGTGGTGGGTCGCATCGACGAACTGCATTATCACCGTGACAATCATGTGCTGCGGGTGGGCATCGACCTCGACGGCCCCTGGCCGGGACATCTGGCCGGCCAGTTCGCCTTCGTCACCTTCGACGCGCAGGAAGGGCCGCATCCGTTCAGCATCTGCTCGGCCTGGCACAACGACGGCAAACTCGCCTTCTCGATCAAGGGGCTGGGCGACTACACCCGCTCGCTGCCGGAAAGGCTCCGCATCGGCAACCCGGTAACGGTCGAAGGCCCCTACGGCTGTTTCGATTTCCGCGGCAGCAAACCCCAGCAGATATGGATCGCCGGCGGTATCGGCATCGCGCCCTTCATCGCCCGCCTGCAGGCCCTGGCACCAACCCGCGGTGGCGGCAACGTCACGCTGTTCTATTCCACCAGCGCACCGGATCGACAGTTCATCGAGAGGATCCGCCAGCTCGCGGCCCAAGCCCGGGTGCAGCTGCACGTACTGGTCACGCATCAGGACGGTCGCCTGACGCCGGAGCGCATGCGGCAACTGGCGCCGCAGTGGAAGCGCTGCGATATCTGGTTCTGCGGCCCGGCGGGTTTCGCCCGAGACCTGCGTGACGACCTGCAGGAGCGTGGCCTGCCGCCAGAGGATTTCCATCAGGAGCTGTTCAACATGCGCTAGCGCACGGCCAGCGAAGCAGGGGATGGCGCACAATGTTGCGATCATCGATCTGAGCAAGGATGCTCGCCATGCGCCTGATAGCGTTACCGCTGATCTTCATCGCCTTTCCTTGCCTGGCGGCTTGCCCACCCTGGCCCGCCGAGCGCGCCGAACCCGAGATACAGGCGCTGAGTCGCCAGCTCGCCGAGTGGGACGAGGCCTATCATGCGCATGGCCTCTCACCAGTCGATGATGAAATCTACGACCAGGCCCGCGCTCGCCTGGATAGCTGGCAACGCTGCTTCGCGTCCTCCGCCGAAACATCAGGGTCACCGTTGCAAAGCGCCGCCGGCCCCCTGAACCATCCGGTGCCGCAGACCGGGCTGGCCAAGCTCGCCGATGAACAGGCCGTACGCAGCTGGATGGCACACCGCGAAGGCCTCTGGATACAGCCCAAGGTCGATGGCGTCGCCATCACCCTGACTTACCGGGACGGTCTGCTGCAGCAGGCGGTCAGCCGCGGTAACGGACAGACCGGCCAGGACTGGACGCACAAGGTGCGTGCCCTTCCCGGCGTACCGCAACGGCTGCCGACGCCCGACGAAGTCATCCTGCAAGGCGAACTGTACTGGCGAATGCCTGGCCACGTGCAGTCCGAAGCCGGCGGCAAGGGTGCGCGCAGCCGGGTTGCCGGCGCCATGGCCAGCCTGCAACTGGACGAGCAGGCAAGCGAACGGATCGGCCTGTTCGTCTGGGACTGGCCCAACGGCCCCGCCACCATGACCGCTCGTCTCCAAGGGCTGGCTGCGCTGGGCTTTGCCGACGCCACGCAGTTCACCTTGCCGATCGAACGGCTCGCCCAGGCACGACAATGGCGCGAACACTGGTATCGAACTCCGCTGCCCTTCGCCACCGACGGCGTGGTCCTGCGTCAGGGACAGCGCCCCGACTCGCAGCGCTGGAAGGCCGAAGCGCCCTACTGGGCCGCTGCCTGGAAGTATCCGCTACGCACCGGTCTGGCGAGTGTCAGCGCCGTGGAGTTTCGCATCGGGCGCAGTGGCCGGATCACACCGCTGCTGCAGCTGGAGCCCTTGCTACTGGACGACCGCCGGATCAGCCGTGTCAGCCTCGGCTCGTTGCAGCGCTGGCAAGCGCTGGATATCCGTCCCGGCGATCAGGTGGCGATCACCCTGGCCGGCTTGACCATTCCGCGCGTGGACGCAGTGGTATGGCGCAGCCAGGAGCGCCCAGTGATCGTTCCGCCCAGCCCGTCGGACTACCATGCGCTGAGCTGCTGGCAACCGGAGCCCGGCTGCGAGCAGCAATTCCTCGCCCGCCTGAACTGGTTGAGCAGTGAACGGGGGCTGGACCTGCCCGGCATCGGCGCCGGCACCTGGCAGGCGCTGCTCGAGGCCGGGCAGTTGCCGGACCTGCTGGCCTGGCTGGAACTGGATGGCGCACGCCTGCAGCGGCTACCCGGCTTCGCTGAAACCAGTGCCGCGAAACTGGCGGCCAGCTTCGCCCTGGCGCGGCAGCGCTCCTTCGCCGATTGGTTGCGAGCGCTTGGCCTGCCACCCAGCGGCGAGGCTTCGCTGGGTGACGACTGGGCCACGCTGGCCACACGCAGCGAGGCGCAATGGCGAGCCGAACCGGGCATCGGCGCGGGGCGCGCACAGCAGCTCAGCGCATTCTTCCGCGCGGCACCAGTCCTGGACCTGCGCGCTCGGCTCCAGGCAGCTGACGTCGCCGGCTTCTGACGGCACTTTCGTCATCGATGCGAAGTCCATAGAGGCTACGACTCGATTACGGAGCCTGGCATGCCTGCCAAGCGAACGATAACCCTACTGCTGCTCGCCAGCCTTGCGGTCGGGCAGATGCTCTGGGCGGCGGAGCCGCCGGCCGATTGCGGCGAGCGACGCAAGGAGCTCGGCGAACGGCTCACGGAGGCGCGACTACAGGGAGACAAGGTGCGGTTGTCGACGCTCGAGGAACACCTGCAAATGCTGAACAAGGACTGCCGAGGCCTGGTTCCCCTGCAGAGCAACCAGGCCGACGTGGGGCGCGCCAATCAACTGACCAGCGAGCGCGAAGCCCGGTTGCGCGAAGCCTTGGGCGCTGGCGATCGGCAGGACATCGACCTACGCAGGAAACAGCTGGACCAGGCCCGCCGCGCGCTCGAAGCGGCCAAACATTGAGATCGGCTTGACGTTGCGTCGCGGCCCCTTCGATCAATAGGCGCGAAACTCTTTATGGCAGGTTTCGCAGGCATCCTCGACCTGCTGGAACGCCGGCGCCACCTTCTCCGCCGTCACCGGTTGCTCGCTGGTCAGCGCCACCAGCGCCGCGGTCTGCTGTTCCAATGCTCGCGCCAGCTCGTTGAAGCGCGCCTCACGCTGCCAGACATCCTCGCGCGCGTCGCTCTGTTCTTCCTTGACCGCGGGATAATGCTGCCAAGGCTGACGTGACAGATCGTCGAGCCGAACCGCGCCGGCTGCGAATGCGTCGCCGTCGAAGGCCAGGCGGCCGCGCAACATGCCCCCCATGTCTTCCTTGACATCGAGCATCTGCTGGTAGATCGCCTTGCGTTTGCCGAGCGGCGAATCAGGGTCGATACGATCACAGCCGGACAGGGCCAGCATGCCGATCAGCGTCAGGCCCAACAACTTCAGCTTCATGTTCAGATCACCGGTCAACTGCAAAGCCGGCGATTATCACCCCTGAAATGGCGCAGGACAAACCACGTGGGCTATTGCGACCATTCACCGCCAGCGCTTTCGCAATCGATCCTGGCTTGCCCGCGGTCGCTGGCGTGGTAGTTGTAGGTGATGATCCGCGCGTCCTTGGCAACGGTCGTGGGCAGGGTACCGTTGTCCGCCTGGGTGCCGGTGGCGCGCTCGTTGGCCAGCGTTTCCGCCGTCATTGGCGCACTGCACACCCCAAAATGTCCCGCGGGGCAGCTGTCGCGCAGCTCACGGCGAGAGTTCTCAACCGCCTCGCTGTCGCTGCACACCCAGTCGATGGCCTTTTCATCGTCTATGCCGTGGTATTCGAAGCACTTCTCCGTGACCACGGGGGGCGGCACGACTCCGGAAGTGTCGGCGCTGACATAGCATGAACGGGCAGCTGCTGGCAGGCTGAGCGCGCCCGCCAGGACCAGCACGAAAGTACGGAACAAGAGGCTCATATCGGCGGCTCCTGATGTCGCCCGGCGAAGGTCGCCGGGGCCTGAAAGGTACGACTCCCGCGGTACGCATGGAGTTCGGCCGAAAGACGACTCGAGCGGCCGGATCCGACCGTTCAAGCCGGGCTTGGGATTGGCTGCGCTGACCGTTATAATCGCCGGGTTTCACGCGACCGACCCCGCTCGGCCGTGCCCGCCACCTGTCCGAGGGGCGCTGCAGCAGTCGAACTGTCAGGCTCGGATGGGGCGTTTCCTAGAACGCATCAACGGCGCCCATTCGCATATCTACGAATGGAGAACTCTTCGATGAGTGCTGTCATGACGCCTGCCGGTTTCACCGATTTCAAGGTCGCCGATATTTCCCTGGCCGCCTGGGGCCGCCGCGAGATCATCATCGCCGAATCCGAAATGCCCGCGCTGATGGGTCTGCGCCGCAAGTACGCCGGCGAACAGCCGCTGCAAGGCGCGAAGATCCTTGGCTGCATCCACATGACCATCCAGACCGCCGTACTGATCGAGACGCTGGTCGCGCTCGGCGCCGAAGTACGCTGGTCCTCCTGCAACATCTTCTCCACCCAGGATCAGGCCGCTGCCGCCATCGCCGCCGCCGGCATCCCGGTGTTCGCCTGGAAAGGCGAGACCGAAGAGGAGTACGAATGGTGCATCGAGCAGACCATCCTCAAGGACGGCCAGCCGTGGGATGCCAACATGGTGCTGGACGACGGCGGTGACCTGACCCAGATCCTCCACGACAAGTATCCGCAGGCGCTGGACAAGGTCCACGGCATCACCGAAGAGACCACCACCGGTGTGCACCGCCTGCTGGACATGCTCAAGGGCGGCACCCTGAAAGTCCCGGCGATCAACGTCAACGACTCGGTCACCAAGAGCAAGAACGACAACAAGTACGGCTGCCGTCACAGCCTCAGCGACGCCATCAAGCGCGCCACCGACCACCTGCTGTCGGGCAAGCAGGCGCTGGTGATCGGCTACGGCGACGTGGGCAAGGGCTCGGCGCAGTCGCTGCGCCAGGAAGGCATGATCGTCAAGGTCTCGGAAGTCGACCCGATCTGCGCCATGCAGGCCTGCATGGACGGCTTCGAGCTGGTCTCCCCGTATAACAACGGCATCAATGACGGCACCGACGCCTGCATCGACGCCGCGCTGCTGGGCAAGATCGACCTGATCGTCACCACCACCGGCAACGCCAACGTCTGTGACGCCGGCATGCTCAAGGCGCTGAAGAAGCGCGCCGTGGTCTGCAACATCGGCCACTTCGACAACGAGATCGACACCGCCTTCATGCGCAAGAACTGGGCGTGGGAAGAGGTCAAGCCGCAGGTGCACAAGATCCACCGTACCGGTGCCGGCAGCTTCGATGCGCAGAACGACGACTACCTGATCCTGCTCGCCGAAGGTCGCCTGGTGAACCTGGGCAACGCCACCGGCCACCCGAGCCGCATCATGGATGGTTCCTTCGCCAACCAAGTGCTGGCGCAGATCCACCTGTTCAACGAGAAGTTCGCCGACCTGCCGGTCGTGGAAAAGACCAAGAACGTCACCGTCATGGTCCTGCCGAAGAAGCTCGACGAGGAAGTGGCCGCCGAGATGGTCCGCGGCTTCGGCGGCGTGATCACCCAGCTGACACCGAAGCAGGCCGAATACATCGGCGTCGAAGTCGAAGGACCGTTCAAGCCGGACAGCTACCGCTACTGATCGCCGTAGGGTGGGAAACGGCCGAAGGCCTTTTCCACCGACCCATCCCAGGCGGTGGAAGAGCGCGGCGCGCTTTTCCACCCTGCGCCTGAAGCAGTCAAAGGAATTACTGATGACTTCTGCGAATCGCCCTTCGATCAGCTTCGAGTTCTTCCCCACCAAGACCGAAGCCGGGCACGAAAAACTGTTGGCCACCGCACGCCGGCTGGCCGAGTACAAGCCGGATTTCTTTTCCTGCACCTATGGCGCCGGCGGCTCGACCCGCGACCGCACGCTGAACACCGTGCTGCAGCTGGATGGTGAAGTGAAGGTTCCGACCGCGCCGCACCTGTCCTGCGTGGGCGACAGCAAGCAGGAACTGCGCGAACTGCTGAACCTGTACAAGAATGCCGGCATCAAGCGGATCGTCGCGTTGCGCGGCGACCTGCCGTCCGGCATGGGCATGGCCAGCGGCGAGCTGCGCTACGCCAACGAGCTGGTGGAATTCATTCGCGCCGAAACGGGCGATCACTTCCACATCGAAATCGCCGCCTACCCGGAGATGCATCCGCAGGCGCGCAACTTCGAGGACGACCTGGCCAACTTCGTGCGCAAGGCCCGGGCTGGCGCCAGCAGCGCCATCACCCAGTACTTTTTCAACGCCGACTGCTACTTCTACTTCGTCGAGCGCGTACGCAAGCTGGGCGTGGAAACGCCGATCGTGCCGGGCATCATGCCGATCACCAACTACAGCAAGCTGGCTCGTTTCTCCGACGCCTGTGGCGCGGAGATCCCGCGCTGGGTGCGCAAGCAGCTGGAGTCCTATGGCGACGACATGGACAGCATCCAGGCCTTCGGCACACAGGTGATCAGTGAGATGTGCGAGAAACTGCTCGCCGGCGGCGCGCCGGGCCTGCATTTCTACACCCTGAACCAGGCCGAGCCGAGCCTGGCGATCTGGGACAATCTCGGGCTGTCGCGCTGATCGAACGGCTCCCTGAAAAAAGGGAGCCAGTCGGCGAACCCTGAAACTGCGACACTGTCGAACCAGCGTGGAGTGAAAAAGCTCTGTTATACTCCGCGCTTCCGCCAGGCTTACGTCCGGATGCCAGCACTCTCAAGTTGCGGCAGGACCGGACGGGATCGCACGCCAGTCGCGATTCAGGCCAGGCATGACCATCCCGGGGCCTCGCCCTCTACAAGACAGGATCACTCATGTCCTTTGCTTCCCTCGGTCTCTCCGAGGCTTTAGCCGGTGCCGTCGAGGCCGCTGGCTATACCCAGCCTACACCAGTGCAACAGCGGGCCATTCCCGCCGTGTTGCAAGGACGCGACCTGATGGTCGCCGCACAGACAGGCACCGGCAAGACCGGTGGGTTCGCCCTCCCTGTTCTCGAACTGCTGTTCCCCGGCGGTCATCCGGACCGGGAACACCGCTACGGCCCGCGCCAGCCGCGTGTGCTGGTGCTGACGCCGACTCGCGAACTCGCGGCGCAGGTACACGACAGTTTCAAGGTCTACGCCCGTGACCTGCCACTGAAAAGCGCGTGCATCTTCGGTGGCGTGGGCATGAATCCGCAGGTCCAGGCCATCGCCAAGGGCCTCGACGTACTGGTGGCTTGCCCGGGCCGCCTGCTCGATCTGGCCAACCAGAAGGCCGTTGATCTCGGCCACGTGGAAATCCTGGTTCTCGATGAAGCCGACCGCATGCTCGACATGGGCTTCATCCACGACGTCAAGAAGGTGCTGGCCAAGCTGCCCGCCAAACGGCAGAACCTGCTGTTCTCGGCGACCTTCTCCAAGGACATCACCGACCTGGCCGGCAAGCTGCTGCATGAGCCGGAGCGCATCGAAGTGACGCCGCCGAACACCACGGTCGAGCGCATCGAACAACGCGTCTATCGGCTGCCAGCGACGCACAAGCGCGCATTGCTCGCCCACCTGATCACCCAGGGCGCCTGGGAACAGGTACTGGTATTCACGCGCACCAAGCACGGCGCCAACCGCCTGGCCGAGTATCTGGAAAAGCACGGCCTGCCGGCTGCCGCGATCCACGGCAACAAGAGCCAGAACGCCCGCACCAAGGCCCTCGCCGACTTCAAGGCGAACCAGGTACGCATCCTGGTGGCGACCGATATTGCCGCCCGCGGCCTGGACATCGACCAGCTGCCACACGTGGTCAACTTCGAGCTGCCCAACGTCGAGGAAGACTATGTGCACCGCATCGGCCGTACCGGCCGTGCCGGACGCAGCGGCGAGGCGATCTCGCTGGTCTCCCCGGACGAGGAGAAGCTGCTCAAGGGCATCGAGCGCATGACCAAGCAGAAGATCGCCGATGGCGACCTGATGGGCTTCGACGCCAGCACCATCGAGGCGGAAAAGCCGGAAACCCGCGAGCCGCGCCAACCCCGCCAGGCACGTGGCGAACGCAAGCCGCGCGGCGAGCGCAGCAAGCCCGCCGAACAGGGTGAGCCGAAAGAACGCCAGGGCCGTAATCGGCGCGCCAAGAGCAAAACCAAGGCACCGGCCGCAGCCGGCGAGACAGGCCAGGCGATCACCCGCCCACCGCAGCTGCCGCCAAACCGGGACCCTGAAGCCTTTCTGGACGACGAGCTGGACAATTTCGGCAACCGCGTCGACTACGTCAGCCCCTACCAGAACAAGCAAGGCCGTGGCCGCCGCCCCGGCGCCCCGGGCAAGCCAGGCGCTGCCCAGCCTCGCGCGGCGAACGGCCAACGCGGTGCCGCCGGTTCGGGCAAGGGCAAGCGCGCATCTGACTCCCGCGGTGGGCAGCAGCCTCGTCGCAAGAACGAAGGGCCCCGCTCCGCGACAGGCACGCAGCAGGAAGCGGCCGTCCGACCGCCGGAGAAGAAGCCGCTGATCATTCACAAGGAGTCGAAGATCGACCGCCTGCCCAGCGCCGAGCAGCTGGAACAGTTGCCCCAGCGCCCACGTGGCGAAAAGCCGGCCCTGCTGACGCGCAATCGCTGATTGTCGCCGTAACGCAAAACGCCGCCCTCGGGCGGCGTTTTCGTTTCATCATCGATTCCGCCCGGGCTTCGGACGGAATCGATGCGATCAACCTTCCGCGGGCGGTGTCGCTCCACCCTGCTCGGTCGAGACCGCTTCCTGCCAGCCACCGCCCATGGCCTTGAACAGGTTGACCTCGCTGGTCAGCTGCGCAAGGCGATCGGCGATCAGTTGCTGCTGCACGCTGTACAACTGACGCTGGGCGTCCAGCAGCGTCAGGTAGTTATCGACACCGGCACGGTAACGCCGCTCGGCGAGCCGGTAATAATCTTCGCTGCTCTCGAGCAGGCTGCGCTGGGCCTGTACCTGGCGGGTATAGGTTTCCTGCGCAGCGAGGCCGTCGGCCACTTCGCGGAAGGCCGTCTGGATGGCCTTCTCGTACTGGGCCACCTGGATGTTCTCGCTGATCCGCGCATAGTCCAGATTGGCCCGCAACTGGCCAGCATTGAAGATCGGCACGCTGATGCTGGGCGCGAAGCTCCAGTAGCCGGAACCACCATCGAACAACCCGGACAGTTCGCTGCTCGCCGTACCGGCGGCACCCGTCAGACTGATCCGCGGGAAGAACGCGGCACGGGCCGCACCGATACTGGCATTGACCGCCCGCAGCTGGTGCTCGGCCTGAAGGATGTCAGGGCGTTTGAACAGCAGATCTGAAGGCAGGCCTATCGGCAACTCCGCCAGTTGCTGGCGCGCCAGACCCTCGCCGCTGCCAGGCAGATCGGCCGGCACTGCCTGACCGAGCAACAGCGCCAGTGCGTTGCGATCCTGGGCGACCAGGCGGGTGTATTGCTCGACATTGACCCGGGCGCTGTCGGCCGCGCTGCGCGCCTGACTCAGCTCCAGCGCCGAGGCGACACCCACATCGAAGCTGCGCTGGGTCAGACCCAGGCTTTCGTCATAGGCCTTGAGGGTATCGTTCGTCACCTGCAACAGCGCCAGGTCGGCCTGCAGTGTCAGCCAGGCATTCGCCACGCTGGCCACCAGACTGATCTGCGCACTGCGCTGTGCCGCTTCGCTGGCGAAGAACTCTTCCAGCGCCTGGTCGCGCAGGCTGCGCAGCCGGCCGAACAGGTCCAGCTCCCAGGAGACGCCGAAGGTTGCGCTGTACTGGCTGCTGATGCCCGATTGACCCATGGGATTCAGATCCGCCGGGGTTCGGCTGCGGCTACCGTCGCCATTGGCGCTGACCGCCGGAAACAGATCGGCACGCTGAATCTGATACAGCGCCCGATACGCCTCGACGTTCAGGGCCGCCACGCGCAGATCGCGGTTATTTTCCAGAGCGACCTCGATCAACCGCTGCAAGGCCGGATCATGGAAGAACTCACGCCAACCCAGTTCCGCCGCTTGCGCGCTGGCGGCGCTCGGCCCGTAGGCTTCGCCCTGCGGCCAGCTATCGGCGACCGGCGCATCCGGGCGCTGGTAGTCGGGGATCAACGAGCAGCCACTCAGCGCCGCGAGCAGCGCCATGCTCAATAATGACTTTTTCACTGGACCTCTCCTTTTTCGCTCTCGGTCGCAGTTTTCTTACCGCCGGCGAGCGAGGACACCATCACGAAGAATAGCGGTACCCAGAAGATCACCAGCAGGGTCGCCGTGACCATGCCGCCGATCACGCCGGTTCCGATCGCATGGGAACTACCGGCCCCCGCACCACTGGCCAGCGCCAGCGGCACCACGCCGAGGGTGAAGGCGAGGGAGGTCATGATGATAGGCCGCAAACGCATGCGACAGGCTTCGACCGCTGCCTCGAACAGGCTCTTGCCCTCGGCATGCAGGTCTTTGGCGAACTCGACGATGAGGATCGCGTTCTTCGCCGTCAGGCCGACCGTCGTCAACAGGCCGACCTGGAAGAACACATCGTTGCTCAGATCGCGCCCCATGGTCGCCAGCACAGCGCCGATCACGCCCAGCGGCACCACCAGCATCACCGCGAACGGAATCGACCAGCTCTCGTACAGTGCGGCCAGACAGAGGAACACCACCAGCAGCGACAGCGCATACAAAGCCGGCGCCTGGCCGCCCGACAGGCGTTCCTCGTAGGACAGGCCCGTCCAGGACACGCCCACCCCTGACGGCAGTTGCTGGGCGAGGCGCTCGACCTCGGCCATCGCATCACCCGTGCTGTAGCCCGGTGCCGCTTCGCCGAGAATCTCCATCGCCGACACGCCGTTGTAGCGCGACAGCTTGGGTGAACCATAAACCCACTTGCCGCTGCCGAAGGCGCTGAACGGCACCATCTCGCCTTGATCGTTACGCACGAACCACTTGTCGAGGTCTTCCGGCCCCATGCGCGAAGGCGCCGTGCCTTGCATGTAGACCTTCTTCACCCGACCGCGATCGATGAAATCGTTGACGTAGCTCGAACCCCAGCCAATCGACAAGGCGCTGTTGATCTCATCCAGGGAGACGCCCAGCGTCCGCGCCTTCTCGTCATCGATCAGCAATTGGTATTGAGGTTCGTCATTCAGACCATTCGGGCGGACCGCCTGCAACACGGAACTCTGAGCCGCCATCCCCAGGAACTGGTTGCGCGCCCCCATCAAGGCCTCATGCCCGAGGCCGGCACGGTCCTGCAGGTAGAAGTTGAAGCCGGTGGCGTTGCCGAGCTCCATGACCGCGGGCGGCGCGAAAGCGAACACCTGAGCATCACGGAAATTGGCGAAGTGCTGCTGGGCGCGCTGGGCCAGCGCGAAGACGCTTTGCTCCGCGTCCGGACGCTCGCTCCATGGCTTGAGCCCGATGAACGCCAACGCCGAGTTCTGGCCGCGGCCGGCAAAGTTGAAGCCGGTTACGGTAAACACCGAGTTGACCACGTCGCTCTCTTCGGTCAACAGGTATTCGCGCATCGCATCCACGGTCTGCTGGGTACGCTCGGCCGTCGAGCCCACTGGCGTCTGAACCTGGGTAAACAGGACACCCTGATCCTCATCGGGCAGGAACGAGCTGGGCAACCGACTGAACAGCACCGCCAGCGCCGCCACGATGACCAGATAAATGATGATGAAAGGCGCCTTGCGCTTCAGTACGGCGACGACGCCCCTCTCGTAGCGATGCACGCCGCGATCGAAGGTGCGGTTGAACCAGCCGAAGAAACCGCGTTTCTCGTGGTGATGACCCTTCTCGATCGGCTTGAGCATGGTCGCGCACAGTGCCGGGGTGAAAATCAGCGCCACCAGCACCGACAGGGTCATCGCCGAGGCGATGGTGATCGAGAACTGCCGATAGATGACGCCCGTGGAACCGCCGAAGAAGGCCATCGGCAGGAACACCGCGGAAAGCACCAGGCCGATACCGACCAGCGCGCCCTGGATCTGCCCCATGGACTTGCGGGTCGCCTCCAGCGGCGACAGGCCCTCTTCGGCCATCACCCGCTCGACGTTTTCCACCACGACGATGGCGTCGTCCACCAGCAGGCCGATCGCCAGGACCATGGCGAACATGGTCAGGGTGTTGACGCTGAAGCCGAACACCGCCAACAGGCCGAAGGTACCCAGCAGCACCACCGGCACCGCCAGCGTCGGAATCAGCGTCGCACGGAAGTTCTGCAGGAACAGATACATCACCAGGAACACCAGCACGATGGCTTCGAACAGGGTGTGCACCACGTTGGTGATGGATGCCGAGACCACCGGAGAGGTGTCGTACGGATAGACGATTTCCATCCCCGCCGGGAAGAACGGCTGCAGGTCGCTGATGGTCTGGCGCACCGCCTTGGCGGTATCCAGCGCGTTGGCGCCGGTGGCCAGCTTGATACCGATACCGGCGGCCGGCTTGCCGTTGTACAGCGCGGTGATGGCGGCGCGCTCGGCGCCCAGTTCGACCCGTGCGACGTCCTTCAGACGCACCTGAGAGCCGTCACCGTTGACCTTCAACAGGATTTCGCGGAACTGCTCGGGCGTCTGCAGGCGCGTCTTGCCGATGATGGTGGCGCTCAGTTGCTGTCCCGGTACCGCCGGCAACCCACCGAACTGGCCGGCGGAGACCTGGACGTTCTGGGTGCGAATCGCATTGGCCACGTCCGTCGGCGTGAGCTGGAAGTTGTTCAGCTTGGCTGGATCCAGCCAGATGCGCATCGCGTACTGCGAGCCGAACACCTGGAAGTCGCCCACCCCGCTGGTGCGCGACAAGGGGTCCTGGATGTTGGAGACGATATAGTCGGCCAGGTCGCTCTGGTTCATGCTGCCGTCCGCCGAAACGACGCCGACCACCATCAGAAAGTTGCGAACGGCCTTGGTCACGCGGATGCCCTGCTGCTGCACTTCCTGCGGCAACAACGGGGTAGCCAGCTGCAGCTTGTTCTGCACCTGCACCTGGGCGATATCAGGGTCAGTGCCCTGATTGAAGGTCACGGTAATCTCCATGCTGCCATCGGAGTTGCTCGACGAGCTGATGTAGCGCAACCCGTCGATACCGTTCATCTGCTGTTCGATGACCTGAACCACGGTGTCCTGCACCGTCTGCGCCGAGGCGCCCGGGTAGGTCACGGAAATGCCTACCGCTGGCGGCGCGATGCTGGGGTACTGGTTGACCGGCAGGCCGAGAATGGCGAGCCCCCCGGCGAGCATGATCACCAGCGCGATCACCCAGGCGAAGATCGGGCGATCAATGAAGAACTTGGACATCTCGAATTATCCTCGGGCTCAGCCTTAGTTGGCTTGCGGCTGGGCAGCCACGTTGCTGGCAGGGACGGCATCCACTTCGACACCCGGCTGGATGAACTGCAGGCCTTCGGTGATCAGTCGGTCACCCGCCTGGAGCCCATCGGCGATCAGCCAGCGATTGCCAACGGCGCGATCGGTCTTGACCTGCCGCACCTCGACCTTGTTTTCGGCGTTGATCACCATCGCGGTAGCGTCGCCCTTGGGGTTGCGCGTCACACCCTGCTGAGGCGCGAGGATCGCTTCGCTCTTCAGTCCGGCGACCAGCTGCGCATGCACGAACATGCCCGGCAGCAGGACGCGATCCGGATTGGGGAAGACCGCACGCAGGGTCACCGACCCGGTGGTGGGGTCGACCGAGACCTCGGAGAACTCCAGCTTGCCCTCGTGCGCGTATTGAGTGCCGTCCTCGAGCGTCAACTTGACCTTGGCGGCATCCTCGCCCGCCTTCTGCAGGCGCCCCTCGGCCAGGTCACGGCGCAAACCGAGCAGATCACGCGCGGGCTGGGTGACATCGATATAGATGGGATCGAGTTGCTGGATGGTCGCCATTTCCTGCGCCTGACCATTGCTGACCAGCGCTCCCTCGGTCACCGCCGAGCGACCGATACGTCCCGAAATGGGCGCCAGCACCTTGGTGTAGCGCAGGTTGATGCGTGCCTGTTCCAGGTTGGCCTCGGCCTGCAGGGTGGCGGCGCGCGCTTCGTCATAGGCCTGCCGGCTGACCGCCCGCTCCTCGACCAGTGACGCGTAACGCTCCGACAGGGACTTGGCCGAGGCCAGACTGGCCTGCGCACTCTTCAATGTGGCCTCGTACACCGAGGAATCGATCTGATAAAGCTGCTGCCCGGCCTTCACCTCGCTGCCTTCAGTGAACAGGCGCTTCTGGATGATGCCATTGACTTGCGGGCGCACTTCCGCGACTCGATGCGCCCGCGCACGGCCCGGCAGCTCGGTGGTCAGTGCAAAGGGCTCGGCCTGCAGCGTCACGAAGCCTACCTTCGGCGCCGGCTGCTCGGCAGGCGCAGCGGCCTCTTCCTGGCAACCGACGAGCGCTAACGCCGCGGCGATTATTGAAACCAAGGCGGCGGCATTGGCTGACTTACGTGACATGGGAGGAACCTCTCGTAAACGGACGATCCAGGGCAGCATAGGCCCGGCAGACTCGAATGGCAGGGTCGGGAATATACTTACATTCAAGTGTGTCTGTAAATACAAAAAACCGCCTGACTCATCCCTCGGAAAGCACGGCGCAAGCGCTATCCAGCACACACCGCTGCAGCGAATTGTCTCATTCCTTTACAAGCCGCTTCTGTCGACCGATAGCAACAAGTTGTTCAAAGAAAATCGACTACCAAAGATGTGGAAAGCACAACGCCGGCAAATGCCGGCGTTGACTTCATTCGACATGCGTTACTTGCGCACGCCCTCGACCGAGATGATCAGGTCGACCGTCTGGGTTGCGGGGCCGAGATCCATCTTGATGTCGAAATCTTTCAGCTTGAGTGTCGTGGTACCTTCGAAGCCGGCACGATAGCCGCCCCAGGGATCCTCGCCTTCGCCAATGAACTTGGCGGCGATGACGACCGGCTTGGTGACACCATTGAGCGTGAGGTTGCCTTCGATATCGGCAGTGCCTTCGCCGGTGCTCTTGACCGAAGTGGACTCGAAGGTCGCCGTCGGGTGCTTGCCGACATTCAGGAAGTCGTCGCTACGCAGGTGCTTGTCGCGCTCGGCATGGTTGGTATCGAGGCTCGCCGTCTTGAGCGTCACCTTGACCTTGCTGGCTTCCGGCTGCGCCGCGTCGAAGCTGAAGCTCCCCTCGAAATCCTTGAAGGTTCCCCACAGCCAGCTATAGCCCAGGTGGCTGGCCTTGAAATTGACGAAGGCATGCTGGCCTTGCTTGTCGATGACGTAGTCGGCAGCCATGGCCTGACCGGCAAAGAGCATCGAGCCCAGCGCGAGTGCAGCAAAGGTTTTCTTCAACATCGATAGTCTCCTTTGGTGATAATCAGTTGGCGCGTCCGAACATCCGCTTGAGCGTCGCGTCGTGATCGACGAAGTGGTGTTTCAGTGCAGCGAGCGCATGGATGCCGGCGAAGATGATCAGCGCCCATGCAAGGTATTCATGCACCAGACCGGCAATATCCTCCTGGTTCGGGATACCACTGATCAGCGCCGGCACATCGAACCAGCCGAATACGCTGATCGCCCGGCCATCGGCGGTGGATATCAGATAACCCGAGATCATAAGCACAAAGAGCCCCAGGTAGAGCACGCCGTGCCCGAGCTTTGTCGCCAGACGTGTCAAGCCCCCATGACTGGCCAGAGGTGCCGGCCCGGGACTGAGGAAACGCCACAGCACGCGCAGCAGCATCAGCACGAACAGCAGGATGCCCACGCTCTTGTGGATATCCGGTGCCGTCCGGTACCAGCTGCTGTAGTAGTTCAGCCCGACCATCCAGTAGCCCAGCGCGAACAGTCCGAATACTGCGACCGCTACCAGCCAATGCAGCAGGATGCTGGTCGCGCCATAGTTGGTTGAGGAGTTTCGCCATTGCATCGAACATGGTTCCCCGGTGTTGGTGAGTGATAAGCCTAGCGACAAACCCATCTAAACGGCGCGGATTTTTTGCGTCAAAAAGATCGAAGGAGCCGATACGATTTTCGGCGATGCGTGCCCCATCTGCTAGGCTGCGCCGTCGAACCGTGGACAAGCCAGGAGCACCAAGATGAGTCAGAACGAAAGCTGGATGCAACGCGACCTCGCGGTTCTCTGGCACCCCTGCACCCAGATGAAAGATCACGAGCAGTTGCCGTTGATCCCCATCCGGCGCGGCGAAGGCGTCTGGCTCGAGGATTTCGATGGCAAGCGTTATATCGATGCCGTCAGCTCCTGGTGGGTCAACGTGTTCGGCCACTCCAATCCGCGCATCAACCAGCGCATCAAGAATCAGCTCGACCAGCTCGAGCACGTGATGTTGGCCGGCTTCAGCCATCAGCCGGTGGTAGAGCTGTCCGAACGACTGGTGGCGCTCACCCCGCCGGGACTGGAGCGGGTGTTCTACACCGACAATGGCTCGACCGGTATCGAGGTCGCGCTGAAGATGAGCTTCCACTACTGGCGCAACAGTGGCCAGCCGACCAAGCAGCGCTTCGTCACCCTGACCAACAGCTACCACGGCGAAACCGTCGCCGCGATGTCGGTGGGCGATGTCGCGCTTTTCACCGATACCTACAAGCCGTTGCTGCTGGACACCTTCAAGGTGCTGAGCCCGGACTGCTACCTGCGCCCCGAAGGCATGAGCTGGGAAGAGCACTCGCGCAACATGTTCGCGCACATGGAACGGACACTGGCCGAGCATCATCGGGAAATCGCGGCGGTGATCGTCGAGCCGCTAATCCAGGGCGCCGGCGGCATGCGCATGTATCACCCGGTCTACCTCAAGCTGCTGCGCGAGGCGTGTGATCGCCATGACGTGCACCTGATCCACGACGAGATCGCCGTCGGTTTCGGCCGTACCGGGACGATGTTCGCCTGCGAACAGGCCGGCATCACGCCAGACTTCCTCTGCCTGTCCAAGGCGCTCACCGGCGGCTACCTGCCGATGGCGGCAGTGCTGACGACCGACAAGCTCTATCAGGCGTTCTACGACGACTACTCGACCTTGCGCGCCTTCCTCCATTCGCACACCTACACCGGCAACCCGCTGGCATGCGCGGCGGCGCTGGCGACACTGGATATCTTCGAACAGGACAACGTCATCGAGGCCAACAAGGCGCTGGCGGCACGCATGGCGACGGCCACCGCTCACCTGGTCGACCACCCGCACGTTGCGGAAGTCAGGCAGACCGGCATGGCGCTGGCCATCGAAATGGTCGCCGACAAGGCCCGCAAGACACCCTATCCCTGGCAGGAGCGGCGCGGCCTCAAGGTCTACCAGCATGCCCTGCAGCGCGGCGCGCTGCTGCGCCCGCTGGGCAGCGTGGTGTACTTCCTGCCGCCCTACACCATCACCGAAGAACAGATCGATCTCCTCGCCCAGATCGCCACGGAGGGGATCGACATCGCCACCCAGGCTTCGGTCAGCGTGGCGCTCGCGCCGGGAGCGCCTGCGGATTTCCGCGATCCGGGCTAGTTCGGCGGCCATCATGAACGGCGCCGTAAAGCCTAAGGCTGGACGAAAAGCAGCGGGGACTGCACCATGCCGTCCTCGTTCAGCCTCCAATCTTCGCCGGCTTTCTTTATGCGCCTGTCCCGCTTTTTCATCGATGCCCCGCTCGCCCTCGGTGAGCACACCCTGCCCGAGGCGCCCTCTCACTACATGGCTCGCGTGCTGCGTCTCGCCGCAGGCGCAGCCGTACAGCTCTTCGATGGCCGCGGCCAGGAGTACCGGGGCGAGCTGATCGAAGTGGGCAAGAAGGCGGTACGTGTCCAGCTGCACGAGGCGCTGCCGGGTCTGGCCGAATCGAGGTTGCAGATTCACCTCGGCCAGGGGCTGTCACGGGGCGAGCGGATGGATTGGGCTATCCAGAAAGCGACCGAGCTGGGCGCAACGCAGATCACGCCCGTCATCAGTGAACGCTGCGAAGTTCGCTTGAAGGACGAGCGAGCCGACAAGCGCCTGACCCATTGGCGCCAGATCGCCATCAGCGCCTGCGAGCAATGTGGCCGCTCGGTGATTCCGGTCATTCACCCGCCGCAATTGCTGGCCGATTGGCTGGCAATCGAAGCCGACCTGAAGCTGGTGCTGCACCCGGTCGCCGAACCGCTGGAGAGCCACGCGGCGCCCGCCACACTGGCTTTCCTGATCGGCCCCGAAGGCGGGTTGAACGACGCCGAGGTCGAACAGGCACGGACTGCCGGCTTTCAGCCCGCACGCCTGGGGCCGCGAGTACTGCGCACCGAAACCGCACCCGTGGTCGCCCTGAGCGTGGCCCAGCAGTTGTGGGGGGATTTTTAGGCTTCAGGCATCACCGCGCGCCGAAAGCGTCATCGGACATTCCGATCACTTCAAGCTCGCGGCCTGGAACGGCCCTCTCTCAAACCAACCCGGCGTCTGCGAGCTTCTGCTCCAATGCGATCAGATCGGGAATGCGCGCCTGGACATCGCCCAGGTTGACCGCATCCAGTTCCAGCGGCGCCAGCGCTACGTCCGACCGCGCCAGGCTCGCATCGACCTTGATCGAACGAGGGATACCCTGCACCAGCAGCGCGATGAACTTCACATGCTCACGCCCCCCCAGCGCGTTCAGTATCGCCACGCGTGCGCCGGAATCGGGCGCTGCTACGCCATTCGACGCGGCCTCGAAAGACAACAGCGGCAAGCTCAGGTCGCGCCAGGCCACCTGGCCGAGAAACCACGAGGGTGCGCCCTCTGCGGTTCGGGGCGCACGATAGGGCACGAGCTCGGCAACCGCCACGTTGGGCAGCAGCAGGGTACGGTCGGCAAGCGGCACCAGCAGTCCGGTAAGGCTGCTAGGGGTATCCTGAGAAACGACTGATTGACTCATGGGTTGTCCAGTTCCAGTGCCGCAACGGTCCGGCCGGCCTGTTGCGCGAGTTGGTTGACCAGAGCTTGGGCAAGCTCCCGCGGATCGCCACTGAGCGAGCTGTAGCCGCTCTCGCGAAGGTTGTCTGGCATGCTCGAACATGCGCAGGAATTGGCATCCTGCGTCCACACCCGTCCGCCCTGGCGCAACAGGTAGGCAGCCGCCGCGCCGCCATCGCTGCCCATGCCGCTGAATGCGATCACACCGCAACGATCACCATAATGCTGGGCCAGGTTGAGCATCATCTGATCGATGGAAGGGCTGTACGGCTCCGGCCAGCTGCGACCGGTGAGGCGCATGCCACCGTCATCATCGAAGCTCATTTCCTGACTGATCGGCACCACCACCACTTCGCCACAACGAACCGGATCGCCGGCTCGGCTCTGGTTGACCTGCCACTGGCTATGCCGACCGACCGCCTGCGACAGCGCCGACTCGAAGCTCGCCTCGATATGCTGCGCATAGATGAAACCCAGCGGCAGCCCGCCCGGCAAGGCATCGAGAAACGCCTTGACCGCTTCCGGCCCTCCCAGCGAAGCCGCCAACAGCCAGACCTGGCCAGCCGGTTCGCCGCCGGACGACTTCATTCCGGCCAGCTCCCGCGGCAGGTCCAGGCAGGCCGGGCGTTGCACCTCGCCAGACAGCGCTTCGAGGCGCGGGCCTACCGCCACCGAGGGATCGCCGACCAGGCGCTTGAGCTTGCCCAGCAGGCGCCGCTCCCAACGCGGATAGTGTTCCGATTGCCGTTCTGGCGCATGCCCTTCGCCGAAAAGCACCGGGCAGTCGTCGCGCTCGAGCAGGGCATCCACCAGCGGAGAATCCTCGGTCTGAACCAGGTCGACCAGCCAGAGATCGGCTTCGACAGCCTGCAGATCCGCCTCGTCCAGTTGCGCCGGGTCGCTATTGAACACCACCCGATACCCGTTGGCGCTCAACGCCCGCTGCAGCACGTGACGCTGCAACGAGGTGTCGGCGATGACACCGATGCGCCCCGGAGTCAGATCAGCCATGGACGCCTACCAGTTGCTGGATCGCCTCGAGCAGGGTCGACTCCTGATAAGGCTTGCCGAGGTACTCGTTGACGCCGATGGCCAGTGCGCGATCCCGGTGTTTCTCACCGGTACGCGAGGTGATCATGATGATCGGCAAATCCTTGAGGTGCTCGTCGTGGCGCACCAGCGTGGCAACCTCGAAACCGTCCATGCGCGGCATTTCGATATCCAGCAGCATGATGTCGGGCTTGCGCTCCTGCAGCTGGGTGATGGCATCGACGCCGTCCTTGGCGGTGAGCACGTTCATGCCGTTACGCTCGAGAAGACGGCTGGTCACCTTGCGTACGGTGACCGAGTCGTCCACCACCATCACCAGCGTCGGCCGATCGACTTCGACGTCCCCGTCCTCGGCCGAGTCGAGCAGGTGCGGCGTCTGCTGCTGGGTCAGCAGGTGCGCATGCAGCACACGGATGGTCGCGAGCAGGTCGAGAATCACCACCACGCGGCCGTCACCCAGAATGGTCGCGCCGGAGATGCCCGGTACGGTCGCGAATTGCGGTCCCAGGCTCTTGACCACGATCTCCCGCGAGCCGGCCAGGCTATCGACCTGCACGGCGACGCTGTGCTCGTTGGAGCGCACCAGGATCACCGGCAGCGGCAGGCTCTGGCCGACCAGTTTCGGCCGTTGGCCGTTGTTCAGCAGCTCGCCGAGGTAACGCAGCTCGTAGTTCTGCCCTGCGTATTCGAAGCGAGGCGCGCCGGGCTGGTAATAGGCCTCCAGCTCATAAGGCGAGACCCGCACGATGCCCTCGATGGTGTTCAGCGGAATCGCGTAGAGATCCTCCCCCGAATACACCATCAGCGCGCGGTTGACCGACACGGTGAACGGCAGGCGGATCAGGAAGCGGGTGCCTTGCCCCTGTTTCGACTCGATGCTCATCGAGCCGCCGAGCTGCTTGACCTCGGAATGGACCACGTCCATGCCGACGCCGCGACCGGAAATCTGCGTGACGCGCTCTGCGGTGGAGAAACCGGCCTCGAGAATGAACTGCAGGATTTCATGGTCGGTCAGCGCGGTGTCGGTGGTCATCAGGCCACGGTCGATCGCCTTGCGCCGGACCGCTTCGAGGTTGATACCGGCGCCATCGTCGCTCAGGGTCAGCACGATATCGCCACCTTCGCGCGCCAGATCGAGGCGAATGTGCCCCTGCTCAGGCTTGCCTGCGGCAACGCGTCGGTCGGCAGTTTCGATACCGTGGTCCACCGCGTTGCGCAGCATGTGTTCCAGTGGCGCGACGATGCGCTCCAGAACGCTGCGGTCCATTTCCCCGGTGGCATTGCCCACCTGGAACTCGACCTGCTTGCCCAACTCGCCGGCCACCTGCCGAACGATCCGCCGCAGACGCGGCACCAGCCGCTCGAAGGGCACCATGCGCGTGCGCATCAGGCCTTCCTGAAGCTCGGTATTGACGCGCGCCTGCTGCAGCAACAGGGTCTCGGCATCGCGGTTGCGCGCCGCCAGGGTTTCCTTCAGGTCGAGCAAGTCGGAAGCGGACTCGAACAGCGCGCGGGACAACTGCTGCAACTGCGAATGGCGGTCCATCTCCAGCGGGTCGAAGTCATCGTAGCCGGCGCGTTCCGCCTCGGCCTGGTAGCGGCTGAGAATCTGCGCCTGGGTTTCGGTGTCCAGTCGCCGCAGCTGGTCGCGCACCCGCTCGATGGTGGCCTCCATCTCGCCGAGGGTGAAACCGACATCGCTGACCTGTTGCTCGACCCGGCCACGGAAGATCGAGGTTTCACCCGCCAGGTTGACCAGGCCCTCGAGAAGCTCGGCGGGCACCTTGACCAGTTCCTGGGGCGCCCGACGCGAGGCGGCATCCAGCGCCGCCTGCTCGGCACGTCGAATGAACGGCAACACCTTTGCCGTGCCACTGACCACCGGCGCCTGGGTGCTGGCCGCCACGATGGGCGATGCCAGCGTAACCGGAGCCGGCTCCGGCGTATCCACAGGCTCATCGGCGAACTGATCGGCCGCGGGGACATCCGGCTCATCGATCAGGCGCGAACGCATCCGCTCGACTTCTTCATGCAGTCGGTCGTAGGCGCTCTGTACCTCCAGGAACAGACTTTCGGGCCAGGGCGCACCCTCTTGCTGGGCTTTGGCCAGGGTCTGTTCCAGATCGTGGGCCATGTCGCCCAAGTCGACCTGGGCCGCCAACCGTGCACCGCCCTTGAGGGTGTGCAGGATACGCATCATTTCCTCGATGGCGTCCGCACTGTCCGGCACTGCCTCCCAACGGCTCAGCGCCGCATCCATCTGCTCCAGCAGCTCGTCGGCCTCTTCGACGAAGATATCCAGGATCTCGGCTTCGGCGGCATCCTGGGCCGCCTTCAGCGCAACGCTCTCCGGCATGCTCAGTTGCTCCTGGGGATTGGCCAGGAAGCGGCGGATCATTTCGACCAGACTGAGGCCGCTCGGCAGGCCCCGGTAGGCGCGTACCGCATCGAGCATCTCGGCGAGCCGATCATGGCAGGCCTGCAACAGCTGGAAGAGTGCCGGGCTCGCACGATAGTTGCCGGCACAAAGCCCCTCGTAAAGCGACTCCAGTTCATGGGCGAGGTCGCCAATCTCGGCGATGTCAGCCATGCGCGCACCGCCTTTGAGCGTATGCAGATCACGCTGCAGGGCTTCCAGCTCGTAACTGTCTTCGACGTTGCCGAACCAGCGCTGCAGCGATGTGCCGGCACGCTCGATGATGTCGAACCCTTCCTCGAGGAAGATCTGCACCAGTTCCGGATCACGGTCTTCCCAGCTGGCATCGGCTGTCGGCTCGGGAATGACGGGCTCTTCGTCGAGCTGCGCCTGGACCTGCGCAGGCTCGGCGGGCGAATCGATGTCGATACTCCAATCGTCCGGCACAGATTCCGGCACCGCCTGCGCATCGGGCTGAAACTCGCTCTCTTCGCTGATCAGCCAGGATGCGTCGATCAGTTCGGCGGGTCGTACTTCTTCGACGGTGATCTCGTCCAGTTCGGAAACGGGGTCAGCACTCGCCGCCCCTTGTTCTTCCGGGAACGCATCGATCACCTCGAAAGCTGGCACGAAGGTCTGCCTGTACGCCCGAATGTCGCCCAGCAACTCCAGGGCATCGCTCATCGGCTGACGCGCCTGCAGCTGCTCGAGCTGCACCGCCAGTTGGTCATGGCTGCGTTGCAGCAACTGCGCCAGCTCCGGCGTATGCACGTAGCGGCCGTCGGACAGCCCTTCGTAGAGCGTCTCCAGCTCATGGGCCAGATCGCCGATGGGGCGGATCTTGGCCATCCGCGCACCGCCTTTGAGCGTATGCAGATCCCGCAGCAGTGCAGACAACGCCAGCTGGTTATCCGGATCGTCCAGCCAGCGCTCCAGCGCCTCGCCGGCGCTTTCCAGCAGATCGACCGCTTCGTCCAGGAAGATTTCGGCCATCTCCTGGTCCTGCTCGTCATCTTCCGTCAGCGGCGTGTCCGGCCAAGCCTGCATCTGCTCGGATTCTTCCGCGGCTTGGGCCTCGACAGCCGGTAATTCTATTTCAACGACCTCAGGCTCTTCCTGCACATCTTCGGGCACGGTTTCCAGCTTCGGCTCCGTGGCATCGTCGAGCAGGGCGCGCAGCCGGGCCACCAGCTCCGGCTGACCGGTAACCTGCAGGCCCGCAGCCACCTGGTCCATCATGCCGACCAACGCTTCATGTCCCTCCTCGACCACGTCGAAGAAGCGCTCGCTCACCGGCAAACGGCCGTCCTGGACGACACCATAAAGATCGAGCAACACCTGGCACAGGGCATCGATCTGAGGCAGATCGGCCATCTGCGCGCCCAGGCCGAGGGTCGTCAACTCTTCCAGCAGAGCCGTCAGCTCCTGGCGCTGCGCCGGATGTTCGCGCCAGCGATGTAGCAGATCCTCGGCATCGAGCAGGATATTCGTGCCCTCGGCCAGGAACAGGCTGATCATTCCGGGATCACGCGGCTCGCCCTGCTCGTTCTCGCCGCGCGAGTTGGCTTCCGCCAGGCGCGCCTGATGCAAGGCGTGCACGCGCTCGATGAACTCGGGCGCACCCTCGATCGGAGCCAGGGGATCGTTCGCGAGATTGTCCACACCGAGGCGCAGCAATTGCTCGGCCTCGTGCAGCAACTGGGCCGCCTCCAGGTCCATGGCAATCAGGTTGGTCTTGAACTCCTTGGCCATTTTCTCCAGCGGCGTGGCGATTTCCGCAATCGGCAACACGCCCGCCATGTGCGCGCTGCCCTTGAGCGTGTGCAGTGCGCGCTGAAGGTTGTCGGTCACTGGCTGCGGCAGTTGCTGGGCACAGTCGGCCAGGAAGCCGACCAACGCCTTCAGATGCGCATCGGCCTCGTTGCGAAAGATCTCCAGCAGCTGGTGATCGAGCCCACCGGCATCCAGGCCCTGCTGTACGGCATCCGAATCGACGCTTGGCTCGGCTGCCGGCTGTGGCAACTGTCCCTTTGCCAGCGCATGGGCGTCGGCCGCCAGTCGGTCGACGTCGTCGCGCTGGCGCTGCGCCTTGGCGGCAAACTCATCGACCAGTGCCGGCATCAACGCCACGACATCGGCAACCAGCGTCTTGACCGGTGCACTCGCCTCGATGCTGCGATCGAGCACACGATTGAGCAGATTCTCCACCGACCAGGCCAGTTCGCCGATGATCAGTGCACGCACCATGCGGCCACTGCCCTTGAGCGTATGAAAAGCGCGCCGCACTTCGCCCAGCGCCTCGTTATCGGCGGCATCGGCCGCCCACCTCGGCAGATACTCGCCGATGGTCTCCAGTACTTCGGCCGCCTCTTCGATGAAGACTTCGAGCAACTCCTCATCGACCGGTTCTTCATCGGCAGGCGGCGGTAACAGGCTCGGCGGCATATCCTGGGCAGGTGGATTGATGGCGACGACGGGCGCCGCCATCACTTCTTCCATGCTGATGGGCTGCTCAACCGGCTGTTCCTGCACGGCCATTTCCGGCAGCTCGACCTCGGGCATCTGCAACTCGGCCATCTCGGCCTCGCTCCAATCCACCAGGTAGTCTGCCTCGCCTTCGTCGAGCATTTCCAACGTCGCGGAATCGGTGGCCTCGACTATCGGTTGTTCGAACTCGACGACCTCGGGCTGCAGATCCGCCAAGTCATACTCCGGCTCCTCGCTGTCCAGCTCGGGTTGCGGAAGCTGGACCTGATCAGGTTCGACATCCAGTTCGAACAGCTCTGTGCCGTCTTGCTCCAGCAGTGGACTGCCCTGCGTTTCAGGTTCCGCTTCAGGTAGCAGGCTATCCTCAACGGGCTGATCGGCAGGCGCGGCATTCACCGGCGCGCCGAAATCCTCCAGTTCCAGGATGGATGGCTTTTCATGCAGGGGGTAACCCAGGTTGCGTAGGCTTTCCTCAGCTACATCGAGGATCAGGTCGCCCTGTGAGCCGCAATCCTCGCTCAGCCGCTCGAGGTAGTACTCGACACTGGTGATGGCATCGGCCAGCGTATCCAGGCTCTGCCAGTCCGGTATCGCCCGACGGGCGAGCAGCTGCTCCTGAATGTATCGATTGCAGGCATCCAGCAAGGCCGCAGCCCGCTCCAGCGGTATCATCACCAGCCCGCCGCGCGACTGGGTAAGCAGGTCCGGCACCCGAACCAGATGCTGATGGTCCCACTGGGAGGCGATGAATTCTATGATCGCGTCCTTGGCCTGTTCGAGTCCGGTGCGCGCTTCGCGAATGACCAACTGATGGATCTGTGCGACATCGGTGGTCGGCAGATGGCTTTCTTCGCCCCTGCCGTCGTTCATCCCGCCAACCATACCGGCGAGTGTCGCCTCGACGTAAAGCAGCGCCCCGGCCATATCCATCAATACAGCGTCGTCGGGCGTCTGCATGCCCTGCATCAGTGCCTGAATCACGCCTATCTGGTCGAGAACGATCTTGCGCGGCTGGCCGAAACCCAGCACCGCCAGGGTATCGGCAATCTGTTTCAGAGGGACCTGCAACGCCTCCAGATCGGGCAGCGCCTTGCGGTCGCTGCGCACGAACAGATCGAGACTGTCCTTGACGCGTACCAGCTCCTCGCACAGTGCGGCCACCACCGAGCGCATCGCGCCACGGTCAGGACCTGCCAGCTGGGCGCGCTCCTCGTTGACGACGGAACTGTCGGGCAGCGCTTCATCCAGGCTGTAGCGCGCCTTCAGCGATTGAATGCGCTCGGATTGCCCCGGCGCCTTGGCCACGTAGAACAGCAGATTCTTGATCAGCTCGTCGGGAGCGGCCTGGTTGATGCCGTCCGCCCCCTGCTCGACGAGTCGCTTGAGTTCCCTGTCGACTTGGCGCAGCAGCGTGCGGACGGAAGTCCCGTTGGCCACGCCACCGCTGGCAAGCCCTTCGACGACGCCGGATGCAATCTGCCAGAGGGCACCCAGCGGGGCATCCTTGCAGAGCATCTCGAGGCGTGCGAAAACCCGTGCCATGAAACCCAGGTTGGTGGGCAGGTCCTGATTGCGGATAACCCCTACCAGCGCCACCTGCAACATTTGCCGAAGCTTGCGCAGCAATGCTGGCAGATCGGCTGTCTGCCGCTGCGCCACGGACTCGGTCGGCAACGCCGGAAGCCGACCGGACATGTCCGGCACGAACAGACTGGTTTCCGAAAGCAGCTTCTCGCTGCGCGCGGCGCGCAGATCGTTGAGCAGCGGCAACAACGTCATCGGCAGGTCGCGACGGGCGCTCTGGATGCGGTCGAGGTACGTCGGCATCTGCAGGATCGCCTGCATCAGCACTTCCAGCGCCTCGGCCTGACTGGCAACCCGGCCGTCGAGCAAGGCCCGTGCGAGCTGTTCCATTTCTTCGGCGAGCAGGGCCGCACCGTAGAACTCGACCATCTGCAGGGTGCCATGGACCTGATGGACATAGGTCAGGCAGAAACGCATCCGCGTCGAGTCCTGCGGGTTGTCGACGAACGCTTCCAACGCCTGTCGCGCCTGCTTCAGCGTCTCGGCAATTTCGCCTTTCACCCATTCCAGGGCGACATAATCGTGCCGATCACCCATAGCGACTCCGCTCATAAGCTTTTCCGGGTAAAGGCCAGAACCTGGCTATCAGCAACCGGCATCAGATCCGGATGCTGCCAGCCCACCACCTCACCGACGCCGATAACCAGCAATCCCCCTGGGGCCAGGCGCTCGGCCAGACGATTGAGGATTTCGCGGCGGCGCCAGCGACGGAAGTAGATCAACAGGTTCTGGCAAAAAATGACGTCCATATCGGACATTGGCGCACTGCCCAGCTCCAATACGTTGAGCCTGGCAAAACAAACGCGTGCCGCCAGACTCGGCACTACCTGATACTGGCCTTCCGGCAGTTTCTGGAAATAACGCTCGCGCAATTGCGCATCCACCTGCTCCAGCTTGCTGCCACTGTATGTGCCATCCCTCGACTTGCTCAGGGCGCTGAGACTGATATCCGTCCCGGTCACGCCGTAGGCCGTCGCATGATTGCTACCCGCCAGCGCTTCAGCCGCACAAATGGCCAGCGAATAGGTTTCCTGACCGCTCGAACAGCCAACGCTCCACAACGACCAGGGCGCCTGCATTTCACCCACATCGAGGCGCTGGCGCAGATAGCGACTGAGCAAATCGAACGAGGGCGGATGACGGAAAAAGCGTGTTTCCTGCACCGTCAGGCGATCCATCAGGGTGGACCACTCCACCGAGCCGCGCGGCCCGGCGGTGACCTGCCGGTAGTAGCTCGCGTAATCGGGCGCACCGATCTCACGCATGCGACTGCTGAGATTGGCCTGCAGGAAAGCGCGGCGCTGCTCGGAAACCACCATACCGGAACGCTCCTCGAGCAGCGCCTGCCATTCATGGAATTCCGCCGGCGACATATCGGCCAAGGGCTTCAGTGCCCAGTCGGCGCTTGGCTGCATGCCCTGCCCCTTACTCATGAACGTTGACGGCAGCCATCGCCAGCTGCCGTACTATCAAGTCAGGCCTGCTCCTGAGCTTCCGGCAAGGTGAAACCGGATACGGAGTGACGCATCTCGTTGGCCATCTTCGCCAGGTTACCAATGCTCCGCGCGGTGGCGGTGGTACCCGACGAGGTCTGCGAGGTGATCTCCTGAATGACGTTCATGGTGTTGGAAATGTGGCCAGCCGAGGAGGCCTGCTGCCGGGCTGCGTTGGAAATGTTCTGAATCAACGCCGCAAGGCTCTTGGATACCTTCTCGATCTCTTCCAGGGCGACACCGGCATCCTGTGCCAGGCGGGCGCCGCGTACCACTTCCGAAGTGGTCTGTTCCATCGAGATAACCGCCTCGTTGGTATCGGTCTGAATCGTCTTGACCAGTGCCTCGATCTGCTTGGTCGCCGCGGACGAACGTTCAGCAAGGCGCTGGACTTCGTCGGCAACCACCGCGAAGCCTCGTCCGGCGTCGCCGGCCATGGAAGCCTGGATGGCCGCGTTCAGTGCCAGGATGTTGGTCTGGTCGGCGATGTCGTTGATCAGGCTGACGATGTCACCAATCTCCTGCGACGATTCACCGAGACGCTTGATCCGCTTGGAGGTGTCCTGGATCTGCTCGCGAATGTTGTCCATGCCGGTGATGGTGTTGTGCACCACCTCGTTGCCCTTGTTGGCGATGGCTACCGAACGCTCCGCTACCGCCGAGGATTCGGCGGCGTTCGCCGATACCTGGTCGATCGACACGGCCATTTCGTTGATTGCCGCCGAAGCTCCGGCAATTTCCTGCGCCTGATGCTCGGACGCCTCGGCAAGATGCATGGCGGTCGCCTGGGTTTCCTGCGCCGCACCGGACACCTGAACCGCAGTCTGGTTGATGGTGCCGACGAGATCGCGCAGTTGGTCGATGGAGTAGTTGATCGAGTCGGCGATGGCGCCGGTGAAGTCTTCGGTTACCGTCGCGGCCACGGTCAGGTCACCGTCGGCCAGGTCACCGATCTCGTCGAGCAGACGCAGAATGGCCGTCTGGTTACGCTCGTTCTTCTCGGCTGTTTCGCTCAGGCGGGTTCGCGTTTCACGGACCATGACCACACCGATGAGAACGATCGAGGCCAGGGCCAGGGCGCCGAGCACATAGCCCAGCAGGGTATTCAGGTAACGCGCATCGGCACGAGCCTGCAGCCCCTGTGTCAGCGCGGACGTCTTGTCCAGCAGTGTCTGCGAAACTTCGAAGATACTGTTGGAGGATTCACGCACCTGGAACAGCTCGGGCGAGGTTTCGAGAATCTCATCCACCGAGCCGGACACGAACTGGAACAGCTCGGAGATCGCGGTCAAACGATCCAGCGCTTCCTCGTCGCTCACGCGAGAGATGCCCATGGCCTCGTTGCCTTCCTGCATGGCACGCAGAACCCGGCCGAACAGACTGGCATCACGACCGAACATGTCGGCAGCCTGTACCGAGTCCTGATCACCGGAAAGTACCTTGTTGACCGAACCGAGAATACGTTCCGCCAGCAAGGACTGACGCTGCGCCACGGAAACCTGCACCGCCGGCGCCGAACTCTCCAGCAGAATGTCGACGACTTCCTCGTACTCGACCTGCAGTTGCGGAATGGTTTCGGCAAGCGTGGTCGCTACCTGGTGCAGGGAAAGCACGGTCTGCTCGCTGGCGAGGATCGCATCGGTGTTCTGCCGCAGCGTATCCCAGTCCTGCTGTACGGCACTCACCTCAGCCTGTAGCGAATCCGGCACGGCAGGCAGGCCGATCGACGCATCGCCCTGGGAGAGATAGGCCCAGCGTTGACTGAACTCGTCCCGCGCAGTTTTCAACGAAGCGAACGCCCCGCCGGTACCGGCGGCCGCTTCCACGGCGTCCTTCGCGATGCGCTGCGACAGAACCCGCAGCTCACCCGCGTGGCCGATGTATTCGTTGTCGTAATCGGCCTGCGTACTGACGTATGCGAAGTTTGCAAACAGCAGCACCATCGAGACGAGCAAGACGATGAACAGCCCAGCGATCAGCGTATTGCTACGCATCCCGGTCAATAGTGCATTTGCATTCATTTTTTTCATTGTCTGGCCCCCGCCTGGACCGCCCCAACCTTTTCCTTCAAGAACCAAAAGGCCGGCATCAGCCAGCCCCACCTACATCAATAAGCAACGTCGAGAAACGCCTGATGCGACGCCAACGCATGAGGACTGAACACCAGCCAGGGCTGCTCACGCTGGAACACCCCATGTATGAATGGCTGGATGGAGGCCTCCACGGGCGGCAACTGCTCGGAGAAAGCTTCCACCGCGAAGTGCTGCATGCCGAATACTTCATCGACCGTCAGCCCGGCGAACACCTCCTGGTGATCGACTACCAGCACGCGCCGTTGCTTACGTAACGGCGAAAGCTCCAGACCGAAGTAGCCACACAGATCCATGATCGGCAGCAACCTGCCACGCACGTTCGCCACACCTTTCACCCAGCCTTTCACGCCCGGAAGCAGGGTGTATCGCGGCTCGTGCAAGATCTCACCGACTTCCCCCATCGGCGCGACGAACAGCCGCCCCCCCATGCGAAAGCCGATACCGGCCCACATCTGCACGGCTTCCTGCTGCGATGGCAAGCCAGCCGCCAATGCCCGGCATCGGCTATCAATATCCAGCAGCTGCTGAAACGGCGTTTGCGTGTCCGACATGCCGGCCATATCCCTTGTCCAGATTACCGAAGCGTCAGCCTCAGCCCGCCAGTACGGCGTTAAGGGTCTTCAGCAAGGTGGCTTCATCCACCGGCTTGGTCAGGTAGTCCTTGGCACCTTGTCGCTTGCCCCAGACCTTATCGGTTTCCTGATCCTTGGTGGTCACAATGATTACCGGAATGTGACTGGTTTCCGCATCTTTGGTCAGTTGGCGGGTCGCCTGAAAACCGTTCAGCCCCGGCATGACGATATCCATCAGCACCGCGTCGGGCTTTTCCTGGCGGGCGATCGCTACACCGTCAGCGCCATTCTCGGCCTTGAGGACGACATGACCGTGCTTCTCCAGCATGGCGGTCAGCTTGTACATTTCAGTCGGCGAGTCATCAACAATCAGAACGCGAGCCATGATTTCTCCAGGGGAAAGGCTTCAACGGCACACAGGGCCGAACTTCAGGATATTTGCTCTACCGGTGCGAAATCAGGCACATGCGCCTTGATTGCACCGAGCAACTCTTCTTTGCTGAACGGTTTGGTCAGGTACTGGTCGGATCCCACGATGCGGCCCTTGGCCTTGTCGAACAGACCATCCTTGGACGACAGCATGATTACCGGCGTCGACTTGAAGGAACTGTTGTTCTTGATCAGCGCACAGGTCTGATAACCATCCAGCCGAGGCATCATGATATCGACGAAGATGATACGGGGGTGAGTGTCCGCTATCTTGGCGAGCGCATCGAAACCGTCGACTGCCGTGATGACGTCACAACCCACTTTCTTCAATAGCGTCTCGGCGGTCCGACGAATCGTTTTCGAATCGTCGATCACCATGACCTTCAAGCCCTCGGAGTGCTGTTCCATTTCGCCCTACCATCGCCTCGGTGAGTCGTAGTTTATCGTTATGCCGGTGAGCCGAAGGCCCTGCCACCGATGGGCTGCACCCAATCGCCGGACCTTTTTAGCACACTCCTGTTTCGCAAGCCATCAACCGCAAAAGCAGCGGGATTTTCCTTGACCCAGCGCACAACCGCCGCCAATCTGCCTCGACTTTTCTCAGCCTGCAGCTTCGTTCTGCATCAACCGTCGGAGACCTCAATATGACCGTTCGCGTCGGGATCATCATGGACCCTATCGCGCAGATCGCCTTCAAGAAGGACAGCTCCCTCGCCATGCTGCTGGCTGCCCAGGCCCGCGGCTGGACGCTCTTCTACATGGAGCAGCGCGACCTGTACCAGATCGGCGGTGAAGCCCGCGCGCGGATGCGTGCCCTTCAGGTATTCGACGATCCGCAGCATTGGTACGACGCCGGCGAGGAAATCGACGCGCCCCTGGGCGAGCTCGATGTGATCCTGATGCGCAAGGACCCACCCTTCAACGGCGAGTACGTCTATACCACCTATCTGCTCGAGATGGCCGAGCGCGCCGGAGCGCTGATCGTCAACCGACCGCAGAGCCTTCGCGATTGCAACGAAAAATTCTTTGCCACGCAGTTTCCGCAATGCACGCCGCCGACACTGGTCAGTCGGCGCGCCGACATTCTCCGCGAGTTCGCCCGGGAGCAGCGTGACGTCATTCTCAAACCGCTGGACGAGATGGGCGGCGCCTCGATCTTCCGCCACCGCGAGGGCGACCCCAACCTCTCGGTTATTCTCGAGACGCTGACCGAGCACGGCGCCCGCCAGATCATGGCGCAGCGCTACATTCCCGCGATCAAGGATGGCGACAAGCGCATCCTGATGATCGACGGCGAACCGATCCCCTACTGCCTGGCGCGCATCCCCGCCGCAGGCGAAACCCGTGGCAATCTGGCTGCCGGCGGGCGCGGAGTGGCGCAGCCGCTGTCCGACCGCGACAGAGAGATCGCGACCATCGTCGGCCCCGAATTGCGCAAGCGCGGGCTGCTATTCGTGGGCCTGGACGTGATCGGCGACTACCTCACCGAAATCAACATCACCAGCCCGACCTGTATCCGCGAAATCGACAATGCCTTCGATACCCGCATCGGCGAGCGACTGATGGATGCGATCGCCGAGAAGCTGAAGCCGTAACGACTGCGCGCCTCGCCCCTGCAGCTTGGAGCCTCCGGCTTCAAGCTGCTTTTATGATCCAGCTAACAGCTTTGAGCTCATCGCTTGCGACCTGAAGCGCAAAGCCGGCAGACTGCGCGCATTCCGACCCGACCTGTAATGCGATGAACGCTGCCACCCGTCCACCTATCTCCGCCAACCCTGGCGTCCGCCCGGCGGACCGGCTGGGCTTCACGCTGTTCATCGCCGCCGTGGTGCACGCTGCTCTGATTCTCGGCATCGGTTTCACGCTGAACGAACCCAGCCAGCTCAGCAAGACCCTGGAAATCACCCTGTCGACCTTCAAGAGCGAGGAGAAACCCAAGGAAGCGGACTTCATCGCCCAGGACAATCAGCAGGGCAGCGGCACCCTGGAGCACAAGGCGTCGCCGAAGACCACCGAGCAGGCTCCGTTCCAGGACACCCAGATCCGCAAGGTGACCCCCGCCGCCTCGCCTCCGCCGAGCAATCCGGTCGAGACCCCGAAAACCGCGGTTGCCACGCGCAAACCGCAACCAGACAAGACCCCCGACAAGCCGCAGAAGAACAAGCCGCAACCACAGACGCAACCGGCACCGGTCTTCGACAGCTCACAGCTGAGCGCGGAAATCGCCAGCCTCGAAGCGCAGCTGTCCAAGGATCGCCAGGAATACGCCAAGCGTCCCCGCGTCAGCCGCCAGAACACCGCCGCCACCATGCGCGACATCAGCGCCTGGTACCGCGACGAATGGCGCAAGAAAGTCGAGCGTATCGGCAACCTCAATTACCCCGACGAAGCCCGGCGCCAGCGGATCTATGGCAGCCTGCGGATGCTGGTCATCGTCAAGAGCGATGGCACCGTCGAGGAGCTGCGCGTTCTCGAGTCGTCCGGCCGCCCGGTGCTCGACGAAGCCGCCATGCGCATCGTCAGACTGTCCGCCCCCTTCGCACCCTTCAGTGGCGAGCTGGCCCGGAACTACGACCAGGTCGAAATCATTCGCACCTGGCGCTTCGAGCGCGGCGACACGCTGTCGAGCCAATAGTAGCGAGCAGGGCGACCGACGCCGGATTCCCACCAGGTACTCGCTGCTTTTCCTCGTGATTCGAATGCGGTCGCCTGCCGCGGCTTCGTGAAGCTTGAAGCGGCCGCGCCGAACCACGAAACTAGCCGCATGAAGACCTCCACGACCGCCTCTCTCAAGCACCATTTCCTGATCGCCATGCCGCACATGGCCGATCCGCGTTTCGCCCAGGCGTTGATCTACCTGGTCGAGCACAATCAGGACGGCGCCATGGGCCTGGTGATCAATCGCCCGAGCGGGCTGAACCTGGCCGACATCATGGAGCAACTGCGCCCTGACAGCCCGACGGCACCGCCTTATCAGGCCGCCCTTGTCTATGCCGGCGGCCCGGTACAAACCGACCGGGGCTTCGTGCTGCACCCTGCCGACCATCACTTCCAGGCCACCCTGGCGCTCGGAGAGCTGGGCATGACTACCTCCCAGGACGTGCTGTTCGCCATCGCCGACGGCCAGGGCCCGGCACGGCACCTCATCGCCCTCGGCTATGCCGGCTGGGGTGCCGGACAGCTGGAAGCGGAGCTTGCGCAGAATGCCTGGCTGAGCTGTCCCGCGCAGCCGCAGATCCTTTTCGACCTGCCACCTGATCAGCGCCTGGACGCCGCGGCGGCCTCGCTAGGCATCCAGCTCAGCCAGCTCAGCAGCCAGGTCGGCCACGCATGAGCACACCGCGACTGTTGCTCGGTTTCGATTACGGCACCCGACAGATCGGTGTCGCGGTGGGCCAGATGATCACGGGCCAGGCGCGTGAGCTCTGCACGCTGAAGGCCCGCGACGGCGTGCCGGACTGGGGCCGGATCGAGGCCCTGTTGCGCGAGTGGCAGCCCGATGCACTGGTGGTCGGCTTGCCGTTGAACATGGATGGCAGCCCCAGCGAGATGAGCGCGCGCGCGGAAAAGTTCGCGCGCCGCCTGAATGGTCGTTTCAACCTGCCGGTACACACTCACGACGAACGCCTGACTACATACGAGGCCAAGGGGCAGCGCCTGCGCCAGGGCCAGACGGGCGGCTACCGGGAGCGTCCCGTCGATGCCCTGGCCGCCGCGCTGCTGCTGGAAGGCTGGCTGAACGAACACCCGGCGCCCTGATCGGGCCCGCCAAGGAGTAACCATGACACTGCCAAACCCCGAACAGCTGTTGCCGGAGATGCTCGCCGCGCTGAACCAGCACCTGACCAACCGCTCGATCAGCGAGCCGCGCTTCATCGGCATTCGCACTGGCGGCGTCTGGGTCGCCCAGGCCTTGCTCGAGGCACGTGGCCAGGAGGAAGCGCTCGGCATCCTGGACGTGTCCTTCTACCGTGACGACTTCACCCAGAACGGGCTGCATCCCCAGGTTCGCCCCTCCGAACTGCCGTTCGAGATCGAGGGCCAGCACCTGGTGCTGATCGACGACGTGCTGATGAGCGGACGCACCGTTCGCGCCGCCCTCAACGAGCTTTTCGATTACGGCCGGCCGGCCAGCGTCACCCTGGTCTGTCTGCTCGATCTCAACGCCCGCGAGCTGCCCATCCGCCCCGACGTGGTAGGCGCCACCTTGTCTTTGCCGCCCGAGCAGCGGGTAAAATTGCTCGGCCCCGCTCCGCTCGGCCTCGAATACCAGACCCTCGCTTCCGCCAACTGAGAACCCGCGATGACGCCCACCGACGCCAAGCGCCCGCTACAGCTGAACGACATCGGTCAGTTGCGCCACTTTCTGTCCCTGGATGGATTGTCCCGCGAACTGCTGACGGAAATCCTCGACACCGCCGACTCCTTCCTCGAAGTCGGCGCCAGGGCGGTCAAGAAGGTGCCGCTGCTCCGTGGCAAGACGGTGTGCAACGTGTTCTTCGAGAACTCGACCCGCACCCGCACCACCTTCGAACTGGCTGCCAAGCGCTTGTCGGCGGACGTCATCACCCTCAACGTATCGACCTCCTCGACCAGCAAGGGCGAAACCCTCACCGACACCCTGCGCAACCTCGAAGCCATGGCGGCGGACATGTTCGTGGTACGTCACGCCGACTCGGGTGCCGCGCACTTCATCGCCGAGCACGTGTGTCCCGAGGTCGCCGTGATCAACGGCGGCGACGGGCGTCATGCGCACCCGACCCAGGGCATGCTCGATATGCTCACCATTCGTCGCCACAAGGGTGAATTCGAAAAGCTTTCGGTGGCCATCGTCGGCGATATCCTGCATTCGCGGGTGGCCCGCTCGAACATGCTGGCGCTGAAGACCCTGGGCTGCCCCGACATCCGTGTGATCGGCCCGAAAACCCTGCTTCCGGTCGGACTGGAGCAGTACGGGGTGAGCGTTTACCACGACATGGACGAAGGGCTGCGTGACGTCGACGTGGTGATCATGCTGCGCCTGCAGCGCGAGCGCATGCAGGGCGGCCTGCTGCCCAGCGAAGGCGAGTTCTACCGGCTCTACGGGTTGACCACCCAGCGCATGGCGCTGGCCAAACCGGATGCGATCGTCATGCATCCGGGACCGATCAACCGCGGCGTCGAGATCGAGTCGGCGGTAGCCGACGGCGTGCAGTCGGTGATCCTCAATCAGGTGACCTATGGCATCGCCGTGCGCATGGCGGTGCTCTCCATGACCATGAGCGGCCAGACCGCGCAGCGCCAGCTTGAAAACGAATATGCCGCCGAGGAGCAGAACTGATGCCCATTGAAATTCTCGGCGCGCGCCTGATCGACCCGGCCAGCGGCCGTGACGAAGTCACCGACATCTATTGCGCGGATGGCAAGATTCTCGCCATCGGCCAGGCGCCGGCAGGCTTCACCGCGCAGCAGAGCATCCAGGCTCAGGGGCTGGTCGCCGCGCCCGGTCTCGTCGACCTGTCCGTCGCCCTGCGCGAGCCGGGCTACAGCCGCAAGGGCAATATCAGCAGCGAAACCCTGGCCGCCACCGCCGGTGGCATCACCAGCCTGTGCTGCCCACCACAGACCCGCCCGGTGCTGGATACCGCGGCGGTGGCCGACCTGATACTCGACCGCGCGCGCGAGTCCGGCCATGCCAAGGTATTCCCCATCGGCGCCCTCACTCGCGGCCTGGCCGGCGAGCAGCTGGCCGAACTGGTGGCCTTACGCGAGGCCGGCTGCGTGGCGTTCGGCAACGGCCTGGCGAACTTCGCCGACCACCGCAGCCTGCGGCGCGCGCTGGAGTATGCGGCCACCTTCGACCTCACCGTGATCATCCACCCCCTGGATCGCGATCTGGCCGAAGGCGGCATCGCCCATGAAGGTCCGGCGGCGGCCTTCCTCGGCCTGGCGGGGATTCCCGAAACGGCCGAAACCGTCGCCCTGGCCCGCGACCTGCTGCTGGTGGAGCAATCCGGCGTGCGTGCGCATTTCAGCCAGCTGACCACGGCGCGCGGCGCACAGATGATCGCCGAGGCGCAGGCACGCGGACTGCCGGTCACGGCCGATGTGGCGATGTACCAGCTGATCCTGACCGACGAGGCGCTGCACGGCTTCTCCAGCCTGTATCACGTGCAACCGCCGCTGCGCAGCGCGGCGGACCGCGAAGGCTTGCGCGCGGCAGTGAAGAGCGGTGTGATCTCGGCCATTTCCAGCCACCATCAGCCCCACGAGGTGGACGCCAAGCTCGCACCGTTCGCGGAGACCGAGCCCGGAATCAGCAGCGCGGAGCTGCTACTGCCGCTGGCCATGACGCTGGTCGAGGATGGCCTGCTCGATCTGCCGACGCTCATCGCGCGCCTGAGCAGCGGCCCGGCCGCCGCCCTGCGGCTACCGGCCGGCCGTCTGGCCGAGGACCTGCCGGCGGACATCCTGCTGTTCGATCCCAAGCGTTCGACGCTCGCGGGCGAGACCTGGTATTCGAAAGGCCGCAACTGCCCCTTCATCGGGCACTGCCTGCCGGGCATGGTGCGCTACACCTTCGTCGACGGCAGGGTCAGCTACCAGGCCTGAGGCTGACGGCCGGAGGCTCGATTCTCCTCCGGCCTACCGCGTCCCTACCGGCTCTTTTCGACGTTACGCACCGAAACCTGGTCGTTCAGCGTCCAGAAATCGTACAGCACGCCAACGAAGAACAGCCCGCCCGTGCACAGGTAGAGAATCCCGGTGATCCATTTGCCCTGATACATCCGGTGCACGCCGAACACGCCGAGAAAGGTCAGCAGGATCCAGGCAAGGGTGTAGTCGATGGGGCCGGGCTGGAAGCGCATGTCGGCCTCGCGGTCCATCGACGGGATCAGGAACAGATCGATGATCCAGCCGACGAACAACAGGCCGAGGGTGAAGAACCAGATGGTGCCGGTCACCGGCTTGCCGTAATAGAAGCGGTGAGAGCCGAGAAAGCCGAATATCCACAGGAGATAGCCGATCAGGGTGCTGTGTGTGTTCTGCCGCATCTGAACCTCGCTGTCTGGTGGCAGGCATCGGAGCCTGCCGGGCACGTCGAGCTTATCCGATTCGCGTCGTTCGAACCCTCTGCCGAGCGGAGGTTGCCGGATGCAACCATCGTGATACTGTATGTACGAACAGTATCACGACACCTGCCTCATGCAATTGATCGACAAACTCAGCGTCCTGGCCGACGCTGCAAAATATGATGTTTCCTGCGCCAGCAGCGGCGCGCCGAAGCGCAGCTCCAAGGGCCGCAGCGGGCTTGGCGCCACCGACGGCATGGGCATCTGCCACAGCTTCACGCCCGACGGCCGCTGCGTGGCCCTGCTGAAAATCCTGCTGACCAACTTCTGCCTGTACGACTGCCAGTACTGCGTGAACCGCCGCTCCAGCGACGTGCCTCGCGCGCGCTTCACCCCGGAAGAAGTGGTGACGCTGACGCTGGACTTCTATCGCCGCAACTGCATCAGCGGCCTGTTCCTGAGCTCCGGCATCATCCGCTCGGCCGATTACACCATGGAGCAGCTGAACCGCGTGGCCAGGCTGCTGCGCGAGGAGCACGAGTTCCGCGGCTACATCCACCTGAAGACCATCCCGGGCGCCGACCCGCTGCTGATCGCCGAGGCCGGCCGCTACGCTGATCGGCTCAGCGTCAACATCGAGCTGCCTACCGAGAGCAGCCTGATCCGTCTCGCGCCGGAGAAGCAGGTCGTCTCCATCAAGCAGGCGATGCATGCGATCCACCTTGGCGAAACCGAAGCGCAGGCCGAGAAGCGAGCGCCACGCTTCGCCCCTGCCGGACAGAGTACGCAGATGATCGTCGGCGCCGACGCCACGGACGACAGCACCATTCTCCACACCGCCCAGTCGCTCTATGGCGACTTCCACCTGCGTCGCGTCTATTACTCGGCGTTCAGCCCGATTCCGCACAGCCCCAAGACCGTCCCCTTCGAAGCGCCGCCACTGCTGCGCGAGCATCGCCTGTACCAGGCCGACTTTCTCATGCGTGGCTATGGTTTCCGTGCCGGCGAACTGCTTGCCGGACCAGGCAACCTGCCGCTGGACATCGATCCCAAGCTCGCCTGGGCGCTGTCCAATCGCGAGCACTTTCCGGTCGATCTGAACCGTGCCGAGCCTTCGCTGATCGCACGGGTCCCCGGCATCGGTATTCTCAGTGCCAAGCGCCTGGTTGCCCTGCGTCGTCAAAAGCGCATCCGCTTCGAGGACCTCACACGCCTTCGCTGTTCGCTGGAGAAAGCCAAGCCCTTCGTCATTACCCAGGACTATCGCCCGCGTCTGGCCCTCCAGGATTCCACGGCCCTGCGCCAGCGACTCGGCGAAGGTCCCCGGCAGATGGCGCTGTGGTGATGCACCAGGTGCGCTTCGATGGCCGTTTCGATGAATGGCGCCCGCTCGCGCGCGATCTGCTTGCAGCGGGCGTCGAGCCCCATCAGGTCGAATGGCTGAACGGCGACGCCCCAAGCAGCCTGTTCACGCAATGCGCGGACCTGCCCGAGCCTGGTAATCCGCCGCGCCCCATACGTATCCCGAAGCAGTTGCTGGCCGAACTGGAGATGGCTGCGCGCTTTCGCAGCGATGATCGCTGGGCGCTGCTCTATCGCATTCTCTGGCGCGTCGTCGAAGGCGAGCGAACGGCCTGTCTAGTGGGCGATGTCGATGGCAGCGAGCTGCACTTGCGAATCAAGGCGGTACGCCGCGAAGCGCACCATCTGCACGCCTTTCTGCGTTTCAGCCCGTCGGAGGCGAGCGATGCGCCGGATTACCTGGCCTGGTTCGAGCCTGCCCATGACATCCTGCTCAGCGCCGCACCACACTTCGCCGAACGCATGGGTCTGCATTCCTGGCTGATCGCAACACCGGATGACGCGGTGCTCTGGGATGGGCGGGCGATGCACTACGCCAGCCCCTGCCCACCTGCCTGGCGGCAACTGGCCCAAGGCGCGCAGGATCCAGGCGCCGAGTTGTGGAAGACCTATTACGAAAGCACCTTCAACCCCGCCCGGCTGAATCGGCAGGTGATGCAGAGCAATCTGCCGGTGCGCTTCTGGAAGAACCTGCCGGAAGGGCCACTGATTGGCCAGCTGATGAGCCGCGCCCGTGCCGGCGCGCAGCAGAATGGCCAGGCCGAGCGCGTCGCCCAGCGGCCAGGCAAGCGCATCGGCATGGCCCACCAGGGCAATTAACGGGCTGTTGGAAAACGACCTGCGTTGGCAAGACTTCGTTGTTCAGCGGCCTGTCAGCGGAAACTGCGCCCAGGGTCGTCGTCGCTCATTTCCAGAGTCAGGCCTTGGGAGACGCTGGTGAGATGCTCGCCATCGGTTTCCGAGCCCAGCTTGATCATCAGGCGCAGGTCGTTGGACGAGTCGGCGTGCAGCAAGGCGTCCTCGTAAGTGATTTCGCCCTGTACATAGAGGTTGTACAGCGCCTGGTCGAAGGTCTGCATGCCCAGATCGGTGGAGCGCTTCATCAGGCCCTTGAGCTCGTGCACCTCGCCCTTGCGGATCAGGTCGGCCGCCAGTGGCGTGTTGATCAGCACCTCGATGACCGCACGACGGCCCTTGCCATCCGGAGTCGGCACCAGCTGCTGCGCGACGATGGCCTTGAGGTTGAGCGACAGGTCCATCCATACCTGGTTCTGCCGGTCGGCGGGGAAGAAGTTGATGATGCGGTCCAGCGCCTGGTTGGCGTTGTTGGCGTGCAGCGTGGCCAGGCACAGGTGGCCGGTTTCGGCGAAGGCCACGGCATGGTCCATGGTTTCGCGGGTACGCACCTCGCCGATCAGGATTACGTCCGGCGCCTGGCGCAGGGTGTTCTTCAGGGCCACCTCGAACGAGTCGGTATCGATGCCCACTTCGCGCTGGGTGACGATGCAGTTCTGGTGCTGATGGATGAACTCGATGGGGTCTTCGATGGAGATGATGTGGCCGCTGGAGTTCTTGTTCCGATAGCCGATCATCGCCGCCAGCGAGGTGGACTTGCCGGTACCGGTGGCGCCGACGAAGAGCACCAGACCACGCTTGGTCAGGGCCAGCTTCTTCAGCACGTCCGGCAGCTTGAGGTCTTCTATCGTCGGGATATTGGTTTCGATCCGCCGCAGCACCATGCCCGCCAGGTTGCGCTGATAGAAGGCGCTGACACGGAAGCGGCCGATGCCACGGGCGCTGATGGCGAAGTTGCACTCGTGGTTCTCGGTGAACTCACGGCGCTGCTGCTCGTTCATCACTCCATGCACGGTTTCGCGGGTCATCTCCGGCGACATCGGCGTCTTGTTCACCGGCAGGATCTTGCCATTGACCTTCATCGAGGGTGGCACGCCCGCAGTAATGAACAGGTCGGAGCCGCCTTTTTCCACCATCAGGCGCAACAGTTTCTCGAATTCCATCGTCGTACTCGCAGTCCTAGCGAAGCCACTCGAGGGCGCCGCCGGTAGTTATCGGTTGTTAAAAGTTTTCCGGCTGCTTGGCCTTTTCCTTGGCGCTGTCACGCGAGATCAGGCCCTTGGCGAGCAGGCCCTTGAGGCATGAGTCGAGCGTCTGCATGCCCAGCGAACCACCGGTCTGGATCGAGGAATACATCTGCGCCACCTTGTCCTCGCGGATCAGGTTACGAATCGCCGGGGTGCCGATCATGATCTCGTGGGCCGCCACCCGACCGCCGCCGACCTTTTTCAGCAGCGTCTGGGAAATCACCGCCTGCAACGATTCGGAGAGCATCGAGCGGACCATGGACTTCTCCTCGGCCGGGAACACGTCGACCACGCGGTCGATGGTCTTGGCGGCGGAAGTGGTGTGCAGGGTGCCGAATACCAGGTGGCCGGTCTCCGCGGCGGTCAGCGCCAGGCGGATGGTTTCCAGATCGCGCATCTCACCTACTAGGATGATGTCCGGGTCTTCGCGCAGCGCCGAACGCAGCGCTTCGGAGAAGCCCAGGGTGTCGCGATGCACCTCGCGCTGGTTGACCAGGCACTTCTTCGACTCGTGGACGAATTCGATCGGGTCTTCGATGGTGAGGATGTGGTGGTACTTGGTGTTGTTCAGGTAGTCGAGCATCGCCGCCAGGGTGGTGGACTTGCCCGAGCCGGTCGGGCCGGTGACCAGTACCAGGCCGCGCGGCACGTCGGTGATCTTGCGGAAGACCTCGCCCATGCCCAGGTCTTCCATGGTCAGCACCTTGGAGGGAATGGTCCGGAACACCGCGCCGGCACCGCGGTTCTGGTTGAAGGCGTTGACCCGGAAACGGGCGACGCCGGGCACTTCGAACGAGAAGTCTGTCTCGAGGAACTCCTCGAAATCCTTGCGCTGCTTGTCGTTCATGATGTCGTAGATCAGCGCATGTACCTGCTTGTGGTCCATGGCCGGCAGATTGATCCGCCGCACGTCGCCGTCGACGCGGATCATCGGCGGCAGGCCGGAAGAAAGGTGCAGGTCCGACGCACCCTGCTTGGCGCTGAAGGCCAGCAGTTCTGTGATATCCATGGGACTCCCCAATTACAAGCAAGCAGGTAGAATGCCGCGCAGACCCTAAGGTGGCGGGCGCAGGTAAATGTCCACGATAGCGAACAATATTGCAAAGGTCGCAGCGCGCATCCGTGAGGCGGCGCAAGCTGCGGGGCGCGATCCGGATACGGTCGGCCTGCTGGCGGTCAGCAAGACCCAGCCGGCCGAGGCCATTCGCGAAGCCAATGGCGCCGGCCTGAGCGATTTCGGCGAGAACTATCTGCAGGAGGCCCTGGAGAAACAGGCCCGTCTCGCCGACCTCGCCCTGACCTGGCATTTCATCGGCCCCATTCAGTCGAACAAGACCCGCGCAATCGCCGAGCATTTCGACTGGGTGCATTCGGTGGATCGCCTGAAGATCGCCCAGCGCCTGTCGGAGCAACGCTCTACCGAGCTGCCACCACTGAATGTCTGTCTGCAGGTCAATGTCAGCGGTGAAGCGAGCAAGTCCGGCTGCGCGCCACAGGACGTCGCGGAACTGGCCCGCACCATCGCCACTCTGCCCAATCTGCGCCTGCGCGGCCTGATGGCCATCCCCGAACCCACCGACGACCGCGCCGAACAGCACGCCGCCTTCGCCCGCTTGCGCCAGCTGCAACAGGCGCTCGCTCTGGAACTCGACACCCTTTCCATGGGCATGAGCCAGGACCTGGAAGCCGCCATCGCCGAAGGCGCCACCTGGGTCCGCATCGGCACCGCCCTGTTCGGCGCCCGCGCCTATCCTTCGCAGACAGTCCCCGGCCAGCCCGGCGCATGATCAAAGGAACCCACCCATGAGCACTCCCCGAATCGCCTTCATCGGCGGCGGCAACATGGCCGCCAGCCTGATTGGCGGGCTGCGCGCCCGAGGCACGCCTGCCGACGCCATCTGCGCCAGCGACCCCGGCGAAGAACAACGCAGGAAGATCGGCACCGAACATGGCATCCAGGCCTTCGCTCGGAATGCCGACGCGCTGGCTGGCGCCGACGTGGTGGTACTGGCGGTCAAGCCGCAGGTGATGCAGACCGTGTGCCGCGACCTGGCCCAGCACCTCGGCGAGGCACCGCTGATCGTCTCCATCGCAGCCGGCATCGGTTGCGACAGCCTGCAGCACTGGCTCGGCCCGCAGCCGCGCGCCATCGTGCGCTGCATGCCCAATACCCCGTCGCTGCTGGGCCAGGGTGCCAGCGGCCTTTACGCCAATGCCCGGGTAAGCGCCGAACAGAAGGCCCAGGCCGAGCAGCTGCTGTCGGCGGTCGGTCTGGCGCTGTGGCTGGATGACGAGCAGTTGATCGACGCCGTGACCGCGGTATCCGGCAGCGGCCCGGCCTATTTCTTCCTGCTGATCGAAGCCATGACCGCTGCGGGCGAGCAGCTCGGTCTGCCGCGCGAGATTGCCGCCCGCCTGACCCTGCAGACGGCCCTTGGCGCCGCGCGCATGGCCTGCGAAAGCGACGTCGAGGCCGCCGAATTGCGCCGACGCGTCACCTCACCGAACGGAACCACCGAAGCGGCAATCAAAACCTTCCAGGCGGGCGGCTTCGAGGCGCTGGTGCAGCAGGCGCTTAATGCCGCCGCACAGCGCTCGGCCGAACTCGCACAAACCAAGGAGCCTTCATGACCCAACTCTCGCAAGCCCTGCTGCTGATCATTCAGACGCTCGGCAGCCTCTACCTGCTCATCGTGCTGCTGCGCTTCATCCTGCAACTGGTGCGCGCGGACTTCTACAACCCCCTGAGCCAGTTCATCGTGCGCGCCACCCATCCGCTGCTGCGACCCTTGCGGCGGTTCATTCCCAGCGTCGGCGGCCTTGATCTGTCATCGCTGGTGCTGGCCGTGCTGCTGCAGATGCTGCTGATGGCGGCGATTCTGATGCTCGCCTACGGCAGCACCGGCAACGTGCTGCAACTGCTGATCTGGGCCATCATCGGCATCACCGGGCTGTTCCTGAACATCTTCTTCTGGGCGCTGATCATCAGCGTGATCCTGTCCTGGGTCGCGCCGGGCAGCCACAACCCCGGTGCGCAGCTGGTCAGTCAGCTCTGCGAACCGGTCCTGGCGCCGTTCCGCCGTCTGCTGCCGAACCTGGGCGGTCTGGACATCTCGCCGATCTTCGCGTTTCTGGCGATCAAGCTGCTGGACATGCTGGTGATCAACAACCTGGCGGTCATGACGCATATGCCCAACATCCTGCGAACGCTGATCTGACCCAGGCGACCGTCCAGCCCCTTCTCCGGGCCGCTGGGCGGCAACCGAGCCGGCGAGCATTGACCCCGGCAGCGGTGGCGCGGATAAAGCATCGTCAACACACGACGGGACAGGGATGAGCATGGAACGACTCGAACGGCAGGTGGATGCCTATGTCGCCTGGAAGCGCGACCTGGTGCGCGAGATCACCCGTTATCGCAGTTGGCTGGCGCACAACAAGCTCATTTCCGAAGCGGTCGATGCGCGCCTCGAGCGCGCGCTGAAGCTGCTGCGCACCGACCACATCACCCTGGCCTTCGTCGGCGAGTTTTCCCGCGGCAAGACCGAACTGATTAACAGCCTGTTCTTTTCCGAATACGGCCAACGCATCCTGCCGTCACGGGCCGGGCGCACCACCATGTGCCCGACCGAGCTCTTCTTCGACTCGCGCGCGGAACGCTCGTACATTCGCCTGCTGCCGATCGAAACCCGTCTGGAAGACGCCAGCATCGCGCAGCTCAAGCGCACCCCGCGGCACTGGCTGCAGCTGCCGCTGGACACCCGTGACCCGGACAGCATGATCGAGGCCTTCGCCCAGGTCGCCATGACCAAATCGATGCCGGTGGAGCTAGCGATTCAGCTGGGCTTCCACCCGGACGCGCTGGAAGAAGTCGATAGCGCGAACGAAGTCAGGGTGCCGGCCTGGCGGCACGCCATGGTCAACTTCGATCATCCGCTGCTGCGCCAAGGGTTGCGCATCCTCGATACGCCCGGCCTCAATGCGCTGGGCAGCGAGCCGGAACTCACCCTGTCGATGCTGCCCAGCGCCCAGGCGATCGTCTTCCTGCTCTCGGCCGATGCGGGCGTCACCGCCAGCGACATGGACATCTGGCAGCAGCACATTCGCCAGCTCGATGGCGACGGCCGAAGCAGCCTGTTCGCCGTGCTGAACAAGATCGACGTGCTCTGGGACGACGTTGCCGGCGAGGTCTTCGTGCAGGAAGCCATCACCCGAATGCGCGCCGTCACGGCGCAGCAACTGGGTATCGACAGCCAGGACGTGCTGCCGCTGTCGGCCAAGCAGGCACTGCTCGGCAAGATCCGCGGCGACCAGGCACTGCTCGAGCGCAGTCAGCTCGACAGCCTGGAGAAACTACTGTGCGAGCGCATTCTGCTGCAGAAGGAGCAGCTGATCGAACGCCAGGTGCTGGGGCAGGTCGTCACACTGCTGCAGAGCAGCCAGCGCATCCTCGGGCAGCGTCTGGAAAAGGTTCACGAACAGGGCACGCTGTTGGCGGGTCGCCGCGAGGACAGCGGCCAGACGCTGCTCGAACTGACCGCGCGCACCCGCCACGACCATAACCAGCACCACAAGCGTCTGCTGCACCTCAAGACCAACCAGCGCCTGCTGCAACGCCAAGGCGAATTGCTGCGCGAAGCCATTCGCGCCGAGCGCCTGGAAGAGCATCTGACACGCCTGCGCCGCAGCCTGACCGGCAGCCTTACGACCCTGGGCATCAACCTCAGCATCCTGCACTTCTTCCGCGCCGTGGAGCAAGACCTCGGCCAACTTGAGAACGAGGCGAACCTGGCCAACAAGATGGTGGCCGCCATCTACCGCCGGCACAACGAGGACAACCCGCTGCAGGCGGTGGACATTCCGGCGTTTCGCCTGCAGCCGTACCAGCAGGAACTCAAGCACCTCGAGCGCAAGGCCGATCAGTTCCGCCTGCAGCTCAAGACCCTGCTCACCGAACAGCGCACCCTCACCCGGCGCTTCTTCGCCACCCTGGTGCAGGAAGTGATCAGCCTGCATCAACGCCTGCGCCTGGAAGCCGAACAGTGGTCCGATGATGCGCTGATGCCTCTGGTACAGCATGCCCTGGAGAACAAGCAGCAACTGGAAGCCCACATGCTGCGCCTGAAGAGCCTCACTCTGGAAAGCCGGCAGAACAGCCAGCGCGTCGAGTTGCTGGGGCGCTACGGCCGAGAGCTGGAACAGCAACTGGCACAGGCGGCCGAGATGTTGCGGGCATTGCGCCGACCGGCACCGATCCGCCGCCAGGGCAAGGTGGTCAGCCTCGGCAATGCCGGTCATGGCTAGGATCGGTTGCCGTTTCGTCGCGGGCCGCGTTACTGCGCATTCAACAGATGAATTGAGGCGCCTGAAGCTTTAGACTTTGCGGCTCCCTTTTTCCAAGAGCCTGGCTCGATGCCCACTGAAATACCAGCCGATTCCGTTGGCCTGGTGAGCCCGCAGATCGCGCATTTCGCCGAACCATTGGTGCTCGCTTGCGGCCGTACCTTGGCCGATTACCAACTGATCTACGAAACCTATGGCGAACTGAACGCCGCGCGTAGCAATGCCGTGCTGATCTGCCATGCCCTCTCGGGGCATCACCACGCCGCCGGTTACCACAGCATGGACGACCGCAAGCCGGGCTGGTGGGATTCGTGCATCGGCCCGGGCAAGGCCATCGACACCAACCGCTTCTTCGTCGTCAGCCTGAACAACCTCGGCGGTTGCAATGGCTCGACGGGGCCGAGCAGCCTCAATCCGCAAACCAATAAGCCCTACGGCGCCGATTTCCCGGTGGTGACCGTGGAGGACTGGGTCAACAGTCAGGCGCGCCTGGCCGACGTGCTGGGCATCGAGCAATGGGCCGCAGTGGTCGGCGGCAGCCTGGGTGGCATGCAGGCGCTGCAGTGGAGCATCAGCTACCCCGAGCGGATTCGTCACTGCGTGGCGATCGCCTCGGCACCCAAGCTTTCGGCACAGAACATCGCCTTCAACGAAGTGGCGCGCCAGGCCATTCTCTCCGATCCCGAATTCCACGGCGGACACTTCCAGGAGCAGGGCGTGATCCCCCGGCGCGGGCTGATGCTGGCGCGCATGGTGGGGCACATCACCTACCTGTCCGATGACGCCATGGGCACCAAGTTCGGCCGCGGTCTCAAGAGCGAGAAGCTCAATTACGATTTCAACAGCGTGGAATTCCAGGTCGAGAGCTACCTGCGCTACCAGGGCGAAGAGTTTTCCAGCCGTTTCGATGCCAATACCTACCTGTTGATGACCAAGGCGCTGGATTACTTCGACCCGGCCGCCGCCCACGAGGACGACCTGGCCGCGACGCTGGCAGCCGCCCAGGCCGACTTCTGCGTGATCTCCTTCACCACCGACTGGCGCTTCTCGCCGGAGCGTTCGCAGGAAATCGTCAACGCGCTGATGGCGGCCCGCAAGAACGTCAGCTACCTGGAAATCGACGCGCCGCAAGGCCACGATGCGTTCCTGATTCCGATCCCACGCTACCTGCAAGCCTTCCGCGGTTACATGAACCGCATCGCCGTATAAGGAATCGACATGCGCGCCGATCTGGAAATCATCCAAGACTGGATCCCCGCCGGCAGCCGGGTACTCGACCTCGGCTGCGGCAACGGCGACCTGCTGGCCTGGCTGCGCGAGCACAAGCAGGTCAGCGGCTACGGCCTGGAAATCGACCCGGACAACATCGCCGCCTGCGTCGAGAAAGGCGTCAACGTCATCGAGCAGAACCTGGACCTGGGCCTGGGCAACTTCGCCAGCGACAGCTTCGACATGGTGGTCATGACCCAGGCGCTGCAGGCCGTTCACTACCCCGACCTGCTGATGAAGGAAATGCTGCGCGTCGGCCGCGAGTGCATCATCACCTTCCCCAACTTCGGCCACTGGCGCTGCCGCTGGTACCTGGCGAGCAAGGGTCGCATGCCGGTCTCGGAGTTCCTGCCATACACCTGGTACAACACGCCCAACATCCACTTTTGCACCTTCGAGGATTTCGAGCGCCTGTGTCAGGAACGCGGCGCGCGCGTGCTCGAACGCCTGGCGGTCGACCGCGATCACAAACATGGCTGGGGCAGCCGCCTGTGGCCGAACCTGCTCGGCGAAATCGGCATCTACCGCGTTACCGGGCCGAACAGATGACCCGCTTCACTGATGGAGGGAATACCATGAAACGCAGTCTGATCTGCCTGCTGGCCCTGCTGTTGACGATGCCGGCCTGGGCCGAACGCAAGCACAGCTTCGGCGAATACGACGTGCACTACATCGCCTTCAACTCCGGCTTCCTGCAACCGGACATCGCGGCCGCCGCCGGCCTGGTGCGCAGCAAGGCCCAGGGCGTGGTCAACGTTTCGGTGCTCAAGGCGGGCAAACCGACGGTGGCGCTGGTCAGCGGTACCGTCAAGAACCTGCTGGGCCAGGATAGGCCGCTGACCTTCAAGCAATTGAAGGAAGGCGAAGAAGCCATCTACTACCTGGCCCAGTTCCCCTTCGATTCGCGCGAGACGCTGCGTTTCAACCTGACCGTGCAGCCCATGGGCGAAGAGCCGGTCAGCTTCAACTTCACTCAGGAATTCTTCCCGGACGAATGATGCCTTTCAAAGAACTGGTGCTGGCCAGCCACAACGCCGGCAAGCTCAAGGAACTCCAGGCCATGCTGGGCGACGCCGTACGCGTGCGTTCGGTGGGTGAATTCAGCGATGTGGAACCGGAAGAAACCGGCCTGTCGTTCATCGAGAACGCCATCCTCAAAGCCCGTAACGCCGCGCGGGTGTCCGGCCTGCCGGCCCTGGCCGACGATTCCGGCCTTGCGGTCGATCATCTCGGTGGCGCCCCGGGCATCTACTCGGCGCGCTATGCCGACGGCCAGGGCGATGCGGCGAACAACGCCAAGCTGCTGGACGTCCTGAAGGACGTACCGGACGCCGAGCGCGGCGCCCAGTTCGTCTGCGCCCTGGCGCTGGTACGCCACGCCGAGGACCCGCTGCCGATCATCTGTGAAGGACTCTGGCACGGGCGCATCCTGCATGCGCCACGTGGCGAACAGGGCTTCGGCTACGACCCGCTGTTCTGGGTGCCCGAGCGCGACCGCTCCAGCGCCGAGCTGACGCCCACCGACAAGAACCAGCTCAGCCACCGCGCCCGGGCCATGGCGTTGCTCAAGGCGCGGTTGGGGATATGAAAGCCGCAAGCTGCAAGCCACAAGCTGCAAGCGAAGACGACTCGGGCAACTTGCCGCTTGGAGCTTGCCGCTTGGAGCTGCCGCCTCTGGCGGCCTATGTGCATATCCCCTGGTGTGTGCGCAAGTGCCCGTACTGTGACTTCAATTCCCATGCGGCCGGGCCGCAGCTGCCGGAAGATGAATACGTCGCGGCGCTGCTGGCCGATCTCGACGAGGATTTCGATCAGGTTCAGGGCCGCCGGCTCGGCTCGATTTTCTTCGGTGGCGGCACGCCCAGCCTGTTTTCCGCCCAGGCACTGGGCCGGATTCTCGAAGGGCTGGAGCAGCGTGTCGGCTTTGCCGACGACATCGAGATCACTCTGGAAGCCAACCCGGGCACTTTCGAACAGGCCAAATTCCGCGATTACCGCCGCCTCGGCATCAATCGCCTGTCCATCGGCGTGCAGAGCTTCCAGCCAGCCAAGCTGAAGGCCCTGGGCCGCATCCACGATGGCGACGAGGCCATTCGCGCCGCCGACATGGCTCGCGCCGCCGGTTTCGACAACTTCAACCTGGACCTGATGCACGGCCTGCCCGGGCAGAGCCTGGACGATGCGCTGAGCGACCTGCGTACCGCCATCGCCCAGCAACCGACACACCTGTCCTGGTATCAGCTCACCGTCGAGCCCAACACCGAATTCTGGAACAGGCCGCCACAACTACCCGAGGACGACACCCTCTGGGACATCCAGGAGGCCGGTCAGGCGCTACTCGCCGAACACGGCTACGCCCAGTACGAAACCTCGGCCTATGCCCAACCCGGCCGCCAGGCGCGGCATAACCTCAACTACTGGACCTTCGGCGACTTCCTCGGCCTCGGCGCGGGCGCCCACGGCAAGATCAGCCGGGGCGACGGCCACATCCTGCGCAACTGGAAAACCCGCCTGCCCAAGGACTATCTGGACCCGGCCAAACGCTTTCGCGCCGGTGAAAAGCAGCTGCAGGCCGAGGAACTGCCCTTCGAATTCCTGATGAATGTGCTGCGCCTCACCGACGGCGTGCCGGCGCTGTTGTTCACTCAGCGCACCGGTTTGCCCTTGGAGCGCCTGGCCGAAGCCCGCCGCGAAGCCGAAGCCCGTGGGCTGCTGGTCGTCGACCCGCAACGCCTGGTGGCGACGCCCAAGGGCCAGCTGTTTCTCAACGATTTGCTGCAACTCTTTCTGCCATAGGATTTCGCATGGATTTGCTACTCGACCTGATCGCCACCCTGTCGCGCTGGAGCCGCAGTCATCTTTCGGATATATCCCTGGCGATCATGGCCACGCTGTTCGTGCTGTTCGGGCCGGTGCTTAATGCCTGGGTGCAGAGGAACATCGCAGGGCTGAACTTCATCCTGCGGACGTTGCTGTTCGTGGTGTTCTGTGCGGTGGTCTATGGACTGGGGATCATCTACCTGAGCCCCTGGTTGGCGAAGGGGCTGGCGCAGTTCAACAACTACACGCTGGCGCCGGTGTTGATTCTGGTGTTGTTCATTATTGGGGTGGTGGCTGATCGGAATTAGAGGTTGTTTCTTGGCATTGGCGTCCAAGACTGATTGGGACCACAACGCTTTCCTCGGCTGGGTCTACAGATTGCGCCTTGCACGGCGCCTTACTTTTCTTTGTTTGCGCAAAGAAAAGTAAGCAAAAGAAAGCGCACCCCGACATCCGGGTCCGGCCTGCGGCCAGACTTCCCTCACTCCGGTGCTGCTCCGGGGGCCGTCACGGAGGGGCGTCCCTGTCCCTTCGTTCCTCGCTCGGCGTCCATGCCTCGCGTCCCCCTACGCAACACCTCCACTCGGCCTCTCTGACGGGGATATGAGTCCGAGTCGCCTGGAAGATCGAGAATTTGCTTTGGCTTTTTGGCCCGACGCACAAACCATCAGACGACACCAACCGCCCCTGTCAGGAGGGTGAGTGGAACCGTTGTGTAAGGGAGCGAACCGCATGGATGCGGCGAGAGGACTAGGCGTCCCCGCTTAAAGGGCCATGGACGGCCCTTGTAAGCCGGCCCCTGGAGCAGCGGTGGAGCGAACGAACCCTGCTCGCAGCGCAGGGCCGTATGTAGGGGCAAGCGTTTTTGGTTACTTTTTTCGGGGCCGGCCACCCGGCGATTGGAAAAAGTGACTCGCCCAGCAGGGCGAAACCCGCGCCATCAAGCAACTCGCTAATCGCTAATCGCTAATCGCTAATCGCTAATCGCTAATCGCTAATCGCTAATCGCTAATCGCTAATCGCTAATCGCTAATCGCTAATCGCTTTGAAAGCGCCCCAGCCCTCCTCAGTTCCCCCCTCTCCTCAACGCCGCCGGCGAGAAGTCCCGCGGGCTGAGCCTTGCACCGAAATCGTACATCTGCTCGTTGTTGTCCAGCCCATCGACGAAGTAGTTGCCATCCTCGAGGTGGTACAGCGTCTCGAGCGTACTGGCGAACATCGGCACCTCGTAGTAGCTGATCGGATGGCTTTCCTGAAGCCCGATCAACTCGTTGTCTTCATCGAACAGATCCACCGCCAGGATCTGCCAGCTGTCCTCGTCGATATAGAAGCGACGCTTGTCGTAGGGATGGCTGAAACCCTTGCGCAGGCTCGCTTCGACGATCCACACGCGGTGCAGCTCGTAGCGCAGCAGTTCCGGGTTGAGCGTGCGTGGCCCCACGATCTCGCCATAGGCAATACCCTGCTGGTGCACCGCATAGCTGTTGTACGGCATCAGCATTTCGCGCTTGCCCACCAGCTTCCATTCATAGCGGTCGGGTGCGCCGTTGAACGAGTCGACCACGTCCGCGGTGGCCAGGCCGCTGGTGTCCGGCTGCAGGGAGTCGTAGGCCAACGAAGGCAGGCGGCGCACCCGGCGATCGTCCGGGCTGTAGCGCCAGGCCTTGCGGATCGACAGCACCTGGTCCATGGGATCCTGCACCACCAGGGCGGTGCCCGAGAGTTTCGCCGGCGCCGTCACCCGGTACTTGTAGTACAGCAGCGTGTTGTCCAGTCCCTGCTCGTCCATCCCCTCGCGGTTATAGACATAGAAGATGTGCCGGTCGCGCTTGATGAAGCTGGCGCGCCCGTTGATCACCACCGCCTGGTTGTTGACGAAGTGAGTCTGGTCGCCCTTGTAATGCAGCACATGGTTCCAGATCGCTTCCATGCCATCCTGCGGAATCGGGAAGGGAATACCGGCGAACGCACCCTTGATGCCATTGCCGTTGGCGATCAGCTCGGCATTGACGGCGTTGGCGCGCGTCGCGTCGTAGATGCGCTGCGGCGCCGACGCACTGCGCCGCGAAGGAAATACCCGCAGGTAGTAATCGGGGTAGCGCTCCAGCAGGGCGCGCTGCCCCTCGGGCAGCAGAGCGGCATACTGCGAGACATTGCTCTGGTCGACCTTGTAGAGCACCGGGTCGGCCGCGAAGGGGTCCGGATGGTGCATGCCCGGCGTGTAGCCGGCCGGTGGCTGTACGCCTCCCGTCCAGGCAGGGATGCTGCCGGCGGCATTGTCTGCACGTTCGGCGCCCAGCGGAGTGAGATCCTGCCCCAGGCGCGCGGCCTGGGTTGCATCGACCTTTGCCTGGACCTGGAAGGCGCATGCCGCCAGGACTAGAAATCCTAATTTTCTGAACATCTTTCGCTCCTTTGCAGGCTCGCATGCAGGCCTGCACGTAAACCGCGGCCGACTGGCCGCAGCATTTCTTCCGGCAAGGCAGATCGAGAGCCATCCCGCTGGCCCTGCTGTGGCGCTGATCGCGCGCTATCAGGCGTTGCGCTGGAACTTCAGATCCCAGACACCATGACCGAGGCGTTCGCCGCGTCGCTCGAACTTGGTGACCGGCCGCTCCGGCGGGCGCTCCACGTATTGTCCGTCGACGGCCTGATTGACATAGCCGGGCGCAACGCTCATGACCTCGAGCATGTACTCGGCGTAGGGCTGCCAATCGGTGGCCATGTGCAGCACGCCCCCGACCTTCAGCTTCTGCCGCACCAGCTCGGCGAAAGCAGGCTGGACGATCCGGCGCTTGTGGTGGCGGCTCTTGTGCCAGGGGTCGGGGAAAAACAGCAGAACCCGGTCCAGGCTGGAATCGGGGACACATTCACGCAGCACTTCCAGCGCGTCGCAACTGTAGATGCGCACATTGCTCAGATTTTGTGACAGAAGTCCGCCCAGCAGCGCCCCGACGCCGGGCTTGTGCACTTCCACCCCGATGAAATCCTGCTCGGGCGCCGCGGCGGCCATCTCCAGCGTGGAATGCCCCATGCCGAAACCGATTTCGAAGGTGCGTGGCGCCTGACGGCCGAATACCTCGTCGAAATCACGCATGCCGTCGGCCAGTTCCAGGCCGAAGCGCGGCCAGCCCTGGTCCAGCCCGCGCTGCTGGCCTTCGGTCATGCGCCCGGCGCGCATCACGAAGCTTTTGATGGTGCGCATACGGCGCTGGCCGTCGGCCGGGGGGACGATGTCACTCATGAACGAACCTGCAGATAGAAAGAAAAAAAGCCGCACGGCGCAATGGCGGTGCGGCATGAACCCGGGCTCAGGCTTAGCGGATCAGCCCTTCCAGCGGCGACGAGGCGCTGGCGTAGAGCTTCTTCGGCATGCGGCCGGCGAGATAGGCCAGGCGACCGGCCTCGATGGCGTACTTCATCGCCTCGGCCATCAGTACCGGATGCTGCGCATGGGCGATGGCGCTGTTCATCAGCACCGCTTCGCAGCCCAGCTCCATGGCGATGGTCGCATCGGACGCCGTACCGACGCCAGCATCCACCAGCACCGGCACCTTGGCTTCCTCGAGGATGATGCGCAGGTTGTACGGGTTGCAGATGCCCAGGCCGGTCCCGATCAGCCCGGCCAGCGGCATCACCGCGATGCAGCCCATTTCGGCCAGCTGGCGCGCGATGATCGGATCGTCGCTGGTGTAGACCATGACGTCGAAACCGTCCTTGACCAGCACCTCGGCGGCCTTGAGCGTCTCGATGACGTTGGGGAACAGGGTCTTCTGGTCGGCCAGTACTTCCAGCTTGACCAGCTTATGGCCATCGAGCAGTTCACGGGCCAGGCGGCAGGTACGCACGGCCTGTTCGGCGTCGTAGCAACCGGCGGTGTTCGGCAGGATGGTGTAGCGCTCCGGCGAGATCACGTCGAGCAGGTTGGGCTCGCCGGGGTTCTGTCCGATGTTGGTCCGGCGCACCGCTACCGTGACGATCTCGGCGCCCGAGGCCTCGATGGCGACACGGGTTTCCTCGAGATCCTTGTACTTGCCGGTTCCCACCAGCAAGCGCGACTGGTAGGTGCGGCCAGCAAGCGTGAAGGGTTTGTCGTGCGGAATTTGGCTCATGCGACCATCCTGTACAGGCGTAATGAAGCGAGAAGAACGTCGCTGCACGGGCGACGTGCGGAAATACGGATGCAGCGGGTACCGTCAGCCACCACCGATGGCATGCACCACCTCTACTTGGTCGCCTTCACCCAGCAGGGTGGCGGCGTGCTGGCTGCGCGGAACGATGTCCTGGTTGAGTTCGACTGCCAGACGGCGCCCGGTCAGCTCCAGGCGCTGCAGCAGATCGGCCACCGACTGACCATCGGGGAGCTCATAGCGCTCGCCGTTCAACTGAATGTGCATAGTGCTCGCCACTGTCGGAAAGAGGGCCCGCATTCTAGCCCGAAGCCGACAGCTGACCAAGGCGACAGCCGCCGCCATTCATCCTGTACCGGCGCGGGATCGCTTCAGCGACGAAACCCCCAGGCTGCCAAGCCCAGGCACAGCCAGCCGGCGAGAAAGGCCGTGCCGCCCAATGGCGTGATGATGCCGAGCTTGCCGATGCCGCTCAGGGTCAGCAGGTACAGGCTGCCGGAAAACAGCAGGATCCCGAGGGTGAACAGGCCGCCCGCCACTTTCAACAGCTTGCTCGGCAGGTGCAATGCGAGCAGCGCGACACCGAACAGAGCCAGGGCATGGATCAGTTGGTAGTGCACGCCGGTCTGGAACACCGCGAGATACTCGGCACTGAGGCTGCCACGCAGGCCGTGGGCGGCGAAGGCACCCAGCGCCACGCCGGTCAGCCCGAAGAACGCGGCCAGCAAAAGAAACGAACGGATCATCAGGGGGTTACCGATCAGCGCTGTACGAGGCCGCTATAATGCCCGCTCTCCTCGGCCTCGACCAAGCGACATGTTCCGATCCCTGCTGCGCCGTCTTTTCAAGTTGCTGCTCTGGCTCGTTGCGCTGTCGGCGCTGCTGGTGTTGTTGCTGCGCTGGGTTGCGCCGCCGTTCACCGCGCTGATGATCGAGCGCAAGGTACAATCCTGGTCCAGCGGCGAAAGCATCGACGTGCAGCGCAGCTGGCGCCCCTGGAGCGAGCTGCCGGACGACCTGAAGATGGCGGTGATCGCCGCTGAGGATCAGAAGTTCGCCGAACACTGGGGCTTCGACGTCGCCGCGATCCGTGCGGCCCTGGCGCACAACGAACAGGGCGGCTCGTTGCGTGGCGCCAGCACGCTGAGCCAGCAGGTGGCCAAGAACCTGTTCCTCTGGTCCGGCCGCAGCTGGCTGCGCAAGGGCGTCGAGGCCTGGTTCACGGCACTGATCGAACTGCTCTGGCCTAAGCAACGAATCCTCGAGGTGTACCTCAACAGCGTCGAATGGGGCGTCGGCATCTTTGGCGCCGAAGCGGCGGCGCAGCACCATTTCGGGGTTGGCGCGCCTTATCTGTCGGCCCGGCAGGCCAGCCTGCTCGCCGCCGTGTTGCCCAACCCGCGCGAGTGGAGCGCCGGCCGGCCCAGCGCCCGGATAAACAGTCGCGCCGCCTGGATTCGCCAGCAGGTACGCCAGCTCGGCGGCAGTCATTATCTGCGCCAGCTACGACCGGAGTATCCCGCCTGGTGGCCTGCGCGACTCTAGGGTCTGCTGACGTTTCGTCCGCGACCGCCTGACACCACTCATCGCGCGCCTCGGCATTTCCCACATAATCCACATGGCCAAATATGATAGCGTTGCGCCGCCATACCAGTAGCGCAGCATGCCCTCCTGTCCTTGCTCCTCGTTGTTGCTCTTCATGCATTACCTGACGGATTTGAAGAAATGAACCCGCCACTCCTGCGATTGTGTCTGTGCTACGCCGTACTCTCGCTGCTTTGGGTGCTGCTCGGCGAATCGCTGCTGCACAGGCTGATCGCTGACCCGAAACATTCGATTCTCTGGCAGCTCGCCAAGGGCGCCTTCTTCGTCATTCTGACCAGCGTCCTGATGTACAGGCTCGGCCAGCATTACCAGAACCGCCTGGCCGCCCAGCAGCTGGCGCGCCGCGCCGACGAAAGCAGCCTGCGGCAGGCCGCTGCCGTATTCGACAGCACCCAGGAAGGCGTTCTGGTCACCGACCCGCAGCAGCACATCGTGCATGTGAACCCGGCGTTCAGCCGCATCACCGGCTACGCTGCCGAGGAGGTGCTCGGGCAGACGCCGAAGCTCTTCGCCTCCGGCAAGCACGACGCGGCCTTCTACCAGACCATGTGGCACGACCTGCACAAGCATGGCATCTGGAGTGGCGAGATCTGGAACCGTCGCCGCAGTGGCGAGGTGTACCCGCAATGGCAGAACCTGCGCAGCATCCGGGACGAACAGGGCCAGGTCAGCCATTACGTCGCGGTGTTCTCCGATCTCTCGGCGCTCAAGCGCTCGCGCGATGAACTCGACCGCCTGGCGCACTACGACCCGCTCGTCGGCCTGCCCAACCGCCTGCTGTTCAGCGAGCGGGCCAAACAGGACCTTGACCGAGCCCGCAACGCCAAACGGACTGGCGCACTGCTGCTGATCGACCTCGATCATTTCAAGGACATCAACGAAAGCCTCGGACACAGCGTTGGCGACGCCCTGCTGCAGGCCGTGGCCACGCGGCTGGTCACCCACCTGCAGGATGGCATGACGCTGGCGCGGATCGGTGGCGACGAGTTCGCCATGCTCTGCGAGAACTACAGCGCCGACCAGGCCGCCGCGCTTGCCGTGCGGATTCTCGAGCATCTCAGCCAGCCCTATCACCTGAACGATAACGACCTGTTCTGCAGTGCCAGCATCGGCATCGTGCCCTACCCCGATCAAGTGCAGAACGTCGAGCAACTGATGCGGAATGCCGACTCGGCGCTGTTCAAGGCCAAGGGCAAGGGCCGTTCCACCTACGCCTTCTACAGCCATGAACTGACCAGCCAGGCGCAACAACGTGTCGAGCTCGGCGTAGCACTGCGACAGGCGCTGGAGCAGCAGGAACTGCGCGTGCACTACCAGTCGATCTACGACCTCGAGAGTGGCCGCATCGTCGGTTTCGAAGCGCTGGTGCGCTGGCAACACCCCGAGCAGGGACTGATTCCCCCCGGCACCTTCATTCCGGTCGCCGAGGAAAGCGGCCTGATCAGCGCCATCGATCACTGGGTGCTGGAGCAGAGCTGCCGGCAGATGCGCAAGTGGCTGAGCAGTGGTTTGTCATTGAGCTTCGTCGCTGTGAACATTTCCAGCCGCCTGTTCAGCAACGCGGCGCTGGACCGGGAAATCGCGCGAATCCTGTTCAATACCGGGCTGGAGGCGAAGTACCTGGAGCTAGAAATCACCGAAAGCGCGGTGATGCAGGATCCCGATGCCGCCGTCGAGCTCCTGCAGCGCCTGCGCGCGCTCGGCGTACAGCTGGCCATCGACGATTTCGGCACCGGCTATTCGTCGTTGCTGCGCCTCAAGCGCATGAACGTGCACAAACTGAAGATAGACCAGGGCTTCGTCAGCGGCCTTCCCGACGATCGCGACGATGCCGCCATCACCCGTTCGGTCATCGGCCTGGCGCATAACCTGGGCTTGCAGGTCGTCGCCGAGGGGGTCGAATCCTCCCGGCAGGCGGCGTTCCTTCTGGAACACGGTTGCGACTATGGCCAGGGCTACGGCTTCGCCCGGCCGCAACCCGTGGCCGACATCGACTGGCAGGCCACCGGGATGGACTATGGGCAGCATGCCCTGCGATTATCGCCCATGCATAGTTAGCGTCTGGAGCCGCCTTCAGGTCTTCGACGCTTGCCAGGAGATCTGCAGCCGTGCCCTTGGAACGCCGCCCCGGTCTCGATAGCCTTGATTTCCGATCTTGCCGAAGGGCGCTGTGAGTAGGATGAGCGAACCGTCCACCATCAAATCTGCCCGCGTAGACCTGCCGCAGTTGTTCAACTGGCGCAACGGCATCGCCTGGCTGGTGCTGGCGTTCACCCTGCTGGGCCAGTTGCTCATTCTTCAGCAGTTGCGCGCCAACAGCGATCGGGCGGCCGAGCAACAGTTCGAACTGCTGGTCGGCAAGGTCACCAACGCCATCGAGCAACGCCTGATCGATCATGAGCAGATTCTGTTCGGTGCCGCCGGCCTGTTCGCCGCGAGCGGAGAGGTATCGCGGGCGCAATGGCGCGCTTATGTCGAGCGCCAGCAACTGGCCGATCGTTACCCCGGCATCCAGGGCGTCGGGTTCAGCAAGGTGGTAAGGGCCTCCGAGCGGGACGCCCATGAGCAGAGTATCCGCGCCGAGGGCTTCACCGATTACCGCATCCAACCTGAAGGCGAGCGCCCGGTGTACATGCCGATCGTCTACCTCGAGCCGTTCAACGATCGCAACCGGGCCGCCTTCGGGTACGACATGTACGCCGAACCGGTTCGCCATCAGGCCATGCGCCAGGCGGCCTCGACCGGAAAGTCGCGCATCTCGGGCAAGGTGGTCCTGCGCCAGGAAACCCACGGCAAGGTGCAGGCGGGCGTGCTGATCTACGTGCCCCTGTATCACCCCGCGATGCCGCTCGAAACAGCTGAACAGCGGATGGACGCCTTGCTCGGCTTCGCCTACAGCCCCTATCGCATGGACGATCTGATGGAGGGAATCCTGGGCGCTGCCGATCTGAATCTCAGCCTGCGCATCTACTCCGGACCGACGCAGCAGGCCGAGCAACTGCTGTTCGCCAGCAAGGAACATGCGCCGGGCGACGCCGCCCACAGCCAGGACGTGCAACTGAGCATCTACGGCGGCACCTGGACGCTGCACATGGAAAGCCTTCCCGCGTTCGAGTCCGGCTTCAGCGCCAACGAGGGGCTGGTGGCCATTCTGGGCGCCGGCATCAGCCTGCTGTTGTTCTTCCTGATTTCGTCGCTGGCCTTCCGGCAGCGCCGTGCCGAAATCCTCGCCGGACAGATGACCGAACGCATCCGCGAGAACAAGCGGGCCCTGCAGCTCAGTGAAGAACGCCTGAGCCTGGCGCTCAAGGGCAGCAACGACGGCCTGTGGGACCTCAATCTGGCGGCCGATACCTTCTACGCATCGCCACGCACCTGGCACATGCTCGGCTACCAACCCGGCGAACTGCAGCTGAGCACCCGGCTGTGGGAACAGGTGCTGGTCGCCGAAGACCTGCCTCGAACCCGCGCGCAACTGGCGCAGACCATGCTGTCCCGGCTTGATCAGTTCACCAGCGAGCTGCGCTTCCGGCACAAGGACGGTCGCACGGTACCGGTGCTGGTGCGTGGCTACATACAGCGCGACGCCCAAGGCCAGCCGCTGCGCATCAGCGGCACCAGCATGGACCTCACCGAGCACAAGCGCATCGAGCAGATGAAGAACGAGTTCGTCTCCACCGTCAGCCACGAACTGCGCACACCCCTGACCTCCATCAGCGGCGCCCTCGGCCTGATCAACGGCGGCGCACTGGGTGAAGTGCCGCCCGCCATGCAGCAGATGCTGGAAATTGCCTACCGCAACAGCCAGCGCCTGGGCCATCTGATCAACGACCTGCTGGACATGGAGAAGATCGCCGCTGGCAAGATGTCGTTCGACATGCACGAGCATTCCCTGCGCCAGTTGCTGGAAGAGGCGCTGGCCAGCAACCAGGCCTTCGCCGCCCAGCTCGGCGTCAACTGCGTGCTGCGCGAAGCGGTGGACGTCCAGGTCTGGGTAGACGCCTCGCGCCTGCAGCAGGTCCTCGGCAATTTCCTTTCCAACGCCATCAAGTACACTCCCGAAGGCGGCGAAGTCAGCCTGCATTGCAGCGTGCCCGACGCCACGCACGTGCGCATCAGCGTCACGGATCAGGGGCCGGGCATCGCTGCGGAATTCCGGGCACGCGTCTTCGAGAAGTTTGCCCAGGCGGACGCCTCCGACAGCCGGCAGAAGGGCGGCACGGGTCTCGGATTAGCGATCACCAAGGAATTCATCGAGCGGATGGGCGGCAAGGTCGGCTTCGACACGGCCGAAGGACAGGGCACGACGTTCTGGTGCGAACTGCCGATACTCGAGACCTGCGCCTCGACGCCGGAGCCTGGCCGGGGGCACCTGCTGGTGGTCGAAGACGAACCCGATACTGGCCGCCTGCTGTATCTGATGCTGCATGACGCGGGCTATTCGGTGGAACGCGTGCAGAGCCTGCATGCGGCTCGGGAAAAGCTCGCCGACCATCGCTACGACGCCATCACGCTGGACCTGCACCTGCCCGACGGCAGCGGCGCGCAGCTGATCGAGGAAATCAGGCGCAACCCTCTGACGCGGCACCTGCCGATCGTCGTCATCTCCGCGGCGAGCCATTTCGATGAAAAAACGCGCGACCCGCGCGTCGTGTGGCTGCACAAGCCGATCAGCACCGCGCAACTGCTGGTCGCACTCGGCAAGGCGCTGAACGACTGAAGCGTTCATGAAACCGAGGCTGGACGAGCCCAGGATCATGAGCGCAGGACTTCACTGACGAATCGTTCGCCGGCCCGATTGCCGGCGAGAACCCGGCGAGCCGCCACGCACACAAAAAAGGCGCTGCAGGCAGAACCTGTAGCGCCTCCTGAGCCTGCAGAAAAAATCAGGCCTGGATGGAACCCTTGAGCTTGTTCATGGCGTTCTTTTCCAGCTGGCGAATACGCTCGGCAGAGACGCTGTACTTGGCCGCCAGGTCATGCAGGGTGGCCTTCTCTTCGCTCAGCCAGCGCTGTTGCAGAATGTCGCGGCTGCGCTCGTCCAGCGTTTCCAGCGCCTCGTGCAGACTGGAATTGGAACTGTCGCTCCAGTCGGCATCTTCCAGTTGGCGAGCCGGGTCGTAGCGGTGATCCTCAAGATAATGCGCCGGCGACTGGTAGGCGCTGTCGTCGTCGGCATCGGCTGCCGGATCGAACGCCATGTCGTGGCCGGTCAGCCGGCTTTCCATCTCGCGCACTTCGCGCGCCTCGACGCCGAGGCTGTCGGCCACGCGCTCGACTTCGTCGTTGTTCAGCCAGGCCAGACGCTTTTTCTGGCTGCGCAGATTGAAGAACAGCTTGCGCTGCGCCTTGGTGGTGGCGACCTTGACGATGCGCCAGTTGCGCAGGATGAATTCGTGAATCTCGGCCTTGATCCAGTGCACCGCGAAGGACACCAGGCGCACACCCATTTCCGGGTTGAAGCGTTTGACCGCCTTCATCAGGCCGACGTTGCCTTCCTGGATCAGGTCGGCCTGGGCCAGACCGTAGCCGGAATAGCTGCGGGCGATGTGGACGACGAATCGCAGGTGGGCAAGAACCATCTGACGAGCGGCTTCGAGGTCCTGATGGTAGAACAGGCGCTCGGCCAGATCGCGTTCCTGCTCGACCGTTAGCAGCGGAATGCTGTTGACCGTCTGCACATAGGCTTCGAGGTTGCCCCCGGGAACCAGTGCGTGAACAGGTTGCAGAGTAGATGTCATGCAGATCCTCCGATAGTGAAGCTGCAGCAGTTTAGCATTGCCCGATCAGACTGCAAACCTGTGGAAAAGTTCCACGACAACCTGGCAAAAGCCTTTTGTAACAATGACTTATCAACGCGGCGCCAGTTCGCTCAGATGCCGTGCGACGGCCAGCCAGGCTCCGATGTAACCCAGCAGCAGCGCCCCCAGCACCAGCGAGAAGCCATCTTCGGTGGGCACGCCGGCCAGGCCGAAATCGCTGCCGTAGAGCCCCGCCAGGTCGATCACCGCCTCGTTCAGCCAGCCCAGTCCGTAGGCCAGCAGCAGCCAGGCGATCAGTCCCGCGCCCAGGCCATAGAGCGCGCCCATGTAGAGGAAGGGTCGGCGCACGTAGCCATCGGTGCCACCGACCAGCTTGACCACCTCGATCTCGGTGCGCCGATTCTCGATGTGCAGGCGGATGGTGTTGCCGATCACCAGCAGCAGGGTGGCGATCAGCAGCAGCGTCAGGCCGAAGACGAAGCGGTCGCCCAGCTTGAGAATCGCCGCCAGTCGCTCGACCCAGAGCAGATCCAGCTGGGCCTGCTCGACGCCGGGCAGTTCAGCCAGGCGCTGGCGCAGCGCTTCCAGCTTGGCCTTGTCGACCTCATTGGGCGTGACCACGACTACACCGGGCAGCGGATTGTCCGGCAGTTCGCGCAACGCCTCGCCCAGGCCCGACAGCTGCTGGAATTCCTCCAGCGCCTGCTCGCGACTGATCCATTCGGCGTCAGCGACATCCGGCATTTCCAGAATCTGTTCGCGCAGCGCCTGGCCGGCGGCGGCATCGGTTTCCAGTTGCAGGTACAACGAGATCTGCGCCGCCCGCTGCCAGGAGCCGCCCAGGCGCTCGACATTGTCCAGCAGCAGCGCCAGGCCCATGGGCAGGCTCAGCGCGACGGCCATCACCAGGCAGGTGAAGAAGCTGCCGATCGGCTGCTTGACCAATCGCCCGACACTGTCGACCAGGCTCGCGCGATGGCTTTCCAGCCAGGCATGGAACAGGGTCTTGAAGTCCGGTTCGTCGGGGTTGTGTTGCGGCGCTTTCTTCACCGTGCCGCCCACGCGCTCGGCGGTACTCGGGTTGGATTTGCGTTCGGCGCTCATCGGGCGGCCTCCCCGTCGCCGATCAGGCGGCCACGCTGCAGGGTGAGCATGCGATGGCGCATGCGGGCGATCAGCGCCAGGTCGTGACTGGCGATCAGCACCGTGGTGCCGAGGCGGTTGATGTCCTCGAACACGCCCATGATCTCCGCCGCCAGGCGCGGGTCGAGGTTGCCGGTGGGTTCGTCGGCCAGCAGCAGCGCCGGACGGTGCACCACGGCGCGGGCGATGCCGACACGCTGTTGCTGCCCGGTGGACAGGTCCGAGGGATATTGCAGCGCCTTGTCCTTGAGGCTGACGCGCTCCAGCGCGGTCATCACCCGCTGGCCGATCTCGCGCTTGTTCAGACCGAGGATCTGCAGCGGCAGCGCGGCGTTGTCGAATACCGTGCGGTCGAACAGCAGCTGGTGATTCTGGAACACCACGCCGATCTGCCGACGCAGGAAGGGAATCTGCGCATTGCTGATGCGCGACAGGTCCTGCCCGGCCAGCAGCAACTTGCCGCTGGTGGGTCGTTCCATCGCCAGCAGCAGACGCAGCAGCGTGCTCTTGCCGGCGCCGGAATGGCCGGTGACGAAGAGGAACTCGCCGCGCTGCACCTGGAAGGACAGTTCATGCAATCCGACATGACCGTTGGGATAGCGCTTGCCGACCTGGTCGAAACGGATCATGACGGGGGGTTACCTGCGCTCGTGCCTTTTTCGGCGAACAACGCGCTGACGAAGGCATCCGCCTCGAAGGCGCGCAGATCGTCGATGCCCTCGCCCACGCCGATGTAGCGGATCGGCGTGCCGAACTGCTTGGCCAGGGCGAAGATCACCCCGCCCTTGGCGGTGCCGTCAAGCTTGGTCAGCACCAGTCCGGTGAGCTCTACCGCCTGGTTGAACTGCCTGGTCTGGTTGATGGCGTTCTGGCCGGTGCCGGCGTCGAGCACCAGCAGCACTTCGTGCGGCGCTGTCTCGTCCAGCTTGCCCATGACCCGGCGGACCTTCTTCAGCTCCTCCATCAAATTGTCCTTGGTGTGCAGGCGACCGGCGGTGTCGGCGATCAGCACGTCGACGCCACGCGCCTTGGCGGCCTGCACCGCATCGAAGATCACCGAGGCGGAATCGGCGCCGGTGTGCTGGGCGATCACCGCGATGTTGTTGCGCTCACCCCATACCTGCAGTTGCTCCACGGCGGCGGCCCGGAAGGTGTCGCCGGCGGCGAGCATGACCTTCTTGCCTTCGAGCTGCAGCTTCTTGGCCAGCTTGCCGATGGTGGTGGTCTTGCCAACGCCATTGACGCCAACCACCAGGATCACGAAGGGCTGCTTGCCGGCATCGATCCGCAGTGGTTGCTCCACCGGCTTGAGCAGGCCGGCCAGCTCTTCCTGCAGCGCCTTGTACAGCGCACCGCTGTCGGCAAGTTCCTTGCGCGAGACGCGACGGGAAAGGTTCTGCATGATCGCCGTGGTGGCCTCGACGCCGACGTCGGCGGTCAGCAGGCGGGTTTCCAGCTCGTCCAGCAGGTCGTCGTCGATGGCCTTCTTGCCGAGGAACAGGCTGGCCATGCCTTCGCCGATGCTGGCACTGGTCTTGGACAGGCCCTGCTTGAGGCGGGCAAAGAAGCCCAGCTTGGCAGGCTGCTCCTCTGCCACGGGAACCGGTGCCGGTTCGACCGCGATTTCCGCGAGCGCCGGAGCTTCCGGCACATTCATGGATTCGTCGATTTGTGCGACCGGCTCAGGCTCGGTTTCAGGCTCAGGCTGAGATGCGACTTCCGGCTCAACCTGCACTTCGGCGATGGGCTCGGGCTGCTCGGCCTCGACCTCGGCCAACTGCTCTCGGGCTTGCTCGTCGGGTTCGTCGGCGAACGGCTGGCTGTCTTCCAGCGGCTCGGATGGTGGCGGCTCGGCGGCCGGGGTCTGCGGCTTCTTGCGCAGCCAGCCGAACAGGCCTTTCTTCTCGCCGGCCTCGGCCGGCGCCTTCTTATCGTCGTTGGAACCAAACATGGAGAAGATTTTCTCAAGAGGGCGAAACGCCGGCGGCCATGCCACCGGCCAGACGGGGGCTATCCTAGCACCGTGCAACCGACTGCGCTAAACACCACTGTAGGGCCGAACTTGTTCGGCCAGGGACGCAGAGGCCGAGTAAATTCGGCCCTACGGTCGTCATGGGAGATTACGCTCCCGTCATATACCGATGCAGATCGATTCACGCGCCACTTTGCCCCGATCACGACGCGCCAGTACCATGCCCCCGCGTGTTTCCGCCGGCCAGCACCATACGGCGGGATTCATTTCTGAACGAGTCTTTCACTATGCCCCCGATGCTACGACGCGCCGCCGCCCTGTTGTTCGCCGCTCTATACCTGCCACTGGTGACCGCAGCCGACATTCAACCCACCCACGAATTCTTCCTGGACAACGGCCTCAAGGTGATCGTGCGCGAGGACCACCGCGCCCCCGTGGTGGTGTCCCAGCTCTGGTACAAGGTCGGCTCCAGCTACGAAACGCCCGGGCAGACCGGCCTTTCCCACGCGCTGGAACACATGATGTTCAAGGGCAGCCGCAAGCTCGGCGCCGGCGAGGCTTCGCGCATCCTGCGCGAGCTCGGCGCCGAGGAGAACGCCTTCACCAGCGACGACTACACCGCCTATTACCAGGTGCTGGCGCGCGATCGCCTGGCAGTGGCCTTCGAGCTGGAAGCCGACCGCCTGGCGAGCCTCAAGCTGCCGGCCGACGAATTCGCCCGCGAGATCGAAGTGATCAAGGAAGAGCGCCGGCTGCGCACCGACGACAAGCCCAGCTCGCTCGCCTACGAGCGCTTCAAGGCCATGGCCTACCCGGCCAGCGGCTACCACACGCCGACGATCGGCTGGATGGACGACCTCGATCGCATGACCATCGAGGAGCTGCGCGCCTGGTACCAGGCCTGGTACGCGCCCAACAACGCCACCCTGGTGGTGGTTGGCGACGTGACGGCCGAGGAAGTGCGCAGCCTGGCCGAACATTATTTCGGCCCGATCGAAAAGCGCGCGGTTCCCAGCGCCAAGCGTCCGCTGGAACTGGACGAACCCGGCGAGCGCCGCCTGACCCTGCACCTCAACACCCAGGTACCGAGCCTGATGATGGCGTTCAACACGGCCAGCCTGGCGACCGAGACGGACAACCCGCGGCAGATCCATGCACTGCGCCTGATCGCGGCACTGCTCGACGGCGGCTACAGCGCGCGCCTGCCGCAGCAGCTGGAACGCGGCGAGGAATTGGTGACCAGCGCCGCCGCCTGGTACAACGCCTATGCCCGCGGCGACAGCCTGTTCGTGCTCAGCGCGGCGCCCAATATGCAGAAGGGTCGTACCCTCGAAGAGGTGGAAGCCGGCCTCTGGAGTCAGCTCGAACAGCTCAAGCAGACCGCCCCCACCGCGGAAGAACTCGAGCGGGTTCGCGCCCAGGTCATCGCCGGGCTGGTCTACGAGCGCGACTCCATCACCCAGCAGGCCACCACCATCGGCATGCTGGAAACCGTGGGCCTGTCCTGGCGCCTGATGGACGAGGAGCTCGCCGCCCTCGAGGCCGTGACGCCGGAGGACATCCAGCAGGCCGCCCGCACCTATTTCACCCGCTCGCGCCTGAGCGTTGCCCATGTTCTGCCCGAGGAGTCCGGCGATGAGTGATCGCAACCTGCTGCGTCGCGGCCTGTACGGCCTGGCCCTGCTCTGCGCTTTCGGCCTGGCCGCCTGCGACAGCGAGACCGGCGAGACGGTCGCCTCCATCCCGCCCGCGAAGAATGTCGCCACACCGGCCGAATCCGGCCAGGCCATTGCCAAGGCGCAGGACGAAACCCGCCTGGAGTCGCTCGACGAGCTGGACGACCAGCCCCTGCCGCGGCGCAAGCTGGACATCCAGAGCTGGCAGACCGAAGGTGGCGCCAAGGTGCTCTTCGTCGAAGCCCATGAATTGCCGATGTTCGACTTGCGCCTGACCTTCGCCGCCGGCAGCAGCCAGGATGGCGGCACGCCCGGCCTGGCCATGCTGACTAACGCCATGCTCAACGAAGGCATCGAGGGCAAGGACGTCACCGCCATCGCCGAAGGCTTCGAAGGCCTGGGCGCCGATTTCGGCAACGGCTCCTACCGCGACATGGCCATCGCCAGCCTGCGCAGCCTGAGCGCGGCGGACAAGCGCGAACCGGCGCTGCAGCTGTTCAGCCAGGTGGTCGGCCAGCCGAGCTTTCCCGAAGATTCGCTGCAACGCATCAGGAACCAGGTGCTGACCGGCTTCGAGTTCCAGAAGCAGAACCCCGGCAAGCTGGCCAGCCTGGAGCTGTTCGAGCAGCTGTACCAGAACCACCCCTACGCCCACCCCAGCGAAGGCACGTCCGAATCCATTCCCGGCATCGGCATCGCCCAGCTGCGCGACTTCCATGCCAGGGCCTACACCGCCGGCAACGTGGTGATCGCGCTGGTCGGCGACCTCAGCCGCGAAGAGGCCGAGGCGATCGCTGCGCAGGTTTCCGCCGCACTGCCGCAAGGCGCGGCGCTACCGCCACCGCCCGTGCCACAAGCGCCCGCCGCGACGCACGAGCACATCGACTTTCCGTCCAACCAGACCCATCTGCTGCTGGCGCAGCTCGGCATTCCCCGAGGCCACCCGGACTATGCCGCGCTCTACCTGGGCAACCAGATTCTCGGCGGCGGCGGTTTCGGCACCCGGTTGATGGAAGAGGTGCGTGAAAAACGCGGGCTGACCTATGGCGTCTACTCCGGCTTCAGCCCCATGCAGACCAACGGCCCCTTCATGATCAACCTGCAGACCCGCGCCAACATGAGCGACGCCACCCTGCAACTGGTGCAGCAACTGGTGGGTGAGTTCCTCGAAAAAGGCCCGACCGAGGCCGAGCTGGAGCGCAGCAAGCGGCAGATCGCCGGCAGCTTCCCGCTGTCCACCGCCAGCAACGCCGATATCGTCGGCCAGCTGGGCAGCATCGGCTTCTACGACCTGCCGCTGACCTACCTGGAAGATTTCATGCAACAGGTCCAGGCGCTGTCGGTCGAAGACGTCAAGGTGGCGATGAACGAGCACCTGCGCGCGGACGGCTTCGTGATCGTCACCGCCGGCCCCGAGGTCGAGCAGAAGCCATTGCCGCCACCGAGCGAAAAGCCCCTCGAGCAACCCAGCAGCGTTCCGGAGCATTGATGGCCAACCCACCCATTCGCCCTTCCGCCCACGGCGGCCAGGGCCAGCTGCGCATCATCGGTGGCGAGTGGCGCAGCCGGCGCTTCGCCTTTCCCGACGCCGAAGGCCTGCGCCCGACGCCGGATCGCGTGCGCGAAACGCTGTTCAATTGGCTCGCACCCTATATGTCCGGGGCGCGGGTGCTGGATGCCTTCACCGGCAGCGGCGCGCTCTATCTGGAAGCGCTGTCGCGCGGCGCCAGCATGGCGCTGGCGCTGGACCTGAACGCCAACGCCATCGCCAGCCTGCGCAAGCACCTGGATACGCTCAAGTGTGGCCAGGGCCAGCTGTTGCAGAGCGACGCCCTGCGCTACTTGGACACCCAGACACCGACGCCTTTCGACCTGGTGTTCCTCGACCCGCCATTCAACAAGAACCTGCTGCAACCGGCCTGCGAACTGCTGGAAAGCAAGGGCTGGCTGGCCGACCACGCCTGGGTCTACACCGAAAGCGAGGCCGTGCCATCGAGCCTCGACCTGCCCGGCAACTGGCGACTGCACCGGGAAAAGAAGGCCGGCAACGTCCATTACGCGCTATGGGAGCGCAACGCCTGATCAGACTGACCGTCACTATTACCTGCTGCGCCCGCGCATGACCGCCACGCATCCCCCTACTCGTCCCGGTACCGCCGCCGACGGAGCTTTCGCACCGGCCTGGTGGCTGCCGGGCGGTCATCTGCAGACGCTGTGGAATCCCTTCTGCCGGCGGACCACTCCGCTGGCGCGCCGGCGTGAACGCCTGTGGCTGGCCGATGGCGACTTCATCGACCTCGACTGGCATGGCCCGCACGACCCGACGGCGCCGCTGGTGCTGATCCTGCACGGCCTGACCGGTTCCTCCCACTCGCATTACGTACTCGGCCTGCAGGCGCAGCTGGCCGCGCGCGCGCAGGCCAGCGTCGCGATCAACTGGCGCGGCTGCTCCGGCGAGCCGAACCTGCTACCGCGCGCCTATCACTCCGGCGCCAGCGACGACCTGGCCGAAGTCATCGCCCATCTGCAGGCCACACGACCAATGGCTCCGCTGCAGGCGGTGGGTTATTCGCTGGGCGGCAACGTGCTGCTCAAGTACCTGGGCGAAGCCGGCGGCACGACGCCGCTGCACAAGGCCGTGGCGGTCTCCGTGCCGTTCCGCCTGGACCAGTGCGCCGACCGCATCGGCATCGGCTTCTCGCGCGTCTATCAGGCGCACTTCATGCGCGAGATGGTGGCCTATGTGAAGGACAAGCAGCAGTCGTTCACCCGCCAAGGCGCCACCGAACACCTCTCGGCGCTGCAGCGCCTGGGGCCATTGACGGGCCTGCGCACCTTCTGGGATTTCGACGGTCGCTTCACCGCACCGCTGCATGGCTACAGCGATGCCAGCGACTATTATCGGCGCGCCTCCAGCCGCTACTTCCTGCCGGACATCCGCATCCCGACCCTGCTGATCCAGGCCGAGGACGATCCCTTCGTGTTCCGCCACAGCGTGCCCGAAACGGCCGAGCTCTCGGCGACCACGACGCTGGAGCTGCACCGCAGCGGCGGCCATGTCGGATTCGTCGAAGGCTCCCCGACCCGCCCGCGCTACTACCTGGAGCGGCGCATACCGCAGTGGCTGTCGCAGGGCAGCTGACGAAACTACCCCAGCGCCAGCGGCACGTGCAGCCGCTCGAGCAGGCGCTGCACTTCTGGTCGCGCGGCCGGCGCAACGAAACCCTGCTCCAGCGCCAGCACCTGGAAGATGCCGCGCCGCAGCAGGTCCTGGCTGAGCGGTGCCGGGGCAGCGCCGCCCACGGTGCCGAGAAACTGCACCCAGGACGTCAGGATGATCCAGGCATTGATGGCCAGCGCCTCGATCTGCGCGGGGCTCATCCGTAGCACGCCCGCCTCGACGAAGCCCCGGTAGATCGTCTGGGCGCTGTCCAGGCTGCGACGGGCGAACTGCCCATAGCGCTCGGCCAGCTGTGCGTCGGCCGCCAGCAGATGTTCCAGGTCCCGATGCAGGAAACGGAACTGCCACATGGCCGCCAGCAACGCCTCGAGATAGAGGGCCTTGTCCTCGACGGTCAGCGGGCGCGCCGGCGGCAGACGCAGGAAGTCATCCACCTGTGCCTCGTACGTGGCGAACAGCTCGGCGATGATCATCTGCTTGTTGCGGAAGTGGTAGTAGAGGTTGCCCGGCGAGATGCCCAGGTGCGCGGCGATGTGGTTGGTGGTCACGCTGCGCTCGCCCTGGCTGTTGAACAGCTCCAGGCTGGCCTGAAGGATGCGTTCGCGGGTCTTGGGTTTCGCAGTCATCGGGAATCCGTGATGGTGGATCTCAAGCGCAAAGATACCCCTGGCGGCCTCTCGATTGACAGACTAGAGCAAAGACTCTAAAACCATCCAACCACTCGCCCTCACCGGAACATCGCCATGCAAGCCACCGCCGCCCAACTGGACCCGATGAACTCCGAGATCGAACGCCTGCAGCCGCTGCTAGAGCGCCAGCGCCGCGCCTTCCAGGCCGCTCCCTATCCGGATGCCGCAGCACGCCTGCAATGGCTCGACGCCCTGCAGCGTCTGCTCGCTAGTAATCAACAGGCGATCATCGAGGCCATCAGCTCGGATTTCGGCAATCGCTCGGCGGACGAGACCCGGCTGGCGGAAATCATGCCCAGCCTGCACGGCATCCACTACGCCAGGCGCCGCCTGCGCAAATGGATGAAGCCATCGCGGCGCAGTGTCGGGCTGGCCTTCCAGCCGGCCAGTGCGAAGGTGGTGTACCAGCCGCTGGGCGTGGTCGGCATCATCGTGCCCTGGAACTACCCGCTCTATCTCTCCATCGGCCCGCTGATCGGTGCGTTGGCAGCGGGCAACCGGGTGATGCTGAAGATGAGCGAATCCACACCTGCCACCGGGCAGTTGCTGAAGGATCTGCTGGCACAGGTATTCACCGAGGATCAGGTCGCCGTCGTGCTGGGCGAAGCGGACGTGGGTATCGCCTTCTCGCGGCTGCCCTTCGATCACCTGTTATTCACCGGCAGCACCAGCATCGGCCGCCAGGTGATGCGCGCCGCAGCGGACAACCTGACGCCGGTGACCCTGGAGTTGGGCGGCAAGTCGCCGGCCATCGTCTCGGCCGGCGTGCCTCTGGAGGATGCCGCCGAGCGCATCGCCTTCGGCAAGACGCTCAATGCCGGCCAGACCTGCGTCGCGCCCGACTACGTGCTGGTGCCCAAGGATCGCCTGGAAGGCTTCGTCGAGGCCTACCGCCAGGTCATCCAGCGCTTCTATCCGCAGCTGGCCGACAATCCGGACTACACCTCGATCATCAACCCGCGCCAGTACGCCCGTCTGCAGGACTATCTGGGCGATGCCCAGGCCCGAGGCGCGCGTCTGCTGCCGCTGTTCGAGAAGGGCCAGGCACGGCGCATGCCGCACCACCTGCTGCTGAACGTGACCGACGAGATGCGGGTGATGCAGGACGAGATCTTCGGCCCGCTGCTGCCCGTCGTGCCCTATGACGACCTGCAGCAGGCCCTGGCCTACGTCAACGCCCGCCCGCGACCGCTGGCGCTCTACTATTTCGGCTACGACAAGGCCGAGCAGCAGGCCGTACTGGAAAACACCCATTCCGGCGGCGTCTGCCTCAACGACACTCTGCTGCACGTCGCCCAGGATGACCTGCCCTTCGGCGGCGTCGGTCCCTCCGGCATGGGGCATTACCACGGCCACGAGGGTTTCCTGACCTTCAGCAAGGCCAAGGGCGTGTTCGTCAAGCAACGCTTCAATGCCGCGCGGATGATCTACCCGCCCTACGGCAAAGCGCTGCAGAAGCTGGTCTACAGGCTGTTCGTGCGCTGAGATGAACGCCTTCTCCCGCCGCGACCTGCTCAGGGTCGGCCTGTTCGGCAGCGCCACCCTGGCCACCGCGGGCCTGCTCGGCAGCCTCTCCGGGTGCAGCGCCGAAGGGCCGGCCAACGGCTTCACCATGCTGCGCGACAGCGACCTGCCGCTGCTGCGCCGCGTGACGCAGGTGGTGCTGCAAGGCGCCGTGCCCGAGGCGAAGATGCCCGCCGCCGTGCAAGACACCCTGCACAATCTCGATCAGGGCCTGACCCACGTCTCGCCGGCGCTGTACCGCCAGGTGTCGCAGCTGTTCCACCTGCTCGCCCTGCCCGTCACGCGCGGTCCGCTGACAGGCATCTGGGGCAGTTGGGAACAAGCCGACGACGAAGCCGTCGAGGCCTTCCTGCGGCGCTGGGAGAACAGCGCTCTCGCGCTGCTGCGCCAAGGCCATGCAGCACTGTTGCAGATGATCCAGATGGCCTGGTACGGCTGCCCCGAAGCCTGGGGCCACTGTGGTTACCCCGGCCCGCCGCCCATCTAGCAAGCCGTTAAAAACCACCTGCCAGGAAGAATCCGATGCCTGTAATCGACCCCATTGCCGAAGGCCTGGCGCGCTGGACGACCTATGACGGCTCGCGGCTCGACCGGGACATCTCCCTGGAAGCCGATATCGCCATCGTCGGCAGCGGTGCCGGAGGCGCCACCAGCGCGGAAATCCTCAGCGCGGCAGGCTTCAAGGTGCTGCTGATCGAGGAAGGTCCGCTGCGCAGCAGCCGCGACTTCGACATGCAGGAATCGCGCGCCTACGCCTCGCTCTATCAGGAAGGCATCGGCCGCACCAGCAAGGACGGCGCCATCACCATCCTCCAGGGCCGTGCGGTGGGCGGCTCGCCCCTGGTGAACTGGACATCCAGCTTCCGCACGCCCGTACCGACGCTGGAACACTGGGCGCGGGAACATGCAGTGGCTGGCCACGACGAAGCGGACCTGGCGCCCTGGTTCGAACGCATCGAGCAACGCCTGGGCATCGAGCCTTGGGCCATGGCGCCCAACGCCAACAATCAGGTGATCCGCGACGGCTGCGCAAGGCTCGGTTACAGCTGGGCGGTGATTCCGCGCAACGTGCGCGGCTGCTGGAACCTCGGCTACTGCGGCATGGGCTGCCCGACCAACGCCAAGCAGTCGATGCTGGTGACCAGCATTCCCGCCACACTGGAAAATGGCGGCGAACTGCTCTACCTGGCCCGTGCCGAGCGCCTGGAAATCGCCAACGGCCGAGTGACCGAACTGCAGTGCCTGGGGATGGATTCGCGCTGCGTCGCGCCCAACGGGCGGAAAATTCGCGTGCGTGCCCGCCACTACATCCTCGCGGGTGGCGGCATCAATACGCCGGCGATCCTGCTGCGCTCGGAGGCGCCGGACCCGCACCAGCGCCTGGGCAAGCGCACCTTCCTGCACCTGGTGAACTTCTCCGCCGCGCAGTTCGACGAGGTGATCAACCCTTTCTACGGCGCGCCGCAGTCGATCTATTCCGACCAGTTCCAGTGGAACGACGGCATTTGCGGGCGCATGTCCTACAAGCTGGAGGTGCCGCCCATCCACCCGGCACTGGCGGCCACCCTGCTGGGCGGTTTCGGCGCCGAGAGCGCGCTGCGCATGGAGCAATTGCCCCATACCAACGCCATGCTGGCGCTGATGCGCGACGGCTTCCACCCCGACAGTGCCGAGGGCCGGGTGCAGTTGCGCGGCGACGGCACACCGGTGCTGGACTACCGCATGACCGCCTACACCTGGGACGGCATCCGCCGCGCCTACCACAGCATGGCCGAGATCCAGTTCGCCGCCGGCGCCAGGGCCGTGCTGCCGCTGCACAGCGATGCCGACTACGTGAAAACCCCCGCCGCCGCGCGGCGGATGATCGACACGCTGAGCCTGGAACTGTATCGCGCACGCCTCGGCAGCGCCCACGTGATGGGCGGTTGCGCCATGGGCGAGGACCCGCGCGGGGCGGTCGTCGACAGCCTGGGCCGGCACCATCAGCTGAAGAACCTGTCGATCCACGACGGTTCGCTGTTCCCCACCAGCATCGGCGCCAATCCGCAGCTGTCGATCTATGCCCTTGCGGCGAAACTCGCCAGCCTGTTGGCCGAGCGCCTGTAGCGGGCGGAAATCACTTGCTTGCCACGACTCGGCTCGCGGGGCATTGTCGCTTTACGCTGCCGATACCGAGCCGCTACCATCCACACCCCCACGCCTGCGTCAGGACGCCGCGATGAATCGAGTGTTGTATCCGGGAACCTTCGACCCGATCACCATGGGCCACACCGACCTGGTCGAGCGCGCGTCGCGCCTGTTCGACGAGGTGATCATTGCCGTCGCGGCCAGTCCCAACAAGAATCCGTTGTTCCCGCTCGAACAGCGCGTGGCGCTGGCACAGGAAGTCACGGCGCACCTGCCCAACGTCAAGGTGCTGGGCTTTTCCACCCTGCTGGCGCATTTCGTCACCGAACAGAAGGCCAACGTGCTGCTGCGCGGGCTGCGCGCCGTATCCGATTTCGAATACGAGTTCCAGCTGGCCAACATGAACCGCCAGCTGGTTCCTGACGTGGAGAGTCTGTTCCTCACCCCGTCGGAGAAGTTCTCCTATATTTCCTCGACGCTGGTGCGCGAGATCGCCCGACTCGGTGGCGACGTCAGCAAGTTCGTTCACCCCTCGGTGATGCGCGCGCTGAACGAACGCTACGCCGCCAAGGGCTGACCCACCTACCTGCTGGCGGCAACCGCGTGCACCGACCGGGCCAATGCGGCAAAATTGGCCCGTCGTTTTACCTGCGCTGCGGTAGACACCGCAGCTGGAGCTAGCTGGATGTCCCTGATAATCACCGATGACTGCATCAACTGCGACGTTTGCGAGCCCGAGTGCCCGAACAGCGCCATTTCCCAAGGCGAGGAAATCTACGTCATCGACCCCAACCTCTGCACCGAATGCGTCGGCCACTACGACGAACCCCAGTGCCAGCAGGTCTGCCCGGTGGACTGCATCCCGCTCGACACCAACAATGTCGAGAGCAAGGACGAACTGATGCAGAAGTACCTGATCATCACCGGTAAAGCCTGACCATCCCTGCCAGGCCGTCGAGTACCTCGACGGCCTTCCTCGCTACAGGATCAGAGGTTCGTCGCGCACGTCCGTCTGCCGCAGCTGACGTGTCAGTTCCTGGCCCTCGCCCAGCAGCAACGCGTTGCGCAGGCTCTGAATGATGCGGCTGGCATAGCCCAGATCATTCATCAACGAACTGGTCTGCAGCCCATCGAGCTGCCGATTACGCACGGCCTCGAACAGCTGCTTGCGAAATGCCGCGTCGAAATCCGCCGCACGCGAATCCAGCCAGCACAAGCGGTCACGCCAGAGTTCGCCCGGCAGTTCCGACTGGTTCAGCGCTCGCATTTCGCGCAGGGCCTCGAGCAGGTGCCGCCGCAGCTGGACGTAGGCGTCGCGTACCGGCGATGCCTCCTTGCGAAGATAACGACCGAGATTCTTCTGCAGGTGCTTGGCGTCCTTCACCGCGTCCACCAGTTGCAGCGCCGCCACCTGGCAACTCAGCCAGAAACTCTGCTGGCCCTCGTCCAGCGGTGTGTCCAGGCGCCCCATGAAACTCAGCAGATCACCGTAGACCCCCTTGATATGGCGCTGGTACAGCTGCTCGGCATCCAGCGACTGCGGGCTCGGCTGCGCCTGCAGGATGGCCTCGTCCAGCTTGCCCTGCTGCAACAGCTGCTCCACGGGAATGAAAAGGGCGTGGCAGATCACTTCGAGGCTCAGCCGCTCGAGGTGCAGCAGTTCCTGCGCCACGGCGCTGGCCGCCGAGTCCGCCGAATCCAGCGCGCGCTCGCTGAGATAGCGCGCATGGGCGCGGGGCTCCGGCTGCTCGGCGGTCGCCAGCTCGGTGATCAGCACCAGAGGTTCGGCGCGATCCGGCAACCAGCGCTCCAGTTGCCGCACCAGTTGTGGCTGCCAGGGCCAGAACAGCAGCACGCCCATGCCGTTGAACAGCGTATGGAACAGCGCCAGCTGGATCAGCGCGTTGTCGCCCAGGCCGAAGGGTGTCACCAGCCATTGCACCAGCCAGCCCAGTGGCAGCAGCAGGACCAGCGCCACCAGCGCCGTCAGCACGTTGAACAACACATGCGCCAGCGCCAGCCGCTGACCGCCGCGGTTGCCACCCAGCGAGCCGACGAAGGCAGTGGTAACGCTCGAGCCGACATTCGCGCCGATGGCGATGGCCAGGCTCTGGCTCAGTTCGAGCTGCCCACCGGCCAGCGCTGCCAGCGTCAGCATCAGGGTGGCGTGGCTGGACTGCAGCACGACGGTGGCGAGCATGCCGATGGCGACGAAGGTCAATTGGCCAAGCACGCCTTCCGCCTGCCAGGCGGTCATGTTCAGGCCGTCATCGAAGCTGGAAAAGCCCGCCTTGATCTGATCGATGCCGAGAAAGATGAAGGCGATGCCCAGCACCACGCGCCCGGCGGCCTTGCCCTTGTCGCCCGTGAAGCTGGCGAGCACGCCGAACACCAGCAGCGGCAGCGCCAGGGGGCTCAGGCTGAGATTCTGTCCGGCCATGGCCAGCAGCCAGATGCCGCTGGTGGCGCCGAGGTTGGCGCCGAGGAGAATGGCCACGCCACCGGCCAGCTTGATCAGCCCGGTACTGATGAAGGCGATGGTCAGCAGCGAAACCAGCGTGCTCGATTGCAGCAGCACGGTGCCGCCCATGCCGAACAGCAGGCCCTTGAACGGCGTCGCGGTGCTGCGCGCCAGGAGCTGTTCCAGGTGGCTGCCGGCCAGGTCGCGCAGCCCCTCCTCCAGGCACTGCATGCCGAACAGGAACAGCGCCAGGCCGGCGCATAGCTGCAGCCAGCCCTCGTTCGACCAGAATGACCAGGACAGCGCGACGACGACGAGCGCCGGCAGGAGGAGCTTTACGAGAGGTTTGTTCAAGGCGCGGACTTCGCATCGACAATCGAGTCGCGAAGCCTACGCCAACGGGTTCGGCCCCGGAAGAGCCAGGGTTTCGACCATCAGTCCTGGCGGTTGTAACCGACCCTGGTGCAACCCAGGCAACGGGCGAAAGCGGCAGCGCCAGGCTCGACCACCAGGGCCTGGCCAGCTTCCTTGATGCCACCGCCCATGGCGCTGAACGGCAGGCTGACGACGAATACACCGGCGCCAATGACAGTCGCCGCGATCAGCAGCGGCCGCGCGATCAGCAGGTCGCCTACCATCGAGAAGGCTTTCGGCGCTTCGACGGTATACATCGGATCACCGCTGGTGTTCTGCTGCACCGACTGCGCCTGTGCCGGCATCGCCAGCAGGCCAGTGGTCAGGGCCAAGACAACGGCAGTAGAGCGAAACAGTTTCATGGTGTGGTCCTTCAGCTGGGCGAAACGAAGCCGATGATTGTTGTGGCGGCCACTATAGCAGTGCCCGCCCGCTCGCGAGCGTGAACGCCGTCAATGCCTGCGGTGTTGCTCAGCGCTGACAGCCACCACAGAACACGCTCGCCCGCTGCCCCAGGCGAACCTCGCGCAGACCTGCCCCGCAACGCTTGCAGAACTCCCCACCACGACCATAGACGAACAGTTCCTGCTGGAAGTAGCCCGGCTTGCCGTCGCCGCCGACGAAATCGCGCAGGGTGGTGCCTCCGCACTCGATGGCCTGGGCAAGAATCTGCCGGATCGCCTCGGCGAGCTTCAGGTAGCGTGCCCGGGAAACGGTCCCGGCGGCACGACGCGGATCGATGCCGGCGGCGAACAGGGCTTCGCTGGCGTAGATGTTGCCGACGCCCACCACCACGGCGTTGTCCATGATGAACGGCTTGATCGCCATGCTGCGCCCGCGCGACAGGCGAAACAGCCGCTCACCATCGAAATCGTCGCCCAGCGGCTCCGGACCCAGGCTGGCGAGCAGCACATGATTGAGCGGATCCTCGCTCCAGAGCAGCGCACCGAAGCGGCGTGGGTCGGTGTAGCGCAGGGCCATGCCCGTTTCCAGCAGGATATCGACGTGCTCGTGCTTTTCCGCCGGCAGCTCGCCATCCACCAGCCGCAGGCTGCCGGACATGCCCAGATGCGCGATCAGCGTGCCGGCCTGCGCCTTGATCAACAGGTACTTGGCGCGCCGCTCGACCGCCTCGATACGCTGGCCTGACAGGCGCACGTCCAGGTCTTCCGGAATCGGCCAGCGCAGGCGCCGCTCACGCACGATCACACGGCTGACACGCTGGCCGATGAGATGCGGCTCGATACCGCGGCGAGTGGTTTCGACTTCGGGAAGTTCAGGCATGGGGAATCAGAGGTACGACGGAAAGAGCGGAAATCCTAGCATGGGCTGAAAGCCGGAGAGAGGTTACGGCTGCAGGCTACCCCACCCCCATCTCCCGGATGCTCTCCTTGAGCGAGACGAAGTCGTACTCCGACAGCCCGACGTATTCGAGCACCAGTTGGGCAATCGCCTGCCATTCGTGATCTTCGGCCTGGTCACCGATGACTCTATGGCTGGCGCAGATGTGCTCGGCCATCTTGAGAATGGCCAGTAGCGTCTTGAGTGAGGCGTCGCGCCCGGAATCGTCGCTGAACAGCGAGAGCGCGTTGTGGTGATTGGCGATGGCCTCGCACAGGTGCAACGGCAGGTTCCATGACTTGGCGGTGAAGTAGCCGACCACGGCATGGTTGGTATTGAGCGCGCGGTTCTCGATATCGGTGACGCGGGTCTCGGCGCTCGCGCTGCCATAGGCTTCCTCCAGCACGCTCATGTAGCCGGGGAAACGCTTGACCATCAGCGGGATGCCGCAGTTGTGGAACAGCCCGAGCGTATAGGCCTCGTCCGGCGCCGGGTAACCGATGCGCTTGGCCAGGGTCAGGCTGGCCATGGCGACGTCCTGGGCGGTATCCCAGAAGCGATTGAGGGTGACGATCGCGTCATCGCTCAGCTCACCCTTGATCGACTGGGCATTGATCAGATTGATCACCGAATTGCAGCCCAGCAGGTTCACCGCCTGCCGGATGGAAGCGATGCGGTTGGCCAGGCCGAAGAACGACGAGTTGACGGTTTTCAGCAAGGCGCCGGACAGCCCCGGGTCCTGACTGATCAGACGCGCGATGTTGCGCAGATCGGGCTCCGGCATGACCTGTTCCATCTGCAGATCGACCATGATCTGCGGTTGCGGCGGCACGCTGATCCCTTGCAGTACGCGGCGGATCTGTTCGTCGGTCAGTTCAACGGGCATGGCGGACTCGGCTTGAAATGGCATGGCGCCACTACGAAGAAGATCGAACTTTGGCCGAGATCAGGGTCGGATTTCAAGTAACGCCCCATTCTTCAGCTCACCTCGGAGGCCCCAGATGGCAAATTCCCTACAAGGCAAGCGCGTGGCAATCCTGCTGACCGATGGCTTCGAGCAGGTCGAGATGACCGGTCCCCGGGAAGCCCTGGAAAAAGCCGGCGCCAGGACCGAACTCGTTTCGACCAGATCGGGCAAGGTGCGCGGCTGGAACCACACCACACCGGCCGACGAATTCCAGGTCGACCGCACCTTCGACAGCACCCGCATGGACGACTACGACGCCCTGCTGCTGCCCGGCGGGGTGGTGAATGCCGACACCATCCGCACCGACGAGATGGCCCAGGAGCTGGTGCGCGACGCCGCCCGCGCGAACAAGACCATCGCCGTGATCTGCCACGGCGGCTGGCTGCTGGTCTCGGCCGATCTGGTCAAGGGCAAGCGCATGACCAGCTGGCCTTCGCTGGTCGACGACCTGAAGAATGCCGGCGCCGAATGGGTCGACGAACAGGTGGTAGTCGACGGTCACCTGATCAGCAGCCGCAAGCCCGACGATATTCCGGCGTTCAGCGAGGCGCTGATCAAGGCATTGGCAGTATAAGAGCCGCTTGAGGCTTGAGGCTTGAGGCTTGACGAATATCTGCACGGTGCTCGTCCAGCTTTCCAGCCTCCAGCGCTTTTATCGGCCGCTGCCCCTATAATCGCGCCCTTTGCCGGAGCCCACCGATGACCCTGCCCAGCCTGCGCCTCAAAGCCAATGCCGATCGCCGCCTGCGCGCCGGTCATCTGTGGGTCTACAGCAACGAGGTGGACACCGCCGCCACGCCACTTTCCGGCTTCGCCGCTGGCGACCAGGCCATCCTCGAAGCGGCCGGCGGTAAGCCGCTGGGCATCGTCGGCGTGTCGCCGAACAACCTGATCTGCGCCCGCCTGCTGTCGCGCGACCTCAAGCACAGCCTGGACAAGTCGCTGCTGGTGCATCGCATCCAGGTCGCGCTATCGCTGCGCGAGCGCCTCTTCGAGCAACCCTGCTACCGCCTGATCTACGGTGACTCCGACCTGCTGCCGGGCCTGGTGGTGGATCGCTTCCACGACCATCTGGTGGTGCAGCTGGCCTCGGCGACCATGGAGCGCAACAAGGAAGCCGTGCTCGAAGCCCTGGTGCAGGTGCTCAAGCCACGCGGCGTGCTGTGGAAGAACGACTCCAGCGCCCGCGATGCCGAGGGCCTGGAACGTTACGTCGACACCGCCTTCGGCGTGGTGCCCGAGTGGGTGGCGCTGGAGGAGAACGGCGTGAAGTTCGAAGCGCCGGTGCTGGAAGGCCAGAAAACCGGCTGGTTCTATGACCACCGCATGAATCGCGCGCGCCTGGCACCCTACGTCAAGGGCAAGCGCGTACTGGATCTGTTCAGTTACATCGGCGGCTGGGGTGTGCAGGCCGCCGTGTTCGGCGCCAGCGAAGTGATGTGCGTGGACGCCTCCGGCTTCGCCCTCGACGGCGTCGAACGCAATGCCGCCCTGAACGGCGTGGCGGAGAAGGTGGCCTGCGTGGAGGGCGACGTGTTCGCTGCGTTGAAGGAGCTGAAGAACGCCGAAGAGCGCTTCGACGTGGTGCTGGTCGATCCGCCGGCGTTCATCAAGCGCAAGAAGGACCTCAAGAACGGCGAGGCCGCCTACCGCCGTCTCAACGAGATGGCCATGCGCATGCTCACCAAGGACGGCATCCTGGTCAGTGCCAGCTGTTCGATGCACCTGCCCGAGGACGACCTGCAGAACATCCTGCTGCAAAGCGCGCGGCATCTGGACCGCAACATCCTGCTGCTCGAGCGCGGCGGCCAGGGTCCCGACCATCCGGTGCATCCGGCCATCCCCGAGACCCGCTACATCAAGAACCTGACCTGCCGGGTGCTGCCCAACGCCTGACCCGGCGGTCGCACTACCAGCGCGCCAGATGGCCATACTTTCGCCGGCGCGCCGCCGGCATTAGAATCAGCCGTTCCTGCCCCACCCCAGGCGGATTCAAGAGCCCGGCCGAAGCAGCGGCGATCCCGCCTGACATCCGGCCCGCCCCGACAGACATTCACTCCGTTTGCCTCGGGCGTGCAGCACGCTCACCATACGCACAACCTGACCAGCCTTAGCAGGACCGATTGCCATGCCTGATTACCGCTCGAAAACCTCCACCCACGGCCGCAACATGGCCGGCGCCCGCGCCCTGTGGCGCGCCACCGGGATGAAGGACGAAGACTTCAAGAAGCCGATCATCGCCATCGCCAACTCCTTCACCCAGTTCGTGCCCGGCCACGTGCACCTCAAGGACATGGGCCAGCTGGTGGCGCGCGAGATCGAGAAGGCCGGCGGCGTGGCCAAGGAATTCAACACCATCGCGGTGGACGATGGCATCGCCATGGGCCACGACGGCATGCTCTATTCGCTGCCTTCGCGCGAGATCATCGCCGACTCGGTGGAATACATGGTCAACGCGCACTGCGCCGACGCCATCGTCTGCATCAGCAACTGCGACAAGATCACCCCCGGCATGCTGATGGCCGCCCTGCGCCTGAACATCCCGGTGGTGTTCGTTTCCGGCGGCCCGATGGAAGCCGGCAAGACCAAGCTGGCCTCCCATGGCCTGGACCTGGTGGACGCCATGGTCGCCGCCGCCGACGACAGCTGCTCCGACGAGACCGTCGCCGAGTACGAGCGCAGCGCCTGCCCCACCTGCGGCAGCTGCTCGGGCATGTTCACCGCCAACTCGATGAACTGCCTGGCCGAAGCCCTGGGCCTGGCCCTGCCGGGCAATGGCTCGACCCTGGCCACCCACGCCGACCGCGAGCAGCTGTTCCTGCGTGCCGGACGCATCGCCGTCGAGCTCTGTCAGCGCTACTACGCCGAAGGCGACGAGTCCGTGCTGCCGCGCAACATCGCCAGCCGCAAGGCCTTCGAGAACGCCATGACCCTGGACATCGCCATGGGCGGCTCGACCAACACCATCCTGCACCTGCTGGCCGCCGCTCAGGAAGCCGAGGTGGACTTCGACCTGCGCGCCATCGACGCGCTGTCGCGCAAGGTGCCGCAATTGTGCAAGGTGGCGCCGAACATCCAGAAGTACCACATGGAAGACGTGCACCGCGCCGGCGGCATCTTCTCCATCCTCGGCGAGCTGGCCCGTGGCGGCCTGCTGCACACCGACGTCTCCACCGTCCACAGCCGGACCATGGCCGAGGCCATCGCCCAGTGGGACATCACCCAGACCCAGGACGAGGCGGTACACACCTTCTTCAAGGCCGGTCCGGCCGGCATCCCGACGCAGACGGCCTTCAGCCAGAGCACCCGCTGGGACAGCCTGGACGACGATCGCGAGAACGGCTGCATCCGCTCGGTCGCGCACGCCTACTCCCAGGAAGGCGGCCTGGCCGTGCTCTACGGCAACATCGCGCTGGACGGCTGCGTGGTGAAGACCGCCGGTGTGGATGAGTCCATCCTCGTCTTCGAGGGTACGGCGAAGATCTACGAAAGCCAGGACAGCGCCGTGAAGGGCATCCTCGCCGACGAGGTGAAGGCCGGCGACATCGTCATCATCCGCTACGAAGGCCCGAAAGGCGGCCCGGGCATGCAGGAGATGCTCTATCCCACCAGCTACCTGAAATCCAAGGGTCTGGGCAAGGAATGCGCCCTGCTCACCGACGGCCGCTTCTCCGGCGGCACCTCGGGCCTGTCCATCGGCCACGCCTCGCCGGAGGCCGCGGCCGGCGGCGCCATCGGCCTGGTACGCGACGGCGACAAAGTGCTGATCGACATCCCCAACCGCAGCATCCAGCTGCAGGTCTCGGACGAAGAGCTGGCCCACCGCCGCATCGAGCAGGACAAGCTCGGCTGGAAGCCCGCCCAGCCGCGTGCACGCAAGGTGACCACGGCGCTCAAGGCCTACGCCCTGCTGGCCACCAGCGCCGACAAGGGCGCGGTACGCAACAAGGCGCTGCTGGAGGACTGAGCCGGCAAACAAGCCTTTCTCCATCGAGCCCGGCCCTGTGCCGGGCTCGTCGTTTCAGCGCCAAGCTGCCCTTTACGCGGCTCGCCCAGCCCAGTCTGAAGCTGAAAAGTCCCCTCCGGCGTCTTCTCGCCATACGCCCGCCACACGGCCACTCAAATCGATTCATCGGCGGCTGCCATTCGTCGATTCGCCAAACACCCGCTGCCGTGAAAAAGGCGGATACCGCCCATAGGCATCACGTTGGCCGTCGATAGCCGCACATAGTCGTCAATTTCTCGAAATCACAAATGTATACAAAAGGCTGGCAATTTCAGTAATTAATTGTCTACATTAGGGGCACAAGAACAACAGCGAGAAAGGGATCATCACCATGACAGCCTCATCCGCAAGAACATCTCCCGAAAAACGTCCGGAAGATGAGAACCTCGGCATCGGTGCCAACCTGGCCTACGGCCTGCAACACGTGCTGACCATGTATGGAGGCATCGTTGCGGTGCCACTGATCGTCGGTCAGGCAGCCGGTTTGTCCGCTGCGGAAATCGGCCTGCTGATCGCCGCCTCGCTGTTCGCCGGAGGTGCGGCTACCTTGCTGCAAACCCTCGGCCTGCCGTTCTTCGGCTGTCAGCTGCCGCTGGTACAGGGCGTATCCTTCGCCGGCGTGGCGACCATGATCGCCATCATCGGCAACGACGGCTCCGGCGGTCTTCCAGTAGTGTTCGGCGCGGTGATAGCCGCCTCGTTGATCGGCTTGCTGATCACACCAGTGTTCTCCCGCATCACCAAGTTCTTCCCACCCCTGGTCACCGGCATCGTCATCACCACCATCGGCCTGACGCTGATGCCGGTCGCGGCGCGCTGGGCCATGGGCGGCAACAGCCAGGCGCCGGACTTCGGCAGCATGGCCAACGTCGGCCTGGCGGCCTTCACCCTGGCGTGCGTGCTGCTGCTGAGCAAACTCGGCAGCGCCACCATTTCCCGCCTGTCCATTCTCCTGGCGATGGTGATCGGCACCGTGGCGGCGGTATTCTTCGGCATGGCCGACTTCTCCGGCGTACTGGACGGCCCGGTGGTGGCCTTGCCGTCACCGCTGCATTTCGGAGCGCCTGAATTCCAGGTGGCAGCCATCCTGTCGATGCTGATCGTGGTCATCGTCACGCTGGTGGAAACCAGCGCCGACATCCTCGCCGTCGGCGAGATCATCGACACCAAGGTCGACTCCAAGCGCCTGGGCAATGGCCTGCGGGCGGACATGATTTCCAGCAGCCTGGCACCGATCTTCGGCTCCTTCACCCAGAGCGCCTTCGCCCAGAACGTGGGCTTGGTGGCCGTCACCGGCATCAAGAGCCGCTACGTGGTGGCTTTCGCCGGCCTGATCCTGGTGACGCTCGGCCTGCTGCCGGTGATGGGTCGCCTGATCGCCGCGGTACCCACCGCCGTGCTCGGCGGCGCCGGCGTCGTGCTGTTCGGCACCGTGGCGGCCGCCGGTATCCGCACCCTGGCGCAGGTCGAGTACCGCAACAACATGAACCTGATCATCGTTGCCACCTCGATCGGCTTCGGCATGATCCCGATCGCCGCGCCGAGCTTCTACCATCACTTCCCGGCCTGGTTCGAGACCATCTTCCACTCGGGCATCAGCTCGGCGGCGATTATGGCGATCCTGCTGAACCTGCTGTTCAACCACCTGACCGTCGGCAACTCGGACCAGCAGTCGGTATTCGTCGCGGCCAGCGAACGCACCCTGCGCTATCGGGATATCGCCGCGCTGCACGACGGCGACCACTTCCGCGACGGCAAGCTGTATGACGTGGACGGCAACGAGGTTCCCGTGGTCGGCGCCGAAGACCACGGTGCGGCCACGCAGCCACCGCAAGCCAAGGTGGCGGAAGCGGTTCCGACCAGCGGCTAGGGACCGAACCACAACACGATCCGACTAGAACCAGTACCCGCCTCTATGAGCGGGTACTGTTTTTTATACGATTCGCACTGGCGGTAAGTTCCGTAGGGCCGAATTCATTCGGCCAGCGATTTGAGAAGGCCGAACAAGTTCGGCCCTACGGTAATGCCGTTCAAAAGGTGGCTTTCGTCGAGACGCAGCAAACGGGACCAGACACCTAATCCTCCAGTATCTCGCGCAACTCTTCCCTGGCTTCGTCCAGCTTGCGCTCACGCTTCTCGATCTTCTTCCGATCGCCATCACGCAACGCCTCCTGCAGCTCGGCTTCACGCTCGCGGACCTCTTCCCGCGCCTCGTCGATATCTTCCTGCCGTTCGGCCTGCAACCCCGGGTCGGTACAGTGCGCCCGGACCTTGCTCAGCGCGGTTTCCAGACCCTCGATGCGCCCGGCGTTGCCCTGCTCGCGGGCATGTTCCAACTGGCGGCGGATGTCCGCCTCCTTGCTGGCACAGCTTTCCTGTGCATGGGCCAAGCCGGTGGCGAACGACAGCAGGGTCATTGCGACGACGATTTTCATTCGGGGCACTCCTCGATTGGGTTTAGCTGATTGTAGATGCCGCGGGTTGCGCAACGAGTAGCTGGAAGGCACTGGCACTGTCCGTAGCGCATCCCGGTCAGTAGAATCGCGCTCTTTTCGCCTGGAAGGACGGCCATGAGCGCTCCCGACAACAAAACCGACCGCGAAACGCCGGACGAGCTGGTCTACGGACTCAACGACCGCCCACGTCCCTGGGTCGCCTTTCTCGCCGCATTGCAGCATCTGCTGGCGATCATCGTGCCGATCGTCACGCCAGGTCTGTTGATCTGCCAGGCCATCGGCGTGTCGCCGCGCGACACCAACATCATCGTGTCCATGTCGCTGGTGATTTCCGGCATCGCCACCTTCGTCCAGTGCAAGCGCTTCGGTCCGTTCGGCGCGGGGCTGCTGATCGTCCAGGGCACCAGCTTCAATTTCGTCGGACCACTGATCGCCGGCGGCGTGCTGATGGTCCAGCAGGGCACGCCGGTCGAGGCGGTGATGGCGGCGATCTTCGGCGTGGTGATCGCCGGCTCCTTCATCGAGATGGGCGTGTCGCGCGTCCTGCCGTTCGTCAAACGCCTGATCACCCCGCTGGTGACCGGCATCGTGGTGCTGATGATCGGCCTGACGCTGATCAAGGTCGGCCTGATCAGCATGGGCGGCGGTTACGCAGCCATGGGCAACGGCACCTTCGCCAATGGCGAGAACCTGTTGCTGTCCGGCGTGGTGCTCGGCGCCATCGTCATCCTCAACCGCCTGCCGGTGGTGTGGATGCGCAGCTGCGCCATCGTCATCGCCCTGGTCATCGGCTATGCGCTGGCCGCATACCTGGGCCGCCTGGACTTCACCGGCATGCGCGAGGCGGACCTGTTCGAAGTGCCGATGCCGCTGCACTTCGGCCTGGGCTTCTCCTGGAGCCTGTTCATCCCCATGGTGGTGATCTACCTGGTGACCTCGCTGGAAGCCATCGGCGACATCACCGCCACCAGCAACATTTCCCGCGAGCCGGTACAGGGCCCGCGGTGGATGCAGCGGATCAAGGGCGGCGTGCTGGTCAACGGCGCCAACTCGCTGCTGGCCGGCTTCTTCAACACCTTCCCCAGCTCGGTGTTCGCGCAGAACAACGGCATCATCCAGCTCACCGGCATCGCCAGCCGCTACGTCGGCCTGTGGATCGCCGCCATGCTGGTCATCCTCGGGCTGTTCCCGGTGGTGGCCGGCGTGCTGCAGGCGGTGCCCGAGCCGGTGCTCGGCGGCGCGGCCCTGGTGATGTTCGGCGCAGTGGCCGCGGCCGGCATCAACATCCTCGCCGGCATCGAGCTGGACCGCCGCGCCCTGCTGATCATCTCGGTATCGCTGGCGCTCGGCCTGGGCTTCTCGCAGGTACCGGAATTCCTCGCGCACATGCCCGATGCCCTGCGCAGCGTGCTGGAGTCGGGCGTGGCGACCGGTGGCATCTGTGCCCTGCTGATGAACTGGTTCCTGCCGGAAACACAGCCGAAGCGCTGAGCGGCGCTGTGCGGTGCCGGCCTCGAGCCGCCGGCACCGCCTCCGCATCCTGATCGGGCGACACCGCTTCGCGCTCGGCTTGAGTGAACAAGCACCGGGGCGCATGATGGCAAAAAGCCTCTAGCTACAATGCAGACCCACTTCCTCACAAGAAGGAACCTGCCATGCGAACGCCCCTTCGATGGCTGATGTTGAGCCTGTGCCTGCAAGCCGGTGCCTCGATGGCCACCGAGCTGCACTTCGTCACCGAAGACTTCCCACCCTTCACCTACGCCCTCGGCGAGCCTTCCAGCACCGACGAAGCTACCCGCGCGGCCGGCCCGCTGGCGGAGATCGTGCAAGCGGTATGCACGCGCCTGCAGTACCGTTGCCGGATCGATATCCACCCTTGGCGTCGTGCCCTGGCCCTGGCGGAACGCGGCGAAGCGGACGGTATCTTCACGGTGGTGCGTTCGCCCAGGCGCGAGACCTTCCTGCGCATCACGCGCATGCTGGTGACCTCGCGCTACAGCGTGTTTGCCCGCGACGGCCATTACGTGTTCTCCCAGCCGAAGGACCTCGCCGGGCGCACAGTCGGTGTCTATGGTCCCTCGGGCACGTCCTATGTCCTGTCGGAGCGACTGCGGCAGGTCGGTGACGTGCAGGTGCAGATGGTGCCTGACAACCGCCAGCTGTTGCGCATGCTGGCAAGCGGACGCTTCGGCGAAGAGGGCCTGGCGGTGATCAACCAGGACGTCGCCTGGCACCTGATCGAGGACGAAGGCCTCGGCGGGCTCCGCGAGGCCGGCCAGCTGGAACCCGTTTCCTACGGCATCGGGCTGTCGCGCAAGAGCATAGGACCTGCACAGTTTCAGCTCTTCGAACAGGCGCTCGACGCGCTCATCCTCGACGGCACGGTGCCCACCATCCTGCGTCGCCACCAGCTCGAGCCGGCCTATCGAAGCGCTCCCCCTGAGCACGTGGATTGAGCAATCGGCGCGGTATGGGCGTCTATCTTTGAAGAACGCATATGCCAACCTGCCTTACGCCCCCTCCGACCGCAGAGGCCAGACGCCCCATGGAATCATCGAGCAAACTGCCCAGAGCTATCATTCTCTTCCCTGTCTTCATCCCCGCCGTAGTGGTCACGCTGCTGCTGGTGATCGGCACCATCAGCAATCCCGAGCTGGCCGGCGAACTGTTCAGCGACACCCTGGCGTTCATCACGCGCTCGTTCGGCTGGTTCTACATGCTGGCGGTGGCCTTCTTCCTGGTCTTCATCGTCGGCATCGCGCTGACCAAGTGGGGCAACATCAAGCTCGGGCCGGACCATGCCGAGCCGCAGTACAGCTTTCCGGCCTGGTTCGCCATGCTGTTTTCCGCCGGCTACGGCATCGCGCTGTTGTTCTTCGGCGTAGCCGAGCCGGTGCTGCACTATTCGACGCCCCCGGTCGGCGCGCCGGAAACCGTGGATGCCGCCAAGCAGGCGATGCAGATCGCCTTTTTCCACTGGGGTTTTCATATCTGGGCGATCTACGGCCTGACCGGCCTGGCGCTGGCTTACTTTTCCTTCCGCCATGGCTTGCCACTGTCGATGCGCTCGGCGCTGTATCCGATCATCGGCGAGCGCATCCACGGCCCCATCGGACATGTGGTGGACATATTCGCCATCCTCGGGACGCTGTTCGGCATCGCCACTACCCTGGGCCTGTCGGTCACCCAGATCAACGCCGGCCTGAACTACCTGTGGCCGCAGATTCCCGTCAGCACCACGGTGCAGATCATTTCCATCGTGGTGATCACCGCCCTGGCGACCTGCTCGGTGGTGGCCGGCATGGACAAGGGCATCAAGAACCTGTCGCTGCTGAACATGGCCCTGGCCATCACGCTGATGCTGTTCGTGTTCGCCGTGGGGCCGACCATCTTCATTCTGGAAACCTTTCTGCAGAACACCGGCAGCTACCTGAACAACATCATCGAGCGCACCTTCAACCTGCAGGCCTATACGCGCAGCGACTGGATCGGCAACTGGACGCTGTTCATCTTCGGCTGGACCATCGCCTGGTCGCCGTTCGTGGGTCTGTTCATCGCCAAGATCAGCCGCGGCCGGACCATCCGCCAGTTCGTCTTCGGCGTGATGTTCGTGCCGACGATCTTCACCTTCCTCTGGTTCTCCATCTTCGGCGACACGGCGCTGCACCTGATCATGGTCGAGGGCTATACGGAGCTGATCGGCGAGGTGCAGAGCGACCATGCCATCGCACTGTTCAAGCTCTTCGAGCACCTGCCGCTGTCCTCCATCACCTCGTTCGTCGCAGTGGTGCTGATCGCCACCTTCTTCGTCACCTCGGCCGACTCCGGTGCGCTGGTGATCGACTCGCTGGCCGCTGGCGGCGTGGCGCAGACGCCCGTCTGGCAGCGGGTGTTCTGGGCGACCACGGCGGGCTTCGTCGCCATCGCCCTGCTGGTGGCCGGAGGCCTGAGCGCTTTGCAGACCATGGCGATCACCAGCGCGCTGCCGTTCGCCGTCGTCATGATCGTCGCGGCGCTGGGCATGTGGCGGGCACTGGTGATCGAGGGCCATCACGAAGTCAGCCTGCAGACCCACATGCACGGCAGCCGACTGGCCAGCAATGCCGGGCCGGGCCTGTGGAAAAAGCGTCTGGCCGGGCTGGTCAACTTCCCCAGCCGCGAAGAGGCGGAAAACTTCATCGCCACCAGCGTCATCAAGGGCATGCGCCGGGTGCAGCGCGCGCTGGCCGAACAGGGCTGGCCAGCCGAGGTGCATAGCGATGAGCACAATGCACGGGTCTACCTGGAGGTGATCAAGGACGATCAGGTCGATTTCGTCTACGAGGTTCGCCTGGTCGGCTATGCCATGCCGTCCTTCGTCCTTACCGAAGACCCGGACACCAACGAGCAGTACTACCGCGCCGAAGTGTTCCTGCGCCGCGGCGGACAGCACTACGACGTCTACGGTTACGACCAGCAGGACATCATCAGCGACATCCTCGACCAGTTCGAGAAATACCTGAACTTCCTGCACATCTCGCCCGGCAGCCTGCCGTGGAAGATGGAGGAACACGACGAGATGCTCAGCAGCGAGCCGGAGGCGCCGAGGCCCGACGCATAGGGTCCGCTCCCGCCTCGCTGCGCACGACGACAAAAAAACCGGTACGAAGCGGGGCGGCCAAAAGTTGCAAACTCATCTATATAGATAGAGGCGATCCGACTGCCGCGACAGCCCTCGGCCCTTTGCAGTGACTGACCGGTCACGCGCGTGACGAGGGCGTCGTGCTTGGCGCATGCCCTCGCCCATGCTAGGTTTGCGCCCCGCCAGGAAGGCGAGCAGTCAGCCGGAGCGCAATCAATACAGAATCAGGCCCGGCAAAGCACAGGCCTGAGAAGAGGAAGTTCAATGGCCGAGGCCATACCTGCACTGGAAATCCGCAACCTGCACAAGCGCTACGGCGACCTGGAGGTTCTCAAGGGTATCTCGCTGACGGCGCGCGACGGTGACGTCATTTCCATTCTCGGTTCGTCCGGCTCGGGAAAATCCACCTTCCTGCGCTGCATCAACCTGCTGGAAAATCCCCACGAGGGTGAGATTCTTGTCGGCGGCGAACAGCTCAAGCTCAAGCGCGCCAAAGATGGCGACCTGGTCGCCGCGGACGCCAGGCAGATCAACCGGATGCGCAGCAAACTCGGCTTCGTGTTCCAGAATTTCAACCTCTGGCCGCACATGAGCGTGCTCGACAACATCATCGAGGCACCGCGCCGGGTGCTCGGCCAGAGCAAGGCCGAAGCCACGGAAATCGCCGAAGCGCTGCTGGCCAAGGTCGGCATCGCCGACAAGCGCCACGTCTACCCCAACCAGCTTTCCGGCGGCCAGCAGCAACGCGCGGCCATCGCCCGCACCCTGGCGATGCAGCCTAAGGTGATCCTGTTCGACGAGCCCACCTCGGCACTGGACCCGGAAATGGTACAGGAAGTGCTAGCAGTGATTCGCTCGCTCGCCGAAGAAGGGCGCACCATGCTGCTGGTCACCCACGAGATGAATTTCGCCAAGCAGGTCTCCAGCGAAGTGGTTTTCCTCCACCAGGGTCTGGTCGAGGAGCAAGGAACGCCCGAGCAGGTATTTGACAACCCGCAATCGGCGCGCTGTAAACAGTTCATGTCCAGCCATCGTTAATGGAGCAACACCGCATGAAAAGCTATAAGAAGATTCTGCTGACCGCTGCTGCATCTCTGATCATCGGCACCCAGGCATTCGCTGCGGAGAAACTGCGCATCGGCACCGAAGGCGCCTACCCGCCCTTCAACCTGATCGATGCCAGCGGCACGGCCGTCGGTTTCGACCTGGATATCGCCCACGCGCTGTGCGCCAAGATGGAAGTGGAATGCGAAGTGGTGACCTCCGACTGGGATGGCATCATTCCCGCGCTGAACGCCGGCAAGTTCGACTTCCTCGCCGCCTCCATGTCGATCACCGAAGAGCGCAAGAACGCCGTCGACTTCACCGACCACTACTACACCAACAAGCTGCAGTTCGTGGCACCCAAGTCGGTGGACTTCAAGACCGACAAGGACTACCTGGACGGCAAGGTGATCGGCGCCCAGCGCGCGACCATCGCCGGCACCTGGCTGGAAGACAACATGGATGGCGTGGTCGACATCAACCTCTACGACACCCAGGAAAACGCCTATCTGGACCTGGCCTCCGGTCGCGTCGACGGCATCCTCGCCGACACCTTCGTGCAGTGGGAATGGCTCAAGAGCGACGCCGGCAAGGACTTCGAGTTCAAGGGCGAGCCGGTGTTCAACGATGACAAGATCGCCATCGCCGTGCGCAAGGGCAATGACGAACTGCGTGAGCGGCTGAACAAGGCGCTGGCGGAAATCATCGCCGACGGCACCTACAAGCAGATCAACGACAAGTACTTCCCGTTCAACATCTACTGATCCAACCGAACCGAAGCCCGGTCGCCACCTTTTCTGGCGGACCGGGCTTCGGTGTTTGAGCTTCTATGATTCCCGACCTTCACGGATTCGGTCCGGCGCTGATCGCCGGCACCTGGATGACAATCCAACTGGCCCTGGCGTCGCTGGCCCTGGGCCTGGTGCTCGGCCTGCTCGGCGCCCTCGCCAAGACCTCGCCCTACAGCGCCCTGCGCTGGCTCGGCGGCACCTACTCGACCATCGTGCGCGGCGTACCCGAGCTGATCTGGGTACTGCTGATCTACTTCGGCACCATCAACCTGGTGCGCTGGCTCGGCAACCTGGTGGGCATCGACAACCTCGCGCTGAGCCCCTTCGTCGCCGGCACCATCGCCCTGGGCCTGTGCTTCGGCGCCTATGCCACGGAAGTCTTCCGCGGCGCGCTGCTGGCGATTCCCAAGGGCCACCGCGAAGCCGGCCTGGCACTGGGCCTGGGCAAGCGGCGGATCTTCCTGCGCCTGATCATGCCGCAGATGTGGCGCCTCGCCCTGCCGGGGCTGGGTAACCTGTTCATGATTCTGATGAAGGACACCGCGCTGGTCTCGGTGATCGGCCTGGAAGAGATCATGCGCCGCTCGCAGATCGCCGTGACCGCCAGCAAGGAGCCCTTCACCTTCTTCATCGTGGCCGCCTTCATCTACCTGGGGCTGACGGTGATCGCCATGATCGGCATGCATTTCCTCGAAAAACGCGCCGGCCGCGGCTTCAGCAGGAGCGCCGCATGAGCTGGGAGACCTTCATCAAATGGCTTCCGAGCTTCCTCGACGGCGCCTGGCTGACCCTGCAACTGGTCGGGGTATCCGTCATCGCCGGGCTGATTCTCGCCCTGCCGCTGGGCATCGCCCGCTCCTCGCGCCATTTTCCGGTGCGCGCGCTGCCCTATGCCTACATCTTCTTCTTCCGTGGCACGCCGCTGCTGGTGCAGCTGTTCCTGGTCTACTACGGCCTGGCGCAGTTCGATGTGGTGCGCCAGGGGCCACTGTGGCCCTACCTGCGCGATCCCTACTGGTGCGCCATCATCACCATGACCCTGCACACGGCCGCCTATATCGCGGAGATCATCCGCGGCGCGATCCAGAACGTGCCGGCCGGCGAAGTGGAAGCGGCGCGCGCACTGGGCATGTCGCGCCGCCAGACGCTATGGCACATCATCCTGCCGCGCGCCACGCGCATCGGCCTGCCGGCCTACAGCAACGAAGTGATCCTGATGCTCAAGGCCAGCGCCCTGGCCAGCACCATCACCCTGCTGGAGCTGACCGGCATGGCGCGCAAGATCGCCGCGCGCACCTACCTGCACGAGGAAATGTTCCTCACCGCCGGCCTGATCTACCTGGTCATCGCCTTCGTCCTGATGCAAGGCTTCAAGCTGCTGGAGCGCTGGCTGCGGGTGGATGCCTGCCAGGGCCGCTAACCGTGGACCTGTGGGTGGATCGCGCTTCACCGATCCACCGGGTGGCGATCCACCAGATGGCGCCCCACCGAACGGAGCCACGGTGGATGTGAAAGGCGACATCCACCCTACGAGGAAATCCCGTCCTGCGGCTGTTGTCAGAGACACATCCGAGCCATCCACGAGACCACCCATGCCCATTGATATCCAGCGCATCGAAATAGACCAGCTTGCCTGCTGGCGCATCCGCCGCGGTGACAACGAACTGCTGGTCGCCGAACAGGGCGCGCAGGTGCTCAGCTACCGTCAGGGCGATGCGCCGCCGATCATCTGGCTCAGCGAAGAAGCGGCCTTCCAGCAGGGCCAGTCGGTGCGCGGCGGCGTACCGATCTGCTGGCCCTGGTTCGGTGATCTGAAGCGCAATCCCGAAAACGTGCAGGCAGCGTACCGGGGCGAGACCGAAGCGCCCTTCCACGGCCTGGTACGAGGCCTGGACTGGCAGCTGGCACAACAGCGCTGCGAGGGAGACACCGGCATATTGGAGTTCAGCTGTCCGCAGGCGCTGGGTGCGCTGCCGGGCTGGCCACATCGGGTGGAACTGAAACTTCAGATTCGCCTGGACGAGCGCCTGCACATCAGCCTCACCAGCCGCAACCTGGGCGATCAGCCCGTGGCCATCAGCCAGGCGCTGCACAGCTATTTCGCCATCGGCGATATTCATCAGGTCTCGGTGGAAGGGCTGGACGGCTGCCGCTATATCGACACCCTGGAGAACTGGCAGCAGCGCCAGCAACAAGGTGACCTGAGGTTCACAGGCGAGACCGACCGCATCTACCTGGACCTGCCGCCGACGCTGCACCTGCGCGACCCGCAGCTGAACCGGCGGATCACCCTGCAAACCCGGGGTTCGCGTTCGGCGATCCTGTGGAATCCCTGGATCGACAAGGCCCAGCGCCTGTCGCAGTTCGCCGATGATGCCTGGCAGCGCATGGCCTGCATCGAAACCGCCAACACCATGGACGACCGGGTGCTGCTGAACGCGGGCGCCAGCCATACCCTCGCCGTCTCCATCGGCAGCGAATCTATCTAGGACCTGTTTCAGACTCTGTAGGGCCGAATTTATTCGGCCACCGGCGCGCGCAGATATACGCAAGGCCGAACAAGTTCGGCCCTACGGTACTTTTCAAACTCTCTTCCGGTACGAAAAGATGGGCTCCGTAAACGGCGCCCGTTCTAAGCGCCCAGCAGTTTCAGCCGCTCTTCGAGCAACGCCGGAAACCGCTTGAACCAGGTCTGGTTCAGCGGCGACGGATGCGGCAACGGATAGAGCCGGAAGCTGCGCGCCGCGCCGTCCTCGGCCTGCAGCTCGACCTCGATGGAGGCGCTGAAACGGTCCTCGCGCTGCCAGAACTGCTCGAGCCGCTGCCGCGCTGCCGCGGGCTGGTCGATACCGAACCAGAGAAAGGCTTCGCGCCCCAACGTGACGATCGCCTCGCCATGCCAGCTTTCGACCAGCAACTGGCGCATCAGCGGATGAAAGCGGCGCTTGACCTTCATCGACCAGGCCTTGTTGCCGATGGGCTTGTACGGCACGGTGTTGATCCAGAAGAAGCGCTTGCCCAGCTCACGTCCTGCCTCGAAGTCGGGCATCGGCTCGCCGTGCAGGTAGCGATAGAGCACCTTGCGCACGATCTGCCCACCACTGCCGATGAAGGGTTCGCCATGGCGAACCTCCTCGCGCCCCGGATCGCGGCCGAAGAAGGCAATCGGCGCATCGGCGTCGCCCAGACCGATGATCGGCTCCAGCGGATCCTTGTCGAAGTGCTGGTACACCTCGAGATCGATGCCTTCGGTTTGCGCGGCAAGCGTGCGAAAGGCCTGGCGTTGCTCCTCGTCGATCGGCATGGAATCTACTCCGGCAAGTCGTTACAGGTCGTCTTCCTCGACCCGCTCCACCCGTTCGGCCGAAAAGGCATAGGCCGCATCCGCCAGATCGTTGCTGACCGGTTCGACACGCAAGGTACCGTCGACCCACAGTGGCGCGTAGATATCTTCCAGCGTGATTCCCTGGGGGTAGCGCACCAGCACGATCTGGTTCGGCGGCGGTGGCGGCACGTGAATGCAGGCGCCTGGATAGGGCACCAAGAAGAACTCGGTGCTGCGCCCGCGCGCGTCGCTTTCCAGGGGTACCGGATAGCCGCCGAGGCGGATGCCCTTGCCGTCGAGCGCCGCTACGGTTTTCGCCGAGTACATCACCGCCGGCAGGCCCTCGCCCTGCTTCAGGCCGCCCTGGTCGCTGAAGCCATTGGCTTCGGGCGAGTCGTGCTCGATCTCCGGCATGGCTTCCAGCGCCTGGCGGTCCTCTTCCGGCATCAGCTCGAGCCAGTCCAGTTCGGCGGGCGCGGCCAGCGCGCTCAGCGGCAGGGCAATCAGCAGGGACAGGCAGAAACGACGCATGAAGCAGCACTCGATACGTAGGGCCGAATTCATTCGGCCATTGATTCACCAAGGCCGAACAAGTTCGGCCCTACAGTCACCGGGCAGGTTAATGCTTGCGGCTGGTCACCATGCCATAGATCACCAGCAGAATGATCGCGCCGATCACCGCCCCGATGAAACCGGCGCCTTCCCCCGCCTCGTACAGGCCCAGCGCCTGGCCGCCATAGGAGGCCAGCAGGGAGCCGCCGATACCCAGCAGGATGGTCATGATCCAGCCCATGCTGTCATTGCCGGGTTTCAGGAAGCGTGCGACCAGCCCCACGATCAGGCCGATGATGATGGTTCCGATGATGCCCATAGGCGCTACTCCTCAGGTCCGAAGGATGGCTATCGATACCTGTATTCGGACCCGAGGCGCGCCGCACAGTTCGCTGCGCTGTCGGCGCTCAGTCCCGAACGATCAGCGACTCCACGGCGGTGATCTGGCGATCCAGGGTGGCGCGGTCCGGGCAACGCAGCGTGGCGTGGCCGACCTTGCGCCCGGCCTTGAACGCCTTGCCGTAGTGATGCAGGTGGCAATCCTCGATGGCGATGACCTTCGCCACTGGCGGCACTTCGCCGATGAAGTTGAGCATGGCGCTTTCGCCCAGCTTGGCGGTCGAGCCCAGCGGCAGGCCGGTGATGGCCCGCAGATGGTTCTCGAACTGGCTGCACTCGGCACCTTCGATGGTCCAGTGCCCGGAGTTGTGCACGCGCGGCGCGATTTCGTTGGCCTTGAGCCCGCCGTCGATCTCGAAGAACTCGAAGGCCAGCACGCCGACATAATCCAGGTGCTGGAGCACGCGGCCGGCGTAATCCTCGGCCAGCGCCTGCAACGGATGGTTGCTGCTGGCCACCGAGAGCCGCAGGATGCCCGCTTCGTGGGTGTTGTGCACCAGCGGGTAGAAGCAGGTCTGGCCGTCGCGACCACGCACGGCGATCAGCGAAACCTCGCCGGTGAAGGGCACGAAGCCCTCGAGAATGCAGGGCACGCTGCCCAGCTCGGCGAAGGCATCGACCACGTCGCCCAGCTTGCGCAGCACCTTTTGGCCCTTGCCGTCGTAACCCAGGGTACGGGTCTTCAGCACCGCCGGCAGACCGATGCGCGCCACGGCGACATCGAGATCGTCCTGCGACAGGACGTCGGCGAACTCGGGTGTCGGGATGCCCAGATCCTTGAGCATGGATTTCTCGAACCAGCGATCACGGGCGATGCGCAGCGCCTCGGCACCGGGATAGACCGGCACGAACTGCGACAGGAAGGCCACCGTCTCGGCCGGCACGCTTTCGAACTCGAAGGTGACCAGATCCACCTCGTCGGCCAGTTGCCGCAGGTGATCCTGGTCGCCATAGCCGGCACGCAGATGTTCGCCCAGCGCCGCGGCGCAGGCATCCGGCGCCGGGTCGAGGAAGGCGAAATTCATTCCCAGCGGAGTCCCCGCCAGGGCCAGCATGCGACCCAGCTGGCCGCCACCGATCACGCCGATCTTCATTTACGGATTCCTCGGATCGGGGTTGTCCAGCACCGTCTGCGTCTGCTCGTCGCGGAATTTCTTCAGCGCCGCATGATATTTGGGGAATTCATGGCCGATGATGCTGGCCGACAACAGCGCCGCGTTGACCGCGCCCGCCTTGCCGATGGCCAGTGTCGCGACCGGCACGCCAGCGGGCATCTGCACGATGGACAACAGCGAATCGACGCCCGAGAGCATCGACGACTGCACCGGCACACCCAGCACCGGCAAGTGCGTCTTGGCCGCGCACATGCCCGGCAGATGCGCGGCGCCACCGGCACCGGCGATGATCACGCGCAACCCGCGCGCCTCGGCCTGCTCGGCGTACTGGAACAGCAGATCCGGTGTGCGATGCGCGGACACCACCGTGACCTCATGGGGAATCCCGAGCTTTTCCAGCATCTCGGCGGTGTGGCTGAGGGTGGACCAGTCGGACTTGGAGCCCATGATCACGCCTACCAGTGCGGTCATCGTTGTGCCTCTTGTCGTGCGCGCGCAGCGCTACAAAAACCAACGAGCCACACGATGAAAGCCTGGCTCGTCACAGGGTAAACCAGCGGGCTCGCTGGTTCGAAGGCGCCGAATTATACCGGAAAGCCATGCGTGTCGCGCCTGCGACTCGGCATCCGACCTGGCTCGTTCCGAGCGCTCGAAAGTATCGCGTCCGGTGGCTCGTGCGACTGTCTGGTTAGCTCAAGTTCGGTGGCGATACAAAGGCGCTGCGAAAAGCGATAACCGGCCCACGGCAAGGAGTAGTAGCGCAGTGCGCCGAAATCGACCAACCGAACTGATCGAGCAGGCCACTAACCTGCATCGGCTTCGCCCAGCCTACGCCACAGCAGCCGCACCGACGCCTTGCGCACCAGGGCGCAGCGGTACAGGCGGATTTCCAGCGGCAGACGCCAGCTGTCGTCGGCGCATTCCACCAGCTCTCCGCGCTGCAGCTCGGCAGCGATGCTCAGGCGCGGCACCCAGGCCACGCCGAGACCTTGCAGCGCCATGCTTTTCAGGCTGTCGGCCATGGCGGTTTCATACACCGTGGTGTAGCGCAGCCGACGCTGTCGCAGCAGGGCGTTGACCGAGCGGCCGAGAAAGGCGCCAGCGCTATAGGCCAGCAGCGGCACGCTCTGGCCGCCGTTCAGGTCGAACAGCGCACGGCCCCGATCATCCACGGCGCAGACCGGCAGCATCTCGCTGTCGGCCAGGTGCAGAGATGGAAAGATATCCGCATCCAGCTGCAGCGCGGCATCGGGATCGTGATAGGCCAGCATCAGGTCGCAGGCGCCTTCACGCAGGGCGTGCACCGCGTCGCCCACGTTGGTCGCCATCAGCCGCGTGCTGGGGGTCAGGCCCAGTTCGCGCAGGCTGGCGATCCATTGCGGAAAGAAACCCAGCGCCAGCGAATGCGCGGCGGATATCTGCAGAACCTCGCCCTGTTGCCCTTCCAGATGATGCAGATGGCGCAGCACCTCGCCCAGTTGCTCCACCAGACTGCGCGCGGTGATGAGGAACAACTGGCCGGCCTCGGTCAGCTCCACCGGCGTACGCGAACGATTCACCAGGGTCAGCCCCAGGGTGTTTTCCAGGCTGCGGATGCGCCGGCTGAACGCCGGCTGGGTGACGAAGCGGCGCTCGGCCGCCTGGGAAAAGCTGCGAGTCGCGGCCAGGGCGACGAAATCTTCCAGCCATTTGGTCTCGATGTTCATTCCGGCTCCAGCGATAGCGCTCGTCTGCCCTCGAGCGTCACGGCAACATTATGCCGATCGTGCATGGATCAGCGATTAACGGCATTGGCCGGCCCGGCCGCGAAAGGCCTATGGTAGCGGGCATCGCGGCCACGACCGCTTTTCTTCGGATAATGGAACATCATGTCCTCCGCTGCATCCTTCCGCATCGAAAAAGACCTGCTTGGCACCCTCGAAGTACCCGCCGACGCCTACTACGGGATTCAGACGCTGCGCGCGGTCAACAACTTCCGTCTCTGCGGCGTGCCGCTCGCGCACTATCCGAAACTGGTGGTCGCGCTGGCCATGGTCAAGCAGGCCGCCGCCGACGCCAACCGCGAGCTGGGGCACCTGAGCGACGCCAAGCACCTGGCGATCAGCCAGGCCTGCGCGCAGCTGATCCGCGGCGATTACCACGACCAGTTCGTAGTGGACATGATCCAGGGCGGCGCCGGCACCTCGACCAACATGAACGCCAACGAGGTGATCGCCAACCTGGCGCTCGAATCCATGGGCCATGCCAAGGGCGAGTATCGCCACCTGCACCCAAACAACGACGTGAACATGGCGCAGTCCACCAACGACGCCTACCCCACGGCGATCCGCCTGGGCCTGCTGCTCGGCCATGACACCCTGCTCGCCAGCCTCGACAGCCTGGTCGCGGCCTTCGCCGACAAAGGCACAGAATTCACCCACGTGCTCAAGATGGGCCGCACACAGTTGCAGGACGCGGTGCCGATGACCCTCGGCCAGGAGTTCCGCGCCTTCGCCACCACCCTCGGCGAGGACCTCGAGCACCTGCGCCTGATCGCGCCGCAACTGCTGGTGGAAGTGAACCTCGGCGGCACCGCCATCGGCACCGGCATCAACGCCGACCCCAACTACCAGGCGCTGGCCGTGCAGCGCCTGGCGACCATCAGCGGGCACCCGCTGAAGCCCGCCGCCGACCTGATCGAAGCCACCTCCGACATGGGCGCCTTCGTCACCTTCTCCAGCATGCTCAAGCGCCTGGCGGTGAAGCTGTCGAAGATCTGCAACGACTTGCGCCTGCTCTCCAGCGGGCCGCGCACCGGCATCAACGAGATCAACCTGCCGCCGCGCCAGCCGGGTAGCTCGATCATGCCGGGCAAGGTCAACCCGGTGATTCCGGAGGCGGTCAACCAGGTGGCGTTCGAGGTGATCGGCAACGACCTGGCGCTGACCATGGCCGCCGAGGCCGGCCAGTTGCAGCTCAACGTGATGGAGCCGCTGATCGCCTACAAGCTGTTCGACTCCATCGGCCTGCTGCAGCGCGCCATGGACATGCTGCGCGAGCACTGCATCGTCGGCATCACCGCCAACGAGGATCGTTGCCGTCAGCTGATGGAAAGCTCCATCGGCCTGATCACCGCGCTAAATCCCTACATCGGCTACGAGAACGCCACCCGCATCGCCGGCCAGGCGCTGCTCAGCGGCCGCGGCGTGCTGGAGCTGGTGCGCGAGGAACAGTTGCTGGACGATGCCACCCTGGACGACATCCTGCGCCCGGAAAACATGATCGCTCCGCGCCTGGTGCCGCTGAAGGGCTGATCCGCTTCGCCGACCGACAGGTTCTTCAGGCTGGTTCTCCCGGGATGGCTTCGGCCATCCCGCTTTCGTTCGCGTCGCCAAGCCCGGTTTCATCATCGACTCGCTGGAAATGGCGCCGACAACGGCTCAATATCCTCCAGCCTGGAGCCATTTCGCTCGGAGAAACCGCCATGTACTTGCCCACCGCCTTCCGCCAGGACGACCTCGCCGAGCTGCACGCGCAGATCCGCGCCAACCCCTTCGCCCTGCTCGCCAGTGCCGGCAGCGAGGGCGTGCAGGCCAATCACCTGCCCTTGCTGCTGGAGCCTGAAGAAGGCGAGTTCGGCACGCTCTACGGCCACTTCGCCCGGGCCAATCCGCATTGGCGTGAGCTGCAGGGCGGCGGCGAGGCGCTGGCGGTATTCTCCGGCCCGGACGCCTACGTCAGCCCCGGCTGGTATCCGGCCAAGGTCGAGCATGGCAAGGTGGTGCCGACCTGGAACTACATCGCCGTGCACGCCCGCGGCCCGGTCGAGCTGATCGAGGACCCCGAGCGCCTGCTGCAGATCGTCAGCCGTCTCAGCGATCACCACGAGACGGGGCGCCCGCAACCCTGGGCGGTGAGCGATGCGCCACGCGAGTACCTCGACACGATGCTGCGCGCCATCGTCGGCTTCGCCCTGCCGATCCGCCGTCTTGAAGGCAAGTGGAAGCTGAGCCAGAACCGCTCCGCCGCCGACCAGGCCGGCGTGCGCGATGGCTTGACCGCCTCGCCCCATCCGCGCGAACAGACCCTGGCCGCGCACATGGCTCAAGAAGGATGACTCCTATGGCCGACATCCGCCCGCTGACCGCTGACGACCACGCCGCCTGGTTGCCGCTCTGGCAGGATTACCAGCGCTTCTACAACAGCCGGATTCCGGAGGCCGCCAGCGCCCTGACCTGGCAGCGCTTCCTCGACCCGACCGAGCCGATGCACGCGGCGCTGGCCTGGCGCGACGGCGAGGCCGTGGGCCTGGTGCACTGGATTTTCCACCGCAGCTGCTGGACCACCGGTGACTACTGCTACCTGCAGGATCTTTTCGTCGCGCAGAGCATTCGCGGCGGCGGTATCGGCCGGGCGCTGATCGAGCACGTCTACGTCGAGGCAGAGGCGGCCGGCGCTGCGCGGGTGCACTGGCTGACGCAGGAAACCAACTACCCGGGCCGCATGCTCTACGATCGCATCGCCGAGCGCTCCGGCTTTATCCAGTACCGAAAGCTGCTCGGCTGAGGCCTCACTCGATCTCGAACAGGCCGTCGCGAATGCGCGCAGCGGCCAGCCGCTGGCGGATATCGTCGTCGATGCGCGGATCGTCCGGCTCGTAGAGCATCACCTGCCGATAGGCCATGACCCGGTTGATCTCGGTGCCCAGGTATTCCCAGACCACCCGAGTGCAGGCCGGGGTGCGCCTGTCGCCGCTGGAGACACCGGCCTTCAGGCCATTCAGCCGGCTGATGCGGCTCTTGAAACTGGGAATCAGGATGGTCTGGCTCATCTCGTTGCCGGTCAGCGATTCGTAGTCGACCAGAAACAGCCGGTCCTGCAGATAGAAGGCGGCGCCCAGATAACGGCAACGCACCACGCCCTCCTCGGCCCCGCCACTGTCCGCGCGCGAGGCCTCCTGACGTTCCTGACGCTCGAAGAGGAAGTTGCCGCGCTCCTCGCGCAGGTGCACCAGCGACTGCAGCACGTAGCCCGGCACCGACAGGCAGTTGGCGTATTCGAAGTAGTAGCCGCAATAGCGCGACAGACTGCCGGCGCTTTCGCGCAGCGGCTGCAGCATCTCCAGCAAGGGATCGTTGGCCACCGGCTGGTCGGGGCCGTGGTTGCGCATCCCGATCAGCTGCGCGAACTGCTCGCTGGGCAGGCCCAGCTCATAGGCCTCGACGCCGAAGAAGTCGCAGATACGCTTGAGATTGTGCGCCGTGGGCCGGCTCTGCCCGCTGAGGTATTTGTTGAACTGGCCGCGATTGATCGCCAGCTTGCGGCACACCTCGGCGATGGAGCGGTAGTGGCTGCAGAGCAGCTTGAGATTGGCGCCCAGGTAGTGGGACATGGGGTTGTTCTCGGTGATGCGAGTGACGCGATTCTAGCATCAGTTCGCGTCAGTTCGCCGCGACCTGCGCAATTGAATGCGCGACTTCGCTACCGGACCATTTGCCGATCGCCCTTGCGCGACCCTTTTCCAAGAACAAGAGAGACTCCCCGCCATGCTCGATATTCTCAACGACCTCATCTGGAGCAAGCTGCTGATCGTGATGCTGGTCGGCCTGGGCCTGTACTTCACGATCCGCTCCGGCTTCGTCCAGTTCCGCTATTTCGGCAGCATGTTTCGCATCTTCGGCCAGGCCTTCAAACGCAAACCCGGGCAGCTCAGCTCGTTCCAGGCGCTGATGCTCAGCGTTGCTGGCCGCGTCGGTGCGGGCAACATCGCCGGCGTCGCCGTTGCCATCATGCTCGGCGGGCCGGGCGCGGTGTTCTGGATGTGGGTGGTGGCGCTGGTCGGCATGGCCACCAGCTATTTCGAATGCTCGCTGGCGCAACTCTACAAACGCCGCGAGGCCGACGGCAGCTACCGTGGCGGCCCCGCGTTTTACATCCTGCACGGGCTCCGCCAGCGCTGGATGGCAGTACTGTTCTCGGTGCTGCTGCTGGTGACCTTCGGCTTCGGCTTCAACGCGCTGCAGTCCTTCACCGTGGCCAGCTCGCTGCACGACACCTTCGGCGTGCCGACCTACATCAGCGGCGTGGCGCTGGCGGTGATCATGGGCGTGATCATCTTCGGCGGCATCCGCCGTATCGCCAGCATCGCCGACGTCCTCGTGCCGATCATGGCCTTCACCTACATCGGCATGGCGCTGGTGGTGATCGGCCTCAACATCGAGCGGGTGCCGGGAACCCTGACGCTCATCGTGCGCAGCGCCTTCGGCCTCGAGTCGGCATTCGCCGGCGGCATCGGCGCGGCGATCATCATGGGCGTCAAGCGCGGCCTGTTCTCCAACGAGGCGGGTCTGGGCAGCGCGCCGAACGTCGCGGCCGTCGCCGAGGTGAAGCATCCTTCGGCCCAGGGCATCGTACAGTCGCTCAGCGTGTTCATCGACACCCTGCTGGTGTGCACCAGCACCGCGCTGATCATCCTGCTCTCGGGCGTCTACAGCCCCGAAACCGCGGAAGTCGCCGGCGTGGTTCTGACGCAAACGGCGCTGGCTGCAGTCGTCGGCGAGTGGGGCCGGGTGTTCATCAGCATCGCGCTGATGCTCTTCGTGTTCACTACCCTGATCTACAACTACTACCTGGGCGAGAACGCGCTGGGCTTCTTCAGCACCCGGCGCGCCCTGATCCAGGGTTACCGCGCGCTGGTGATCGCGCTGGTGCTCTGGGGCTCGCTGCAAGACCTGGGTACCGTGTTCGCCTTCGCCGACCTGACCATGGGCCTGCTGGCGATCGTCAACCTGGTTGCCCTGGCGCTGCTGTTCAAGACCGGTCTGCGCCTGATGCGCGACTACGATGCGCAGGTTCGCGCCGGCATCGAACAACCGGTGCTGGACGCCAGGGATTATGCCGACCTGGATATCGACCACAGCGCCTGGCCGGCCGCGCCCACGCAGGCCAGCGAGATACCCGCCACCGGCACCGCGCTGCAGAACTAGGCGCCGGACCGTTGCGTTACGGTGTGGCTGGCCGGACGATCGGCCAGCCGCTAGGATCGGACACCAGCGCACATCGCCGAACCGCGCCAGGCAAGAGCGCCCGGCCAGCCAGACCGACAAGGGAACAACCGTGACTAGACCTGCACAGTGCCTGCTGGTGCTCTATACCGGCGGCACCATCGGCATGCAGCTGGGTGACCAGGGGCTGATGCCGGCGACCGGTTTCGAGGCGCGCATGCGCGACCGCCAGGCGCGGGACGGCCAGAAGCTGCCGAGCTGGTATTTCCGCGAACTGCTACCGCCCATCGACAGCGCCTCCATGAATCAGCGCAACTGGCTGGAAATGGCGGCCAGCATCCGCGAGGAAGTGGACGCCGGACGCTGCGACGGGGTCTTGCTACTGCACGGCACCGATACCCTCGCCTACAGTGCCGCGGCCTTGAGCTTCCTGCTCCTCGGCTTGCCGGTGCCGGTGCTGCTGACCGGTTCGATGCGGCCGGCGGGCACGCCGGACAGCGACGCCTGGGCCAACCTGTTCGGCGCCATGCAGGCGCTGCACCAGGGCCTCGAGCCCGGCGTGCAGGTCTATTTCCACGGCAAGCTGATGCATGGTGCGCGCCTGACCAAGCTGGGCGCCGCCGAACTCGATGCCTTCGCCGTATTGCCGCGCCCGCGCACGGGGCCGCGCGCGCCGGCCATCGCCTCGGCGCTGGATTATCACCAACCGCGCCGGCCGGTCAGCCTGGCGGTGCTACCGCTCTATCCCGGCATCCAGGCCGCCCAGGTGCAGGCGTTGCTCGACAGCGGCGTGCGCGGCCTGGTGCTCGAGTGCTACGGCAGCGGCACCGGGCCGGCCGACGATGCCGCGCTGCTGGCGACGCTGACCGCCGCCCGCCAGCGCGGCGTGGTGCTGGTCGCCATCAGCCAGTGCCCGCAGGGTCATGTGGAGTTCGGCATCTATGCCGCGGGCAGCCAGCTGGCCGCTACCGGGCTGGTCTCGGCGGGCGGCATGACCCGCGAAGCCGCGCTCGGCAAGCTGTTCGCCCTGCTCGGCGCGGGGCTCGATCAGGCGCAGGTGGAACACTGGTTCGCCCTGGATCTGTGCGGCGAGCGGGCCGACTGAGCGCGGGCCTTCAGTCCTGGTCCGGGTGGTAGCGTGGCTTGGGCGTCGCCATCGGCACGGGGCCATCACCGATCGGGCGGAACTCCCCGCGGTCGGCGTCATAGGCGAGGATCTCGCTGGTCTCGATGTCGTACACCCAGCCGTGGATGAACAGCTGCCCTGCCGCCAGGCGTGCCGCCACCGAGGGGTGCGTACGCAGGTGGTCTAACTGCGCCACCACGTTCTCCTTGGTCAGGATGCCCAGGGTGTTGTGATCGGCGCAGCCGCAATTGCGCTCGACCACGGTCTTCGCCACTTCCGAATGCAGCAGCCAGGCCTTGACGGTCGGCATGCGGCGAAGCTCGGCGGGGTTGAGCACGGCCTTCATCGCGCCGCAATCGGAATGGCCGCAGATGATGATGTGCTGCACGCCGAGCGCCATCACGGCGAACTCGATGGCCGTCGACACGCCGCCGTTCATCTGGCCATAGGGCGGCACGACGTTGCCGACGTTACGGGTGACGAACAGATCGCCCGGCGAGCTCTGGGTGATCAGCTCGGGAATGATCCGCGAATCGGCACAGGTGATAAACATGGCCCGGGGTTTCTGCTCGTGGGCCAGTTTCTTGAACAGCTCGCGCTGGTCGGGGTAGACCTCCTCGCGAAAGCGTCTGATGCCGCCGATGATCTGGTCGAGCGCCTCCTGCGCGGTTTCCGTGGGCTTCGCTGGTTCGCTCATATGGGTTCTCTTCGACTGTACTGCTGGCCATGAAGGCCGGAAAAAAAGGGAGCCTTGCGGCTCCCAGGGGACAAACTCATGCCTCTATTTCGATCAACACTTCACCCGGGTTGACCCGGTCGCCCTTGGCCACGTGCACCGCCTTGACGGTGCCGGCGATGGGCGCCTGGATCTCGGTTTCCATCTTCATCGCCTCGCTGACCAGCAGCGGCTGGCCGGCCTTGACGGTATCGCCTTCCTTGACCAGCACGTCGACGACATTGCCCGGCATGCTGGTGCTGACGTCGCCCGGCGCACTGGCCTGCTTGCGCTGGCCGCCGCTGGCGCCACCGATGAAATTGTTCAGCGGCTCGAACACCACCTCTTCGGGCATGCCGTCGATGGAGAGGAAGAAGTGGCGCTTGCTCTCGCCCTTCACGCCAACGCCGGTGATGTCGATGCGGTAGCTTTCACCGTGCACGTCGATGACGAACTCGGTCGGCACGCCCTCACCACCCACCGCGGCACCAGAGTTGCCATTCGGGATCGGCAGCAGCACTTCGGGCGTCAGGGTGCCGGCTTCGCGTTCCTCGAGGAACTTGCGGCCGATGTCAGGGAACATCGCGTAGGTCAGCACGTCCTCTTCGCTCTTGGCCAATTCGCCGATTTCCTTGCGCAGCCGGTCCAGCTCGGGCGGGATCAGGTCGGCGGGGCGCACTTCGACGATCTCCTCGCCACCGATGGCCTGACGCTGCAGCTTGGCGTTGATGGTGCCCTGCGCCTTGCCGTAGCGGCCCTGCAGGTAGAGCTTCACCTCGTTGGTGATGCTCTTGTAGCGCTCGCCGGCGAGCACGTTGAACACGGCCTGGGTGCCGACGATCTGCGAGGTCGGGGTGACCAGCGGCGGGAAACCGAGGTCTTCGCGCACCCGCGGGATTTCGGCGAAGACTTCGTCGATGCGGTTCAGCGCCCCTTGATCCTTGAGCTGGTTGGCCAGGTTGGACATCATCCCGCCCGGCACCTGGTTGATCTGCACACGGGTATCGACCGAGGTGAATTCGCTCTCGAACTGGTGGTACTTCTTGCGCACGGCATAGAAGTACAGGCCGATTTCCTGCAGCAGCTCCAGGTCCAGACCGGTGTCGTAGGGCGTGCCGCGCAGCGCCGCCACCATCGATTCGGTGCCGGGATGGCTGGTACCCCAGGCAAAGCTGGAGATGGCCGTGTCGATATGGTCGGCGCCGCACTCGATGGCCTTGAGCTGACACATGGCGGCCAGGCCGGCGGTGTCGTGGGAGTGAATGAAAAGCGGCAGGTCGATTTCCGCCTTCAGCGCGGTGACCAGCTCACCCGTGGCGAAAGGGGTCAGCAGGCCGGCCATGTCCTTGATGGCGATGGAGTCGACGCCCATGTCACGCATGGCCTTGGCCTGCTCGACGAACAGCTCGACGGTATGCACCGGGCTGGTGGTGTAACAGAGCGTGCCCTGGGCATGCTTGCCGGACTTCTTCACCGCGCGGATGGCGGTTTCCAGGTTACGCACGTCGTTCATCGCATCGAAGATGCGGAACACATCGATGCCGTTCTCCGCCGCCTTGGCCACAAAGGCCTCGACCACGTCGTCGCTGTAGTGGCGGTAGCCGAGCAGGTTCTGCCCGCGCAGGAGCATCTGCAGGCGCGTGTTAGGCAGCGCGGCCTTGAGCTGGCGCAGGCGCTCCCAGGGATCTTCCTTGAGGAAGCGCACACAGGCATCGAACGTCGCGCCGCCCCAGACTTCCAGCGACCAGTAGCCGACCCGGTCGAGCTTGTCGCAGATCGGCAACATGTCTTCCAGGCGCATGCGGGTGGCGATCAGCGACTGATGGGCGTCACGCAGGATGGTGTCGGTAACCGTGATCTTCTTGGTATTCATGTTCTTCTCCCTTCGCTGGAGGCTAGAGCCCGGCATGGGCCGCGATGGCGGCGGCGATGGCGATGGCCAGTTCGCTGGGCTTGCGTTTGATCGAGTAGTTCAGCAGCTCGGGATGGTTGTCGACGAAGCTGGTGTTGAACTGGCCGCTGCGAAAATCGGGGTTGGCCAGGATCTGCTGGTAATAGAAGCTGGTGGTCTTGACCCCCTGGACGCGCATGTCGTCCAGCGCCCGCGAGCCACGGGCCAGCACTTCTTCCCAGGTCAGCGCCCAGACGATCAGTTTCAGGCACATCGAGTCGTAGTACGGCGGAATGGTGTAGCCGGTGTAGATCGCCGTATCGGTGCGCACGCCGGGACCGCCGGGCGCGTAGTAGCGGGTGATCTTGCCGAAGCTGGGCAGGAAGTTGTTGCGTGGCTCCTCGGCGTTGATGCGGAACTGCAGGGCGAAGCCGCGATACTGGATATCTTCCTGCTTGACCGACAGCGGCAGCCCCGAGGCAATGCGGATCTGCTCGCGGACGATGTCGATGCCGGTGATTTCCTCGGTGATGGTGTGCTCGACCTGCACCCGGGTGTTCATCTCCATGAAGTACACCTCGCCATCGGCGAGCAGGAACTCCACGGTGCCGGCGTTCTCGTAGCCCACCGCCTTGGCCGCCTTCACCGCCAGATCGCCGACGTAGGCGCGCTGCTCGGGGGTCAGCTGTGGGCTGGGGGCGATCTCGATGAGCTTCTGGTTGCGTCGCTGGATGGAACAGTCGCGCTCGAACAGGTGCACGGTATTGCCGAAGCTGTCGGCCAGAATCTGCGCCTCGATGTGCTTGGGCTCGACGATGCACTTCTCGAGAAAGACGTCCGCCGAACCGAAGGCCTTGGTCGCCTCGGAAATCACCCGCGGGTAGGCCTGTTCCAACTCCTGGCGCGAGTTGCAGCGGCGAATGCCACGGCCACCGCCGCCGGAAGTCGCCTTGAGCATGATCGGATAGCCGATGCGCTCGGCCTCGCTCAGCGCTTCCTGGACGTCCTTCACGTTGCCTTCGGTGCCTGGCGTGACCGGCACGCCGGCCTTGATCATGCTGCGTCGAGCTTCGGTCTTGTCACCCATGCGGCGGATGACTTCGGCGCTGGGGCCAACGAAACGGATGCCGCTCTCGGCACAGATTTCGGCCAGTTCGTGGTTCTCCGAGAGAAAACCATAGCCCGGGTGCAAGGCGTCGCAACCGGTCTCGACGGCCAGGTTGACCAGTTTGCGCGGGTTCAGGTAACCCGCCAGCGGGTCGTCGCCGATGAAATGCGCTTCGTCGGCACGCTTGACGTGCAACGCATGGCGATCGGGCTCGGTGAACACCGCCACCGAACGTACGCCCATTTCGGCGCAGGCCCGCACGATACGGACGGCGATTTCCCCGCGGTTGGCGATCAGTAGCTTCTTGATCACGCTGCTTTTCCTCGGATCAGTGAGCAGGCGGCCATCAGGGCCGAGAATCACTCGCCTTCAGACGAGTGGTTTTTAAGCTACGCCCGCTTCGCTGATTAGAGAAAATGAATAATTATTTGCCTAAGGATAAGTAATAACTTATACAAAGCCGCAGCCCGCGTGCCAAAGAGGTTGAATACCGGCGGCGCGATAACCGATCCCGACAAAAAGGGGGCTTCATGCGAAAGTCGTTGATGCGCCTGACGTTGCGCCAGCTGCAGATCTTCCGTGCCGTTTGCGAGCACCGTTCCTACAGTCGCGCCGCCGAGGAAATGGCGTTGACCCAGCCGGCGGTGAGCCTGCAGATCCGCCAGCTGGAAGAGCTGCTCGGCCAGCCGCTGTTCGAATACATCGGCAAGAAGCTCTACCTCACCGATGCCGCGCAGGCGCTGAAACAGGCCGGCGAGGACATCCTCGACCGCCTGGGCAGCCTGGACATGCAGCTATCCGACCTGCAGGGCTCGCTGCAGGGCCAGCTGACCCTCGCGGTGGAATCCAGCGCCCAGTACTTCATGCCGCACCTGTTCGCGGCCTTCAAGCGTCAGCACCCCGAGGTCGGCCTGCAGCTGACGGTGGTCAACCGCGCCCAGGTGATCAAGCGCCTGAACGACAACCGCGACGACCTGGTGATCATGGCGCTGGTCCCGCAGGACATGGCGCTGGAGTTCCTGCCCTTTCTCAACAACCCCATCGTCGCGGTGGCACCGCCGGAGCATCCGCTGTGTCGCGCGGCGAAGCTTTCGCTACAGGACCTGCAACCCTATCCGCTGCTGGTTCGCGAGCCAGGCTCGGGCACGCGCAAGGCCTGCGAGGAATACTTCCAGCAGAAGCGCGCGCATTTCGCCCAGACCCTGGAAGTGACCTCGCTGGACGCCATGCGCGAGTGCGCCATTGCCGGCCTGGGCCTGGCGATCCTGCCGCGCCATGCGGTCAGCCAGCAACTGGCACAGGGCGCGCTGCTGGAGCTGCCGGTGGAGGAACTGCCGCTGTATCGCAGCTGGTGCGCCGTGCATGCCCGGGGCAAGCATCTGAGCCCCGTGGCGCAGGCGTTCCTCGCCTTCATCCGCGACGAACGCGCCCAGATCAGCGCGCTGGCGCGGCGCTTTGCCGATGCCGCGCATCCATCAGCGGGCTGATCAACGCCAGGTCAGGGAACTCGCCCAGCTCATGCTGCAGCTGACGCTGCTCGGCATAGGTCTCGATGGCGCGGCGAAAGCGCATGCGGCGCTGATCCTGGAGCTTGCGGCGGGTCTTGGCGTCGAAATTGTCGGTGGCGTCGTGGCACTGGGACATTGCGGTGTCTCCCAAGAGGTTCCGGGAGCTTGAGCTTCGGCCGCCAAGGTGACCGCATGAAGTCCGCGCGATGACAGTGCGATGACGCCGCCGAACGCCTCACTCCTCGTGGGGCTTCACCGTCTTGGGCGACAGACGCAGGCTGCGCAGGCTGCGCTTGACGCTCTTCAGGTGGTTGACCAGGCTCGGGCCGCGCGCCATCGCCACGCCCATCGCCAGCACGTCGATCACCACCAGATGGGCGATGCGCGAGGTCAGCGGGGTGTAGATCTCGGTGTCTTCCTGCACATCGATGGCCAGGTTGACGGTGGCCAGTTCGGCCAGCGGCGTCTGGCTCGGGCACAGGGTGACCAGCGTCGCGCCGCTTTCACGCACCACATTGGCGGTGATCAGCAGGTCCTTGGAACGCCCCGACTGGGAAATGCAGATCGCCACGTCCGTGGGCTTGAGCGTTACCGCGGACATCGCCTGCATGTGCGGGTCCGAGTAGGCCGCAGCACTGAGCAGCAGGCGGAAGAACTTGTGCTGGGCATCGGTGGCCACCGCACCGGAGGCGCCGAAACCGTAGAACTCCACGCGCTCGGCCTTGGCCATGGCGGCGATGGCCTGCTCCAGCGCGGCGGGATCGAGATGCTCGCGCACCTCCATCAGGGTGTGCAGCGTGGTATCGAAGATTTTCTGGCTGATGTCGCTGGTCGAATCGTTCTCGCTGATCGCGAACTGGCCGAAACTGGCCCCGGCCGCCAGACTCTGCGCCAGCTTCAGCTTGAGGTCCTGGAAGCCCAGGCAGCCGATGGCGCGGCAGAAGCGCACGATGGTCGGCTCGCTGACACCCACCACATGGGCGAGGTCGGCCATGGAACTGTGCATCACCGCGGCGGGATCCAGCAGCACGTGGTCGGCGACCTTCAACTCCGACTTGCGCAGCGAAACTCTCGATTGGGCGATGTGTTGCAGCAGATTCACGTTCCGGACTCGCTATGATCGGCACTCGACAAGCCACGGCGCCGAGCGCAACGGCGCATCGAAGCCTGCAGCCAGCGAGCTGGTTGTAGTGGGCTTGTAGTTATACTACAAGCCTTGCAGTATCGCCCACTGGCAGGCCATTTTTTACGCAGAATTGCCAACCCCGGTTGTTTTCCGAACGGCCCGCCAACCGAGTCCGTCCACTTTTCGAGGAGTGATGCCGTGTCCATTTCCTGCGACATGCTGGTGTTCGGCGGCACCGGTGACCTGGCGCTACACAAGCTCGTTCCGGCCCTCTATCACCTGCATCGCGAAGGCCGCCTGCACGACGACGTGCGCATCCTGGCGCTGGCGCGCAAGGACATCGACCGCAACGCCTACGTCAGCCTGGCCGAGCGTCACTGCCGCGCCCAGGTGGCACGTGCCGATTTCGACAACGCCGTCTGGCAAGGTTTCGCCTCGCGCCTCGATTATTTCGCCATCGACGCCACGCAGCGCAGCGAATTCGCCGGTCTGGCCCATTACCTCGGCCCGGCCGAAGGACGGGTGCGGGTGCATTACCTGGCCACCGCGCCCAACCTGTTCGAGCCCATCGCCTCCAACCTGGAAAGCGTGGGCCTTGCCGGTGAGAACGCACGCATCGTGCTGGAAAAACCCATCGGCCATTCGCTTGAGTCGGCGCGCTCGATCAACTCCGCCATCGGCCAGGTGTTCGCCGAACCGCGCATCTACCGGATCGACCATTACCTGGGCAAGGAGACAGTGCAGAACCTCATGGCGCTGCGCTTCGCCAATGCACTGTTCGAGCCGATCTGGCGGGCCGCCCACATCGACCACATCCAGATCACCGTGGCCGAAACCCTGGGCGTGGAGAATCGTGGCGGCTATTACGACCACGCCGGCGCCATGCGCGACATGCTGCAGAACCACCTGCTGCAACTGCTCTGTCTGGTGGCGATGGAGGCGCCGGTGCGCTTCGATGCCGAGGCGGTGCGCAACGAGAAGGTCAAGGTGCTCGAGGCGCTGAAGCCCATCACGGGCCGCGACGTGCAGGACAAGACTGTGCGCGGCCAGTACGGCGCGGGCCAGGTGGGCGGGCATGACGTGCCGGCCTACTACTTCGAGAAGAACATCGACAACGACAGCGACACCGAGACCTTCGTCGCGGTGAAGGCCGAGATCGACAACTGGCGCTGGGCCGGCGTGCCCTTCTACCTGCGTACCGGCAAACGCATGGCGCGCAAGCGCTCGGAGATCATCATCACCTTCAAGCCAGTCCCGCACATGCTGTTCAAGAAAGGCGAAACCAACCGCCTGGTGATTCGCCTGCAACCGGACGAATGCGTCAGCCTGCAGCTGATGGCCAAGGCGCCCGGCAAAGGCATGCAACTGGAGCCGGTGGAACTGGATCTGAACCTGGCGCACGCGTTCCGCAACACGCGGCGCTGGGATGCCTACGAGCGGCTGCTGCTGGACGTGATCGAAGGCGACTCGACGCTGTTCATGCGCCGCGACGAAGTCGAGGCCGCCTGGCGCTGGGTCGATCCGATCCTCAACGGCTGGCAGGAACACTACCGCAAGCCACGCCCCTACCCAGCCGGCACCGACGGCCCCGAGCAGGCCGACCGACTGACCGAGCGCCACGGGCGCCAGTGGTCTCACTGATAGAAAGATTGAACTTTTTCGCCAACTTGCGATGCACTTGCATAGTGCATCGCAGAGCCTCTTCATGCATATCATCGACGGTCATGCGCATGGGCGGCGAACTATCCCACATATTCGGCGCGCAACAGTTCGCCACAAAAATTTAATTCAGGCGCGAATATGCCCCACATTCGCGCTGGATATTCCCCTTCATATACCGACCCCATCGCACCAATCAGACACCACTGAACTTCCCGTCACGTTGCGACATATCGGCACGATATATGACCCGAATATCGATGCCGCTCTCCCACCTTCAATCGCTGCTCCACGAGCCTTCGCCCGAATCGCCGAAAGCCTCTTATACAGGGGCTTACAGCTCAGACCGAGCGAACCTCACGAGGTCACGAACCATGCACCGAAAGAGGCGCTGTCGACGGCAGAAATACCGCCTTTCATTTCAGACCGTCGGACTACCGAGTCAGGCCGATATCGCCCCACCAGGCACTACCCATAATCGCGACTCAGAACTCACCCAACAACTACCGATAACTTCGGCGATATCTCCCACGCCTCTCGCCATATATCCGGACGTCGGGTTGAGAATTTGATTTTGCTGTGTTTATCCTAGAAAAGGATTTCAATCAGCAACCCCAAAGGATCTGTTTTGAGTGTTCCTACCGTAACGCTCCGTCGCCCCACCGACGGCGACGGTCTCCCTCTCCATGAACTGGTAGCACGCTGCCAGCCGCTGGATACCAACTCGGTCTACTGCAACCTGCTGCAGTGCTCCGATTTCGCCGATACAGCCATCGCGGCCGAAGATGCGCAAGGTCAGCTGGTCGGTTTCATCTCGGGTTACCGCCCGCCTTCACGCCCGGACACGCTGTTCGTCTGGCAGGTCGCGGTAGACGCCTCGATGCGTGGCCAGGGCCTGGCTCTGCGCATGCTGACGGCGCTGACCGAACGGGTCGCCCGCCAGGGCGTGCGTTTCATGGAGACGACCATCTCGCCCGACAACGCGGCTTCACAGGCGCTGTTCAAGAGAGCCTTCGCCCAACTGGGAGCCGACTACAGCACCCGTACGCTGTTCTCCCGCGCCGAACATTTCGCCGGCAAGCACGAAGACGAAGTGCTTTATCGAGCCGGCCCGTTCGACGCGACGAATCCAGAAAAAGAATCAGAGGAAACCGCATGAAAACCTTCGAACTGCACGAATCCGGCGTGCGCAGCTATTGCCGCTCCTTTCCCGTGGTCTTCAAGCAGGCGCGCGGCGCCGAGCTGATCACCCGCGACGGCAAGTCCTACATCGATTTCCTGGCCGGTGCCGGCACCCTCAACTACGGCCACAACCACCCGGTGCTCAAACAGGCGCTGCTCGACTACATCGCCGACGACGGTCTCACCCATGGCCTGGACATGTACTCCGATGCCAAAGAGCGTTTCCTGGAAACCTTCAACCGGCTGATCCTCAAGCCGCGCGGCATGGACTATGTCATGCAGTTCACCGGCCCGACCGGCACCAACGCGGTCGAGGCCGCGCTGAAGCTGGCGCGCAAGGTGACCGGACGCAACAACGTCATCAGCTTCACCAACGGCTTCCACGGCTGCAGCATCGGCGCGCTGGCGGCGACAGGCAATCAGCATCATCGCGGCGCTGCCAGCGTGGCGCTGAGCGATGTCAGCCGCATGCCCTACGCCAACTACTTCGGCGATAAGGTCAACACCATCGCGATGATGGACAAACTGCTCGCCGACCCGTCCAGCGGCATCGACAAGCCGGCCGCGGTCATCGTTGAAGTGGTCCAGGGCGAAGGCGGCCTGAACGCGGCTTCGGCCGAGTGGGTTCGCAAGCTGGAAAAACTCTGCCGCAAGCACGAGATGCTGCTGATCGTCGACGACATCCAGGCCGGTTGCGGCCGTACCGGCAGTTTCTTCAGCTTCGAGGAAATGGGCATCAAGCCGGACATCATTACGCTGTCCAAGTCGCTGTCGGGCTTCGGCCTGCCGTTCGCCATGGTGCTGCTGCGCCGTGAGCTGGACCAGTGGGAGCCGGGCGAGCACAACGGCACCTTCCGCGGCAACAACCACGCCTTCGTCACTGCGGCCGCAGCGCTGGAGCATTTCTGGCAGAACGACGAATTCGCCCAGAGCGTGCGCGCCAAGGGCAAGCGTATCGCTGACGGCATGCACAAGATTGTCCGCCGCTATGGCCCGGACTCCCTGTTCGTCAAAGGCCGCGGAATGATGATCGGCATCAGCTGCCCGGATGGCGACACCGCCGCCGCCATCTGCCGCCATGCCTTCGAGAACGGCCTGGTGATCGAGACCAGTGGCGCCCACAGCGAAGTGGTCAAGTGCCTCTGCCCGCTGGTGATCAGCGAAGAGCAGATCGACCGCGCCATGAGCATCCTGGACAAGGCGTTCGCCGCCGTGATGTCCGACCAAACCCGTGAGCAGGCTGTGTGAAAGCGTAGCGAGCGAAGGTTAGGCAAGGCAAAAACAGGCGAGGAAGCGGAGTTTACTGCTGTAAATGAGCATTCCGAGCCGGTTTTTAACGCCGCATAACCGAGCGCAGTAGTTTTCGCATAGCCTGCAGCAGCTTCTTGAGGATTTGAAAAAATGATCGTACGCACCCTCGCCGAATGCGAGCAGTCCAACCGCAAGATCGTCACCGAAACCTGGGACAGCACGCGCATGCTGCTCAAGGACGACAACATGGGCTTCTCCTTCCACATCACCACCATCTACGCCAACACCGAGACGCACATCCACTACCAGAACCACCTGGAGTCGGTGTACTGCATCAGCGGCAACGGCGAGATCGAAACCATCGCCGACGGCAAGATCTACAAGATCGAAGCCGGCACGCTGTACATCCTCGACAAGCACGACGAGCACCTGCTGCGCGGCGGCAGCGAGGACATGAAGATGGCCTGCGTGTTCAACCCGCCGCTCAACGGCAAGGAAGTGCATGACGAAAGCGGTGTCTATCCGCTGGAGGCCGAAACCGTCGTCTGAACCCTCCTGCTTTTTGTGGGAGCCGCGCCCTCGCGGCGAATGCAGGCGATAGCCTACCAGCAGAGACAGCGCTTCGCGCCGAGGTCGGCGCTCCCACAAAGGCAAAAGCCCGCACCGCTTTGGTGGGCGCGCCCCGTGGCGAACGGAACCACCGTTTGGCCAGAAGCGCAGAGAACATTGTCAGAGCAACCGAAAGGAGAATGTGAAGTGAACCCTGTACACACCGACCATTACCCTTCGCGCCAGCACGACGAACCCCGCTGGCAGGAGCGTCTGGATCCGGTTGTCTACCGCAGCGACCTGGCCAACGCGCCGATCTCCGCCGAGCTGATCGAACGCTTCGAGCGTGACGGTTACCTGGTCATCCCCAACCTCTTCAGTGCCGAGGAAGTCGCGTTTTTCCGCGAAGAACTCGACCGGATGCGCCAGGACCCGGCCGTCGCCGACTCCGGCAAGACCATCAAGGAACCCGACAGCGGCGCGATCCGCTCGGTGTTTGCCATCCACAAGGACAACGCCCTGTTCGCCCGCGTCGCGGCGGACGAGCGCATCGCCGCCGTCGCCCGCTTCATTCTAGGCGGCGACATCTATGTGCATCAGTCGCGGATGAACTTCAAACCGGGCTTCACCGGCAAGGAGTTCTACTGGCACTCGGATTTCGAGACCTGGCACGTCGAGGACGGCCTGCCGCGCATGCGCACCCTCAGCTGCTCGATCCTGCTGACCGACAACGAGCCGCACAACGGCCCGCTGATGCTGGTCCCCGGCTCGCACAAGCAATTCATCAGTTGCGTGGGCGCCACCCCTGAAAATCATTATGAAAAGTCGCTGCGCAAGCAGGAGTTCGGCGTGCCGGACCACGACAGCCTGACCCGGCTGGCCGAGCGTCATGGTATCGACACCGCCACCGGGCCGGCGGGCAGCGTGCTGTTCTTCGACTGCAACACCATGCATGGTTCGAACAGCAATATCACGCCGAGTGCGCGCAGCAATCTGTTCTATGTCTACAACCATGTGGATAATGCGGCCCAGGCGCCGTTCTGCGGGCTCGCACCACGCCCCGACTTCGTTGCCGAGCGTGAGGATTTCACGCCGCTGCAGATCCAGCCACAACGCTATCTCTGAATCCTCCAGGTCCGGCCCGCTACTGCGGGGCCGGCCTTGCTTGGCCTGCAGAAGCCGGCCCAGGGATGAAATTCACCCCAAGACGGGACGTTGAATCGATGCATACCGTAGAAAAGATCGGCGGCACCTCCATGAGCCGCTTCGACGAGCTACTCGACAATATCTTCATCGGCCAGCGCGAAGGCGCCCAGCTGTACCAGCGGGTCTTCGTGGTTTCGGCCTACAGCGGCATGACCAACCTGCTGCTGGAACACAAGAAGACCGGCGAGCCGGGCGTCTACCAGCGCTTCGCCGACGCGCAGAACGAAGGCGCCTGGCTCGAGGCCCTGCAGACCGTGCGCCAGCGCATGCTGGAGAAGAATGCCGAACTCTTCTCGGGCGACTTCGAGCGTCACGCCGCCGACCAGTTCATCAACTCGCGCATCGACGATGCCCGCGAGTGCATGAGCAGCCTGCAGCGCCTGTGCGCCTACGGCCACTTCCAGCTCAGCGAACACCTGATGAAGGTGCGTGAAATGCTCGCCTCGCTGGGCGAAGCGCACAGCGCCTTCAACGCCGTGCTGGCGCTCAAGCATCGCGGCATCAATGCGCGCATGGTCGACCTCACCGGCTGGCACTGCGACTCGCCATTGCCCTTCGAGGACATGGTTCGCGAGAGCTTCGAAGGCGTCGACCTGAGCCGCGAACTGGTGATCGCCACCGGCTACACCCATTGCGCCGAGGGCCTGATGAGCACCTTCGACCGCGGTTACAGCGAGATCACCTTCGCCCAGATCGCCGCCGCCACCGGCGCGCGCGAAGCGATCATCCACAAGGAATTCCACCTGTCTTCGGCGGACCCGAACCTGGTCGGCGCCGACAAGGTGGTGACCATCGGCCGCACCAACTACGACGTTGCCGACCAGTTGTCCAACCTGGGCATGGAGGCGATCCACCCGCGCGCCGCCAAGACCCTGCGCCGCGCAGGCATCGAGCTGCGCATCAAGAACGCCTTCGAGCCCGAGCACGCCGGCACCCTCATCAGCCAGGACTACAAGAGCGAGAAGCCCTGCGTGGAGATCATAGCCGGGCGCAAGGACGTCTTCGGCATCGAGGTGTTCGACCAGGACATGCTCGGCGACGTGGCCTACGACATCGAGATCACCAAGCTGCTCAAGCAGCTCAAGCTCTACGTGGTGAACAAGGATTCGGACGCCAACAGCATCACCTACTACCTCTCCGGTTCGCGCAAGCTGATCAACCGCGCGGCCAAGCTGATCGAGGAGCACTATCCGGCGGCTGAAGTGACCGTGCACAACGTGGCCATCGTTTCGGCGATCGGCTCGGACCTCAAGGTCAAGGGCATCCTGGCCAAGACCGTCGCGGCGCTGGCCGAGGCCGGTATCAGCATCCAGGCCGTGCACCAGTCGATCCGCCAGGTGGAGATGCAGTGCGTGGTCAACGAGGAAGACTACGACGCCGCCATCGCCGCCCTGCACCGCGCGCTGATCGAGCCGGAAAACCACGGCGACGTGATCGCTGCCGCGTAACACCGGTCGCCTCGTCTGCACTTGGCCGCCGGACCCGAGCTACTCGGGCCCGGCAGTTTCCGCTATCAACGCACTGCGTTGAACGCTCGGGCCCTTCTGTCCCGAGCGCGACGCCTGCCACGCAGGCGCCGCCAACCCAGCACCACGCCGCTCAGGCTGATCAACAGGCCACCCAGGCTGAACGCGAGCATCAGCGCCTCGCGCAGGCGTGGCCGTTCCAGCAGCGGGAGCCAGTCCCAGCTGTGCAGCAGGTTGAATAGCCAGCGCTCCACCCGCTGAGCACGACCGAGCTGTTCGATCAGAGCACCGCTGTACGGGTCGATGTGCAGCCAGGTCGCCGCTTCATCGTCCAGCGCCACGCGCAACACCGGCAGCCGCTTGCGTTGATAGCCGTACATGCTCTGCTCGGCGCGCTGGAAATAGTAGAAATCGTGCCGTTGCAGCCAGCTGATGCCCGCCGAAGGGCCATCGGGGAGTTTGCGCACGGCCTGTTCGAGCAGCTCGGCCGGCAATTGCAGCATCACGGTAGCGCCAGGCTCGGCGGCAAGGATGCGGCTGGCGCCCTGGCCGTCATAGGCCACGCGATAGGTCTTGCCGGCCACCTGCTGCCAGTGCAGTTCACGCGGCGCGAAGCCGCTCTCGCGCAGCCTGGCAAGGGTTTCGGCCAAGGGCTGCGGATCGCTGTCGCGCGCCAGCGCAGCCTGGCGATAGGCACCCTGCAGGCTGGGCGCCGCGGTGAACAGCCCCCAGGGACGCATCGACATCAACCCGCTGAAGATCCAGGCGATCAGCAACGCACCGAACAACAGGCCACCGATGTGATGCCAGCGAGCGAAGCCCCCGGCATAGGGCGAACGCGAGCCGCTGCGGTAGGGCCTGGAAAAGCGCCAGCGCAGCACGCCGATCACCTGCCCCAGCAGCGCCATGGCGGTGGCGGCCAGCGACAGGTAGATGACGATCTGCGCCCACCAGGGGCTGTCGCGCAGCGGGTAAAGCCAGTGCAGCCAGGCGCCGAGCCAGTTCCAGGCTCGCTCGGCGAAGGTGGCGTCACGCACCACGGCACCCGTCTGGCCGGAGACGTACAGCAGTCGCCCCTCCGCATTCTCGATCCGGTGCAATGGCCGGTCGCCATCCAGCGCTCGCGAGCGGGTCCAGGCATCCTCCTGAATCAGGCCGCGGTGGTGCAACTCACCCGCCTGGGTGAACTGGCGGGCGCTGGCCAGCGCAGCCTGTTCGTCCACCTGGACGATGCGCTCGCCGCTACGCGCATCCACCGCAATGCGCCTACCACCGAAGTAGTCGAACAGATAGCGCGGCGCACCGGCGACACTGCTCAGGCGCGCCGCCAGCGGCGCATCGCTGCGTCCACTGGCCGCCAGCGCCTGGCCGAGACTGACGCAACAGCGCTCGCGCGGCAGCTCGGGCAGATGCGCCAGGTGTTCGGCCGGGGTCAGCTTGGGATAGCCCACGAACAGCATGACCATGCCCGAGACGAACCACAGCGCCATGAACAGGCACAGGCCGATGCCCAGCCAGCGATGCCAGAGGTAGAGGTAGCGCTTCACGGTCAGAACCTATAGTCCAGGGCCACGTCGAAGGTGCGCGGCGCACCCATGTAGTACTGGGTGCCGTAGGCCTGCCTGGCGTACACCTCATCGGTCAGGTTTCGCGCCCGTGCGGTCAGGCTGGTGTGCGGGTCCAGCTGGTAGCGGACGAAGGCGCCATACAGGGTGTAGGAAGGCGCCTCAAGGGTGTTGGCGTTGTCCGCATAGACCGAATCGACGTAACGCACATCCACACCGATTTTCCAGGCCTGGGCCAGCTCGTAGGTCAGCCAGGCATTGGCCACGCTGTCCGGAACGTTGACCGGGGTGTTGCCCTTGCGCGATACCGACACGCCGCCGACCGCCTCGTTGAATTCGTCGTACTCGGCATCGACATAGGCGTAGTTGGCCTCGGCCAGCAGCCTGGGCGTGAGTTGCAGCTTGCCGGCCAGCTCGATGCCGCGGGAAGTCTGCTGCCCGGCCTGCACCGTCAGGTTGGGGTCGTTGGAATCGCGTACGGCGAAGTCCCGACGCACGATCTGGTAGACGGCCACGGTCGCCGAGCCGCGTCCATCGAGAAAGTCGAACTTGCTGCCGACCTCCCATTGCTCGCCCTTGGACAGGTCGAACAAGCCAACGTTGGAGTAGGTCGCCGAGGCCAGCGAGCCGGCCGGCAAGTCCGCCGAGGTGCTGTACTGCGCATATAGGTTGGCGCTGGGCGTCAGCTCGTAGAGCAGACCGAGGCGCCCGCTCAGCGGCTCCCAGCTGCGCTCGAAGAAGGCCGGGCTGGTCGCCGACACCGGGCCGTAGTTGGTGACTTCCATGTTCAGATGGTCGTAGCGCAGGCCGCTGAGCAGCGACAGACGCTCGCTCAGTTGCAGGCGGTTTTCCAGAAACAGCGCCTGTGTATCGATCACGTGGCGGCGCTGTTTCTGCAGCCCGGCGGCCATGCCGGGAATTTCCAGAAAGCTGCCCGGATCGAAATGCTCCGGGTCGACCGGGTACAGCGAGCCGCCAGACCTGGGGTACAGCGTCTGGTGCATACGCGAGATATCGAAACCGCCCGCCCACTGGCTGTCCATGCCAAACAGGCTGTGCTGGTGGTTGAGCACCAGCCGGTTGCCCAGCACACTCTGTTCGTGACGCTGCAGATAGGCTCCGGAGCGCAGCACCTGGCTATTGTCGGCGTTGTAGGCATATTGTTCGAGATTGCGGTAGTCACGCTGGGCGTCGTAGTGGTACAGCGTGTTCTGCAGGCGGGTGGCGTCGCTCAGCCGGTAGTCGAGGATGGAACGCAGCCATTTCACCCGCTGCTCGTAGCGGCCATCGGCCACGTTGTAGTTCTCGAAACGGCGGCCTTCGTCGATCTTCATGCGCTCACCGACCGGCTGCAGGATGGGTGAGCCCCAGTAGGGGCTATCTTCCCGGTCCTCCAGGTATTCGAAGGCCAGCGTGTGGCTCAGGCTCGGGGTCAGGTCGCTGAGCAGGGAGATCGCCAGGCTGTCGGTGCTGCGCTCGTTGCGGTCGATGTAGCCGTTGCCCTGGCCATGGCTGTAGTCCAGGCGTACGAAGTTGCGCGCATCGAGGCCGCCGCCAAGGGCGCGGTTGATGCCGAAGGCGATCTCCGTTTCGTCATAGCTGCCATAGCTCAGGCGGCCATCGAATACTTCTTCCTCGCGGCTGGCCAGCTTCGAGATGTAGTTGATCGAGCCACCTACCGCGCCAGCGCCATAAAGGAACGTCGAGGGGCCGCCGATCAGTTCGACGCGGTCGATCACCCAGGCGTCCACCGGACGGGTGGCGCTGCTGTAGCCCAGGTTGATGCCGTTGAACAACTGGGTGATCTGGTTCTGGGTAAAACCACGGTAAGACACGAAGCCGCCGTAGCCAGGGTTGGCGGAGGCATTGATGCCAGTCATGCCGTTGATCACGTCCTGGGTATCCTTGGCGCCCCGTTGTTCGATCACGAAACGATCGGACACACTGACCGAAGCCGGCGTTTCACGCACGCTCAACCCCAACCGCGAGCCGGTTTCCACCGGCTGATCAAGCTTCAGCCCTGCCTCGGATAGAGCATCGGCGGTGACGGTATCGGCGGGCAGTTCCAGGGATGAATCTTCGGCACAGGCAAAACGACAGGCACCGACAAGCAGTGCCGTGCAGACAAGTCTCGTTGTCATGAGGCGATCCATAAGCATGAGCAGGACGCGGCAGTCGGCCGCAAGCGGCCAGCTGCCATGCAGTTCCGGCAGGCCATGGGAAGCAGCGGCGCTCGACCATGGGCGCTGAGAACGTCTCGAATCCGATCTCGTCTTGCCTGGGCCGCTTGCTCGCTACAGTTTCAATGGCCTGCTAGCTGTTGCGAATCGCTTCGGGGGAGGCGCGGGGGTTGATCGCCGGGCGCAGGTGGCGTGGCAGCGCAGGCACCCGATCGAGGCTGACTGGCACTGGCGGCGGAGCATGCGCAATGAACGCCATGCTCCAGTCCAGGCTGTTGATCGCCACGGCCGGCGCATACGAGGAGCACAACGGGCAGGTAAAAGCCGGCGTGTAGCTGTGGTGGGGTGTGGCGGGAGGCTCGCTGTCGGCGTGCCCGTGGTGGTGGTGCGAAAGGTTCGCTTCGGACAGTTGCGGTGGCGTATCACCACTGCCGTGCATCTGCCCGTGATGCAAACCGCAGGCGTACAGACTGAACAGAATGCAGAGCAGCAGCATTCTGATAAGGGTCGTTCGGTGGGCCATTGCGGTTTTCATGGGTGGGAAATCTAGCACTACAACCGCATACGGGTGCCGATGACTTCGACGAAAGGCGCCGCTGCGGCATCGTGTCGCGCACCGGCCATGCTGCCGCAACCATTGAGGATCGCGTGGTGGCCGTTAAAATTGCGCCTTTTCCCCGTTACGCAGAAGACTGCCATGAACCCGCCCTTGCGCTCCGAATTGCTGTCCCCGGCCGGCACCCTGAAATCCATGCGCTACGCCTTCGCCTACGGTGCCGACGCGGTGTATGCCGGGCAGCCGCGCTACAGCTTGCGGGTACGCAACAACGAGTTCGACCATGCCAATCTCAAGCTCGGCATCGACGAGGCGCACGCGCTGGGCAAGCAATTCTACGTGGTGGTCAATATTGCCCCGCACAACGCCAAGCTGAAGACCTTCATCAAGGACCTGGCGCCGGTAGTGGCGATGGGTCCGGACGCGCTGATCATGTCCGATCCCGGTCTGATCATGCTGGTGCGCCAGCATTTCCCGCAGATGACCATCCACCTCTCGGTGCAGGCCAACGCGGTGAACTGGGCCACGGTGAAGTTCTGGCACGCCCAAGGCGTGAGCCGGGTGATCCTTTCACGCGAGCTGTCGCTGGAGGAGATCGGCGAGATCCGCGAACAGGTGCCAGGCATGGAGCTGGAGGTGTTCGTCCACGGCGCGCTCTGCATGGCCTATTCCGGCCGCTGCCTGCTCTCGGGCTACATCAACAAGCGCGACCCCAACCAGGGCAGCTGCACCAACGCCTGCCGCTGGGAATACAAGACCCATGAAGCCAAGGAAAACGAGCTGGGCGAGGTGGTACACCAGTACGAGCCGATTGCCGTGCAACGCGCCGAGCCGACCCTCGGCGTGGGCAAGCCCACCGATGAACTGTTCCTGCTGGAGGATTCCAGTCGCCCCGGCGAGTTCATGGAGGTCAGCGAGGACGAACACGGCACCTACATCATGAACTCCAAGGATCTGCGCGCCGTGCAGCACGTCGAGCGTCTGGTACGGATGGGCGTACATTCGCTGAAGATCGAGGGCCGCACCAAATCCCACTACTATGTGGCGCGCACCGCCCAGGTCTACCGCAAGGCCATCGACGACGCGCTGGCGGGCAAGCCGTTCGACAAGTCGCTGATGGACACCCTCGAATCCCTCGCCCACCGCGGCTACACCGAAGGCTTCCTGCGTCGGCACGTGCATGACGAATACCAGAACTACGAGCGCGGCTTCTCACTCTCCGAACGCCAGCAGTTCGTCGGCGAACTGACCGGCGAACGCCGCAACGGCCTGGCCGAAGTGAAGGTGAAGAACCGCTTCGCCGTCGGCGACAAACTCGAGCTGATGACCCCTCAAGGCAACCTCAACCTGCGCCTGGAAAAACTGGAGAACAAGCGCGGCGAAGCCATCGAGGTCGCCCCGGGCGACGGCCACACCGTCTACCTGCCCGTGCCGGAAGATGTCGAACTGCAATACGCGCTGCTGATGCGCGAATTGGAGGGCGGGACGACGAGGGGGTGAGGCAGCGCGAGGATTGGTAGCCGTAGTTGCCGCAGCCGAACTGCCAAACCAAGCCCCGCGCTCCAAGTGTTTCGGTGGAGCCTACCTCAGCGAGCGCGCCGATAAGTTTCCGGCAATCCATCGAGCGCTGAAGCAAACGAGCGATTGTTTTTATACGTAGCTGGGTAAAGTTTTAGCATTGATCCCAGCCAGTCTCTCCGCTGCCTGGTTTTCTTTCAGCGCTCGCCATTGCGCCACCAACTCGGCCACGTCTGCCCGCTCCGCATGCTCGCCGAATACGCTGTGCGGCGTCACGAGACGCTCGGCTTGGGCCAGCAAACGCTGCTGCGCACGTGAGAGTGCCTGTTCTTGCTCGTCGCGCAGCCGTTCGCCCTTCTGGAGTGCATCGGCATAGATAGCCCGTAGTTCCAGATCGCTCTTGCCATAGAAACGCATGTCGCCGCTACGCCGGACTTCCCAACGAAATTCGTTGAAGGAACGTGGCTGCCAACTCTCGAGGAGTTGCTGAACACTCTTCACCTGAGCATAGATATCCCGGATTTCGCTGTCTGTGAACAAAGCTCCTGCACGTTTTTCGACGCTGTCATGCCAGCGCAGCAGCGTCGTCAGCGCGGCACGAGCGTAGCCGCTATCGCTGGAATGGTGGGATCCCGCCAGCGGAATGCGTTTCGGCATATCTCCATCCAGAGTGATTTCACCCACGTAGCGCGCGCAGGTTTGCTCGTCGATCAATGCGCAGCCTGGCTGCCAGAGAATGGCCGCCTCGCTTCCCCCGCCCGGCTTGCGCGGCATGAAGTGCTGCTGCTCACCATGGTGCTCATAGGGGTCGCCGTGCAGATTGACCAGCCCTGCCAGCAACAACACGATGCCTACCACCGGAGAACTGAAAAGCAACGCGGTACCGGACAGCGCCAGTTTCCACTCTGCATCCATCCAGGGTAGCGGCAAGGCGGGAATGGGATCATCGTGATTGACGATGCGATGGTGCGTCAGCGGCTGGGCGGCCTGAACGAACGCACGGTCGCCGGCGCGAGGTGCGCCGTAGGTGTAGAGAACAACATCGGGGCCGGAAGGTAAACAACGCAGCCATTCCGCCAGCAGCAGAGCAATGGCACCACCGAGGCTATGGCCGCAGACGATCAGGGTCTGTTCGCCGGTGTAAAAAGCTTCCAGGTAGCGTCTCACAAAAGGTTTCGCTGCCTGAAAGGCCTCGAAAAAACCGCGGTGAGCCTGGCCTTTACCATCATCGTAAGCTACTTGGCGTGCGTCCAGATCACGGGTGGTGTCGGCAAACATTTCCTGAGTTCCGCGCACCGAGATCAGCACGACATTGTCGTTATGAGTGATGAACGCCTGCGTACTAGAATCCTTGTCATAGAGGAAATGCACATCCTCTGGATTCTTCCACCCTTCCTCCGCTTCTTTCACGTAACGCTCAGGATCGTAGGGCGTTATTTCCAGACGTTTGGAATAGGGCACTTCCTCGCAAAGTAAATGGTAGGGTCCGGCCGTGTTGAACCGGGTCGGTTTGATCAACCGACCCAACTGGTTCTGCAGCACATGCCCGATGCTGCCGAGCAACGTGTAGGGCGGCGGCGAAGACTCATACAGATCTGCGGACGCCGGTTCCTGGCTGAAGGGGGCATAAGCAAAGGTGCTCATTAACGCCAGGTGATAAGCATTCAGTGCACAGAAGTCTTTCTCCCTCGAAAAAAGCGGACTGTAAGCACGCAACGCTTTAATTTCGAGCATGTAGCTGACCCCAGAAGGTAAGACCAGCCCAGCACTGTCTTTATCCAGACCAAGGTTTCGTTTAAGCATGGTCTCTGGGCGCGGCCCCCATGTCTCATCGGGCTCTGGAAGATGTTTCTTGGCCTCGGCAAAGTCGCTGACTTCCACGCGGAAAAAATGAGCTCTTTCTTGGTTAGCACGAGCCTCGGCTAGATAGGTCTCGCCGTTGGCACGGCGAGGGCCGGACGGAGATGATTCAGCTGCTACTTGCAGAGCAGTCAAGGGAAGCATGAACTTATCCCGACGGGAAATCCTCGCATACCACTCATCACTTCCCGTATAGGCAACTGATATTTGTAAAACAACCAGCCCACAATAAATCTGCTCTACGCAGGCATACCCTTCGCCATTCAACACACCCGTGTATTCTTGTCCCTGACTGTCCAGAATTTTGTAAGCAAGACCGGAAAAAGGTCTCCCGCTCCCGTGCTCATCTACTAACCGGAAGCTGATCCAGTCGCTGAGAAATGGGCATTCGAGCCGGACGGTATTAGCCGAGTCATTCATCCGTATATCACTCTGTGCAGTTTGGATAAACAGTACATTCGCGATCATTCATTCTGAACGTGCGGAACTGTGGCGGCTTGGTGCAAAGTTCTTCGAACCGAGTCCCCCAGCGTCCGGTGCAGGGTTTCCATCCCGTTGAAGTTTCTAACCAATAGCCATTTAGATATGGACGTTCTTTACCACTCAAGTCAAATCCCAACCGTACGGTCTTATCGGGCAAATCCTCACGCACCAGATAAGCGCCTGCCCCTCTACAGCTAAGTAGCTTAGAAATTTCTAAATAAAGTTTGCTGATTTGAAAAACCCATGTACATTTAGCTCTCTTGGTAAAAGTCCCATCAGCCTGGAATTCCGGGGCGCGTTCAGGAAGCTTATCGACCATCACCAATCCGCCATTATCATAAGTTTGTTGCCACTCCTTGCCACCATAACGGCCATATATAAACAGCGCGACTTTACTCAGTTGCATCTCGCAAAGCCCATCGCGGTAGCTGACAGGTATTTTGAAACGGTATTGGTGAGGAGCACTGTCGAGATTCGATTGGAACGTCTTGGCCTGCCAACGACCGTTACATTCGTTGGCAACGCTGTACTGCGCTTGCGCCTTGAGGGAAAAATTGGCCGGCAACTCGCCTTCCAGCGTGAAACTTTCGCCACCGAACGAACCAAGCGCACTGCAGGCACTCAAGGAAATACCCAACAGGCCAGGCCACAAAATGGCTTGGACATATGAAAACTTCAGGAGAAATTTCATTGCTGATGATCCCGTGCAATGACGCTGTTAGCAGCACTTGGCTGACTCTGGAGAAATGCACGTATCACTCTGTGCAGTTTGGATAA